>MTMO01000040.1 GCA_002011235.1 Archaeoglobus sp. JdFR-27 | reverse complement strand
ACGGCGATAAAAGTCACCTACGAAGCTGTTCAGATATTCGGTGGCTACGGTTTCAGCAAGGAGTATGATGTGGAGCGGTATTATAGAGATGCAAGAGTTGGAACAATATATGAAGGAACGAGTGAGGCGCAGAGAATCGTTATAGGGAGGAGATTGGCTGGTAAGATCAAGATTTGATTTTAAATCAATTTTTGATTTAAAGTTCTTTACTAAAGTTAGAGGTGATTGGAATGAAGGTAGATGATGTTAAGATTGTGGGAGTTCTCGGTGCAGGAACGATGGGAAATGGAATAGCCCAAGTTTGCGCTGCAGCAGGGTTTGAAGTTGTGATGAGAGATATCGAGCAGAAATTCGTTGATAGGGGAATGGAGACGATAAAAAAGAGCCTTTCCAAATTCGTTGAGAAAGGAAAAATATCTCAAGACGATATGGATTCAATCCTCTCAAGGATAAAACCAACTGTAGACATGAAAGATTTGGAAAACGTGGATTTGGTGATAGAGGCTGTCGTTGAAAACATGGATATTAAGAAAGCTGTCATAAAGGAGCTGAATGAACTCGTTAAAAACAAAGATGCAATATTCGCATCCAACACATCAACTCTCAGCATAACCGAGATGGCCGCAGTCTCGCGAAAACCTGAGAATTTTGTCGGGATTCACTTTATGAATCCTGTACCTCTTATGAGGGGTGTTGAAATAGTTAAAGGTCTGCTTACAAGCGATGAAACCCTCAATTTTGCTGTAGAATTTGTAAAGAAGATTGGTAAAGAGCCAGTTGTATGCAAGGATTCTGCAGGCTTCATAAGCAACAGAATTCTAATGCCATGGGTAAACGAGGGAATCTATGTTCTCTATGAGGGGATCGCAACAAAGGAGGAAATTGATAAGGGGATGCGGCTTTTCACAAACGTGCCCATGGGACCACTCGAATTAGCAGACCTCATAGGGCTGGATATAGTGCTTGCAGCTGTTGAAACGCTGCACAGAGAACTCGGCGACAAGTATAAGCCATGTCCATTACTTAAGCAAATGGTGGCGGCTGGATTGTTGGGCAGAAAAACAGGAAGAGGGTTTTACGAGTATAAACGATAGATTTTTTCCTCAAATCCTTAAATTAAATCCTTAAAATCCATTAGAATTTATTTATTTTTTGGATTATCTGAGAGAAAATAAATTTGTGGCCCTTCATTCTTGTCTTCACCACGAATTAACAAGAATTATATACTACGGATTTATAATAGAGTTGGTTAACTAAATCCAGTTCCGAGGTGGTGTATTGTAGCCCTAAGCTCTGTTTACATGGACAGACGAGACATTAAAGAGAGCTTATTTGCCCTTACCCTTGTAACGGTAGGGAACCTTGTCACCGGTTTTGTGTTGGGATTCTCTTCGGATAAACTGGAGATTCTTCCAGCATTGATCTTGCTTATTCCTGCCAGCATAGGATTAAGAGGAAATATTTACGCCTCTTTGGGATCAAGACTTAGCTCATACCTCCATACAGGAAGGATAACTCCAAGCTTTGAGCCTATTCCTGAATACACCGAAAATCTAGCCTCCTCAACGTTTCTACTGATGGTGTTTAGCATTCTCAGCAGCCTTTTTGCTGCCGTTGCCGCTCAGCTGATGGGGCTTAATATATTCAGAGGGGAAAACATTTCATTCATATCCTTAGCCTTGGATCTCACTACAATCTCCGTTCTTGCAGGTGTGTTATCTGCTTTCCTTATGATCCCTGCAACTTTTTATCTTGCCATAGGTAGCTTCAGATATGGTTGGAATCCTGACAACATAACGGCTCCATTCATAACTCTGCTCGGTGATATGGTGACCTTACCTATTTTGTTTCTTTCCGCCCAAATCGTATTCGCTTCATCTTTTGAGGTTAGAATTTTTATTTTTTCAATTCTCTTAATTATAACGGTTTTTCTCGGATTTCTTAGCTTTTATGGATCATCTTTCGTAAAAAACGAAAAATCTGGGAAGAGAAAAATTGCAAAGAAAATTATAAGGGAGAGCTTTTGGATCCTCCTTATTTGCATAACTCTAGATCTCTTTGCCGGATCAGTTATAGGAACAAGGATCGAGAGATTCATAGCCATAGCCGGATTGCTTACGGTAATTCCCTCATTCCTCGAAGATGGTGGAGCTATTGGTGGGATTCTCTCATCAAGGTTTGCTTCCCTGCTCCACTTAGGTATCCTTAAGCCAAGATTAAAACCACCCACTGAAGTTCTGAAGGTTTTTGCTGTTTTCCATCTCATTGGATTCTTTGTTTTCTCCTTGATAGGTATTACAGCTCAGCTCCTCAATCTCACGGCAGGAATTCAGACGATCTCAACCCTCGAGATAGTCGCAATAACGGTGATTGCGGGCCAGATTTTACTTCTGCCTCTCAATCTCATGGCGTATTATTTCTCAATCCTTTCATTCAGAAAAGGCCTCGACCCTGATAACATCGGAATCCCTCTGATTACCTCGATCATGGATTTGATTGGAACAAGTTGCTTTATTCTGGTATTGATTGCCTTTTCTATAATCTAAGCTTAGGGTTAATTTTGATCATTTCGATTATCTGTTACCTGATTAGATGAGAGCCATCACAGCTTTTCGCTTTAAAATCAATCCCCTCTCTGCAGAAGGCATAACCAATTCCATACCTTTCACATACCTCCCTAACATTCTCCAACAGCTGTTTTCTTAAATCTAGAGGAAGGTAAAAGGAGTTCTGTATCTTTTCACCTTTTTTATAGAGTTTGTGGTAGTGTTCAAGCTCTGGAAAAGTGTTTAGCATTCTTCTAAGCGAATCAAAACGAAGTTTGAGCGTTGATGAGACGACATGGGAAACAAAGGAACATTCCTCAATGATTTTCTCTATTTCCCCTTCACTTTTTCCGGGGATGATGGGATCAAGCCGTAATACAACAGGAATTTTTTCAGAATGAAGCCTTCTTAATGCTTCAATCCTTTTAGTAGGCTCCGGAGCACCGGGCTCAAGCTTTGCAGCGAGCTCTTTATCCAAGGTTGTTATGGAGATGCTTACGGCTGCATTCATTTCACCGATCAGACCGATGTCTCTTGTTACTATATCACTTTTCGTCACAATCATGAGATCCATATCATGTTCCTTTATCAGTTCAAGAACTTTCCTTGTTAGCCCAAGCTTTTTTTCGAGAGGAGGATAGGGATCGCTGGAATTAGACATTGAAATCAGTGCGTGTTTTGGAAGCTTGGATAGATCCTTTTCTACCCTAGACAAAAGATTTTTCTTGATCCGTAATCTATAAAAATTTGGTATATAGGTTGAATAACAGTAGATACAGCAATGAGAGCATCCTGTATATGGATTTAAAGAGTATTTTTCCGGACATGTGCACAATGGAGATTTCCAAGGATCGAACGGTTTTATGACATCCATTGTGAGATTCATAACGCTAAAATACCTACTCAGTCCCGAAGTAAATTTCTTTGTTTATCCAGGGTATCAAAGCTGTTATTACGGAGAGTCTTGTAAGATCGATCCTAGAAATCCTACCTTTTGTTAAGAAATGAATCGCCCCAGTTTTCTCCCCTAGATTCTTAATCCCCGTGAACTCATCCATCACGTCTCCAACCTCTTTTCCTTTGAGGACTTCCTCAACCACGAATGGAGGATACTCAAAACCTGGGCCAAAGCCTATCGTAATTCTATGACCATTGTAGATTGCTGCAACCTGAAAGTCTATGAAACCTGTGATTGTTCTTTTAAATGAAAATAATCCAGCTTCAACACCAACAGAGAAGTCAAATTCATTTGAATAGGACTTTAAAGCCCTGTTTATAGCTCCTCTGATTGATTCGTTGTTGAAAGGTTGTTTCCCAACTCCCGAATCTACCTCCCTTGAGGAAATCTCAACCTCATCAAAGTAATGCTGGAATGCCTGCTTCACTCCCTCAACTTTCACAGGATTCTTTGAGCCTACAATAACCTTAACCACAAAAAATCAATTTCGATTGTTCTTATATTAATTCCGTTTCATTGGACTATCATCGTTAATTTTTTAAAGTCGTGATTGGATTGGGACACGATGAAGGTTGTTTTTCACATCGATTTTGATTCGACACCAGTGTTTGAACTCATGCTGGGAAACATACATAACCTTTTAAAAAGCCAGGAAGATTCAAAAGTGGTTGTTGTGGCGAATGGGTATGCTGTAAAACTTTTCACAAAACCAAACTTGGAAAGATACAGAGACGAAATCGAGAACTTTGTTAAAAAAGGAATTAGATTTTATGTTTGCAACAACGCCTTGATGAATCTCGTAAAAATCAAACAGGATCAGGTCTCGGAGTTCTGTGAGATAATTCCTGCTGGGATTGTGAAATTGATAGAACTTCAAGAAGAGGGCTATGCTTACATCAAGCCTTGATTGAGTTTATCAAATTTTGTAAATTTGTAGACCTATTTAGGCCCAAAATCATAAACTCCTTCCGATTCAACTATACCCTACCCTTAATCAAATAAAACTTTAAATTAAATTCCCGTATCTGTCGATTTCACCTTTTTTAATCCTCGTAGAAGATATAGGTTTCCCATCCTCAGCCATAAGAAAATCGACTTTAACAACCTTTATTTCTCTTTTTCCAAGTTCTCTCCTCTTTTTGTTTATCTCAACTGCCATTTTACAGGTTTCCGGAGATACCACAAGATAATCGAAATCGATTTCGAGAGTCCTACCATAGGGATTATCTATCTTCACAACAGAAGGAGTAAAACCGTACTTTGCCTCGACATATCGCCTAATGTTCTCAGCTCTGATTTCAAAAGGAAGGACGCTTCTTATCCTCAATCTTGCCATCTCATCACTTGTGACCCCAATCATTACATCTCTTCCACCGAGTCTTACTGCAACTTCGATTAGCTTCTTGTGTCCTTCGTGAAGTGGTTCAAATGTTCCACCAAGAGCTACCTTCATTCAGAGGGGAAAGGATGATGTTGGCTATAAAAGTTTATTTGTTTTATCCATCAGAAATCCTTTAGATGTCCTCAAATATCTGGGTCTTGATTCTTTAAGCCACAAAGAGAGTTTAGATTAGGTTAAGTGGAGATTGCTCATTATCGTTGAAAAAACCTGATTTACGATATCAATCCCGTTGAGCTTTAATATGAGATTTAATACCGCACCAACGATCGCTCCGACAACCAGAGCAGAAATTATCCTGATCTTTATTATCAAGATAATAGCTATTACTAGAAGAACTAAGGTCGAAACAGCGCTGAGTTGGGAAAGTTGGGTGGTTGCTTCCGTTATCACATTGCTCATGAGATTGAAAAGGGTTGCAATCCCACTAAGTCCAAAAAGAAAACCCACTATGACTCCTATTATCGTAATTGTAGTATCACTTCCCATGAAGGCTAGTTGGGTTGGGGCAATATAATTCTTTTGATAAATTTAATGATGGGTCTTTGAGCCTCGTCTTTGAGTCTCAGCTTTAATTAACTCTTCAAGCTCTCTCGAACTTCTCCTGGAATTCTCTATACATCTTCGGAAATCTTGGAGTGAATAACAGGAAGGGTGGCACCGGATAACTAACATTTGCACCTTTCCCAGCGTTTTTCAAACCCTCTAAAATTCTGTCGAGCCATTCGTAAGGCATTGCGAAAATCATTTCATCCTCGTCAAGTCCTGCAAAAACTCTATCTCCAGCACCCGGAACGGAGACAGCTGGTTCCCCACTCAACGATGGTAGAAGTGCTTCCGAGCAAGATGCTGTTTTTGCAACGAGATTGGCTCTAACTATCCCTCCAAAATACGTTTTTGCCTGAATAAGTCTACCTATCTGGGCTGGAGATCCAAATACGAGTATTGATTGAGGTTTGATATACATTCTTGTTAGATCCCCGAAAATGAAGGTTTTATATTTTCCTTGAGGCAAGAAGTTCTCGAGAACCTCTGCCGATTCATCCTTAAGCCATCCCGCTTTCAGAAGAATGCTTTTTAAGTCCTCTTTTAACTCACCCCTCACCAAACCATAGATAATCATCGAAGGTGGACAGGCAAAATCGTCGTATTTTAAAACCACAGTCCTTCCACTGTATCTTGCAAATCCAATGGCCTGACAAACAGCCATTTTCACCCCATATTTCGATGGTTGAAATGAGCCTTCGAGAGTCTCATCATTCTCAGAAAAAACCACCCCTACAGGAGGTGTTCTCAGTTTGAGAATCTCTAATAATTCCTTTCCTTTTTCATTCCATTCCTTGTTCATAGATCTCCATAAGAATTATTAATTAAAAACTTTTCTTGGTTCCAAACTTCAGAACTCATAATGAGGAAAACGGAAACGATAATAACAAAGAAAATAAATTTTTTCTTCAATGCTCATAGTCTGTGATAGCTGTGGAGGAGACGAATTCAGGGTCAACGAAAAGATGATAGCCGTCTGTATTTTATGTGGGAATAGAATTAAGCTATGTGGTGGAGACAAATTCGATCTAAAAGAAGAGGAAAAATCCGAGAGTGAGGCTAAGGTAGATTCAGACAAAAAAGAAGATTAGATACTGAAGAGGAATAATTCCGATGATTAATTCCGTTGATTATTAGTTTTAAGTTTTAGAGCGTAAATTAAAGTTTTAAAAGTTTTAGATCCTAGATCCTAACGACTTTTTATCTTAACATGAATTCTTTAAACTAACTCACACGCGAATCGGCAATTGTATTTGGTAAAAATAATCTAAAAAATACGAGAAAAAATTTCTAACTATGCGCAAAGATTATAATGTCGCGCTCAAATTTAAATCTATGCCCAATTATCTTGAACTCATTTACAACCCCAATAATTTTTTTGAGAAAGCCAGGGAGGAAAAGATCGGATTTTTGAAACCTTTAGCTATAGTACTTATTGCAGCAATTCTACCCTCTCTTTCAGCTGCTCTTTTTGCAGATTTATACGCAAAAGCAGGGGTAGAGCTTGCAATCTCCAAAGGCGTGCCAGCGGAACAAGCACAAATGATTTACTCGATTACCTACTACTCCACGATAATTTCTCCATTTTTTGTGGTTTTTATAATGTGGTTAATCTTTTCAGCGATCATGCATGGAGTCTCTGCCATCTTTAATGGAAAGGGAGATTTTTCAACTACCCTTAAGTTCGTTGCATTTTGTTTTATCCCAACCATCTTTCTCTTTCCTTTGAACCTCAAAATAGCAATGGATACCGCTGCGATTATATCCGTCCAAGGCTTTGAAGGATTGATGGGTGAGTCTATAAAAATCACGAGCGCCAGTCTCAACACAATAAGCTTAGGATGGCAGTTCATACTGTGGACTTTTGCAATCAAACACGCTAGACAGTTAGATTTCAAAAAAGCTCTGACCACTGCGGCAATTCCTGCATTAGCTTATTTAATACTAACTTGGTATTCTCTCCTACTTCTTTAAACCATCTCTAAAACTAAGAAAAATTTTTTAACCTATATGTTCCAAGGAGTATGCTAATTCATTTAACAACCAAAAACAAAAAAGCCCCGTGGGGTAGCGGTCGATCCTTTCGGACTCTGGATCCGAAGACTCCGGTTCGAATCCGGACGGGGCTATTTTTGGATTTAGTAATTTAATTCTTCTTTTTCTCGTGGAACATCTGCTTTTAGAGCTGTCAACACTATCAAATAGTGAAAAGGTATATTATCATTAGAAAAAACAATAAAAAATTAAAGAATTTACGTTTCTGACAGATGTTAACTTGACAAATTTTAGCTCCAATATAATTAAAAAAATATATTTTTTACAACAAAAGATTTAATAATGATAGAAATCTATTAATTGAAATTAATAAAGGAGGTGAAAAAATGGTAGTTTTATACGTTATGAAATGGGATATCTTATCAGGGAAAGAAGACGCCTACACACAGTGGGCACAATCTACTATACCACGAACCCTTGCTGTTCCTGGAATTACCGAGTTCCGTGGATACAGGCCAGCTACTGGCTCTTCACGAGTAGTCGTTACCTATGAATTCGCCGACATGAATGCCTGGGCAAGTTGGTATTCCAATGAAGAGCTGCAGAAAATTCTGGATGAGTTATATGCATTTGTTACAAACATCAGTCGAGAACTCTGGGGCCCCTCGCCGATTGTACCCGAACCACTTCGACCTTAACTAAACGTGAAGGTATCCAGACTAATTTTTAATTATATAATAATTTATCTTTTATTTTTTATACAACTTTTAACTTTCCAACTCCCATCAGTTTTAAACCAAGTATTCTGGATGGTGTTAGAGATTTTAAAAAATCGCCATATTCTTCCATTTCCACAGGTCTAAAATTAAGAACAACGAACCCCCATAAAGGCTTAGAAGAGTCTAAACTAATTGAGGGCAAATTTGGAAGATAAAATAGAGGGAAACTACTTTTTACACTTGTTTAACAGTTTGGATAGTAGTTCCCTCTTGGATTCTTTTTTCTGAGTGCCGCCAAATCTAACCATGGCCACCATGCACATCGATTTTCACCCGCTTTTAGTGATTTGAAAAAGGTAGATGATAAATGTTTCTGAATTCAAAATGATGTAATTAAAAATTGAGTTTTAGGTATAGCAACTTTGTAATATTAAATAAAATTATTGAATAAAAAATTAGAAGAGTTCGTGGAGATTAATCAAATGCTGACCAAGCTTTCCACCGTAATTTCCAGCAGTAATCTTCACGACTCCGGGTATCTTGGTAGCAGCCTCTATCCCAACTTTTGTTGCTTCTTTGACAGCATCGATGTTCAAACCGTTTATGACGAGCTCATAAACTGCAGTAACATTCTCTGGTATGAATGTGCCTTCCACTTTGTCCTTCAACGTTGGTGCGAACTTCTCATTTGTGGTTGCTTTTAGGAACTTGTACTTGTTTGCACCTACTTTTGAACCGGATGCGACGATACCACCAGGGAAAGGTGTTATGGCCCCCTCAACATCAGAGATAGCCTGTACTGCTGCTTTTGCTGCTGCAAGTCCAGAAGGCTGAGTTTCTGCAAGAATGAAGAAGTTTCCCCCAGCAACACCGTCAACATAGCCCATATCATTCTCGATTATAAACTCTCCTTGCATCATTGGAATTGCCCAGCACTTTCTTCCCCCTACCTCTAGTTCTCTTTCAAAACCATCCGCAAAGAATTTCAGCTTAAATCCCGTATCGAACTTGTTTTCGGCATCCGGCAAGCCGTTGAATGCTGCTGTTGTTGGAGCAGTCAGAACACACTGTCCAAGCCTAGCAAGCAACTGCTCTTCAAGCCCCTTCTTCGACATATGACATATCTGAATATATACGCCAGGTCTACCATCAGGTGTCTTTGAGGGGGGGACTTTTAGCTCAACTCCTGCTTCTGCCGGACACATTATAACGGATGTACCAAAACCGGTTGCTTCAGTTGCAGCCACCATAGCCCAGTCGTAGTCATAGGCTGTAATCAAAACCCTTGCGATTTTTATACCAAACGCTTCAGCAAAGGTATCTTCTATCTCAACTCCATTTACTTTCATACAATCACCTCACTAAATTGAGGAGAGGGATGATATTAAAGTTTTGATTTTTATTTCTGGATCATCCTGATTCTATTAGCTTATTTTTATGGCATCGGAATTCAACGAGGTTTGACTTACATCACGAATGAAGTCAGCTAAGCTGAAAAGTCAGATTTAGGTGGAATAGAATTAGATGATTAAACCTGCAAGGTTCAGGACTGTTAGATTCATATCTCTAGTTAACTGGAAGTATCCTTCGATATCACAGCCTAATTCAGTGTATAATTCAAGCCATTCTTTTCCTCATCTTTTCTCAGCAACAGAACGACAATTGCCATATAAAAAAATCAACATCTGAAAATAATCTACAAAACCAAAAATATTTTCCCTTATCAGTAGACCTGCAATAAAGCCAATAATAATCAAAATTATTGATAGAGTAACTCTCGGCTTGTATTCGACAGGACTTTTTAAACTTCTTTTAATCAAAAACAGGAATAACAGAATTAGTGCTATAACTATTGTATACACGAATGATTGCGAGACAACAGCAAAATTGCTCCCCATTGTTGTTAACAGAAGAAGAATCCAAAATATAACACCTGAAGTCACCCAAATTTTGTTTAATTTTTTTCTCTTTTCTTGGTATAATAACCTCAACAACGGTAAATGCCACCAAGGTTGTGATGAGTCCATGCCACAAAATTGCAATAAAGGGGATCATTACAAGAGAAGCTAATGAGTCGGCAACCAGTGTAAAAGCCACAAAACCTTCCAGTGCGAGTCCAAAAATAGCCCCCATGCAAAAAATAGCTTTGTTTCCGAAATTGTAGCTTTGGATTAATTCATCCATCATAGCAAAGGAGAAGAAATATATGACAAGCAAAAGAGGATCCGAAAATAATGTGATGAATGTTTGACTGGTTGAAAGTATTTCCGAATTAATTGCCGCGATCAGTATAACCAGTGGTTTTCTTAATACATCTTTTTTATCATAATTGTGAAATAAAAGGGAAAGTATATGTATTTAGCTTTTTTGATGATGCTGAGAGTTTGCCTCATTATTCAAACAAAGGCAAATCAACAATAAAGATCGTTTGCTTTGAGGTTTTTCTATGAGAATATGCTAAATGAGAGGTTTGAAGAACACTCCATTTCAAAAAACTTCAAAAAACTTTAAATTTAATTAAAGAATGTAAGAATTAATTATTGAGAAAGTACGAAAAAAGCCTACAAAAAAATAAAAAAACCTAAAAAAGAGTTAAAACTCTTTTGCGGCCATTTTTACATCTTCGGCCTTAACGGTCTTCCTGCCAGCATGATTGGCGAGGTCCACAGCCTTCTTCGAAACTTTCAGAGCATATTCTTCCAGGGCCTCCGCGAGAGCCTTTTTTGCATCCTCACTGACCCTCGGGGCGCCAGCATTCCTTATAATTCTCTCAACAGGTGCCAATGGCAATTCCATTCATTACACCCCCAAAATTTAGTTATTATTCGATTTCTTACCTTTCTCTTATATAAATCTTTAGGTTGATTAGAGTGCGTTATTGGATTTTTTTAAGTAAACCAGCAAGATGGAATTTATAAAAGGAATTCTCGAGGAATTTTCATGGATTATCTCAGGTTTAGGCTATAAAAAAAAAGTTTGTAAAATTTTATCACCCATCAATTTTTTTTTGTAGATTTATTTTTGGATTTAAATTTTCCAGTTTAAAAATTGTTAGAAATAACCCACTATAATTATAGGTTCAGTAAATCTTTTTATTTATTCTCTACCACCTGCTTAAAAGAGTAAAAGAGATTAGCCTCACTTATCAATTGCCGACTTATCAATTGTCAATCGAAAAATAATTCAATTACTAAGACAATACTCTATCGTGGATGCTGTAAAATGTTCAGTATGCGGGAAAGAGCTTGATCCCAAGAATGCAAGGACTTGTGAGATCTGCATGAAAACCATTTGCTTGGATTGCTTAGGTTATTTCGCCATTTACAAAAGATCGGTTTATAAGGATTATGAGGATCTGGTTCCTGTCTGTCCAAGCTGTAAGCCAAAAGCGATGCTAAGCAGAAAACTTCTCAGAATTGTTGACGAGGTTTTTGGCGGAGAAAAGAAATAAAAAGGGAAACACCAGAACTAAGGACAGGTATTAAGAGGTAATTTTATTAATTTTACCTTCAAGTTCTGAGCATGGAAGGCTACAAACAGGCAGGAATTTTGTCCCCTGTCATAGCTTTTATAAGCATCCTTCTGGCTGTTTCAACTCATTCTTGGTTTTCTTTCGAGAAAAATGCAATAAGCGATCTCGGAAGGGTGGGGTTAGAATACAACTACATTCTAAATTACGGACTAATTTTATCTGGATTGTTTGGCCTTGTTTTTGCCTATGGTCTGATAAAATCTCAAAAAAGGGTACTTGGCAGACTTGGAAGCTTTATTTTTGCTGCTGGGATTTTTTCACTCCTTTTAATCGGTGTCTTTCCAGAGGGGACTCCACCCCATTTATCGGTTAGCCTCGGTTTCTTCCTCCTATCCGGTTTTGGGATGTTATTAAAGGGAATCGATGATCTGAAAGAAAAGAGGGAATTTGGAATTTTCACTATCATACTTTTCTCTCTTGGATGGATTTTGGCTGTATGGGCTTTGAAAACGTTCAAAGGAGTTGCAATTGCAGAGCTTATCGGAGCAATAGCGGTTTCCATTTGGGTTTATAGTATCATTTTCTGGAGAGATGGTTTCAAATGAGGGTGACGTTAATTAAATCAATGAAATACATAAATGACATAAATAAAAACTGGATCTGAGTGTAGCAAACCTCAATTATTTTATACCAGTGGAGGTACCTCTACGAAGGTGTAGAGCTTGAGCTTAGCATTCTTGATCAAAGTTGCATTGATAAGCAGTTCAGGTGCCCTCGCCCCAGGACCTTTAACCGCAGCCACCGCTGCAGTAGGTGTAAAAAAGGGATGGAGAGGCGGATTTATGATTAGCTTAGGACACATGGCAGTCGAATTACCTCTAGTCATAATTATCGGCATGGGTGTTGCCGTTCTGACTTCTAAGGAGGTTTCAACGATTCTGAGCTTTATAGGTGGTGCCTTTCTCCTATTCTTCTCCTATCTAACAGCAAAAGATGCGATAAAGGTAAATTCACTCTCAGCTTCAGGCTCTTCAGCTTCTCCATTCTTAATAGGAATCAGTCTCTCAGCCCTAAACCCCTTCTTCATTGCATGGTGGGCAGGTGTTGGATCACCGTTGATAATGGAGGCCGTAGGCTATTGGGGTCTTGCAGGGATTGGATTGCTTTATGCAGCTCATGTTTGGCTTGACTTTGTATGGTTAACATCTCTAGCACGCATAACATCCCTCAGCGGTTTCAGCCTCAGATTTTACAAGATCTTGCTATTTGCTTTGGCCATCCTTGTAGCCGTATTTGGAGTTGATTTCATCTTTTACGCCTTCACTCAGTCTCATTTATTGCCCTTCTAGTTCATTAAACTGAATTTGCCGTAAAAGTTGAGAAATAGATTGAAAAACAAATCTTTTATCGATTAGAACCACACTCAACTATTCGATCAATCCAAGTATTAACTCCACCTCTTTTCTTATCCTTTTGATTTCATTCAATTTCAGGTCCGTTTTTTCTTTGATTTTTTCTAACTCAACTTCTGCTACGTCTCTGCAGAATACATATCCTGCATTTACTAACCTATCAATTAGAGGCCTATCAACCTTTAAAATGGAGAGGGGATAAAGATTCTTTCTTTCAAGCATTATTTCGATGCCTTCTTTTTCAGGATAGTTCCAGCCTGTAAGTTTTATTCCTCTGCATTTCGCATATCTTTTTGCATCTTCAGAGAACTTTGTGTTTGTAAAAATCCATACACCATCGAATTTAACTGAATCCTTTTTTCCTGCATTATCAATATTCTCATCAATATCTTGGAATCTTGCATACGTGTACATAACTTCCTTCAACCCCGTATAGATTGGTAGATTGTGGAATTTACACTCTATCATGTATATTTCATCTTTTTCAGCAATTACATCTATCTCATGCCTAACACATTTACCTTCAACATAGATGTTCGTTCTTGTTGAATATCCGTATTCCTCAAGTAGTCTCGCAACGAATTTCTCAAATCCAAAACCTGAAGGGCCTAACCTCAACAGAGACTTTTTGAGATCATATTTGATCCCTTTAGGATACTCATATTTGGTTAATAAATCCAGAACAAGCGAAAGAATCTCATCAGTTGTAATGCCATCATATATCTTATTTTCAACCTCTTTCGCAATTTTCTGTGCTATTCTTTCACTTGCTCCAGCCCTTCTGCAAGTTCTAACTATTTTTTCCTTCTTAAATTCCTCTATTCTTCCGTCTCTCTTTAAAATATGGACTTTCATGTCTTCGATATTTTTGGTTCATTGGCAAACCAAACGGTTCTCTGCGGGAATGGTATTTCTATCCCATTGGCTTCAAGTTCTTTCTTTATCTTCCAGAGAAGATCCATTTTAACGGTGTACCACTCGGTTGAGGGGGCCCATATCCTGACTTTTATGTTGACCGAGTTATCTCCAAGCTCATCAACAAAAACTTGAGGTTCGGGATTTTTCAAGGCAAAAGGATGTTCCTCTATAAGCCTTTTTATTATTTCAACGGCCTTTTCAGCGTCATCGCTGTAACGAATTCCAACAACATACTCAAACCTCCTAGCTACGTTTGCAACATAATTAGTGATATTGGATGTGAAAACCTTCTCATTTGGAATTCTCACATAGAGGCCATCATAGGTTCGGACGATCGTAGAGATGATGTTGATGTCTTCAACAAAACCGGCCACATCACCAACATTTATCTGATCTCCTATTTTGATGGGTTTTTCTGAAATGAGAAAAATTCCAGATATAAGATTCGAAACGACACTCTGGCTTGCAAAACCTATGACGATACCTGCAATACCTCCGGCAACGAGCAAACCTGATAGATTTAGCCCTAAGGCGGGGGTAACGCTTACAAATGCTATTATAATTATGCCAAAGTAAACTACTTTAAGCATGAGTTCAAGTTGATCCCTTTTCATCTTGTCGATGAGAACTCTCCGGATGTTTGTGGTGATGATTCTCGCGACGATCGTTGCTAATGCCATCACAACAATTACAAAGAGAACATCATGAACTGTTACATCACCATATACTTTATAGCTAAGCAGATCTATCATACCCTTTCACCCTTTCACCACACTCTTCACCCAACACCTAACTGCCATTGCCCTATCCTCTTATCTTCAATCCACCTACCCACCTACCCACCTACCCACCTACCCACCTACCACCTATAATCCCCACTCCATAACAAATTTCTTCCCAACTACAGGCATTTTCCTTGCAGTATACAACTCAAGAGCTTTGTTCATCCCTGGTTTTAAAGGTTTAGCGATGAAGTGAGTCTCTGCAACCCGTTGAGATGAGATATTCACCGATGCCTTTGAACTGACCACGCTTTCATCGAAGTAGATCTTCATCGCGTAAATGTCGAAAACTACATTGCTGAATTCAATCCACTCACTCGAAGTGTTCACCACCCTGAGTTGCATAATCCCCTCTTTAAGTTGATTTACTTCGGGCATTTGACTAAAAACATCGCTCTCCCAGTATCTGCAGATTATCCCATTTCTCGGGTTTCCGTAAAGGGAGAACTTTGGCTTATTAAGGCTAAAAATGTCAAGAACATCAATGTTCTTTTTAGCCGCGAGAAAAACTCCGACTTCAATTGGAAAGGTCAGGTAAACATTCTCAGATGATTTTGGTTCTGAAAAAATGAGTTTTTTGAACTTGATCTGCAAGAAGTTCGTTATTTCCTTCGGTAAATTGACAGGCTCAATTGGATTGATTATAACCCTCCCACTACCCCCAAGGATAATCTTCTCCTTTCTTTCATCTCTACCTTCGCGAATATAGTGGTAAACGTCTCCATCTTTCTCAATCCTAGCAGTGATTTCTCGAAAAACTACAGAGAAATCGGTGAGATCGTAGTATCCATACACAGGTAGAGTTTACTTTGAGTTGATAAAAACTTTTCGAGTTGGGTTACAGAAAAATGAAAGTTATCGTAACTCCCCTCCAAATTTCCCGCCCTAGCTTTGGTCTGATCTCAGCTGAGGTGTTGAGGGTTTGAATATGAGTGAAGACACTCTTTCTGCAAGAGAGAAAGAACAAAAAGAAGTTGCAGAAGATAAGACCGAGGAATGTTGATGACATTTTCCGAGATTTGGTAGTCAGGGCAGGAGTTGTCTCAAAGGGTAGGCTTGGGCAGGCAGACATAAATCCTGCTCGCCCCATACCTTGAGGGCTGCATCCTCATCGATCATGCGTTACGATGGCGTGGATGAATACCATGGGACTACCTTATGGGAACACAGAATACCTTATGGGAACACAGAATGCCATACAATTCTGCTTATCACAGAATGATGAGGGAAGAGCTTGAAGAGCTGTATAAAAGAGGGGAGAAAGGGCTGACAGTCTCGGGCACTATCTCGATGACGGAAATTGAAGAGGAGCTTCAGAAACTCAAAGAAGAGCTGAGCAAGACTCAGAAGACTATTACAAGCTTGACAAATGAGAACATCGAATTGAAAAGTGCGATGAGCGAGATCAAAAACATAATCGAGGGAACGGAAAAGGCACTCTCAACCCTTGTGAGTGCCTTCGAAAATCTCAAGGACGATTGTGCGAGACTAAAAGAACTATCGATCACCACTACCATCTCCTTTGCTGGAGTCTCCTTCTTCTCTCTGATCGTCCACCTTATCACTTTTTCCATCAAGTTTCACACATGCGTTTGTTGAAGTGGGCAGTAATTTCAGGAAGAGACAGAGATCGGATATATCCAAAAAATTTATATCTTAATTTGGCTTATAATAGTAGATAAACGGGTATGTTTTGGAAAAACAGAGAAGGTAGAGAGGGTAAAGAAGGTAGAAGGGGGGTAATGAGATTCACTTTTGAGGGTTTATTTGACGTTGTGAGCGATTTTATCTTTGTTGTAAATAAAGATTTTGAGATTGTCAAGATTAATAGGAGCTTTGCAAAGGCCCTACGAATGAGACCTGAGGAACTCAAAGGCAGAAAGTGTTTTGAGGTTTTACATAATTCAAATAAGCCATGTCAAGACTGTTTGATGTTAAGAACGATCGAGGATAAGATTCCACACACTCAGGAGATATATTTCCTAAGCATAAATGCCCCTCTCTTCGTCAGCTTCTCACCTATATTCGATGAAGAAGGTGAAATTTCTTATGTGGTGCACATAGCAAAAGATTTGTCAGAAATAAGAAGGGTTGAAAAAGAGAGGGATCGTGCACTAAGAAGGGCAACTGAAATCATCGAGGCGATGGCTGATGCTGTTGTGATCTTGGATTTAAATGGAAAAATACAGCAGGTAAATAGAGAATTTGAGAGGCATTCGGGGTGGAAGAGGGATGAAGTAATTGGTAAAACGGTCGAAGAATTGAGAATGATGTTTGATGAGGAGAGGCAGAAAATCATAAATGAGATCATGCCGGGGTTGATGAAACATGGCCCACAAAATGTTAGATTAACGCTTACACGTAAAGATGGAACAAAATTTTCTGCGTTGATTAGCTTTTCACTGTTGGAGGATGTTGATAGTAAGCCCATTGGTGTCATTAGTGTAGTAAGAGATATATCAAAAATAGATAGGATGGAAAGGGCGTTGAGAGTTTTAAGTAAAGCAAATTATGCAATCGCTCAGGCAGAAGATGAGAGAGAGTTACTAAATACGATCTGCAAGATTGTTGTTGGGGATGGTGGCTACATCTTCGCTTGGATTGGTTATGCTGAGAAGGATAAAACAGTCAGACCGGTTGCAAGAGGTGGTGTGAACGATTATTTAGATATAATAAAAATTACCTGGGATGAGAGCGAAGCGGGAAGGGGACCGACTAGCACTGCCATAAGAACAAAGAGGCCAGCTGTTGTGAGGGATATAACATTGGACCCACTAATCGAACCGTGGAGAGAGGAAGCCTTAACCATAGGTTATGCATCATCGATAGCTCTGCCTTTAATTTACCAAGATGAGGTTTTGGGAGCCTTGAATATCTATAGTGATAAAAAGTATGCCTTCGATGAGGAAGAAGTTAGACTTTTAAGAGAACTGGCTGACAATCTTGCTTATGGGATTGCAGTAATGAGGGAAAGAAGAGAAAAGAAGAGTGTTGAAGAGTTATACAAAACTGTTATTGAGAATACAGGAACTGCAATGATCGTAGTCGATGAGGATATGAGGATAGTCTTAGCCAATAACGAGGTTGAGAGGATCTATGAGACATCAAAAGAAAAGATTATTGGCAGGAGCTTTACGGATTTTATCGCGAAGGACGATCTTGATAAGGTTGTAGAGTATCATAAGCTAAGACGTTTTGATGTGGGTTTGGCTCCAAAGAGCTATGAGGTAAAAGTAGTAGATGTTAACGGAAACATCAAACACATTTTATCAGTCGTTACGATGATACCCGGCACAAAGCAGAGTATTGTATCTGCTATCGATGTTAGCGAATTGAGAAAAGCGGAAAGAAGAGCTAAGGAGAGTGAAGAGAGATACAAAGCCATTTTTGAGGAGTCTCCGCTTGCGATCATGGTGGTAGGAGTGGACATGAAAATAATCGAGTGCAATAACACCACTTTGAAGGTATTTGAGAGGCGCAGAGAAGAGATTGTTGGTAAGAAGTGGTCAGAACTAGGTATCTTTGAAGAGGCGGAGCTACCAATCATTATGAAACAATTCTACAAGGGATTGAGAGGGAAAAGTGAGATTATAGAAATTAACATAAATGTTTGGGGAAAAGAAAAGTGGATAAGAATCGTGCCTGTTTTGCTTAAAAAGGACGGGAAACCCTTTGCTTTCCTGAACATGATAGAAGATGTTACGAGTGAAAAAATCTCTGAAAAGAGATTGAAGGGGATGTTGGAACACATCAGGCTTTTGCTTATGATCGATAAAGGAATAATTGCCGGAGAGTCTCTTGACAAAATACTGAAAGATTCTCTAAAGATTCTGAGGGAGATGACTGGGTGCGAGTTTGCATGCATGACTCTGTCTGTAGGAGGTATAATAGATATGATAGCAGACCCAGAAACCTTCAAATCGATCACTACACTTTTTTCCGACAGGAAAAACATTGAAATACTGAAAATTGCGAGAGGAAAAGGAGAAGTTGTAAGGGTTGAGAGCATCTTGGAACTTGAAAATCTGTTTGAAATCGAAGTTGAGCTTTTAAAAGCTAGAATGAAATCTTACATTCTTATTCCGTTGATGATGAGGGGGGAAGAAATAGGTTCACTTCTTATGGCTTCCAAGACCAGAATATCCGATTTGAATTTTGGCCTCATAAGGGAAACCGCAAATCAGCTCGCAATCGCTTTGCATGAAGCAACCCTTTATGAATTAAAAAGAAAAGCATACGAGCAGATAGAGCAAAACATCGAGCAGTTTGCGATCCTCGCCGACCACATAAGGAATCCTCTAGCAGTAATATTAGCGTTGGCCGAGTTGGAAGTAGAAAACAAGGAAACTGTTGAGAAGATAATCGAACAGGTTGAGAGGATCGATGAGGTAATCAAAAAGCTGGATGAAGGGTGGCTAGAGTCAGAGGAAATCAGGGAATTTCTTAAAACCTCAAAGCAGAGCCATTAGGTTTTTTAGTCTGATTTCAACAATCACCCTCTCACCAGTTTTGCCATTCACCTTTATCTCTTTCAATCCTACTTTAGTCTGATTTCAACACAAGAGTTAGCAGATTATAGGTTCAGAACGGTTATAAAGACCTTTCAATCCTACTTTAGTCTGATTTCAACTTGAGAGGAGAACAGCAGTAGCAAAAATAAGTGAAGAGCCTTTCAATCCTACTTTAGTCTGATTTCAACTCTTTCTAGGGTACAAGCTTAAAGATAGGGATGGAATAGTTTCAATCCTACTTTAGTCTGATTTCAACTGGTAAAATCCCCCTTAGACATGAAAAATTTTAAACTTGTTTCAATCCTACTTTAGTCTGATTTCAACGAGGTTTATCCTGAGATTCCAGTTCTCTGGGCGAACACGTTTCAATCCTACTTTAGTCTGATTTCAACCTTTGATCCTGTAGGGCAGCTCGAGTCTATGCGGGTGGAGTTTCAATCCTACTTTAGTCTGATTTCAACCGTCTCTATGTGTCTTTTGCAGAATTAGACGCAAGAGACGTTTCAATCCTACTTTAGTCTGATTTCAACGAAGCGGTTTTAAGCCTATAGATTTTAGTCACTTGTGGGTTTCAATCCTACTTTAGTCTGATTTCAACCTCATCGCTGACCACATGGCCCATGAGAATCTTTTTTAGTTTCAATCCTACTTTAGTCTGATTTCAACGAGGGGGGTTTTTGTGCGTCTCCTGCGATGCTGAAGCACTTTCAATCCTACTTTAGTCTGATTTCAACCCGGACCTGAGCCCGGGCTGGCATGGAGGAGTGAAGAAGCAGTCTTTCAATCCTACTTTAGTCTGATTTCAACGATATGATGTTTGGAGCGCTGGATTGGCTAAATCCCTTCTTTCAATCCTACTTTAGTCTGATTTCAACCTCCCGTACCCCCGCGTCATTACTGGGCTCAAGCTGACCTTTCAATCCTACTTTAGTCTGATTTCAACCGTGCTGCGGTAACAGGGGTTGTTTTGTCGAGGTCGCTTCTTTCAATCCTACTTTAGTCTGATTTCAACTCTGTTGTCCTGGAGCAAATCGTAATTCACTACTGCTGCTTTCAATCCTACTTTAGTCTGATTTCAACCGATTAGAGCTGAATGTGTGAGGTGGAGGTGGAGAAACTTTCAATCCTACTTTAGTCTGATTTCAACGTCTGAGCCAGAGGAAAACATCTTTGACAACCTCTACACTTTCAATCCTACTTTAGTCTGATTTCAACTCGTGTGTGTCGTGGTACCCTGGGGGGTACTTCAGTACTTTCAATCCTACTTTAGTCTGATTTCAACGGGTTTGTACTTGGTGCGTCAACGACGATCAAGTGAATCTTTCAATCCTACTTTAGTCTGATTTCAACATGTAGTTGCTAGGCACAGTAAATAAAGTCATGAATTCCTTTCAATCCTACTTTAGTCTGATTTCAACAGTGTACGTGGTACAAGTGGCATCCCAAGCACGATAAACTTTCAATCCTACTTTAGTCTGATTTCAACTAAAGATTGTTTCAACGAGGTTGAAAACGCTGTTACTCTTTCAATCCTACTTTAGTCTGATTTCAACCTGTGCCCTAGGTAGTAGGTCTTTCTCCCCGTTCTTCTTTCAATCCTACTTTAGTCTGATTTCAACCGTCCACAACCTCTAACATCGTGAGACACTCCTCGCAACTTTCAATCCTACTTTAGTCTGATTTCAACATGAAGGAAAATAAGAAAAGAAAATACTTGAGCGGATATCCTTTCAATCCTACTTTAGTCTGATTTCAACTACAACAAGTACGCCAGCATGCTTGAAGAGAAGATTAGGCTTTCAATCCTACTTTAGTCTGATTTCAACGTTTGATCGAATAATTACCTACTGTACTCCAAGTTGTGGACTTTCAATCCTACTTTAGTCTGATTTCAACCAACGACCAGATTGAGGACTTGTTGGGGTGATATAAAACTTTCAATCCTACTTTAGTCTGATTTCAACGTAAAATGGACGTGGAACGTTAGCAACTCGACATTTCTCTTTCAATCCTACTTTAGTCTGATTTCAACTGAATCTGCCAGAATTAGATTAAGAGAACTGAAAGTAACTTTCAATCCTACTTTAGTCTGATTTCAACTCAAAAATAAGAGAAGTGGAGTAGGTCATAGAAAAATTCTTTCAATCCTACTTTAGTCTGATTTCAACAGCGAGAAGAAACTTCTTGTGCTTGAACTGATGTACTACTTTCAATCCTACTTTAGTCTGATTTCAACGGTGTTGCTTCAACAACCATATGAAGACAGGTGGCCAGCTTTCAATCCTACTTTAGTCTGATTTCAACTTATATAGGTGTAAGTATTATGGAAGGTATTAGAGTATCTTTCAATCCTACTTTAGTCTGATTTCAACCTCTGAAGTGCTCGTAGAGCTTTATTTCTAGAAAGGTGCTCCTTTCAATCCTACTTTAGTCTGATTTCAACAGCTCCTCGAAGAAGCCGATGTCGCCTACACCTATGTGGCTTTCAATCCTACTTTAGTCTGATTTCAACGAGCTACGTTCTCTACTGCGAAGGCATGCATTTCTTGTTCTTTCAATCCTACTTTAGT
Organism: Archaeoglobus sp. JdFR-27; assembly: GCA_002011235.1. Lineage (GTDB taxonomy): Archaea > Halobacteriota > Archaeoglobi > Archaeoglobales > Archaeoglobaceae > Archaeoglobus_A. The sequence goes on along the minus strand of MTMO01000040.1, from coordinate 128,595 downwards.
CTGATTTCAACAAGAAAAAAGGTTTTTGTAATCGGAACCGTCCTAATAGGCTTTCAATCCTACTTTAGTCTGATTTCAACTTAATGAAGCGAGGTTCAGGTTCAATGAAGATGGGTTGACTTTCAATCCTACTTTAGTCTGATTTCAACAATCTATTGGGATGATCTCAACTGCTTGCTTTGCCTTTCTTTCAATCCTACTTTAGTCTGATTTCAACTAGAGATATTATGCACCCCCCATAACAAGCAAGATTAAGACTTTCAATCCTACTTTAGTCTGATTTCAACAGACCAAAGGACTGAGCGAGGGACTGATAGAGTTTATAACTTTCAATCCTACTTTAGTCTGATTTCAACAATATCAAAGTGTCGAATTTCTCTCTCGGCTGAAATGGATTCTTTCAATCCTACTTTAGTCTGATTTCAACATCCGGTAATAACTTAATAAAATAAGATAAAAAGGTTTCTGGAGGCTTGAAAGTATATTTAAGTCAGACGAACCCTTGATCTTGAGCTTCAAATATAATGATTCCCGCCTCCACAAGCAAACTTCTTTTTTGGCAAAAACATTACACCCTAAGAATTATCCAGAAAGATGTTAAATATTCAGGTCTTTTTGTGAGATATCTCTTTAAATTTAATTTCGTTCAGCGAAAATGCTTTAAATTAATTTTAAGATTATTTATAATCCAATCTAATAAAAATTTTCCAGATTAAAGTAGAGTAAAAAATTTTGAGAAAAGAAAGTAACTGGACCTGAATTTCTTGAAAAACCCACAATAACCAAGATTTCAGAAATATTTATAACTTTAAAAAACATATTTTTTCAAATGATTTCAAATATGTATATACGAGGAACACAGGTTAACTATTATTTCGTTTGCAAAACGAAACTGTGGTTATTCAGCCATAACATCACTATGGAGAAAGAACATGAACTGGTTAAACTCGGTAAACTTATTCACAATTCTCATTACGAAAGAGATTGGAAAGATGTAACGATTGGTCCGGTGGCCTTTGACATAGTGAGAAAAAACGATGAGATTGAGATTAGAGAGGTCAAAAAATCAAGTTCTTTCGAGAAGGCACATGAATATCAGCTACTTTACTATATTTACTACCTTGAAGAGTTAGGGATTAGAGCGAAAGGCATCTTAAGTTACCCAAAACAACGAAAAACTATTGAAATAAAAATGGATTTGGAGAGAAAGAAAGAAATAGAAAAAATCCTTTCGAGGATAGAAAAGATAACTAAAGGCAAGATGCCCCCACCGAGTTACGCTAAATATTGCAGAAAATGTGCTTATTTCGAACTTTGTTTTGCGTGAGTATGTAGGGGGCGTGTATGTAGAGGGTGTAATAGTATATAAAAATAGTATATAATATCGTGTGGGGGATATCATGAGACAAAATTACTATCTGATTTCAGACGGGAAGCTCAAGCGTGAAGAGAATACAATTTATTTCGTGAATGAGGATGGGAAGAGGGCATTACCAATAAACAGGATTTATTCGATATATGCCCTCGGCTCCCTCAGCCTCACTTCAAAAGCCATATCCCTCCTGGCAAAGGAGGGGATTTGTATACACTTCTTCAATCGCTATGGCTTTTACCTTGGCAGTTTTTATCCACGAGAAACACTAATTTCCGGAGACCTGGTTGTAAGACAAGTTGAACACTATCTCGATAACGAAAAAAGAATTTTTCTCGCAAAAGCCTTTGTGGAAGGCTCGGTTCTGAATATGAATCGGGTCCTATCATCTTACAAATTGGAAAAGGAGTTGATAACTCACCTTCAAAAACTGGCCGAGGTGAAAAGTATCGAAGAAGTGATGGGGGTAGAAGCAATAGCAAGAACCGAGTACTTTTCAAACTTCGATAATATCCTTAAAAATTTCAAATTTGGAAAGAGGAGCAGACAGCCTCCAGAAAATGAGGTAAATGCAATGATGAGCTTCGGCAATGCTTTGCTTTATTCAGCGGTGCTATCTGAGATATACCACACCCAACTGCATCCAGCCATAAGTTATCTGCATGAGCCGTCTGAGAGAAGATTTAGCCTTTCTCTTGATATTTCCGAGATTTTTAAACCCATAATCGTTGACAGAATGATATTTTACCTCGTAAATAAAGGTGTAATGAAAGAGGGCGATTTTGACAGAGATCTGGGGGGAGTGTTGTTGAGCGAGAGCGGAAGAAGGAAGATGATCGAAGAGTTCAATGGCAGACTAAAAACAACCGTAAAGCACAGACAGCTGAAAAGAAATGTTTCATATCAAAGATTGATTCGTCTGGAGTGTTACAAGCTGATAAAACACCTTCTCGGCACCAATCAGTATAAGCCGTTGGTGATGTGGTGGTAATTTGGTAATACGGCCTTGGTGGCAGGCTTATAACAAAATAATAAGGTGTGGGAAATGTACGTCATAATTGCATACGACGTGAACGTTGATAGGGTAAACAGGGTGAAAAAATTCCTTAGGAAATACCTTCATTGGATTCAAAACTCTCTTTTCGAAGGAGAACTTACGGAAGCGGATCTTGAGGAGGTTAGAATCGGACTTAACGAGATAATACACAAAGAGGAAGATATGATCGTCATTTACAGATTGCCATCTGAGAGGAGCATGAAAAGGGAGGTAATAGGGACTGAGAAAAGCAAGATGGGAGAGATAATTTGATTTTTGATTTTTGATTTCAGTTTGATTTTGATCTGTTGGAGTAGAGGTTCACTCTCACTTTGAGGAACATCAACATTCTGTTAACTCTGTACATAAATTGAGGAGCGTGGATGAATCAATAACAAAGTTACTATTGCCTCATAGTAAATTATATATCCAATTCTTACCAAGTATGTATATGCCAGTAGTAAAAGTGACAAGAAACTCTCAGATAACTATACCTAAAGAAATACGGGACAGAATTGGAATAAAAGAGGGAGATAGAGTAGATATATCAATTGAGGGGGATAAGGTTGTGGTGAGGAAGGTGGAACTTGAAGACATAACCGACTTTCTGCCCAAAAATTTTGATGAGATCAGGGCTAAAATGAGAAAAGATTCAAGAAAAAGACTCAAAAAGCTTGGTGTGATCCCGTGAATCCATAAATCCCAAAGTAAGGTGTGATCATGAAAATAAGTCTAGATACAAGTGTTATTGTCGACCTAGAGAGAGGTAAACTGAGTTTGAGACAGCTAGATAAGTATGATGTTTTTATCAGTTCTGTTGTTGCTGCTGAGATCTTTACTGGAACTCATTTAAGAAGAGATAGCAAAAAGGTTACGAGCAAGGCAAGAAACCTCCTTTCTTTGTTTGAAGTCGTACCTTTCGACTTTAGGATTGCAGAGATTGCGGGTAGGATTAATGCTTATTTGATATCAAATGGATTTCCGGTTGAGTTTGAAGATGTGGTAATTGCAGCAACCTTTCTTCAGAAAAAAGGAGATGTATTGGTTACGAATAATGTAAGACATTTCAATAGGATTCCTGAAGTTTCTGAAAAGGTTGTTAGTGTTAGTGAGTTTTTTGGATAAGTTGGAATCAAACTGCGAAAGTTCACTTCTTGAATGACTTTAGGAAATCTTCTCTGGATATCTCTGCCAGTTTTAAAACTCCAAGTAAAGTTCCTGGCTTTAACTCATCGTGAAGCGTTGGCAGTTACAACCTTCTTTTTGCCCTCGAACTTGATTAGAGTGATGTGACTTCCTTTCTGCCTGCTTACTCTAAAATTAAATTTTTTTGTTAAGATTTTAATAACCTCCTCACCCGACAATTTTGGCAATTTCGACATTAATAACCCCTACGATGTCCCTCTTTTCTAATTCCTCTCTGATTTCTGGCATATCTTCCAAATACAAGCTTACAGCTTCTTTTATATTTTCTATAGCTTCCTCAATAGTTTTACCCTGAGTCGTGACTTCTGTAAAGATTTCTTTAATAACAAACATGTCTTCTTCTTTCCAGATTACAACCTGGAGTTTCATAGGGTTAATTAGATTATAGGTTTAATAAAGTCTTTTGGAGAAATACTTCTGGTTTAGCTTACATAATCTAGCTAAGAAAACAAGGAAAAGGGTAAGAAAGCTGGACATAGTTCTTGTCTTTTTACCTCCCTACTCACCTAATCTAAATCCGATTGAGCAGATATGGAGGGTTATTAAGAGAGTGATGGTCTCCTCTTCTCATCAAAACGTTGGAAGAGCTTAAAGAAGTTATTTCGAATAATTTTTACGAACTTACTCAGAGAATTAGGTTTGCAGAAAAGTGGATCAAAAAATTCTTGTTTAGTTAAGTAAATTATGTCAGGTACTGTAATTGTAAAAATTTCGCTTTTCGATCTCCTTTAAGAAATTTTCTCCGTGTCTACAATTTTTTTGTCTCCAAATTTGGGTGGTTGACTTATTTTCTTTTACATCGTAATTTCAAGGCTATTCAATCTTCCACCCAAGCCATAATGCTTCTATATTTAACCCCATAACTTTTCAGTAATTTTTCAACTTCGTTAGCACTGGTTTCGGGGACTAAAAAGCTGTTTTTACCCAGCTTTTGAATATCTTTAATTCCATGGTAAGTATAGCTGTACTCCCTCTTTCCTACTTTCTTTCTCGTTGAATAGCCATAGAGTGCAGAAAGCAACTTCTTCTTATGTTTATTATCCAAGTTCTCCATACTGTACACGAAGATATGATATGGCTTAAGTCCGAGTAATTTGCATGCTTCTAAACCAATTTCTAAATCAATAGGTTCTTTTACAAAAAGAAGCTTGCCTTCTCTGAACACGCTTCTTAGAAAAACCTTATCACTCTCTCTTAGCTCGTCAACGGTTCTTGCAACTATCTGAACCTCCCTGCCGTCTAATGTAGGTATTTCATCAAGAGTAGTTTTATCCCTTTCAAGCTCCTCTTTTTTGTCATAAATTAGCAGAATATCAACATCTGATCTTTTATCATAATCGCCTCTCGCCATGCTCCCAAACAGAATGCCTGTGATTGCATGAGTCTTAGCAAGTTTTTTTGAGAGTTCATTCAAACCATTTCTCGAATTCAAAGTTTATCACCTCACCTATCTTTCTTAAAGCCTTTTTCATAAAAGCTATGGATTCAGATGCTTTCTCCCCATTAATCCCATCGTAACCCAAATCACCATAATTTCTTCTAAGTCTCCTCAAAGCTCTGGCAACTTCAGGATATCTTTCGTCTGCAAACTCGATTCTTTCAGCATGCCCTCTCATGTTAATACCTTCAAGTGCGGCATGCATCTCAATTGCCTGTTCAACAGCTTTAAATGCAGTTTCAGCAACAACCGTATTCTATTTCATTTTGTATGTATGTATTGCTGCTCTTACATTCTCTTCAGCGTTTCTTTTATGGCTTTCGTATTCCATGAATTATTCTACGAAATAGTAGCTTAAAAGCTTTTCGGGTAACAATTCAACGAATCTTAAGACTGAATTTCAATACTGAATTTTGAGGAGTTTCCAGTTTTTGCCTTTTTTGGTTTTGGCTTATTTTTATCGCCATCTAAAACATAATACATTTTGGAAGTTCTCCTCCCAACTTTAATCCAGAGTCAATTTTGTAGTATTCATCTAACTCAGTCTTTTTAATGCATCTATAATACTCTAAGTTATCAATAGGATTCAAATTAAATATTGCATCTTCTATTTTTTCAGAGTATCGGACTTGGACTGTATAATTGTTGATTTCTTTTCTTATTTTTAGTATATCCAATTTCCGTTCAAAACCTTTTTTACTTTCTAGGATTTTTTCCATCTTCTCTCTGATTTCCTCAGCCAAATCATCAATTTCAATAAATATTGATATCGTAGGCAGCCTCTCTTGAATCAAACTAAATTTGAGTGTCTCTGAAAAATCCAACTTACTGATTGATTTCAAAAGCTCTTTGGAATCCTCATCAGATCCTCTCTCCACTACAATCTCATAATATCTTTTAACTGAAGTCAAAACGAAGTCCTTCTCTTCAATAATATCCTCAAACTTCCTAATAACATCCCTCGTAGCATCTATAAGCGTGGAGTCGTAAATGTATTTGTAGAATTCTTGCCTTTCATCTCTTAGAACAACAACATTAACTTTACCCTTATTTTTTTCATTATTTCTGTTACATCGACCAGCAGTTTGTATTATACAGTCTAATGGAGCAAAGTCTCTATAAACAACGTTTGCACTGATATCAACCCCTGCTTCAACCAACTGAGTAGTTATGATAATTTTTCTTTTCTTCTTATTTCCATCTTTGATCCTATTTATCCTTTTTAACCGGTAACTCGGAAGAATATGCGTCGATAAGTTTATCAGCTCCAAATCTGGGAAATTAGCAACACCATCTTCATCTATTTTGATGTCTTTTTTGTCCATTCCATAAAATGTAGCGATTTCATCTTTTATGAACTCATATAATTCCTTACAAGAATTTATCGTATTCAAAACAACAAGTATATCCTTACCTTCATATAACACGTCATTCAAAATCTCATATTTAAACTCATCAAAACTTTTAGTTTCCAAATCAAAATTAAAAACAACTCTATTAAAAGCATTAAAGTACTTTTCTGTGTCTGCTACCAACTCTTTGATCTCTCCATCTTTAAAAATGAGCGGTTTAGTGGCAGTCATTAAAATAATCCACGAATTGAAATTACTTGCTAAATGTTTTAGAACTCTGTTAATCAGTAGCCAATATTTATGTGGGATCGATTGAATTTCATCGAGAATAAGTATGGAGTTGGCAATGTTATGGAATTTTCTTGCAGCTCTGTTTTTGTTTGTAACCAAGCTGTGGAATAATTGTACAAATGTAGTTATCACTATTTCCGAGTGCCAACTTTCTGTAAGCAATAGAGATCTATTGAGTTCTTCAATATTTAATTCGCTATCTTTGATTTCTTTGTATTCTATATCCGCAAGGTGGTGATGGATCAAAAACAAGTTAGATGGAATCTCTTTGTATTCTCCGTATTTAAATCTCAAAATGTCTTCGATAATCCTGGCGTTTTGATCGATAATGCTGAGAAATGGCAAGGAGTAGATAATCCTAGGAGAGAAACCGAGAGTTTCTTTTATTCTTTCCCTCAATTTAAGAGCAAATGATAAACCAGTTAAAGTTTTACCGCATCCTGTAGGCAAGTTTATCGAGAAAATTCTTTCGTGAATTAAGTCAACATCACCAACTTTTGCAGTTACTTTATTATAGGCATTTTCTCGTAGAGTATCTAATTTGGCTTTAGGCTTTCCAAACTTCACTTCCTTATACTCATCAACAATATCGCATGGTATATCTCTTCTTTCAGGAAGGTTCCATCTTCCAGAAGCGTCTAATTTGTCCGCATCGAGCAGGATTGAGTAAAAAAAGAGGATCAGCAAATAGTATTTTAAGTCATTATCCTCGAAACCTTCTTTACAAATTTTCTTAATATCTTTTCGTATTTGCTTTGTTAAGTTTTCTAAGTTCTTGATCTCGTTTAATATTTTTGATATGTCTGAGTAACCTAAAAACCTGTAAATTTCTTCAATCTCAGTCCAATTATTGGAAAATATATCGTTCAATTGCTTTTTTACTATCTCTAACTCGCTTTGATCTCTTAGTTTCTTTACCTCTTCATTCAGGATATTTCTCAAGTTACCATGATGTTTATTTATCACAATCCATGCTATCCCAGGCAAATACCAAAATTCATCAAGTTTTTGAATCTCTGATAGAAAATCTTTGACAAGCAAATACCCAACTAAACTCGATAGAAAACCGTGTTGGGCGTATTGCGTTCTTTTCTCATTTTCTAGCCAGTTTTGGAAGTAAGTGGTAGCTTTACCAAAGTCATGTGATATCCCGATTAAATATGCGATTTCAGCAAAAATTTCTTTATCATCTATCGTTTTTGATACTAGTATTTCCTTGGATAATCTGCCTACATTTCCCAAATGCTCCTTTAATAATTTGTCCAGATGAGATTTTAGTTTAAAGAAATGAGACATTTTCGTCCTCGACTTTGTAAGCTATGCCACTTTGAATCTTGATTGGATTGCCGTTCACTTCGTAAACAACATTACAGTATTCAAGGACTTTTCTATCGTTATCCATGTAAAGTGGTACTGTTTCTCGGCCGTATCTCTTCCCTTCTTCTAAAAGTATCTTAATGGAATCTATTCTAGCTACACTATGTAACTCTATAGTCTCATCTTTAATCCGGATGGGGGCAGCTGGAAAATCACCTATAAACTCGAAATTTGCGATCATTTCAGTAATACCAAGATAGGGCGTATAGATTGTCTGATGATTTTCAAGAAGTTGTTTTAATTTCCCATATAATTCTTTGAGGGTTGAATTTTTGAATCGTATGTATATCCTGTACTTAGGATCTTTTACGAATTCATATGGTGTGGGTGCTCTTGGGTCTTTGAGTTTCCATAAGAAAAACCAATTAGGTTCATCTGTTTTCACTATACTTATCGGAACAACTATTTTCTTTATTGGGGTTAAAATTCGGAGAGAATACTCAACATTGTTTCTAGAAAATAATAAATAGTACGAATCCTTTGGAAGACCCGCTATTGCTGCCAGAAGTCCAGCTATTGCTGTTCCTGTGGGAAAAGGATACGTAAGTGGTGATGTCGTAGTTTCAAATCTTCTAAAATGTGCGAAATCACTCCAAATATCAAAAACTAGTACTCCGTCTTTCATAGTTTTCTTTCATTTAAAATCCTAGTTCAATTACTTGGTTATCTTGTAAACCAATCCTATTCATGAATTCATTTTTTAGTTTATCATGTGTTAGAATTGATCCATTCACAATGAATGTTACTCTTCTGTCAGATTCAAATTCTATCTCCTCTATTCTATCCTTGTAGCTACTTAGAGCGTCTATTAACTCCGTGATATCAATCTTCACTTCAGATATATCTCTTATTTTTTCTTGTTCCTCCTCACTTAGATCGTCTCCGTCCTTATTTTTGAGCTTAATCATTTTATCCAAGTCCCCGATATGGAAACTATTTTCCCTATACACTACCCTTAATAGGAATCTAGGCATTTGACCTATTTTTGACCTTGTTATCAAGTTTTTAGTCCCATTCCAGATACCATCCATAAGCAATTTTATGTCGTCTTCTGATAGACCTGTATTTTTTGCTGTGTTCTCATTTACGATTCCATAGAAGCATATTAACGAATATGGCAGCTTGTATTCCTCGGAAAACTCTGCTTGTCTTTTTCCTTTCTTAAAACCTTCACCAGGTTCTACTGGCATCGTGATGGATCCTTTGTAGAAATTTACATCAACTCTATGCAATGACCTCCCAAACTTGAATTGTATTGGTCCGGTTTCTTGTACACCGATATTTGCAACAGCTAAAGTTGCACCAAAAAGCCTTAGATCAATAAATTTGTCGAATAGTTTTTCTCTCAACTTCTTCGTTCTAATCTCTTCAAATTTCTTAAATAGCTCCTTTTTTATATCATTACTTACAGAATCTCCAAGAGATTCATCAAATAACTTCTGTCTTTTTCCCTTACTACCTTCTTTGAGTATTTCATCGATTTTTTCTATAATTTTTTTGGCCTCTTCACCACCTATTTCATCGTTCAGCATTTTTTCAATTTCCTCTATTAATTTCGTTCCTCTTGCTTTGATGAGTTCTGTACCCTCTTCAATTACTTTCTCAGCTTGGATAAACACATTCTGTTCTTTAAAATCCCTTAAATAGTCTCTAATCGTCCTCTTTAACCTTACGTCAGTTACTATATTAACCCCCGTTTCCTCGTCGATTCTTGGTCTGTTCTCTTCTATCGGATCTCCATTCGGGTTTGCATCCGTTACATCATACAAAAACAAAATTTCCGACCTATTTTTTATGACATCACTCACCTAACTCACCTCCTTTGAATATTCTACCAAAATTTAATCCGAGAGCAAAGTAATAGCTTATTTCATCATCAGAGATAATCCAATCAGTTTCATCAGCTTCAATAAAGTATTTAGAAATCAAAGTTTCAAGCCAAGGATAACCTGCATCATATTGCCTTAGTTTTTCAATTATTTCTGGAAATAGCCTTTTAATAAGCCTCTTATTCAGTCTCAATCCATGCAATTTCTTCCTAAATGGCGTATCTTTCCTCTTAGCATACTGAACGTCTAAAAGAAAGCTCACTAGAACTCCTTCAAGAAAAACTGCCTTTTTATCCGGTGTATCAAAAGCATTTTGAAATTCCTTAAAAAAGTCTTCCACCGACTTAGAATCTTTTATTATTGTTTCCTCCATCAATTTCACCCCCTTAAATCTTAAATTTTTCCCAAACGTTAAAACTAAACCCAATTCTATAAGAAAATCAAACAAGTAAAGGGATTTAAGAGACAGCAGTTTTTCGCTCCACTCATTTCTTCCATATTCCTCTCTTATCGCCTCAATTAAATGTTTAATGAAATATCCTCTATCTATCTGTTTTGCCTCTAGTATATCTCCTAAAATATTTAGACTTGATTTATCAAAGATTTTCTTATCTTTTTCCCTATGATAGAAAAATTCCCCGACCATCCCTGCCAGATTAAGTTTTGAAACAGGTTTACCATTCCACATACTTTTGCCCTCTTTAAAATCTCCGGACCACTTTTCACCCAAAATAGTTTTTAATTGCTTTTCACTAAAGATGTCTTTTCGATTAATGCTACGAAAGACATCGTAAATTTTCTTTATCCAAGACGGCGGGACTTCCTCGACATATCTTATAATATCAAAAAACTGTTGTTTCCGTTTGTAGAAAACAAATATTAGATTTAATACATCTTTTTTTTCTTTAATCATCTCCAAAATATCATCTTCTGCGTTAAGTAGTCCTTCCCTATAATCATCATTTTTTCTAAGTTCTATCTCTGATATTATCTCATCTGAAACCTCTTTAAATACGAAATTCGGTATAACAAAATACTGATAATCACGGAAAAGAGTAAATGAGAGATTTAGTTTTTCCTTGTCCATTATCCACTGTGTAGCAATTTGCAGATCAAATGCACAATCTTTACAAATAGGTAATTGTTTCCATGAATTCTGCCTCTCGAAATTATAAGCAAACCCGACTTTCTTAACTGTGAAAACTGCAAATGGTGAAGCGGGCATTACTTCATCCTCTTTGCTACAAAAAGCACACACTCCCCTACCTTTTGCAACAATCCCATGTTTTGAGTATAAATCTTCGAGCGAGGTTTCTTTAAAGATTTCTGTAAATTCCAAGACTTCTGCAGGATATCTTTCACAGGTGTCCTCTTTTATTTTGATTGTAAGAATGCAGCCTAATTTATCTTCTCTATTAAGTTGGTCGTATTTCTCCAAAACCTCAGCAAAGATATCTTCCTCCTTTTCATCAATTTCATTTTTTAATAAATTGAGTATAGGATATTTATCTTTAAATTGTTCGAAATATTTTTGAAACCAAAGCATCCATCTATTTTTCATATTTTCAACACTTTTTTCACTTGTTCTTTTAGTTGTAATAATTGAAGTCAAAAAAGCGTTATATCTACCATGCCTAAATGTCCTAAATAATATCTTTTTTGCTTTGTCTTGACCAAAATCTTCGATATGGACACTATCAAAGACTAGATCATCGTTTTCTCTTCTTAAGACTACACAAATCATTTTTCCTTTGCTTGGTAACTTAGATGATTCGGTTAAAACTTGAACATCACCTATATCTTTGTTTTCTCGTAGGTATTCTCCTAACTCTTTAATTGCTTTTAACATTTCATACCACCTTCACCATCCCAAACCCCATCGAATTTCTCTCTCCAAACCCTGCCTTATATCCCATTTCAAGCAACTCCTTACTCCCCTCAGCCTCGAAAACCATCTCAACACAGCGATGGAAGGTATTTTTGATCCTTATTCGCTTTGTTTTTGCTCTCAAAACCTTTAATTCAAGATCCACTTTATCCGGTTGCTTTCCATAAAAAGCCGCATATTTTTTGACGAGATTTCTCCTCAAATTATCGTAAAAGCGTGGATTATTCGGATAGAGATCAACGATCCTAAGCCTGCCGTTCCCGCTGTCTTCAGCCGTTGTAACGTTGATAGGAGATAGAGTTACAAACTTCTCCCTTTCACCAATATCTTTCTCCTTTAGAACTTTGATTTCCGACACCACAAATTCCGCATCTCCAATTTTAACCTCCGGCTTTGTCAGAAGTCCTTCCACTAGTTTTGCCGCTATCTCATTTTTCATCGTCGAGAAAAAGAAATGAGCACCATTATCGATAATCATCCTGCCCTCTTCAATTCTGAATCTTCCTTTTGAGGGCATCAGCTTGCTGAATGTGAAAAACTTGAACACTCCCGGTTTATGCAGGAAAAGACTGAGGGATTGATCAACTCTCTCTATAGATCTGTAAATAAGGCTGGCAAGATGATAAGAGTAGTTGAGATCGAGGATATTCTCCCCTACCGAGTCTAATGTAACCCTCAACCTCATTGCATAATAAAAAATTCTAACAAATAAAAGATTTTCGCGTGGTGTGAAAGTTTACAGTATATTGAAACAATTTCATATTAAAACAATAAGTTAAAACAACCATATCAGAAGGTCAAAAAGGATAGAAGAGCAGAGAAGCTTACTTGGTAGAAGTTGGAGACGGCATACTCATCATCCCAAAACCCGAAGATCTAATAAAAGAGCTTGAGGAGATAGCAAGAACATCCAGATAAGCCAATAGAAGAGATCAGAAAAGACATACTCGAGCAGGCGATGGAGGGGCTTGAATGATCTACGCTGATACGGATTTTTTCATTGCCTTACTTAAACCAACCGATTGGCTGAAAGACAAAGCAAAAAAGGCTCTCGAGAAGTATAAAGGGTAGATAAGTGCCTTTGAAGTTACATTTATTGAACTTGCACTCCTTGTCAAAAGATACGATCTTGATCCGGTTAAGATCACGGCAAACGTTATGGTGAGATGCAATATCTCCCCGATAAGGACAAACTGCAAAAAATCGCTCCCGAAATCTCAAATCTAGGCACTGATTTTTCGAACTTATCACCAACGGTATTGACCTTAATCCACCTTAATTCCACCTTTATCAGCCAACCCTTCTCACAATCTTAAGACTCATTAAACTCTGAGAAAGTCGTTCCCTTGAGAAGATGGGAATAAAACAAAGTGACGAAGCTAGGATTCTAGGATCTTAGGATCTAAATCTCTGAAGAGGAAAGAAAATAGTCATTACAAAGCTCCGACCCTTTTGATGCGAAACCCTTTTCAACTTCCTTAACCAATTCTAAAACATGAAATTCAAGGTCATCCTTGAAGAGGCCGAAGAGGGCGGCTATGTCGTTTATGTTCCCTCTCTCCCGGGATGTGTTTCTCAGGGTGAGACCAGAGAAGAGGCTATTGAAAACATCAGAGAGGCTATTGAGGTCTATCTGGATATTGATGATGCTCAAATCGAGACGGAAATCAAAGGCAAGAAGGCCGAGGTTGTAGAGATTTCTATGTGACGTTTCTCCAAATTCGGTGATTTTTTTGAAACTTCCTGTAGTTTCCGGTGAAGAGACGATTAAGGCTTTATCCAAGGCTGGGTTCAGAGCTGTAAGGCAGAAGGGGAGCCATGTTCGAATGGAGAAGAGAGTCGAAGGTAGAACGATTAAGGTTACTGTTCCATTACATCCGTCACTTAAAAAAGGAACTCTCAGAATAATACTGAAGCAAGCTGGATTAAGTGTTGAGGAGTTTGTTAAGTTGCTCTGATTTGATTTTTATTTCTCCTCAAAAACAGCCCCCTTCTTTGTAATCAAATTCTGAAACAAGACCTTCTTCAACTTCCAAGGTATAGTTGTATCGATGCAGAAAACCAAATCGGCCACTTTCCGATGTTCTCAAAGATACCAGAGAGGCGAGGGAGACTCGAACGTCTTGAGGAGTTTATAAAGGGTTCCATTGGTCCAACCCCCTTATCAGAGAACTCATTAACTTATCATACATAATCCCAAGTGTCTCAATAATAGATTCATAGATTCCAATTTATCCTGCAAATCCTTTAGTTCTTGAAGTAAACTCTTGCTTTCAATTATCCATGATGTTAATTAAATTTCAGATTTATAAAAAGACATCATTTGATTGCCCGACAGCCTTTTCATGCAATCACGTATGGCTTTCTTTGCCTTAAACTCCAGCAATGTAATCTCAACCATTCTTTCATAGTTATGTATCATCGCTTTAATCGCTTCAATCCAAATAACCAAAATACAAAAGTTTGGAGGGATCTGAAACTGATTTTAGCACGCCGGGGCTGGGACTTGAACCCAGGTGCCCTTGCGGGCAGTGGATTTCTCACCGCATTAGCGGTCTCGAGTCCACCGCAGTGCCTCTCTGCCACCCCGGCTTTTTGTGCTATAACTTAAACCACCTTAAACAACCTTAAACCCTCAACTACGATTTAACTCAATCCCACTACTTATAGAATTTTTGCCAGATCGGAAGAGACCCCAAACTCCGAAACCAAAGATACTAAAGACACCAAAGATACCAAAGATATTAATACATCATTCTTATTTTTCAAATTATGTTTCCCACAAATCCCAAACAGATGAAAAAAATGATGAAGCAGATGGGCATAAATATGGAAGAGATAGAGGCTGAAGAGGTAATAATCAGAACCAGAGGGGAAGAGCTAATTTTCAAAAATCCTTCCGTTGTAAAGGTTTCTGCCAGAGGTGTAGAAACTTTCCAAGTTTCCGGATCCTATGAGGTGCAAGAAAAGAAACCAGAGATCAGTGAGGATGATGTCAAGCTTATCATGGAGCAAGCAAACGTTAATGAGGAAGAAGCAAGAAAAGCTTTGGAAGAGGCAAACGGGGATCTTGCCGAAGCTTTGATGAAGTTGCAAGAGTAGACAAGTGAGTAAGGTAGGCAAGCAAAGCAAATGTTAAATGAATTTTTGAAATGAGAGAAATGGACGAGCAAAATGGCAGCTTAATCTCGCTGCCAGCCGTCATTTTTTCAGGCAAAATAAGTTATATAGTTAACAGCTTCGAGGGAGAGTTCCACACCCATAAGGGTGTTATCGATCTTTCAAAGCTTAAGAGCCTGAACTATGGAGACGAGATAAAAACCCATCTTGGCTTTCCCTTCAAAATCAAGCCTTTCAGCCCTACTGACTTCTTCAAACACTTCAGGAAAGGTCCTACACCCATCATGCCCAAGGATATCGGGGCCATCATCGCTTACACAGGCTTAAAACCCGACAGTCTCATCTTGGATTCTGGAACGGGAAGTGGTGTTCTTGCTGCATATCTTGCTTATTTCAACAAGGATGGTATTGTCGTTACGGTTGAGAAAAGGCCGGAATTCGCAAGAATAGCGAAAAAAAATTTCGAGCTTGCCGGTTTGAAAAACATCCACCTAATATTGGGGGATATATTTCAGATTTCGAAGGCATTTAAGGTCAGATTCGATTTGATAACCTTAGACATGAAAGATGATGACAAGTTCATTCCTCTTGCGAAGGATCTTCTGAAAACAGCAGGGTACCTTGTTGTTTACAACCCCTACATCGATGCAACGAGGAAAGTTTATCTTGAAATGGAGAGAATCGGATTCCAAGAAATGGAGAGTTTTGAACTCGTAAAAATTGATCTGGAACACAAAAGAGTCGGAACAAGACCTGTTACAAGAGTCTGGCATTCTGGATTTCTCGTTATTGGAAGAAAAATCGACTGAAGTAAATTGATGTAAAAATCATCCCATACATGTTTTTTAAACTCTTTAGTCGATCTTCGATAACGTAACTTTTTCTAGAATGTCGTGAACAACATCAAATATTGTGAAATAAACTGAATAGATTGAATAATTTTTGAAAAAATTAAAAGTTTTGTCCTAAGGCCTCAACCCCTCTGTTCAAGGGTCGAATCGGAATGATCTGGACAAATCTGTTGTTTCTGTTGATTTTCGCCTCAACCCCGTAAACAGATGACAGCATGTCTGGAGTCAGAACAGCTTCCGGCTCTCCACACGTGTATATACTCCCTCTGTTAAGGACTACAAGCTTATCCGCATATCTTGCTGCTAAATTCAGATCATGCAAAACCGTGATTGTTGTGATCTCTTTTTGCCTCGTAATCCTCTTTATTAAATCGAGTATCTCTAGTTGATTTCGGATGTCGAGATTTGACACTGGTTCATCCAAAAGCAAAAGCTTTGGCTCCCTAACGAGGGCCTGAGCAATTAGAATCATCTGCCTCTCCCCACCGCTGAGCTGGTTCGCATATTTCCTTGCATAAATCTCCAGTCCAAGCTCCTCAAGCACGTTTTTAGTTATCTCAAGATCATCTCTGCTGATTCTCCACGAAAGGTATGGGATTCTACCAAGTAACACAACCTCATAAACGGTAAGTATGCCTGGAATTACGTTCTCCTGGGGTGAATAGCTGACGATTTTTGTAATCTCATCTTTATCCATCCTTCTGATGTCAACACCATCGAACATTATCTTTCCCGTGCTCGGCTTTATGATGTTTGCTAGTAGCTTAAGCAGCGTCGTTTTTCCGGATCCATTTGGACCAATTATAGCCACCATCTTCCCCGGAAAAGCGTTCAATGTTACGTTTTTGATAACAACCTCTGAACCATAGCCGAAGGAGACATCCCTGACTCCCAACTCTACCATATTTGCTTCCTCCCCCTTATAACCAGAAACATGAAGAACGGAACTCCAAGCATTGAGGTGATTATGCCTATGGGAAATATCGCTCCGGGCACGATTACCTTGCTCGTTATGGCCCCCGCTGAAAGAATCACTCCGCCACAAAGTATGGATCCAACTATCAGGAATCTCTGGTCTTCTCCAATCAACATTCTCGCCATGTGTGGTGCAACCAAGCCGACAAAGCCTATTATTCCAACGAAGCATATCGCAACAGAAGTTAGGAGAGATACATAAATCAAGACTTCTATTCTCAGCCTTTCTGTATTCACGCCGAGAGATTTAGCTTTCTCATCTCCGAGCCTCAATGCTGTAATCTTCCATGACTTGAGCATTAACAGAGTTGCTACGATCGCAAGCACTATAAAAACAACCTGAGCCTTGAACAGCGAAGCCTTTGTAAGGCTGCCAAACAACCAGAATACTATCGCTTGCAAAGTCTCTTCGCTTGCGTAGTACTCAAGCAAAGCCAGAAGGGACTGGAACATGAAAGATATAGCGATTCCACCAAGCACGAGGGTTTCGCTCGTGAATCCTCTTATCTTTCCTATCAACATTATCAGCATGCACGTCAGAAATGCGAACACGAATGCGTTTATCGGCACTACAAACTCCATAGGGACGTTTGGTAGAACCTTGATTCCAAGAATGTATGCCAATGCAGCACCAAACCCAGCTCCAGCGGATATGCCAAGAGTATACGAGCTTGCAAGTGGATTGTTGAGTATCGTCTGCATCTCCAGTCCTGCAAGCCCCAAAGCTCCGCCGACAAGCAATGCCATGAGGGTCCATGGCAGTCTGTAATCCCATATCACAACATGAGCTGTGTCGTTGCCCTGTGTTATCAGAGTATGGAATATCTCACCGATTCCTATACTAATGGGGCCGATGCTCAGATTTAACAGAGAGAGAACTATACATAGGATTAAAAATAGAGAAATGAACAAAAGTCTCCTGAATACGAGTTCTCTGTAGAGACATATTTCTTGCATTTCTTGCATTGCCTTTTCCTGCTTACACTAAACTCATTGTTAACCTTAGCCGGCTAACTCAGCTCGGTAGCCCAGACACCATGGTAGGGCAACGGTATGAAGTTATCATAGAATGTTTTCAGACTCTCTTCAGGATTCAGATCTTTGAACAACTCTGGGTGCAGCCATTTCGCTATGTACTGCAGGCAAACGAATTCGAAGATATGGCCATGTGACAGGCCGTGATGGATTATGTAAACCCTCTTCTCTTTCACAGCATTGATGTTCTCCCAGCCGGGCCTGTTTATCAGCTCTTTTAATGCTTCCTTCGCGATTGTGGTGTTATCGACGGTATAGCCTATGGCAACTCTCTGCCCGCTCGGGAAGTTATTGTTGCATGTGAACACTATCACATCGGGATTCTCCTTCAAAACGAATTCCGGATTAACATCACCGCTGGATGCATCGACAACCTTTGCTGCGATGTTTTCTCCGTCTCCCATCTCTATCCAGAAGTTGTACATCCCTTTCTTGCCGTAGGCTCTCCACTCGGCCCAAGTCGCAAAAACCACCGCCTTTGGCTTAACGCTGACCTTCTCCGTTCTCTCCACAACCTTATTAACCTTCTCCTTGAAGAAATCAACCAGTTGTTTAGCTCTATCTTCCTTTCCGAGCAGCTTACCGAGTATAAGCGTGCTCTTGTTCACTTCATCAAACAGCTGAGTTACATTATCGCTGTGCGGGAAGTAGTCTGTAAACACAACAGGAATGCCAGCTTTCTCCAGTCTTTTTATGTCCTCTTCCATGTACTTATACATGGATTTGTCGGCTATCACGACATCCGGCTTCAGCTTTATCACATCCTCAACCTCAAATGTCTTGCCCGGCTGTCCGACATCCGGCAACTCAGCCATCCACGGATAGTTCGCAACCCAAGCCTGCCACCAGTCGGGTCTGTATTTCTTGTACCTCCAAGAGTTCAGGCCGACTATCTTCTTCAATGCATCTTTGCCTCCAACGGCCGAATAGTCTTCTAAGCCATAGAGCAAAACGACCTTAGCAACAGGAACCTTCACGCTGACTTCCCTACCTACCAGATCGGTTATTTTTATAACTTTCGCCTCCTCTGGCTTTTCTACCGGTTTCTGGGCACATCCCAGAAGCATTACTGCAACCAGTAAAAAGAATAAAACAATAACCTTACTTTTCATCAACTACACCTCCTTATAACCCTCAACCATGAAATAAGCTTTATTCACCCACGCAAGGCGATAAACGAAGGGCTGCTCTTTCAACATCATCTCCCTGATCCAGCTCAGATCTCTTACCGTAATCTTCGACAGACCAGCATTTCTGAAAATTTCAGTAACTTTCTCAGGAGTCGAAGTTCCTCGTAGAGGTAGCACTTCATTTATTTCCTTTCCATAATGGTTCCATGGTCTTCTTCTTTCATATACCGCTATACCCATCTGTCCAATGAGCCTTCTGAGCTTTACCAAAACAGATTTACTGAGCCACGAACCATCAATGGCCACAATCTTTTGTCTAGCAACCCTGTTCCATTCCTTAACAGCTTTTTGTGGATTAGGAAGGGTCCAGAGTAGATGTCTGCATATTACTGCATCAAAAGATTCATCGCCGAAAGGTAGATTTTCTGCATCTCCCAATTTGAATTCAACTTCGATTTTCGCTCTACTTGCTTTATCCCTTGCAACCTCAAGCATGCCCTTTGACAAATCCACTCCAACAACCTCATGCCCCAATTCAGCCAAAAGCAAGGCGATAAAACCAGTACCAGTCCCAACATCCAGTATCCTCATTTTTTCCCTGAAAACAGAAGCAAGAACAACCTTCCAGACCTCTGGCAGAGTTGTATGACCAGGAGATCTGTCGTAGCTGCTTCCTCTCGAATCCCAGTACCTCCTAATCTGTTCTTTTATACTCCCGCTCTCCATCGCTATTACTCCGCTACTATCGTGAGAGTGGTTGTTATGTTTCTTCTATCACAAATCCCAGCAATTTTTGCCATATCGTCCACATACCTTGCTGAAATCACGTTTACACCCTTTGCAAGCTCGATCTCTGAAAATCCGTTATTATCCGTTTTAATAACAGAGTGTTTACCATTAACTCTAACATTTATCTCGCCTTTAACAGGATTACCTCTGAAAAATAGCTGAACTTTTAATTTCTCTCCACTCCTGAAGTCTCTTATAGCTTCAGGAACAATTTCAAGTTCTAAACCGGCAGCTAGTTTACCATCATAGTGATTTCCAACAATTGCATAAGTCTTAGCAAAACCACATATCCATCGGGACTCTTTTATAGCATAACCAAAACCAGCGATGTAATCTTTTTCTCCAAACATCCACTTGTTACCTTCTATGACTGAGTAAATTCCTCTACCATATTCAACAGCGATTACGTATAAACCATCTTTTTCCGCATTAAACTTCAAAAAGAGACTCCCTTTAGATGACTTCTCTATCACTGCCAATCACTACTGCCCTTTCATTTTCATCAGGATCTACGATGAACGCCCTTCTAATTGACTTAGGATCGAGTTTACCATCTGTTTCAGGAAAATGGCCCCATTTAAGATAAGTTCTGTTCTCTAATTCTATCCAAGCCTCGTGATTCACAACCTTAATGACTTCATCTGATAACATACCGGTTGTTTTTAATTGTCGCATAAAAATCTTTCGATTTTTAATACTTATTAAGATCAAAATTTAAAAAGGTTATTAAAAATGAAAACTTAAAAAAATTTTATTAACAAGAATCAAGATTGTCGAATACCAAAGCAAGGTGAGAGATTTGCTCATTGAAAAGGCTGCTGCAGAGACCATTGCACTCCTCAGACTAGTTCTACCAATGATGCTAGTTGGAATGCTTCTAGCTAGCTTTTTTTATTCCCTTCCTCAATTCAGAAAGGTGAGCGATAAGATAACAGCGTTGGCTTCTTTAGCTAATTTAAAAAGCGGTGTTGCTGTGGCTGCTTTCTTTGCACACAAAGTGACAGCGTTATCGATACTCGCAGACATGTACAAAAAGAGTCTGATAGACAACAGAGAGGTGATGATCGCATCAATAATCGGGATGCTGCCCATGGGAATTCGAGCTGTAATACTTTTGCTAGCCCCCATCACCATTTCAGCTTTGGGGTTAAAGCTTGGCATGATATATCTGTCCCTAGAACTACTATCTAGATTTCTTGTAGCCTTGATTGGGGTGTACTTGGGAAGAAGATACCTCGTTGGGGGGAGCATCGATTACACGACCGAAGTATCTCTAAAAAGCAGTTTGTTCGATGCCCTCAAGCAATTCTGCAGAGTTTTGTTAGTACTCGTGCCAACAGTTTTTGTAGTGATATTGCTATTGAACTTTGGCCTCAGTTCAATACTCTCAAGCCTAAATCTGGATGCATCTCAGCTCGTTGTAATAATCACCGGAACGAGCAGCACAATCGCAGGAATAGGTGTTGCTGGCTCCTTACTTGCAAAGGGTGAAATCGATGGAAGAGTTACTTTGATTTCATTAATGATAGCTTCAGCCCTCCATAGAATCATTGAGAGCCTAAGACATTCGATGCCAATAAATGTATCGCTTTTCGGCTCATTTGGACTTAGGCTTACATTGGTATTATTCTTAATGAATGAATTTGCGTTGTTTTTTTCCATTACGTTTCTATTTTTATTGATCACCTTAAATATCCTTTAGTAATTGGACTTTACCCTGACCAAAGGTGAAATTTTTAAAATTTCAATAGTACTTTTCATTTCCTTTTTGTTTAAATCAAACAACAAAAAGTTCATAATTGCGTAAAGCAACCATATCTAACTTCGAATCTAAATTTCTCCCAACCTCCTCTTTAACCACTGCGGAAGAGCGAAAGAGGCCATATGAAGTTCTGGATTGTAGTGTTTTGTTTCAATATTTCTTTCCTCCCATCTTCTTTTTATTTCATCGTAATTCGGATTTAACTCACTGTTGGAAGCTAGAAGATAGCTCCATAGGCCTAAAGGATATGTCGGTACATAGTTTATGTAGACCGAGTAGAAATTAAATCCCCTTTGTGCATTTTGGATTAATTCAATAAAATACTGGTCTTGCACAAAAGGAGACTGGCTTTGGGTTGCAAAGAGGTTTGCGATTTTGGAGCAATATCTGTAGAACTCTTCTGCAATAAGGTTCTTGCTAACGGGATTTGGATCGGTCCCATCTACTATAATAACATCAAATTTTTCCTTTGAAGTTCTTACAAACTCAATTCCATCCTCAAAAAGAACTGTGACTCTGTTGTCCTTTAGTGCTCCTCCATCAATCCCGATGTGCATCTGGCAAGCCTCTACAACCTCTCTATCGATCTCGACCATTATTACCTCATCAGGTTCATGTTTAAGAATTTCCCTTACACTCCCACCGTCCCCTCCTCCTATCACAAGAATTTTTGACGGACCGTCAATCATGAAAAGCGGAACATGGACTAGCATCTCATGATACATAACTTCATCCCTTTCGGTTAGCTGAATTTTGCCATCCAGAACGAGCATTTTGCCAAAGCTTTCGGTTTCAAATATCTGGATGTGCTGGAGACCTTTCTTTTCGAAAAGTATCTCTTTTACTTTTATCATCAATGCAGATCCGTTATATCCTTCTACGAACCATTGAACTACTGAGTTCATTGAGCCTGATGATTCTGTAAATTTCTCAGATTTCTTGAATTTCATGCACGCAATACAACGGCTGAAATTTAATCCTTTTGTTTGGGTATTTGGTTTGCCAATTATTGCTATTGATAATGCTCGAATCAACAATCAATACAACCAAGGTTTTTTAAATTTAGAAGCAAAACTTTTAATGTCGAGTGAATTCGTGAGACCATGCGTACTGTACGTGGGTTTAGACTGAGCAATCAAGATTCTCCACTAAAGAATTTGAAGTTTAAAATTAACTAGAGGTGATGTAGATGGATACAGAAAACTTAAAGGAGATCATACGAGAAGAGTACGAGGTTATAGATGCTGACGAAACGATTTCAAAGGTTATACCCTACCTTGACAGGTACGAGCCCGACAGCGCATACGCGATCCTTGTAAAAGAGGGAAAGAAAATAATCGGAGTTATAAGGGAAAGAGATCTCCTGCGTGGGAGTGTAATGGTAAACCCCCACGAAACCAAGATTAAAAGTTTTGCCGTGAAAACCGGAATTTTGAAAGTTTCTGATCTCGAACCTACAAAACTTGCAAGAAGATTTGTTGAAGACTCAACACCCTTCGTAATCGTACAGTTAAACAGAAAGTATGGTCTAATCTACATAAACGATTTTCTCGAACTTCTCAAATCTGATTTGAAAAAAGTTAAGATTAGGGATGTGATGAATCCTAACGTCGTGACTGTGAAAACCTTCGAATCGGCTGCAAAAGCCCTGGCAACTATGAGAAACTACGGAATAGATAGAATAGTAGTTGTGGATGATAATCACAAAGTTAGTGGCATACTAACGGTAAAGGACATCGTTGATAGAATAATTTCACCAAGAAAAAGAGCGAGAATGGGAGAGGGAAGTGGGGAAAAGGAGAAGACTCTCTCTATAATGGTCGAAAGTGTGATGAGTTATCCAGTCATCACAGCAGATGCAAAAGATCCTGTTTCAGAGATAATAGATATGATGGTTAAAAACAAAATTTCAAGTATTGTCATAGCAAGGGATGGTGTGCCGGAAGGTATTGTGATAAAAAAGGACATTTTAGAGTACTATCTAAGAAAAAGTATTCCTGTTAGCTATGACATCCAGATCGTAACGAGAGATGTTGAACTGGATGATTTTGAAAAAGATGCCATTTCAGAAGACATTAACAAGTTCATGCGAAAATTCAAGGATTTCTTCAAGAATGCCCTAATGTCCATATACATAAAAAGACACAAGGAGATTTTCAGAGGCTTACCCCTCATCTTCGTAAGGATAAAACTATCGACCGACAAAAAAACATTTTTCGTTTCTGGAGAGAGCTGGGGAGTGGAGTTCGCGATCCATGCAACCCTTAAAAAATTGGAAAGAGAGGTCCTTAAAGAAAAGGAGCTTTTGGTAGATCAAAGGATACAACAGAAAGTATATGAGGAGTTCTTCGATTGATTTTTTAATTAAATAATCATTAAATAAATCATATCAATTATTTTAATTACTTTTTAAGTGGATGTGCTTCTCAATGTGCCTAATAAGAGGTGATTATGAGCTTGTTAAAGGAGAACTGAGCATAATCGTTTATCGTATCAAACCTGAACTGTGGCAACGTTCCCTTTAATCGTAAAACACATCTTTTATACTTCTCCGATGTTTCCTCTGACATCATCTCATAGTTGCATTCTTAAACTCCATCAGCTTATGCAAACTTATGAATCCGGCCCTTCCGACTCTTGCCAACTCAGTCTGAAACTAATATTGTCTTTATACCACTCATTTTCCCAGTGAAAACCCCTCTCACTTGGATTTGCTAGGTTTATCCCCCTTCCAGGACCTTCAGTAAGAAGAACACTCACCTTATAAGCTTCCGAGAAAACGGAGATCTCACTCCTCGCATCTGCAAAAACCGATGGTAGAAACTGGGCAATAAATACGAATGCAAAGAGAAAGATGAATAAACCTATCAGCATATCCAAGCTGAGCCTTCCTTCACTATTTCCCCTATTTCCTTTCATTCTCTGCAATGCAATAGAGATCTGATTTATTAATTACATTCTGATTTAAATGATGACGAAAAGGAGGCTAAAAAAGCCGATTTAAAAAATTTTTAATCAAATGCTCAATCTACCTAAAAACCTTCTCAAGCTGGAGATGCTGTATTTCTTCCGGAGTTTTTCTATATCTCGCGTATCTCCAACTACGTTTATCTTCTCCAAATCAATCTCACCAAACCCCCTTTCGTTTGCAATTCTTAGGAAATCAATTTCAACTGGCTCAAATCCCATCAGATATGCTCCGACCGCATCTATTTCAACCGCATTGTCCCCTGCGAGCATGACTTCATGCTTCACGGGATTTGTGTTGCCCTCATAGTTCTCCCCTCCTACGATGCCGTCGACAAAGATGAGGTGGGGATTGAACGCCCTCAGAAGGTCAACAAGTTTAGGATTTATGCTTAAATGCATGTTAATAGCGGGTTTTTTCAGAAATCCCATGTTGTTCTTTATCGAAATCGTTACTTTCGTTAAATGATGAACTTTGAGTTTTGGAACGCTTATGAAAAGTGTATTTTCAGATTTAACAAGCTCCACCGCTTTCGCCGAAGCCTTTACACTTTTAAGTTTTTCCCCGTTGATCGATAGATTGATGAACCTCGTCGTGTTCAGGTTTATGCATTCTCCATACTCTCCAAGGTTATATTCCTCAAAATACCTCTCTGCAGCATTCTTTGTAAAACCTCCTTCGATGATAAAGATCTCCTTTCCGTGCTCCTTCAAAAGTGAAGCAATCGATTTAACTATCCCAGGATGTGTTGTGCATCCCGTCTCAAGAGGTGCCCATTTCAGGAAATTCGGTTTTATCACAACCCTCTGGGGGAGATCAGCAATTGATGAGAATTTAAGCCTCTTTTTAAGGTTTTCAAATGAATCAAGAGTTTCAAATGTTTTTCTAATAAAAGCATCAACATTTTCGTAGCTCTCAACCCTTTCAAGGATAACCGTCATTACGCTTGTTATGGATTTTTCAATTAAATCTTTTTTGGATTTTTTGATCTATGAAATTATAAGAATCATAAACCCCAAAATAGATCCCAAAGCCCAAATCCTGATCCTGAGTATAGCTCTTTCCAAGCTTAAGAGCGATTTCCGCCTTCATAAGTTCCT
Source organism: Archaeoglobus sp. JdFR-27 (assembly GCA_002011235.1). Lineage (GTDB taxonomy): Archaea > Halobacteriota > Archaeoglobi > Archaeoglobales > Archaeoglobaceae > Archaeoglobus_A. The sequence continues at coordinate 103,076 of MTMO01000040.1, read as the reverse complement.
TTCCCAAATAGCAGGCATGATCCAGCCTGGAAACAAGATCATGATCCAATACAGTATCATAGATCTCTTTCGCTGTCCTGCCCACTACAGTAAGCTTCTCGTGGCTGCAAACGATCTTGCCTTCGCTCACCCAGACTCTGAAGTCGCCTAGTGGATCTCTCACGAATTTCTTGTTTTCTCTGGCTTTTAAAGCATTTGCTGGCGGTGGACAGCTTTCAAACTTAACCTTTTCCTTTAGCACGAGTAAATCTATTCCCAGATCCTTCGGTGGTGCTCTTCTGAGTCTTGCACCTTTCGCCATGTATGAAGCGATAACCAATTCTTTTACACATCCAGTCGTTTTAGGGCTTGCTTCTGTTGTAAAGAGAAGATTTGCCCCCACTTCCTCTGCCATGAACGCAAGAACTGCATTTATTCCGATTGAATCCGAATCAACGAGCTCTGTAACATTTCCAATCCCAAAGAGGAGAGGAGTTTCGACATCAACCTTTCTGTACTCATAGTATCTCGATATCGATTTAGCAAGCCTCATAGGTGGATCGAGAACCGGATCTGCAATTACCTTATATGTCTTCTCTTTAACCTTTTCAACAAGCTCTAAGAGCTTTTTAACATCTCTCTCAACAACAACCACAGCTTGGTTTTCGATTAACTCCAGAGCTTCAAAATTTTTGGTTGAAAGGCTCATAATCATGTCAATTCCAGTATTAACGCCTGCCTCGATCGCTTTGATGTCGAAAGTGTCGATGCTTAATGGTAAGGAAGTTGAAATCCTAGCGATTTCAATCGTTCGCTCAACATCGTCAGCCTTAACATCAAGCGGCAAGCCGAGGTCTATTACATCTGCCCCACTCTTTTCATAATACTTTATCTTCTCAATCAATTCCTTTTCGCCAAGCTTTGTGGCATCAACTATCTCTGCAACAATTTTCATCCTGCTTTCTTTCCCCACAGGAACATTCTTTATCCTAAAAAGATAGTGATCCTCCATTTTCTCAACTGCTTTAAAACTCTCTTCACTTTTTTTCTCTCGGATCAACCTGCACGCAGGTATGGTATGGCTAAGCTCAATTTTATCAACTATCGGCATCAAAAATTTGAGGTCGTAAGAATGAATCGGCCCAAGTCTGAGTTTGACCTTTTTCTTTTCCTCCAACCCCTTCCAATCACTCCCAGAAGTGAGACCTGGGACAAGAACGAGATCATAATCTTTAAGCTCAACTCCTTCAAGATGCTTTGGAGTGATGAACGCAGCGACATCTATGTCAATAACCAAAACATCTACCGAAATATCCGCCCCTTCAGCATACTTTTTAACATCCTTTTCGGCGAGCTTTCCTGTTACAGCGAGAACTTTCATCGAAAAAATTTAATCACCGCTTATAAAAAATTTCTTCATGCTGATCAGATGCGAACTTCACGCTCATTCAAATTTAAGCGATGGTCTCGATTCAGTTGAGGAACTTCTACAGGAAGCTGTAAAAAGGGGAATTCAGGCAATTTCAATTACCGACCACGACACCCTCGATGGAACCCTCAGAGCCTTGGAGATTGTGGAAAGAGTAGAGATGCCCTTAATCATCATCCCAGGTTACGAACTATCAGCAAAAGAGGGACATCTGCTTGTCTTTGGCGAGGAGAAAAACCTGAAGATTATGGAAAAGGGAATTGAAATAAAGGAGGCTGCTGAAGAACTAAAGAAAAAAAATTGTATAACAGTTTTAGCCCATCCCTATCAATTCTACAGAGATGGGACTCCAAGCCCCTCAAAGGTTGTTTCCTGGGTTGATGCAGTAGAGGTTTTCAACTCAAGATCAGTTCTTTCCTTCTTCAATAATCTAGCCTTTAATTTAGCCAAAAAACATGGGAAAAGCTGCGTAGCAGGAAGTGATGCACATTCAAAGGAAGGAATAGGATTTGGTGTAACCATAGTTGATACGGAACTTTCAGCAAAAAAAGTCCTTCAGGAGATAAAAGATGGAAAAACGAAGATAAACAGTAAGATGTTTCCTTTTATGAAAATACTGAAGGAAGGCATAACTAAGAAAACAAAGAAGAGAATCTAAGCAAATTATCGGAAAATATACCTCCTCTTTACCGGATCGAAATCTAACTTTTCTATTTCAGCCGATAGGTCATCGCTAAGGACAAGAAAGCCCAACTGTCTGGAAACCTCCAGAAAATCCTTAAACGCTATGTTTAACCAATTAAACTGCCTGAAATCTGATTTTTTAACGAATCTGAATGCTTTTCTACCATCTACTCTTTTTGATATTTTGGGGAGCTCTTTCTTCAACCTCCATCTCGCCACAAGGGGGCTTTGAACTTTTTTAATTGTCTCCTCTACTGCTAAACCATCAAGAACCGAGAGCAAAACCATCTCAGCCACAGCATTTATTCTATCAGGCACGCCTACAACATCACCTCTGAGTTCAATTCTCATCGATTCGAATTTTATTCCTTCTCTCCTCAGCATCTCCCCTATCCTTCCTGTCAACCCCTTTTTGTCCCCTGATTTGTCCACTATACCACCTATTATGTAGCATTCAGCCTTTTCTCCCGTAAAAACCTTCTCAGCACTCGGATCGAGCAAAATGATGTTTTTTACCGAATTCTCCTTAATAAAATCAGCTATGCTGGAGTACAGTAACGTGTTAGGAGAGAGGTTGGACAAAATAGAGGAGGGTATGCTTTTCCCTGTTACAACCAACTTTGCATCCCACATGAAATCCCTTATAACCCCGAGAGTTGCCTTTAACTGCACTTTCAGCCTTGACTTTTCCTTTTCCGAATGCAAATCGAAAAAGGAGCAGTCAACGATTATGTAAGGAAAATTCACTTCGGCTTTCTCAACGAGTTCCTCTCTGCTTAGTATCATCTCTCCCTTGCAATTCCCGGCAAAGGCGTCAGCAGGCTTATCCACAAACTTTCCATCCAGACTGTAGGAGAACCTCGTCTCCTTTTCAGCCTTGCAGATATTTATCTTTCCGTTTGCAACATGAACGGCAATTTGTTGGATTGGATCTCTGCTCTCCATCCTGATTGGTGTGTAGATTCTCTCAATGCCTTTTTCCCTCAAGAGATCTGCCAGAAGATCCTTTAACCGCACGATCTAACTACATTATAAAGATATAACTCACTTTCGGATATGTCTTGTATACTATCTTGTATACTATACATTCGGTATATTTTGTAAATTCTACTGTTTAGTTGAGTGCTTTTACTTAGTTGGAAACAATTTTAGAATTCCGTCAAAAATTTTAGGGATAATGTATTATTTTCTCTGATTCTAACGGATTTTGTGCGTGAGTTTATACCGAAAATGGGCGGTGCGTGGAGTATTTGGCTCGCTTCAACTGTTATGGGTTTGAAATACTTCACACCTGAAGGTTTCGTTGCTAGTGTATTGGTTCTCGTATCAATTCAATCGTTTCTAAAATCCCGAAAGGATTTACCAGACATGATCTCTCCTTTGTTGCTCTCTATTACAGTTGTATATGGTGTTATAAAGAATAGTTTGATGTTGTTTATCGTTCTTCCCTACCTACTACTCTTAATTTTACGTCAAGCTTTAACAAAATTCCAAAGAATTTACATCAAAATAGGAGCCTTAATCTTAACGATACCGTTTCCTTTGATGGCGGGCTTTTATGAGAGTGACGTCGCCAGTATAGCTGCACCATGGTTTTTATTGATCTTAACCACGACATTTAACGTCCTCCTTGCGGATTCACTGATTTTTGAGAAGTCCATAACTCTAAAAAATTATCTCGCTTTGGTTCTTTTGATTTCATCCTTCTATCTATTATCTCCACTCCCGATGTTTTTGAGTATCTTTCTTTTTGCAACAATACTGGTTATCCTAGGAAAAAAAATTACAAGAAGGCAGCTAGGCTTCTCTCTACTCTCTTTTCACATTTTATTTTCAATAGAATACCTTCTTCTTTTTTAACTGGAGCAAATCCTATCAACCCACAGATTAATTACGAAAAACTTTTAACCGAGATCAAGAACCATTTTGAGGGGTGAAAAAATGGGAGATATATTAGATTACCTTGTTCCACAAGATACCTGGCCGGAAGTGATGATACCGGATGAGGTAAAGAACTACATTGGAGACAGAAAAGAGCTGAACCTTGCCGAAGAGATTCTAGACAGAAACTTGGAGCTTGGAAGGGGAAGGAAGGTTGCAGTCTATTTTATGGATCGTCGTGTTACCTATAGAGACCTCTACAGCCTCAGCAACAGAGTTGCGAACTTTCTCCAAGGAATTGATATTGAGAAATACGATCGCGTAGGGTTCAGAATGCGTAATATGCCTGAAGCGATAGCGGTGAATTTCGGTATAATGAAAGCCGGAGCAATTCCCGTACCATTGAACCCAATGTGGGCGAAGAAAGAGATAGTTCACGTTTCAAATAATGCTGAGATCAAGGCAATTTTTGTAACTGGAGATGAGAAAACGTTCAATGCTGTTAAAGAGTCTGCATCAGAAGTTGAAACTGTAAAAAAGATAATTGTAACAGAGCAGGAAGATCTTGAGGATCCTTTCGTTCCATTCAGCGAAATATATAAAGAGAGCCCCAAATTCGATCCGGTTCCACTCGAGATTGGTAAGCCAGCTGTAGTCCTTTACACCTCAGGAACTACAGGTTTGCCGAAAGGTTGTGCCCACTTTGTTGAGAACGTTCTCGCAGCTGTTTATCTCGTTGGTAAGTACGTCTGGAAACTCACAGAAGAGGATGTGGTTGGTGGGCCGGCCCCGGTTAGCTTTGCAATGGGATACGGAAATGGATGCTTGATCCCTTACTTCCATGGAGCTGCAACGAGCATCTGGCCTGGTTTCAGCGTTGAAAACTTCTTCAAGTTTGTTGAAGATCATGGAATAACTATCTTCTCTTCGCTGCCTACAGCATACAGGCTGATTCTCGCTAACCCCAATCTTGATGAATTCATAAAGAAGTATGATCTTTCGAGCCTGAGATTGTGCACGGGAGGGGGAGAAGCTTTAGGAGCCGAGACAGCGATAAGATGGAAGGAGAAATTCGGAATGGACATCTATGAATCCCTTGGCGCAACGGAGATGGTCCACATCTGTGTTTCTAACACATGCGCCCCTACACCTGTGGCAGGAAGCATAGGATGGCCTGTGCCTGGTTATATCGCCAGAATAATCGATCCGGAAACAAAAGAGGAATGCAAAGCAGGAGAAGTCGGGAATCTCTACATTAAAGGTCCGACAGGCATAAGATACTGGAATCATCCAACTAGACCTCTCGATGAGAAGCAGAAGAAAAGCGTTATAGGGGGTTGGAACGTTCTAGGAGACTTTGTAAGGAAAGATGAAAACGGATACATCTACTTCGTGTCAAGGGACGATGACCTCATAAAGTCGAGTGGATACAGAATTGGTCCTGATGAGATTGAGCAACCTTTGAGTCAGCATCCCGCCGTACTGGAGTGCGGTGTTATCGGAGTTCCTGACCCTGAAGGGATTAGAGGGCAGATAGTTAAGGCAGTTATCAGACTCAAGGAAGGGTATGGCCCCTCAGAGGAGCTTAAAAAAGATATCTTGGCATTTCTTGAGAAACACATCGCCAAATACAAGCTTCCAAGAGCGATTGAGTTCAGAACAGAGCCATTACCAAGAACTGCAACCGGCAAACTGCTACGAAGATTTCTAAAAGAAGAATGAATAGCAATTTACTAAAATTTTAATTTCTAAATTTCTATAAATTTATTTTTAATTTAGATGATTCAAATGATCTGGATTTAACCCTGAACTCTCCCGCTTGTACTGGCGAGCTTTTCAATTATGGCAAGAGATGATTCCGTTGCGATTCTTGGTGAGCTTCCGCCTCCCAAAACCACAACTATCCTCCCATTGCAAATCTCTTCAGCTAATGCAATGAGGATTTCTGCCATTTTTAGATAATCCCTTACGGTTAGTCCAATGTCGCCATAGTCTCCCTCATGTGTATCATGCCCAAAATACCAGAAGATCAGATAGGGTTCAAAGGATCTAACATATTCGGCAAAATTTCTAACAAGCTCGAGATATCCATCGGGAGTTTTGTCGAAGTAGCTTACATCGATCTTCAACCCATCTTCCGAAGAGTAATCATTCGAACAGATGCAGTAATGCAAAACGTCTGAGCTGTCTCGAATGAGCTCCCTTGTACCATCCCCGTGGTGGGCGTCGGTGTCTATTATCGCAATCTTTGCACTTCCGTATTTATCCCTAAGATTTCGAATTGCAAGAACCACATCATTGAAACAGCAGAAACCCCAAAAATTTCTCTTTCCTGCGTGATGACCTCCAGCACCGATAAAACAGAATGCATTTCTGATATCTCCACTGTAAACCTTTTCTGTTGCTTCAACCACACCTCCGGCAGAATGCCAAGCTGTTGAACAGAGGTTGTCTTTCCTAACTCCCTCCAGCAATTCTGGAGAATGAACCCTCAAAATAAGTTCTTCACTGATGGGCTTTGACTCGAAAATGACGATGTTGGAAAACTTTTCTCTCAGCGGTTTAAAAGCTTCAGGAAACTCTTTCAACCGAGTACCAATGGTGAGGTAGCTCCTCCTGCTAAAGCTGGGATGGTAAAACACACCGGTTAAACTTCTATTTTTTTCGGTTGTAATTTTTTCCATAGCTCATCAATAACAAGATGAATATTTAACCTTATGCATCATCCATTTCCTCTGTAAGCTCTTTACGGCCTTCTAAATTAGAATTATTTGGTCTTCATTGTAATTTTTGAAAAATAATTGATAAAAAATGACTCTGGCTCAAATAGAAAAAAATTTAAATTAGTTTTGGATAAAGGTAGTGAAAAATAATTAAGAACGGTGGTTGAATGAGTGGAGTTGAGAAAGATCTGGAGAGTTTGCCCTATACAGAATACATTAGAGAAATAATGAATCCTGATGAGATCTTCGAAAAACCCGAGCCACTAAAAGGGATTAGAGTGCTCGACATTGGAACTCTGATTTTTGGGCCAATGGTTGCAACCTATTTAGCAGAATTCGGGGCAGAAGTGATTCACGTTGAGATGCCAGGCAGAGGAGACACGATGCGACCCCTTGCTCCCTTTGCTGATTTTCACCGAAATCTGGCTGCTGGATTCGAGGCCACGAACAACAGCAAATATCACATCGCAATAGACATGAGGACTCCTGAGGGAAAAGAACTAATATACAAGCTTGCGAAAAGAAGTGATGTTGTTGTAGAGAATTACAGACCAGGAACAACAGACAGGTGGGGAGTTGGATACAGACAGCTTAGCAAAATCAATCCAAGATTAGTTTATATAAGCATGTCAGGCTTCGGGCAGTGGGGGCCATTCACCTTCAGGCCGAGTTATGATGCCGTTGCCCAAGCAACCTCAAGCCTGATTGAATCCACAGGATTCCCAGATGCGATTCCTTTGAAGGCCGGTGCATGGATTGGCGACTACTACGGAGCTATGATGGGGGCATTTTGTGTCATGGTTGCCCTCTATTGGCGGGATAAAACAGGCCAGGGACAGTATATCGATCATCCTCAAGCGGAGAATTTGATGAGAAACATGGATTGGACATGGATATACATTGGATTGACAGGTAAAAACAGAGAGAGGTACGGCAACAAAGATGTTGCAATCGTCCCTTCAGACATAGTAAAATGTAAGGATGGATTCGTTGCGATTGCTGCTTTTAAAGAGGATGAATTCAGAGGATTGTGCGAAGCTATGAACAGGCTCGATCTCTTTGAGAAGTATGCAGATATCGATGAGAGGTTGAAAGAGGAGAATCAAGATGTAATCTATTCAGCCCTCCATGAGTGGGCAAGAGAGAAAACTGTAAAGGAGTTGGAAGATCTCGGAGAGAAGTTTGGATTTGCCTCCAACAAGGTTTATAGCTCTGAAGATCAGTACAATGATGAACACTGGAGAGCGAGAAAAGCTATCTGGATTTACGATGATCCAATCTTCGGTTCCCTCGCTGAGGTTGCTCCTACACCTAAGCTTAGCGAAACACCCGGAAGGGTCAAATGGACCGCCAGACCGACAGGAATCGATAATGAACACATATTCATCAGATTGCTTGGACTCACGAAGGAAGAGATTGATGAGCTTTACAAGAAGGGCGTAATCGGAAAGTGGGATCCAAACGTGTTCTTCTCCTGCCCGCCTTCCGATTGGGACGAGAAATCAGGATTGTTCTATCCGTGAGGTGATCTTATGAGTGAACTTGAAGAATCAACCCCAATCAGCTATGAAGAAATCCCATGGAACGATTGGGCTAAGGAGAATTGTGATCCGTTTAAGGCTGCGGAAAAGCCTGAAGCCCTTGATGATATCGTTGTTCTGGATTTGAGTTATGGTAGCTTTGCGGGCCTTTACTGCTCATCTCTCTTGGCCGAGTATGGAGCAAAAGTCATAAGAGTTGAACCGCCTGAGGGAGATATAGCCAGGAAAATGACTCCCTTCGGATTAAAGATAAAGGATACAGGTTTGGCTTACATCGTTGAAGGGAGAAACAAATACCACATAACCCTAAACCTAGAAACGGAAGAGGGTAGAGATATTCTCAGATCCTTCATACCCAAGGTGGATGTTTTAATTGAAACATTCAAGCCTGGCTATCTTGATTCCTTGGGTATAGGATACAGACAGCTCAGCAAAATCAATCCTGGCCTGATTTACTGTGCGATCTCACCCTATGGACATTTCGGTCCGAAAGCAAAATCCAAGAAACCAGACTACGATGTTATACATCAAGCCATGAGTGGTATGACCTGGACAACGGGAATTCCAGAAGAATACGAGGAATATCCTGAGCATACAAGGGTTCCAACGAAACTTGGACCGTGGATGGGATGGTACGTTGGCGGTGGTTTCGCCGCCTTTGGTATAATGACAGCACTGTTCTACAGAAACAAAACCGGAAAAGGCCAGTTCATCGACGTGGTGCCAGCAGAAGCTCAGGCAAAGACGAACAACTACTACATCCAGTATTACCACACGAAAAAGAGGGTTGTGGGCAGAATCGCGAATTTCGATCCAGCAGTTTTCGTTTACACCTTGATAAGGGCCAAAGATGGAATGGCTTTCATGGCAGGGTTCAGTGACATCAATTTCTACGCTCTAACCTCCATAATCAATCGCCCAGACCTGAGGGAGAAATACCCATCGATCAAGGAGAGACTGACACCCTCTACCTGGCCGGAATGTTTAGCAGAAATCGAAAAGTGGAGTACTCAGAGAACAGTAAAAGAAATAATCCAGGCAACACTTGATTACACCGGAGACGGAACTTGTGTTGCTGGAGAGGTTCTAAAACCGATAGAAAGTTTCAAAGAGGAAAATTGGTGGCTTAGAGGAGGCCTAAGAAAAGTGAACGATCCGAATTATGGAGAACTGAGCGTCCAAGGAATAACGGCTAAATTTGAGAAGACACCAGGCAGAATAAAATGGATTTGTCGACCAGTTGGAGCAGATAACGAGATTATATACACAGATCTCGTCGGGTTGACAAAAGAGAAGATAGAGGAGTTGAAGAAAAAGAACGTTCTCTAAGAAAAAGAACTTCAATAATTTTTTATTTTTTTAAATTCAAATTAAAAAATAAAATAATCCTGTAAATAAAATGTTATTTATTACTCTGTCTTTTTGAACTTCTCTCTGTTTGCCCCACAAACCGGGCATTTATCTGGGATTTCCCCTTCAACTGTATATCCGCAAACTTGGCAGATGTAGAGGTCTTTTAGCTCAACGTCTTTGCCCTTCTCAACAGCCTCAACTGCTTTTGAATAAAGATCAGCGTGAACTTTTTCAGCCTCTATCGCCCACTTGAACGTTCTTTCTGCATTCTTGTTACCTTCTTTTTCCGCTTCCTCAATAAACTCAGGATACATCTCTAACTTCTCATAGGTTTCCCCTTTAACAGCAGCTTTCAGATTCTCAAGAGTTGATTTAATACCACCCATAGCTTTGAGATGGTTCATCGCATGAATCGTCTCAGATTCAGCTGCAGTTCTGAACAACCTTGCGACATTCCTAAAGCCCTCTTCTTCAGCTTTCTTGGCAAAAGCGAGATACCTCCTGTTTGCCTGGCTTTCTCCTGCGAACGCATTTTCGAGATTTTTTTCCGATGTCATTCCCATCACCTTTTGATCACTATACTTTATTGTATAAATAATTTACTATTAAGTTCTAAATAGAGAAAATTAAGCTAAAATTCCGAACTTTTAAAACAAACTTGGGACGAGAATTAGATAACGAATGAGTATGAAAAACCAGAAAACCAGAAAACCAGTAACAAAGCCCAATCAAAAACTTAAATACTTGAAGCAATGGCTGAAATAACCTCAGCGATAAGTTTAGCTGCGAGCGTCTGCGTTATCTTATTGTTATCCGGGATAACCTCAACAACATCAAAACCAACTATTCTGTCAGATAGCTCATCAATAAGTTTCAGAAAATGAATCGGATTGAGTCCAAAAGGTTCTGGAGTAGAAACCCCCGGAGCAAAGGCTGGATCGAAAACGTCCATATCGAGGGAAAGGTAGATTCTATCGTAATTATCAAGTCTTCTTAAAATCCAATCTATGTCTCCTTCAAGAATATCCCAGGCATAGTAAACCTCTATCCCCTTTTTTCTGGCAAAATCCCTTTCCTCAGCTGTCCCAGATCTTACACCTATCTGAACGATTCTATCTATCTCTCCCCTTTCGTATTTCTCATATATCCTTCTAACGATACATGCATGGTTGAATTCGCCTCCATCAAATTCCTCCCTGAGGTCGAGATGGGCGTCGAAAGTGAGATAACATATGTCTCTCAAATCCCTTACACAAGCATAGCTGATGGTGTGCTCTCCCCCCATTGCAATGGGAAATGCTTTGGTTTTTGATAGGAAATCTGAGGTTCTTTGGAGAATCTGATTGAAACCTCCATCTACATTGATATTCCCAGCATCGTAAATTTTTGGAAAACCTAGATCGAGATCAAAATACATAGAGTAACTCTCAAGGTTCCAGCTAGCCTCTCTTATTGCATTGGGAGCAAATCTCGAGCCAGATTTGAAAGACTGCGTTGCATCATAGGGGATGCCAAAGATTACGTATTCAGCATTCTCGAGAGTTGAATTGGAAAGGGAGAAATAGGAATCAATATGCATAATACTTCTAATACTTTTTAATACTTACTTTTTGCAACTACTTTTCCGCAATTTTCTTCTTTCCCATGGATTCGATGTAAACAATCTCATTTCCTGGTGTTACCGAATCCGCAAGCTCATCTGGAACTGATAGTTCGAAGGTTTCATATGTTTCTAGATCCATCAGCTGGGCCACCTTATTAACAACGCTTATAACCTGTGCCCTTTTCCTCTCCACAATCGGAATGTAGATCTTCGCCGTTACGGGCTGAACAATGCTCCGCTTCTGTTTATCAAAAATACCTATTGCATCTATTCTTGCTTTTGCTGCGCCGTGCTTTCCGGGTTTGCTTACTGACATGCTCACGATCTCGCATGGCTCATCATCTATAACAACGTATCCTCCCTCTTTAAGCTGCCTTACTTCTGCCTGAGTCTTCATAAATGATCCTCCTCCTTCCCACGCTATGCGTGAGCCAATTTAAATTTTTCCATCTGAATGGCTTTTGCCTGACTCTCCAACCTGATCTTCCAACCTATTTTCCAAGAACAAATGCTTGATTCGCAAATTTTTTCTTCTCTTCAAACTATTTTTCCTATGGATTTTATAATCGTGTCAGTGGGCAACGAACTCCTGAGCGGAGACATCACAAATTCGAACGCAGCATACATGGCTAAGAGACTCGTTCATATGGGACACAGAATTAAAAGGATCATCGTTGTTCCGGATGATGTTGAAGAGATCGCAGAAGAGGTTTCTAAGGCGAGTAAAAAAGCGGACTTCGTTCTCGTAACCGGTGGCTTAGGAGCGACACACGATGATTTAACAGCTGAAGGGGTTGCTAAAGCATTCAACCTCGATCTTAAGGTTAACGAAGTTGCCGCTTCCATGCTCAGGAAGATTACGAATAACGAAGAGGCTATCAGAAAAGTTGCCTCCCTTCCCAAAGGCGCAGAGGTGATTCCCAACGACAGGGGGGCTGCTCCTGCCTTCATCGTTAACAACGTAGCCGTTATGCCCGGAGTGCCGATAGAGATGGAGGATACGTTCGAAAAAATACTTAAGAAATTCTCAAAAGAACACTACTTCGAAGAGAGTCTCAAGGTAGAGGGGCACGAAGAGAGAATTCTTAAAGAACTGAACAAAGTTGTAGAGGAGTTCAGAGACATTGACATTGGCTCTTATCCAAAAACTGGCTATGTTATAATAAAGTTTTCAGGGAAAGATAGAGAAAGGGTCAAAAATGCTAAGAGAGAGTTTGAGAAACTTTTAGGAATTAATTAGGGTGTTTTTCCATGTTATCCAGGCCTTTCACCTTTGTAAACGTTGCCGCAAGTGTCGATGGTAAGATAAGTAATGAAAGCAGAAAACAAATAAAAATCTCAAGTAAGGAGGATTTCTTGAGGGTTGATAGGTTAAGGGCATTTGCCGATGCAATAATGGTTGGAATCGGAACAGTCATTTCTGACAACCCTTCTCTTACCATAAAAAGCGAAGCTTTAAGGATTGAAAGAATTAGAAACGGCAAAACATCGAATCCTTTAAGGATCGTTGTCGATAGCAGATTGAGAATCCCTGCAAATTCAAATATTTTGGATAACGAGGCAGAAACTCTGCTAGCTACAACAGAACTTGCAGATGATAAAAGAAAATTAGAATTATCTAAGAAAGCCAGAGTCGAAATATTTGGAAGTCAAAAAGTTGATTTAAAGCAATTAAGCCGTTTTCTATACGACATTGGGATCGAAAGACTCATGGTTGAAGGTGGAGGGGCTCTCATAAATTCAATGCTGAGAGAAAAGCTAATTGATGAGCTGAACATTTATTACGGAAATATCGTGATCGGAGGGGAAAGTTCTCCAACCATCGTTGACGGGAGCTCTTTTGAGCCGCCTATTAAACTGGAGCTTTTGAATTTTCAAAGATTAGGAGATGGGATTTTCACAAGATGGAAGGTGCTTTACTGATTTTTAATTGAACGTGAAGTCAATTTACCGTTATTTATATTCTATAGATTCGTAACATGGAATTTTGACGGGAAAACTTGAGTTAAAAACAGAAAAAGTTATTAGTTAGTTTTTGAAGTTTTCCTCATGGCGGTTTATGTTGTTGGTCACAAAAGTCCGGATACAGACTCAGTCTGTTCTGCTATTGCCTATGCCGAACTTAAGAGAAAGCTTGGGACTGAAGCTATTCCGGCAAGACAAGGAGAGTTAAATCCAGAAACAAAATTCGTTCTGGAGAAATTCGGTTTTTCAGAACCCGAGCTCCTCACGGATGGCGCAGGGAAGAAGGTTATCCTCGTGGACCACAGCGAAGTTGGGCAAACCCTCGATAACATCGACCAAGCGGAAATTCTTGAGATAATAGATCACCACAAGATTGGAGATATCACAACACCTAATCCGATCTTCTTCCTCAACATGCCCGTTGGCTCCACTGCGACAGTGGTCAAAAAGCTTTACGAAGAGAATGGCGTAGAGATACCAAAGAACATAGCAGGAATCTTACTAGCATCCGTTTTAAGCGATACAGTTATTCTGAAATCTGCCACAACAACGGATACCGATGTAAAGGCTGCCGAGGAACTCGCAAAAATTGCTGGAGTAGATGATATGCAGGAACTTGGAATGGAGATGTTCAAACAAAAGTCAGATCTAGCTGGAAAAGAGCCAAGAGAACTCCTCTTCCGAGATTTCAAGGACTTCAACATGTCTGGGAACAAGGTTGGAATTGGACAGATCGAAGTCGTTTCCCTCTCGCTGCTGGATGAATTTAAGGATCCACTTTATGAGGAGATGAAAAAGGTGAAAGAGGAGGGAGACTACCACAGCATTTTCCTAATGCTTACAGACATAATCCAAGAAGGGACCGAGCTTCTCTCCGTAACCGATGATGTATCAGTGGTTGAGAAGGCTTTTGGCAAGAAACTCGAGGGCAAATCGGTCTGGCTCCCAGGAGTGATGAGCAGGAAGAAACAGGTTGTGCCTTTCTTCGAGAAGGCGTTTGCTTAAATTTTTTCTTTTTTACTATTTGATTAAGATTGGATTGGAATTATGAATGGGATTAATAGGATTAATCAAGAAACGTAATTCTCATCTTCTGTCAAGCCAAAACTGAGATCTTGGATCATCTTCGACGTGAGGCCCATAAGCAATGGATCGTCGTTGAGTATCTCTCTAATCAGCATTAAGGATGCTCCCTCCTTGAGTTCTTGGCTCTTAACACTATCAAGCAGTCTAATGAGCCTTACCGCAAGTTTATAAATTTCGGCAAGCTTTGTATCATCATCGGAATCCTCTTCCTCTTCAAGAAGTTCGAATATTGATTCATCAATTTCCATAATTTCACCTTTGTTCGAATCATTAGCTGATTTAGCAATTTAAATCTTTTTCTACTAATCAGAGTTTTGTAAATTCATCATTTTCTAAAGGATTCTAAAAACCTCCTTTACCTCTACATCTTCCCTTGCCACCTTTGCCATCTTGGCCACCTTGGCCACCACGGAAACGCTTCTTTGGCTCTTTTCCAACACCAGCGTTTACCCTGTGGATGTTCACCCCACCACACTTAGAACACACCTTAGGTCGACCGGTCCCAAAAGGTTCTTCCCACTCATACCCACAATCATAACATTTAAATCTCCTCATAATGTGATCACCTCCCTTAAATTTATATTTCAAGCCATAAAGAATTGTCAATCCAGCTTTTCTTCGCGCTTCTCTCAAAATTCGGTGAAAAGTTGGCTGTGAAATTCCCATCAGCATCGCAGCCTCATTTTGACTCATACCCACTATATCTGCTAACCTCAGGGCTTCTAATTCATCGAGGCTTATCTCTACTTTTTCATTCATGCGTTTTTCAATAGGGATATCTAAAAAAACCCTTCTCATCTTTTTTCTCCTTGGCATTAATTGAATATATATTCAATAACTTTAAAAAAGTTTTGGTAATTTGAAAGTAAACGAAAATAGTAATCACTAAAAACAGAATTTTAAAAGTCAATTCAAGCTTCAATGGTAGGCTTATTGTGAAACTCCAGTCCCTTCTCTGTAACTTCGTAGTGATTGTTCTTCCTTTTAACGAGACTCAATATGAGAACCTCAAACAACTCGCGATTCTCCCTAACTATCTCGCCAGCCTGGATTTTCATTGATATATCTTCATTTTACTCATTATACTTATTTTTATGATATTAATTTTCGAAACAGGTTATATAAATAGTCATTGTTACGATCATAAAAACCTTCGAAAGTGTTTTTTGTCTATATTGTGAGTGAAAGTCATGAAAGCAGTAATAATCATGGGATCAAAAAAAGACGACAAATTTTGCCAGAAAATAGCCGATCACCTTTCTAAGTTTGGGATAGATTTTGAGTTCAGAACCGCATCCGCTCACAAAACGCCATTAAAGGTACTCGAAATAATTCAGGAATTTGAGGAAAAGGATGTTGTTTTCATCACGGTAGCAGGAAGAAGTAATGCTTTGAGCGGCTTTGTAGATGCGAATACAACTAAGCCTGTTATTGCCTGCCCTCCCTACAGCGATAAGTTTGCCGGGCTGGATGTGCTTTCATCTCTCAGAATGCCTTCTGGAGTTGCACCGATGGTTGTACTCGAGCCTGAAAACGCTGCTTTAGCAGTTGCAAAGATCTTCGCTTTGAAAGATGAACGGATTTTGAAGGCAGTAAAGGAGTATCAGAGAGAGAAAAAGGAAGAGGTTGGCTAAATTCGTTGAAATTTATCGAAATTTGTTAAAAAATTTGTTAAGCTTCTACACTCTACTTAATTTCAATTTATCACACCTTTATATTACGTCCATATTTTTATCCTGCTTGTAGATTTTTAAAAAGTCTAAAAGAAGGAAAATATTATTAAACAATTTACTAAGAAAGAATGTGGATGGGTAGCGTTAAGGATCTTACCATATTAAAGAAGCCAGGGGCAAAAAAAGCCGGAATAGGGACTTTCCTTTTCTCTGACCGCTATTCTGTGTTTGACTATGGAGAGATGCCAGATAAGATCGAGAATAAGGGGGCTTCACTATGTCTTGTTTCGGCGTATTTCTTTGAGGAGCTTGAGAGAAAAGGCATTGATACTCACTATCTAGGTCTCGTGGAGGATGGAAAGGTTAAGCAGTTGAACGAGATCAGCAATGCTGTAAACGAGATGAAAGTCAGGCTTTTTAGGGTCATAAAACCTGTAAAGAAGAAAAATGAATATGACTATTCGAAATTTAAGGAGGGGTTGGTTAACTACCTTGTGCCGCTGGAAGTGATCTATAGAAACTTCCTTCCTGAAGGTTCAAGCGTTTTCAGAAGGCTTGAAGCTGGGGAGCTTTCTTTGGAAGAGCTGGGTTTAGAAGATTATCCAAGCCCGGGTACGATGCTCGAAAAACCCTTCATCGATTTCAGCACGAAACTGGAGGATGGAGACAGATATCTGAGCGTTGAGGAGGCCAAAAGAATCTCAGGATTGGGAGAAAAATTCGATGAGCTTGTCGATACAGTTAAGCGTGTGAACGAAATCATTACGGAAAAAACATCCAAAGTTGGGATAAGAAACGAAGATGGAAAGCTCGAATTTGCGGTTGATGAAAGCGGGAAGCTAGTTGTTGTAGATGCGGTGGGGACTTTAGATGAATGCAGATTCAGCATGGATGGTTTCCAGCTCAGCAAGGAGATCCTGAGGCAACATTATCGCAAAACATACTGGTACAAGAGGCTTAAGGTTACGAAAGGTATGGAGAACTGGAGAAAGATCATGGGAAGACCACCTAACCTGCCAAAAGAGCTTAGAGAGGGTGTCTCAAAGATGTATCAAGCTTTTGCGAACGAGATAATCGGTAGAAAATTCTTCGACGTTCCAAGCTTGAGAAAAGTTGTCAAGGAGTTAAAAAGCTTTACTGAGGAGGGGTGAAAGGAATAATGGTAAGAGCAGCACTCGCAATCGAGGATGGAACCTTTGTAGAAGGAGAGGGCTTTGGAGCAGAAGAATATGTTGAAGGAGAGCTTGTGTTCAACACATCGATGACAGGATACGTGGAAGCTTTGACTGATCCGAGCTATGCCGGGCAGATTCTGATGATGACCTATCCACTCATAGGAAATTATGGTGTTTGCGAGGAGGATTTTGAGAGTGATGGGATAAAGGTGGAGGGTTTCGTTGTAAGGGAGCTTTGCAGGGATCCAAGCAACTGGAGGTACTCGAAAAATCTGGATGATTTTCTTAAAGGGTACAACGTGCCCGGAATAGAGGGTGTTGACACCAGGGCTTTAACGAAAAAGACGAGAGTGTACGGAGCTATGAAGGCTGTGCTTGCCGTTGGAGATTATGATAGGGAAAAAATGCTCAAAAGGGCTGTAGAACAGCCTTCCATTACCGAAATCGATTTGGTCGATAAAGTTTGCGTTAAAGAACCGAAGAAGATAGAGGGTGAAGGTATAGGAAAAGGAAAATATGAAGTCGTTCTGGTTGATTGCGGAATAAAGTTGAGCATTGTAAGGCAGCTTATTAAGAGAGGTTTGAATGTAACTCTCGTGCCTTACAATTATCCTCCAGAAAAGATTAAAGAGCTCGACCCGGATGGAATTTTTATATCTAATGGGCCTGGAGATCCTGCAAGAGTAAAACCAACCATAGAGACGATAAAGGCTTTGGCAGGAGAATTTCCGATGGCTGGGATATGCCTTGGGAACCAGCTCGTAGCTCTCGCTTTGGGGGGTAAGACTTTCAAGCTTAAATTCGGGCATAGGGGAGCAAACCAGCCGGTGAAGGATTTTGAGACAGGTAGAGTTTTCATTTCAAGTCAGAATCATGGGTTTGCTGTAGATGAGAAAAGTCTTGGGGGAACTGGGTTGGAAGTCACTCAAATCAATCTGAACGATCGAACTGTTGAAGGGATGAGGCATAAGGATATACCCCTTATCACAGTTCAATACCATCCTGAAGCCGGACCAGGCCCTCATGACACCTACTTCTTCTTTGATCGATTTTACAAGATGGTGAGGGAATACTAGGAGAGTACAGGGGTGAAGCGATGCCAAAGAGAGAGGATATAAGGAAGATAATGGTTCTCGGTTCAGGGCCAATAGTGATAGGCCAGGCTGCAGAATTCGATTACTCAGGAAGCCAGGCTTGCAAGGCCTTGAAAGAAGAGGGTTATCAAGTAGTTTTGGTCAACTCAAATCCAGCAACAATCATGACGGATCCGGAGATGGCAGACAGGACGTACATCGAACCGATAACAGCAGATTTCGTTGCAAAGATTATCGAAAAGGAGCTGCCAGATGCATTGCTTCCAACTCTTGGCGGTCAAACAGCTCTGAACGTTGCAGTCCAGCTTGGAGACATGGGAATTCTTGATAAATACGAGGTTGAGCTTATCGGCGCGAAACTCGATGCGATAAAGAAGGCTGAAGATAGAGATCTGTTCAAAGCCTCTATGGAGAAGATAGGCCTTGAGGTTCCAAAAAGCGATACTGCAAATAATCTGGACGAGGCTATCTCGATAGCTGAGGAAATTGGCTTCCCCGTTGTTGTAAGGCCCGCTTTCACCCTTGGAGGGACAGGAGGTGGAATAGCTTTCAACAGAGGTGAGCTAAAGGATATCGTCGAACGCGGCTTGGAGATGTCCCTTATAAACCAGGTTCTCATCGAAGAGGGAGTAATTGGATGGAAAGAATACGAGCTAGAAGTTATGAGAGATCTCGCTGATAACGTAGTGATAATCTGCTCGATTGAGAACTTCGATCCGATGGGGGTGCATACGGGCGATAGCATAACCGTTGCCCCAGCTCAAACTTTAACGGATGTTGAGTACCAGTATCTCAGGGATTCCGCGATAAAGATAATCAGGGAAATCGGCGTAGAGACTGGAGGGAGCAACATCCAGTTTGCTGTGCATCCGGATAACGGAAGGGTTGTTGCAATAGAAATGAATCCAAGAGTTAGCAGATCTTCAGCCTTAGCTTCGAAGGCAACAGGATTTCCGATTGCGAAAATCGCTGCGAAGCTTGCCGTCGGCTACACTCTGGATGAAATACCAAACGATATAACAAAAGAAACTCCTGCGAGCTTTGAGCCAACGATCGACTACGTTGTTGTCAAAATCCCAAGATTTGCCTTCGATAAGTTCCCATCTGCTGATCCAACGCTTGGAACACAAATGAAGAGTGTTGGGGAGGTAATGGCAATAGGCAGAACATTTGAGGAGGCTTTACAAAAGGCTTTGAGAAGCCTTGAGATAAGAAGATTCGGTATAGGGAGTGATGGAAGGGATAAAGATCCGACGATGGAACATATAATCAAAAGGCTAACCTCCCCTCATCCAAGCAGGATATTCTACATAAGATATGGCCTTACGAAGGGCTTGAGCGTTGAGGAGGTCGCAAAACTAACGAAAATTGATAAATGGTTCATTACGAAGATAAAGAACATTCTCGACTTTGAAAACGAGCTGAAAGAGCTTTCTAAGAAATACACCATTCACGATCTTCCGGCCGAGTATATTTTAAAGGCCAAAAAGTGGGGATTCTCGGATGTGCAGCTTGCGCATATCTTCAAAACAACTGAGATGGAAGTGAGAAGGAGGAGAAAAGAAATCAGAATAAAGGCGGTTTACAAGATGGTTGATACATGCGCTGCGGAATTCGAAGCTAAGACTCCCTATTACTACTCAACCTATGAGCAGGAGAACGAAGCTGTGAGAACCGATAAAAAGAAGATAATAATCCTTGGTGCTGGTCCGAATAGGATAGGGCAAGGAATAGAATTCGATTATACATGCGTTCATGGTGTTTTAAGCCTGAAAGAGGATGGTTATGAAACGATAATGGTGAACAACAATCCTGAGACTGTCTCGACAGATTATGACACATCTGACAGACTTTATTTTGAACCCATCACCTTCGAGGATGTGTTGAACATTTACGAGAACGAGGAGCCTGATGGAGTGGTAGTTCAGTTTGGAGGGCAGACGCCTTTGAACATAGCCGTTGCCCTCGAAAAAGCGGGAGTTAGGATACTCGGAACTTCTCCTGACTCAATCGATATAGCCGAGGACAGGGAAAGATTTTCAGAGTTGCTTGAGAAGTTAGGCATACCCCAGCCCCCAAATGGGATAGCTTTTAGCATCGAGGAGGCGAGGGAGATAGTAAGAAGGATAGGCTACCCCGTGCTTGTCCGCCCCTCCTACGTTCTCGGTGGGAGAGCGATGATGATAGTTTATGATGAGGAGACTTTCAACAACTTCATCGTCGAAGCCTTCGATGTCAGCGAGGAAAAGCCAGTGTTGATCGACAAATTTCTCGAGGATGCGATTGAAGTAGAGGTTGATGCGCTTTGCGATGGGGAAGAGGTTGTTATAGGAGGCATTATGGAGCACGTTGAGGAGGCTGGGATCCACAGCGGCGATTCTGCCTGTGTTTTGCCACCCATATCGCTGAGCGAAGAACACATCGAAACGATAAAGGATTATACGAGAAAAATGGCCTTAGCACTAAAGGTAACTGGGCTGATAAACATCCAATTCGCGATAAAGGATAACAAGGTGTACGTGCTGGAAGCTAATCCCAGAGCGAGCAGAACCGTTCCCTTTGTAAGCAAAGCGACAGGCATACCGCTTGCAAAAATTGCAGCAAAGTTAATGACGGGTAAGAAGCTTAGAGAGCTTGGGATTAAGGAGATCCTAGACTTAAAGCATGTCGCTGTCAAGGAGGCTGTTTTCCCCTTCATAAAGCTGCCTGGAGTGGATCCAATTCTTGGCCCAGAGATGAAAGCTACAGGAGAAGTTATGGGCATCGACTACGATTTCGGGCTCGCTTACTATAAAGCAGAACTCGCTGCAGGAATGCGTTTGCCTTTGGAGGGAACAGTATTTATCAGTGTAAAGGAGGAAGACAGAAGGAAGGTTCTCCCAATTGCCAAAAAGCTTGAAGAAATGGGATTCAAAATCCTCGCAACCACTGGAACGGCAGGCTTTCTTAGAGAGCATGGAGTTAAGGCTGAAATAACGCTGAAGGTTAGCGAAGGCAGGCCGAACGTTATTGATGAGATAATAAACAGAAGAATTGACTTTATAATCAACACCCCCTCGGGGAAGAGGGGTAAGACGGAAGGTTTTCTGATAAGAAGAACTGCTGTCGATCACAACGTGCCCTACATCACAACGATTTCTGGAGCGTTGGCCGTTGTGAAAGCGATAGAGTCTTTGAGAAGGACTGGAATGAATGGAGTTACGGTTAAATCCATCCAAGAATATCACGAGGAGATAAGGAATTATATTACTTAGATATGTATGACTTTAGGTATACAATTTACTTATTACGTGTGGGAAAATGCCTGAAACCGAAAATAAGATCAAAGAACTGAGGAAAATCCTGAAAGAATTAAAATCAGAGCTTAATAATCTCCCTGAACTCAGAAAGGAGATAGTTGAAATATTCTTTCAGCAGATCGAAAATTTTGCGAACTACGATCATCTCAGAGAGGCAAGGGCAGGCAAACCGGAAGCGATCTACGCTCCAGGGAAAAGCCCTGATGAAATCATTAAAATTCTAAAGGAGAGTTTAAAGATATCTGAGGGGGTTCTCGTTACCAAAGCGTCGAAAGAGCAGATTAAATCCATCGTTAAGGCTTTTCCGAATGCAGAGGTGAACGCGAAATCAGGATCGGTGATAGTTGGGAAAAAGAAAGAGAAAATCGGAAAAGTTGCAATTCTAACGGCAGGAACATCTGATATAAGTGTTGCAGAGGAGGCTGCAACTGCTGCAGAATTCCTCGGTTTAGATGTGAAAAGGTACTACGACGTTGGTGTTGCAGGAATCCACAGACTGATAAATCCTCTGAAGGATATTTTAAGCGATGATGTCGACTCAATCATAGTCGTTGCGGGGATGGAGGGGGCCTTACCGAGCGTTGTTGCTGGAATGGTAGATCTGCCCGTTATAGCCGTCCCAACCTCTGTTGGATATGGCGTGAACCTTCAGGGTTTGACAACTCTCCTCTCAATGCTTCAGAGTTGCTCTTCTGGAGTTGCGGTTGTGAACATCGATAACGGATTCGGGGCTGCGGTATTCGCTTCACTTATAAGCAGGGTGAGGAGAAGGTAAAGAAAAAAGAAAAAGAAAAAGAAAAAAGGAAAGAAAGTAAATCGACAAGAGGGAGATTATATGGTCCAAAGTGGGATGAACCAGGAAAGAGTTGAAAAGATCAAAAAAACCAGGGAAAAAATTCTGGAAATCTTGGAAGGATACGATTTAAACAATCTGAGCATCGTAACCCTGGGTAGTCATTCTGCTCTGAACATTCTTAAGGGGGCGAAAGAAGAGGGATTTAAGACCGTTTGCCTTTGCAGAGAGAAGGAGAAGATCATTTACGAATCTTTCCCAGTTGCGGATGAATTGATTCCAATTGAAGACTACTCCGATCTTCTGAATGAAGAGATGCAGGAAAGAATCTCTGAAATGAACGGAATTCTGATACCTCATGGCTCCTTCAACGCCTATATCGGAAATCTTGAGAAGCTAAGAATTCCAATTTTTGGGAATAGGGAGTTGATGTACTGGGAAACTATTAGAGAGATGCAGCATGAGTGGTTGAAAAAAGCGGGACTTAAAATCCCCAGAATAATCGAGAAGCCCGAAGAGATAAATCGTCTTGTTATAGTAAAATTCCCGGGGGCGAAGGGAGGTAAGGGTTACTTCTTGGCAACCGACTATGAAGAATTCCTGAAGAAATCCAAAGAGATGGTTGAGAAGGGGCTTGCAAAGGCAAAGGATTTCAAGAGCGCGTTCATTCAGGAGTACATCCTCGGAACAAACGTTTACTTCTCCTTCTTCTATTCACCACTCTTAGATAGAGTTGAGCTTATAGCTATAGATCGTAGGTATGAGGCAGATGTTGATAGCTTAGGCAAAGTTCCCTCTGCCATTCAGCTGAAGCTGGATCTTTCTCCCACCTATACAGTTGTTGGTAATTTTCCAGTTGTTTTAAGGGAAAGTTTGCTTTCGGAGGCTTTAAAAGCGGCAAAAAATGTTGTTGAGGTTTCCAAGGAAATCGCATACCCCGGGATGGTTGGGCCTTTTTGCTTAGAAGCCGTTTTCGATGAAAACGCTGAGATGACGGTTTTTGAGATCTCTGCCAGAATCGTAGCTGGAACGAATACCGGGATACCGAGTTCCGCATACTCCTACATCCTATGGGGAGAGAACATGTACATGGGGAGGAGAATAGCCAGAGAGCTCAGGCTTGCCGCTGAGAAAGGCGATATGAGGGATTTAATATTTTGACTTGAGTGTCTTTGACTTTCCCATTGGCTCTACTGACTCTACTAACCCTTTATTGGCTTTCTTGATTTTAATCTCTAATCTGCATTACTTCTCTTAAAATAGGTTTTAAAAAAGAGACGAAGTTAAAACCAGGACAAAACAACCTCCAGAAAAGATTAAATAAACAATGTATAAGTTGAACCAATGGAAGATCGGGGCAAGGTTATCCTCGGTATAACATCGATTGCATTTCTGATTTTTATAGCCTACAGCTTCATAACAAACGTCTCACCCTACAAAACCGTTTCAGAGGTTTTGGAGCTGAAGGAAGCATACAATATTCAGGTAAATGGCACAATCGTTGCCAATTCAACGAAGATCTTGGGGAATACCACGACTTTTGAACTCACCGATGGGAAATCGGTTATGAAGGTTATTTACCAAGGCACAACACATTATCAGGAAAATATTCCCGTTGTGGTGGTAGGGGATTATAAGAGCGGGGTTTTCCATGCATACAAGGTTTTAACGAAGTGTCACACCGAGTATAAGGTTGAGAAAAAAGAAGAAAAGGATAAATGATTAGAAATAGGAGTATGAGATAGATGGATGTCGGTGAAATTCTCCTTGTAATTTCTCTTTTTTCTGCCCTGTATTCCATCTATGCTTTCTATGAAGGAGTAAAGAAAAGGTCTGCCGATCTCCTGTTGAATGGTGAGAGAGCGATTTTCATCTATTTCCTTATGCTACTCTTCGCAAGTTTGCTTCTTCTTTCCCACTTTCTATCCAGGGATTTTTCCTACCAATACGTTTTCTACAACTCAGACTCGAGACTCTCGCTCCTCTACACGGTTAGCGCTTTCTGGGCTGGTAAAGAAGGGTCACTCCTTTTGTGGGCTCTCTTTATTGCAACTCTGAACCTCTTCATTCTTTCTGACAAAAAGGACAGCTTTACAGCCTATACACTCGCAATAACGGGGCTATTCCTTGCCTTCATAAATGTCCTTCTCCTCACAACTTCAAACCCCTTCGCCAGAATCCCTGCCCAGCCCGAAGGTCTGGGATTGAATCCATTACTTAGAACGATAGAGATGGTTCTCCATCCGCCAGTCGTTTTTCTGAGTTATGCAGGGCTTCTGATACCATTTGCCATGGCCTTCTCGGGCTACCTCCTGCGTAAAGAATGGGAGAGAAGAGCATTCAAATACCTCCTACCTTCATGGATTCTGCTGGGTTTGGGCATTTTCATCGGTGGATGGTGGGCCTATCGAACACTTGGATGGGGGGGCTTTTGGGGTTGGGATCCTGTTGAAAACTCTTCCATGCTCCCATGGCTAACCTCCACACTTCTATTTCACACGATGTATCTGGAGAGGAGGATCAGCGATAGATGGTTGAAATTGGTGAACTACTATTTGGTTGTTTTAACATTCTTGCTCGTTGTATTCGCAACTTTCATAACGAGGAGCGGGATAATCTCTTCAGTCCATGCATTTGGAGAGGGACCAGAGGGGATTGCTTTCCTCTTTGTCATAATCTTTACCGGACTTCTTTCAGTTTATATCCAAAAAAGGTCAGAAAGGAATTTCCTAATGAATCCAAATACTGAAGAACTTAGAATCACCGTTAACAAGGAAACCTCAATTATCTTCTACCTCATTGTGATTCTGATGCTGTTTTTAGCCGTGCTCATCGGAACCCTCATGCCTACATTCGGATTTGATGTGGGAAGAAAGTACTATGAATCGATAATGTTTCCCGTTGAGATCATCCTTCTGGCACTCTTTGGGATTTGCATAAGGTTGAAATGGAACTGGGATGGAGAGTTAAGGGAGAAATTCTTGATTCCCTTTGTTGTTTTCATGATAGTCTCGCTATCAATTTTTGCACTTTTCAGAGACCTCTTGATCTCCATCGCAACAGGATTCTTTGCTTTCTCTCTTTTGAATTACCTTGTTGGAGTCTACACTGGAAAAATCAGATTTCTCAGGAGGTACGGGGCATACCTAGTCCACATAGGTGTCATGCTACTTTTCATCGGTTCGATTGGAGTTTGGAACTTATCAGACACGAAGCAGTTCGCCTTGAGTCTTGACGAGTCGGTGAGCGTTGGAAATTATGAACTTAAGTTCATAACCCTCGATGCAAAAGAGGATTTTGAGAAGTTTTCCATATTTGCAGAAATCCAAGTTTACGAGAATGGGAAACTGGTTGGAACGATCAAACCGGAAATGAGAGAATACAAAGTAATCAGAGAGAACAGAATAGTATCCACAGTTGAAATTCTGAGCTTCCCATTCCACGATCTCTATGTATCATTAAATGGAATCTCCGGAGACTTCAAAAAAATAGGAATCGAGGTGCACATAAACAGGCTTGTTAATTTTGTATGGCTGGGTATGATCCTTGTAACAGCCGGAGGAATTTACACATATTTAAACATCAGAGGACAGGAGAAATTGAGAGAGAAAGAAGAGTAACGAAAGATAAAAGAGATAAAAGGAGATAAAAAGAGATATAAAAAACAGAGAGAACAAAGAAAACAGAAAACAATAAAATCATCAATACAATTTCATCTTATTTCAATCAATTTCAACTATTCCAGTAAGCTCTTCGGCTTTACTTTTAAGAATCTTGAGAGCTTCAACCAGTACCCTCTTAACTGGCAGAGCCCCTATACCTTCCACGTTGAAAAGATAATTGTTCGTCTCCTCAATGTCAATGGCAGACTCTTCACATGCTTCAACGCACTCCATGCACATTGAGCAGTCTTCAGGCTTCTTCACAGAGATTTTATCATCTTCAATCTCAAAAACGTTTCTGGGACAGACTTCTATGCAGTCCCTACATGAGTTGCATTTCTCATCGATAGTTATTTCCGGGATTATTCTGTAGGTACAGCTCGAGACCGGCTGCCATTTTACATGCTCTTTTCCAGTTCCCAGTCTTGCAACAGCCTCAAGCATCAGCTGCTGACCGACATCAAGTTCAACAATAGGTATGTTATCATAGACTGGAAGGGTCTCCGGATCATCTGAGACAAAGTCACCCGAATAGACAACCTTTGCCCCCTCAATGTTGAGCCTGAAAGAAACCTGGCAGTTAGGACATCCTTCTCCTTCACACACACATTTATCGGGCATGTTGAACTTCTCAAGATCGGTTTTGATCGGAATGAGGCCAATTCTGTGGGCTAAAATCTCGTCGTAGAGGTAAGAAGTGTTCATGTAGAAGTCTATGTAATCTACGGCCATAGTTGGAACCAGACTTTTCATGGCCCTTCTCAAGGAGTTTGCAAAAGCAGCAGACGAAGTGAGGATGAATTTGAGCTTTAGATCGTTCTCTTCTAAAATTTTAATCTTGGCGTTATCCCCGTTATTTTCCATTTTCTCTCTCCAGAAATAGATTTAAACAAATTCAAATTTAGATTCTTCTCCCTCTCTTTCCACCGGGAGCTCTCGTACCATCGTGTGGAATTGGAGTTACATCCTCGATTCTGCCTATCTTAAGCCCTGCTCTTGCTAAAGCTCTTATGGCTGCCTGTGCTCCTGGCCCTGGATTCGTGTGCTTGTTTCCGCCTGGAGCCCTAACCTTTATGTGGACTCCCTCAATCCCTTTCTCCATCGCCTTCTCTGCAGCCCTTATTGCTGCCTGCATAGCTGTGTAGGGATTCCCCTCATCCCTGCTGGCCTTGACTATCATTCCACCGCTTATCCTCACGATTGTCTCGCTCCCCGTGATATCGGTTATCGTTATGATCGTGTTGTTGTAGGAGGAAAAGATGTTTGCAATTCCCCACTTACCTTTCTTTTTCTCCATAAAAACACCTCTTTAATTCATTATAAATGCTTAACTAGCTTCCTGCTCTTCAACCTTTACAACCAAACCTCTCTCTGCGAAGGGAGAGTTCGAATAATAAGAGATTTTTGTCTCTTCATCCCTAGTTACAATGTGGCTTGGAACGGTAACCTTCCTCCCATCTATCGCTATGTGTCCATGGGTAATGAGCTGTCTCGCCTGCTTTATCGTATTTGCAAGTCCCTGTCTGAAAACGATCGTTTGAAGCCTTCGATTCAGGAACGCATCAACGTTTAAATTGAGAATATCATCGAGGGTTGCGTTTTCCTCAAGCACTCCGATCTTTGCAAGCTTCTTTATGACCATCTGTGCCTTTGCCTTTGCAAGCTCACCTTCTTTGCCAGGTAGATCGATTTTTGCAAGGAGTTCCCTTGCAACCCTCCTGTACTTTCTCAAGATATTCTGAAACCTCCAGAGTTCTCTCTTGTTTCTCAGGCCATATTTTATGATTATTTCAACCTCTTTCTCAAGCCTTACCCTATCCCATGGCCTTGTGGGTGTTACATACTTCCTCCTGTGTCTCTTTGGATCTCCCATAAAATCACCTTATCTCACTTACTTCCTTACTTCCTTACTTTTTCACTTCTTTCTCCTTATAACTCCTACCGTTCTTCCCTTTCTTCCCGTTGACCTCGTTCTCTGGCCTCTAACCTTCTTTCCTTTTGCATGTCTCATTCCACGGTAGGACTTCATCTTCATCAATCTTTCCAGATCTACCATCCTTGAGAAATCAACATCTTTCCCAAGAAGGTGGAGGCTTTTGCCAGTATACCTGTCCTTTCTACGATTCATCATCCAGTCAGGAACCTGCTCGATGTCTTGTTCGATGAAGTTCTTTAACTTCTCTATCGTTTCATCGTCCAGTTCACCGAGCTTTCTGGTAGCATCCACACCCAAAACATTCGTGAGACTCTTTGCCATTCTGTGCCCTACTCCTTTAATCTGAGTCAGAGCGAACATTACACTCCTCTTTCCATCCAGATCTGTATCAGCAATCCTGACTATGTGTTTGAAATCTTCAGTCATGTGATCACCACACTGAAATATCGCAACAGAAGGAAGATATTTAAAGATTGTGTAGGTTTGCTAGATTTGTGGGTTCGAGAAGGATGAGGGTTCTTGGTGTTGATGTTGGGATAAAGCATTCTCACTATGTTGTTTGTCGTGAAAAAGAAGTTGTTGGGAAAGGGGAGTTGGAAAAACCAGAAAAGCCAGGAGAGCTTGATCTAGATAAAATTAACCTTCTTAAAGTCGATTTTGCAGGAATCGACGCTCCCCTTTCACTTCCAAAAAAAGGCAGTTTGAGGGAGTGTGAAAAGAAGTTATATAAGTTCGGAATCAGACTTTTTCCCTCTGGAGCTGAGTTTTTCAGGCCTGTTACACTGAAGGGGATTGAAATAGCTCAACTGTTAGAAAACAACTCCGTAAGGGTTTTTGAAGTTTATCCGTTTGCAACGAGAAAGATACTCGGTATAGCTCCAGAGTCAAAAAAGAACAGAAAAACTGGACTTGAAAGGATAAAGCTTGAACTCAGGAAATATTTAGAATTCGATGATCTTGAGAACCCAGATCTCGTTGACGCTGCAATAGCGGCCCTAACAGTTGAGCTCTATATTGGGGGAGAAGCAGAGTTTGTATCTGGAGAAGATGGGAGTATTCTCATTCCAAAGCCTGAAGTAAAGTGAGAAAAATCAAATATTCCAATTAAAGTTCCTTAATCGAGAATTTAGAGGGTCTTCCTTTCAGATGTTGTTTTATCGCAACTATGAACTCACAGTACGGTGGACATCTACTGGCAAGTATCTTTGCCTCTTTGCATCTCTGCCAGTTGTCACAGTACACATTCAAGATTTTCCCATCTGAGATCTCTGCCACAACAACCGCCTTCCGGGATTTGATTATCAGATGTTTGTTCAACTGCTGTAGTTCGGGCATGATGCAACCTCTCATATTTTCATATTTTCATGTTTAGGTTACCTTTTTTGGGATTATTTTTGGATTGCCTTGAATTACCTTGAATTACCTTGAATTACCATGGATCACTATGGATCACCATATTTTACTTACATTTGGATCCAATATTTGGATCACGTGGGATCATGTGGGATCACGTGGGATCATTGAATCACTGGATCACCGGATCAGTAGATCACATTACTCACACACTACCCACTTACAACACTACTACTATAATGAATTTGGCACTTAAGCTTTTCTTTTTTCTGATGATAAGATTTTTTATAAATTTTAAAGAAGACTTTAAGAGCTTTGAAAAGAGGCCCAAAGGTTTAAACCTGAACCATCGATTGATCATAAGGGGAAAACCAAATGAGCACCTATATCTTGATGAGAATACTCGAATCCATTCCAAGTAGATATGACAGGGGTATTCGAATCCTTACCCTTGGAAAGTTGGATGAAGTGTACGACCGCCTAACATCTCACATCAAAAAGGGACAGAGAGTTCTAGATGTTGGTTGTGGAACCGGAGCATTAGCGTTAAGGGCTGCAAAGAAAGGAGCAAAAGTGAAGGGTATCGACATCAATTCCCGAATGCTTGAGATAGCTGAGAGAAAAGCGAAAGAATTGAACCTAAATGAGAACACCGAATTCATCGAGATGGGCGTTGCAGAACTTGGAGAAGAGAAGGATGAAAGTTACGATGTTGTGATGAGTGGATTATGCTTTTCCGAATTGAGCGATGATGAGTTAGAATTCACTTTGAAGGAGATCAGAAGAATTCTAAGGAATGGAGGGATGCTACTCGTTGCAGACGAAGTTGTTCCAGAAAGTAATGTTAAGAGAATCGTCAGTTGGATTGTAAGATTCCCGTTTGTGCTCATCGCCTACATTCTAACTCAAACGACTACGAAACCCGTCAGAAACTTGAAGGAGAAAATAGAGAGGGCAGGCTTCAAAATAGAATTAGCCAGATGGAATAAATTGGGAAACTTCGTCGAGATTTTGGCAAGAAAAGCTGAGCAGGAGGGAAAGTATGGCTAAGAAAGCCAAGCCGGAAAAAGCAAAGAAAGGAATATCAAAGATTTACGACTTCGGATACCTCAGATATATCTTCATAAACATCATCGAGACTTTGCTCAGGATGTTTCCCCTCCTTTGCAAAACCGGTTTGATTAAAATAGGAAACCCAGACAGAACTTCTCCAGTTTTTCTAACCTGCAACTACCATCTAACCGTTGAGAGGGTAAAAAGGGCTTTGAGAGGTATGGACTGTTATCTACTAGTTGCCAACAGCAGAGGAATTAACGTGTGGTGTGCTTCCACAGGTGGACACCTCACAAACCATGATGTCATTTCTGTGCTGAAGACGAGCGGAATTGAAGATCTCGTTGACCATAGAAATGTGATACTCCCCCAACTGGCAGCAACGGGTGTTGAATCGAAGGTTATTAAGGAGAAAACCGGGTGGAACGTTATCTGGGGCCCAGTTTATTCCGAAGATATTCCAGCATTCATAGAAAATAAGCTTAAGAAAACTCCAGAAATGAGAGAAGTGAAGTTTCCTTTGTTGCAACGCATTGAAATGGCCATTGCATGGGCATTTCCAATTTCAATTCTCTCCGCTTTAATCATGATTCCCTTGTGGCCAGAAATGATTTTTCCTACTGCATTCACGATTTGGAGCTTATCCTTTTTTATTTTCCTCACTTTCCCCCTTTACAGTCGCTGGCTAAGTTCCGAAGGTAGGAGAATCGGATTTATATTTTTCGATTTTGGGAAGGGGGGTTTCCAGCTGATTTTATGGGGAATCGTTATGCTCTGCCTCATTATCTACAGTCTTTTGGCCGGACTTACACTTGAATTTGTCCTACGCTGGGCTGTGCTTTCCTTTATAATCGTTCTAATCCTGAGCATGGATCTGATGGGAAGCACTCCCCTATACAAAAGTGGTTTGCACAAGGACAGATTTCTGGAGGTTTTTCTTGATGTTGAGAGATGTAGAGGAGTAGCCTTATGCGAGCAGGTTTGTCCTAGAAATTGCTATAGGGTGAACAGAGAGCTACATACCACAACGATAGTAAGGGCTGAGAAATGCGTTAGATGCGGAGCATGCATAGTCCAATGTCCCTTTGATGCCCTCTATTTTAAGAGTCCGGAAGATGAAATAATTACTCCTGAGATTGTAAGGAGATTCAAACTGAATCTCATGGGGAAGAGAGTGATAAAAATTGAATGAAAGCTGATACGGATAAACGTGGGATGAACTGGACAGACATGGATAGATATGGATAGATATGGATGGATATGGATGAAAAATTGGTTGGTGAAATTATCTGATATTGAAATTATTTGATGCTACCAATGCAACCAAAAAACAAACTTAAAAACAAATCAAAACAATAAAAAATCCAGTTAAACTTCAAAGGATTCGCCGGGATTCAGAACGACCACTTTGGTGTCAAGTCCGGCTTCTTCGACAGCCTTTTTGAAATCCTCTGGATCCTGTTCTATCACTGGAAACGTGTTGTAATGCATTGGAATTGCATATTTCGGCTTTACAAGCTCCAAAGCCTTGACTGCTCCTTTTATACCCATCGTGTACCAGTCGCCTATCGGAACGAGCATAACATCGGGTTTGTGAAGCTCCCCTATAAGCTGCATATCCAGAAAAACATCTGTATCGCCCGTATGATAAACTCTAACTCCATCGAGCTCCACTATGACTCCGGCAGCCTGGCCAGTGCTAATTAGTTGATCGTCCTCCTCAACATCAGCGGAATGCAAAGCATGAACGAGAGTAACGCTTACCCCTCTGAATTTGGCCGTTCCTCCAATATTCACTCCCACGGCTTCAACTCCTTTCTTTGATAGATATCTAGAGAGTTCGTGAATGCAAACAACCGGAACATCATTTTTCTTTGCGATCTCAACCGCATCGCCCAAATGATCACCGTGGCCGTGGGTTACGATGATGACATCGGTTTCTATCTCTTCAGGCCTTATCGAAGCATTTGGATTTCCCGTCAGGAACGGATCAATCAGTATCCTTTTCGATCCTTCAAGCAGAAAGGCCGCATGTCCAAACCACGTTATTTTCATTATGTCACCCCCAGATGATGAAGAAAATAACAGAACGATTCTAAAAACTTTTGTGTTTCGATTGATTGGGCTTAATTGACAGGCTTTAATTGATGGGTTTTAATTGATTTTTAGTTGACCATGCTTTAATTGACCATGTTTTAATGGCCCTGATTTCAGTGTCAAAATCTTAGCATGATTTTTATAGACATACTCTATTTATCAAACCTATGCTTAATTTAATCCAGAATATAATCTTAGGAATTTTCCTTGCCGGATTTGGATTGTACTTTGGATACAACGCTATTATTTCTATTATTTCCATCACTTCAATTACATCCATCATCTAGATCTCTCTATTTCTCTTTGCCATCTGATGTAGGTTCTAGGTTCTATAAATTCTGGAAAATTCCAGAAAATTTATTACAAGAGTTTTGATTTCAGTCGGTATGAAGCTGAGAACTTTCTTAATCATTCTCTGCTCACTTCTCTTATTACCCGAAGTAGTCTCAGCCGATGTTATTTTCCCGCTTACATTCATAACCCTCCCCTTCCTCCCCTTCATTCTCCTCATCGAGATCGTTGTTTTCGCAGCATACTACGATTTTATTTTAAAGAGTAGAGGGGTGGAGCTATCTTTCAAGGATCTTTTGCTCGGCATTTTTGCGGCGAATCTGGTCAGCTCAGCCATAGGCTTGATCTTTCCCGCTCATGAGGATGTCGCTATTTTATTCTTCTCCGCCTATCTCACCTCAATCTTTGTGGAGTTTCCAGTTTACATGGCCTTTTTCAAAATAGAAAAGATGGAATTATTCAAAATATCCTTTCTGACGAATCTCGCATCTTACTCAGCTATATTCGCCTTTTTGCTATTGATGAGGTAATACTCAAGATCATACTCAAGATCACCTAAAGATATGCTTTTTCGGAACGTTCATCCTTACCAATGGCTTAGAGAGGTGTCTTCTCGCAACGGGAGGGACCTCATAAAATCCTTCCTCGATTTCCCTTTCAATTTTCTCAACAACCTTTTCCTTTGCAATGGTCTTGCATGTTCTGCATCTGAAGGGTTGGTTTTTGCCCGCAGACTCCATCCGCTTCCCGCAAACAGGGCATCTCGGATTGTATTCTTTCTCCCGAACTAGGCTGATTATCTCCAATTTCTCCAAATTAAGTGTATCCTTCTTTAGAGAACCGAAAACTCTGATGTGGTCTCCCTTAACAAGCTTGGTAATGACATCCCTGAATTGCTTTGTCGGTTCGAAAGCGGCACATTTCAGCATACCGAATTTTGTGGTTATGTTGAAGAACACATGGCCTCCCCTGATCACTGTTGGGTTCTCAACAACCAACCCACTGAGAATGTAGGAGTGGAAGTTTCTCAGCTCTCTGGCTTCTTTCTCCGGGATAAGATGCATGTCGGTTGATTGGTTGGTTATGAACATCATTCTCCTATCGACCTCTTCGGTTTTCAGAATCTCAGAGGCTTTGTTGATAGAGTAGAAATCCGAACCCCTTATGCCGTATAGAACCGGATCCGGGCCATTTGGAACGCTAACTACAGCTTTATTGTGCCAGTCTACCGTGTCCCAGGTTTTAGGATAGTAAAGTTCATCAGCCCTGAAAAAGGATTCCTCATTGATCTCCCTTTCCTCCCCGAACCTCTCAGGCTTGCGATATGCGAGCAGTTCATAGGTGAAGTCCTCACCTTCAAATCCCACAGATGCCAAAGCTCCGATAAGCCCTCTTCCCTTTTTGTACGTTAAATGGGGAATCATGAACCTCCCAATCATGAAAAGGGCTTCATCCATGCTTACCAGATCTCTAACAGCTCTGAGGGCAAATCTGGAGAGTGTATTAAGAATGTCATCATCGTTCCTAACAAAAACGACACCCGGATTCGTGTCCTCATGATCCAATTCGGAAAACTCCTGGATGGTCGAATCCACTATCTCCATCACGATTTCCAGCTCGGGCGTGTCAACGAGAAACGAAACCGCTCCATTTC
Source organism: Archaeoglobus sp. JdFR-27 (assembly GCA_002011235.1). GTDB lineage: Archaea > Halobacteriota > Archaeoglobi > Archaeoglobales > Archaeoglobaceae > Archaeoglobus_A. The sequence continues at coordinate 68,752 of MTMO01000040.1, read as the reverse complement.
CCCTTGTTTTGTATGGAATGGTTGGATTGAGCCTTATCAGCCTGGGAAATCCTATAACTTCAACCCCAGCCTTCTGAAGCTCCTCCATCGCCAGCACTGCCAAATAAGTTGTGCACATCCCGTTTGGTGAGTCAGTGTCGTCCATGCCTATCCAGAGCTTCATCTCGATAAGATCTAAGCAAGGATAAAAGAATTTTGCGCGGATTGATTTTTTCTTCAACACTTATCGTTTAAGTCATAAACGTTAAAGCGTTAGGATGCACCTTGAACGCCTTTACACCTTAAACGATCCAGAACCACGCAAAATTTAAATCCTTAAAAATTATTTTATTCACCGTCTTCAGGTATCCCACGCACCGGAGAAAATTTAAAATAAACTTTTGTTATATGCGAAGAGAATGATCAGCCTCACAAAAATGCTCACGGGGAAGGCTACGGTTTCAGAGGTTATAACCTATGGTGGAGACCCCAGTCTTATACCTGAGAAGCTCAGAGAATTGCGCAGAAACATTCGACCAGTCGTTGTTTTGAACGTTACGGCAAGATGCAACCTCAGATGCATTCATTGTTATGCTGATGCTGATTTTGATGCTGATTTTGACGACTCTAAAAAAGCCAAAGAACTCTCCACCGGGGAGATAAAAAGATTTATCGATGAATTGGTAGAGATAAGAACTCCCGTACTTCTCTTCAGTGGTGGTGAACCTTTGTTGAGGAAAGATATCTTTGAACTTGCTTCTTATGCATCTAAAAAAGGTATAAGATGTTCTCTGTCCACAAATGGAACCTTAATAACAGAAGAAACTGCTGATAAACTGAAAGAGGCAGGGTTTGACTATGTAGGTGTGAGTGTTGATGGGCTTGAAAAAACGAACGACTTCTTTAGGGGCAGGAAGCATGCGTTTAAAAAAGCTCTCAAGGGACTGATCAACGCAAAAAATGCTGGATTGCTAACAGGAATTCGATTCACTGTAACAAGATACAACTTGAAGGATGTTAAGGGAGTCATTGATGTTTTAGCAGAGGAGGAAATCCCTAGGTTTTGCCTGTATCATCTCGTTCCTTCAGGAAGAGCGGATTTCAAGGATGATATAAGCCTTAAGGAAAGAAGGGAACTTATCGACTGGTTGATGGAAAAGGCGATTGAATTGGTGGATGAAGGACACAATACAGAAGTTCTTACTGTAGACAACCCAGCTGATGCGGTCTATGCTTACCTTAAACTAGTGAAAGAAGATGCCGAATATGCAGCCAAAATCCTGGAGTTCATAAAGTATAGGGGAGGAGACGGGAGTGGAGAAAGACTAGCGAATGTCGACATGTATGGTAATGTCCATCCAAATCAGTTCTGGTGGGACTATACTTGCGGGAATATTAGAGAACAGAGTTTTAAGGAGATCTGGCTTAATCCAAAAGATGAGTTACTTTTAAAACTTAGGAGAAAATTGGATTTTATCAGAGGAGATAAATGCGGAATTTGCAGATTTAAAGAGGTTTGCGGGGGATTCCGACTCAGAGCATTAAGAGCTGGAGATCTATGGGGTAATGACCCAGACTGCTATCTTTCTCGAGCGGAGATTTATGGGGATTCATTGAGTTATTGAGTTATTGAGTTATTGAGTTATTGAGTTATTGAGTTATTGAGTTATTGAGTTATTGAGTTATTGAGTTATTGAGTTATTGAGTTATTGAATTATAATCTAAAATAATTTAAACAGAAGAGAAATAATGCACGCCGTCTGTTTCAACCTCCTTTGCCTTTCCTGCAAACACCAGTCTCTTGAGAAATGCAAGGGTTTCGCTGATGGCCAGAACTTTACCCCATCCGCTAAGCTTTTCAAAGTTTCCTGTAGTCCAAGCAACTTTTGAAGCAATATCCACAACTTTTGCAGGTTTGTCAAGTAAAGATCGAATTTCCTCCATCCTTCCTTCGTAATGTCCGATTAACTCATGGATTCTTTCCCTCGGTTTTTTGATTATATCTTCATGGGCTGGATATATCGTATCTATCTCGTAACTCAACAGTTTTTCTAAGCTTTTTATTTGATCTCCAACAGGATCCGTGCTATAGCCGGGGTAATAACCGACGTGTGTTGTGGTTACACTCAAAACGAGATCTCCGGAAAACATAGCCTTTGCTTCAGGTAGGTAAAAGCAGAGATGGCCAGGAGAGTGGCCGGGAGTGTGAATTATCTTAATTCCGTTCATCTTCTCTCCATCCTCGAGAGGCATGATTTTGCCCTTGACTTCAATTTTAATTCCCGTGCTGTAAGAGTTCGGCGCTTTTTTTGCTGTAAAAAGGGATGTTAATGGTCTGATAAACTCCATGTCAATTCCATACTTTCTCGTCCATTCCATATACGGGCGAGCAAAATACAGGGGATCTGTATAAAGTTTCAGAAAAGGTATTTCTAAAGGATGCATCCATGCATTCACCTTCTTCCAAATTGCGACACCAACATGATCTATATGGTGGTGGGTGAGTAGGAATTTGGAGTCAGAGATGGATATCCCCATTCCTTCAAGCCCAGACTTAACCTCATTCACAGATCTTTCGCTTATATACCCACCATCTACCACATAGGTTTCTTTTCCGTTATCCAAGGCATAAATGGTTGAGAATTCCGGACCCTCAATAGGAAGTTTAATCCTTAACATCCTGATTTCCATGCATTGAATTGAGGAAAAGGGATAGTTAATCTTAGCGGTTATCGGTTTTAGCTTTTAGCTGCTTTCAGCTTTACAGTTGAATTTTTACGAAATTTTGCCAAGTTAAATATTTTTAAATACTTAAAATCAAAAACTCTTCCCGTGAAGAAAAAGGGGACTAGATTTGAAAGAGAACTCATTCACATTCTATGGGAAAATGGATTCGCCGCTGTCAGAACTCCGACAAGCGGTGGTGGTATAAGCTATCCAATGCCGGACATCATAGCTGGAAATGGCAAAAAATACATTGCAATAGAGGTGAAGATGCGAAATGAACTCCCCCTATACATCAACGAACAGCAGATAAAGGACTTAGCGATGTTTTCCAACCTGTTTGGAGCCGAAGCGGTTATTGGGCTCAAGCTCCCTAGAAAGAAGTGGAAATTCTTCGAAATTGAGCAATTGAAAAGAACAAAAAACGGTTATAAAATCGATTCCGAAGTTTTTGCCCTTGGGTTTGATATTTACGAGCTTATAGGAAAGCTAAAACAGCTTAGACTTGAATAGAGAAAATGCAACTCGAAATTTTTAAATACTTATTATCAACCCAAATAATTATGGTTTACAAAATGGTTACACAGGTTGATAAACGATTCGATAATCAACTTAAACTCGTATTTGCATCAGCAATGGCCATTTTTACCGGTTTAACAGCTCAACTTAGCTTTAAAATCGGGATCATACCCTATACAATGCAAAATCTTGGTGTTGTTCTCTCTGGTTTGCTTCTTGGCCCATACTGGGGTTTTATCTCGCAAGTAATCTATCTTTTGTTAATTGCAATGGGCTTAAACCTTGCAAGTGGATTTACTGGCGGTATAGGCGTCTTTTTCGGTCCAACAGCAGGATATCTCCTTACCTTTCCTATAGCAGCATTTCTATCAGGATACTTCAGAAAACTTTTTTGGAGTAATTCTAGGAGAGGATATTTTGCGGTGTGGTTGGGAAGCATAGTTTCATTTATTCCTGTTTATGTGGCTGGCTTTCTTGTTTTTTACAGGTATGCAAGCCTCAACCCTTCGGCTTTAGCCTTTGCCACCAAAACGACTTCGTTTCTTGGTCTAATAGATCCTTTTCTTGCGGTACTCTTCGCAACCACAATTATTTACATGCCCCAAGACTTCCTCATCGATCATGTTCTGGCCATCGGGGCCTACGCTTACATAAAAGATATGTTAGATAAAAAAGGAATAAGGTTTGAATAGGAGAATGAAGGCTATTGAACTGAAGAATCTCAGTTTTGAGTTTTCTAAGAAAAGAATAATTGAAAATCTCAATTTTACGCTGGATGAAGGAGAAAAAATCTTTGTTAGAGGAGATGTGGGCTCTGGAAAAACAACCTTATTCAGAATTTTGACGGGGTTAATCCCAGTTTTTTATAAAGGGAGTTTGGAAGGAGATGTTGCTATTTTTGATGAAAGGGATCCAAGGAAGTTCAGAGACCATGTTCACTTAGTTTCTCAAATTCCGGAAGAGCAAATAGTTTTTGAAGACGTTCTGGATGAAATTCTTTCAACATCCCAGAATCAAAGTTTAGAGACGATTATTCAAAATGCAAAGGAGATTAATGCAGAACATCTTCTGGAAAGAAAAACATCACAGCTCTCGGATGGAGAGAAACAGCTTGTTGTTATTCTTGCAGCTCTCTCCTCTCAGAAAAAGTGTTTAATCTTGGATGAGCCTTTTTCCCATCTTCATCCATCAAGAGTAGGGAAATTGTTAGAGTTTCTTTTAAATTCGGAGCAGTCTATGATTTTCTCAGACAAAAGGTATGAACACTTCTTGGAGCGTTTTGATGGAGTATTTGATCTAGGAAAAAAGAGATTTACAGGTGATAACCTTACAGGTGATAACCTTACAGATGATAACCAAGTTTTCAAGGATTCGATTGAATCGATCTCGAGAGGTTTGACTGAACCTTCAAAAGAGATCTTGATTGCAGAAAATATCCATTTCTCCTATCTGGAATCTGCGGGATCCGAAGAAGAACTTCTCAATGGGGTTGACATTACTGTAAGAAAGGGAGAAATAGTCTCAGTTATTGGCGATAACGGTTCAGGCAAGACAACACTGCTGAAAATTCTTTGCGGCATACTCAAACCTGAAATCGGGAAAATTTACTGGCACGAAAAGAAGGTCTCTATCAGCTTCCAGTACTCATACTATAGTTTTACTGCCAGAAGTGTTAAGGATGAGCTTTCAATTTCAGGTGATCTTATCGATTTTTTTGGATTGGGAAATCTAATGGAAAGACACCCCCACACACTCAGTGCCGGGGAAGCAAAGCTCGTTTCAATTTTGAAAGTGTTTTCTGGAGATCTGATATTTCTAGATGAACCAACAGTGTACCTCAACCCTGATTTCTGTTTTAAGCTGGTTGAATGTTTAAGAAAGGAAGGAAAGACAGCGATAATTGCAACCCATGATATGAAGCTAGCAAGCCTTTGTGATACCATCTATGAGCTCAAGAAAGGTAAACTGAAGGAAATAAAGGTGGACGGAGAAGATAATAAATGATGAAAGAGATTAAGCTTGCAGGCATTTTCAGGCATGTGGAAAGATTTACAGCTTCAGGAAAAGACTCTGCAGACCCGAGGTTTGTTTTTCTTTTTATTTTAACTAGTTTTGTGGCTATCAATCTCTCTGCCTTCAGCATCAAAATGATGCTCCTTGTTATCGCTTCTAGCACGATTTACTCCATCGCAATGAGAAATATCAGAAGGGTTGTTAGCAGTATTTTCGTTGCTGTCCCCTTTATCATCTTTTTCTCCGTTTCAAGTTTTATCATAACATCTGATCATTCCAGTATGGTTAGATCCTCGCTTTTTATATTCTCAATAATCTCAGTGAGCGCGGTAATGCTGAATCTTCAACAAAAGAAGATCTTAGCTACCTTGGAATTCTTCAGACTCCCGCCAAAGATATCCATGTCCCTGCTAATAGCTATAAGACTTCTAAATGTATATGCAAGAGACTTCACCAACATCATAGAGATTCACGCGATCAACGAAAGAAAAAGACTGGAACTTTATCGCAAGATTGTAAAAGCTACCATCTCGGTGATGGTTTTAAGAGCGATAAGTATATCCGAGAATCTTTATCTCAGAAGATATGAAGAACATTCCTTTTCAGGCGACCTGGGGAAAATCGGAGTTAAAGAGATTTACTTTCTGATTTCTAGCCTTATCGTTTTCCTTTTTTTCTTATTTTCATCCTGAAATTCATGATTTAAAGCAAACTTAAAGGAAAAAGGTTTTAATTCGATAAGTAAGCATTCTTTCAATGGCACTTGAATCCTTAAGAGAAGTTGTAAGGAAGATCACCACTTCATCCTCTGTTGACAAGTATCTTGTGGAAGAAATAGTAAAGGATATCCAGAGGGCTCTTTTGAGGGCAGACGTTAACGTTAGGCTTGTAAAAAAGATCAGCGACTCGATAAAGAAGAGGGCTTTGAGTGAAGATGTTCTTCCGACTTTCAATGTTCGAGAGCACATAATTAAAATCGTTTACGAAGAGCTGATGGGTGGTATTGGAGAAGGGCTAGACATCCCACTCAAAAAGTCAAAAATCATGCTCGTTGGCTTACAGGGAAGTGGGAAAACAACCACAACGGCAAAGATGGCGAAATATTTCAAAGATAAGGGTTTGAAGACTGCAGTTGTTGCAGCGGATACATGGAGGCCTGCTGCATACGACCAGCTTAAGCAGCTCGCAGATTCATATGCGATCGGATTTTACGGAAAGAGGGATGAGAAGAACGCAGTAAAGATCGTCAAAAATGCTTTGAAAGAATTAAAGGACTACGATATGATAATCGTGGATACAGCAGGCAGACATGCTCTTGAAGAAGATCTAATCGAGGAGATGATCCAGATCAGCAAGGCCTTGATGCCCGACTACAAGCTCCTCGTCCTTGATGCAGCAATAGGTCAGCTTGCGAGCGGTCAGGCAAAAAGATTCCATGAGGCGATAGGAATTGATGGAATCGTTATAACGAAGTTCGATGGAACTGCAAAGGGTGGTGGAGCCTTATCTGCCGCAAGAGAGATTGGCATTCCAATAGCATTCATCGGAAGTGGAGAAAAAGTTGAGGACTTCGAGAGATTCGATCCAGCAGGCTTCGTTTCTAGGCTGCTTGGGATGGGAGACATCAGGGCATTGCTCGAAAAAGTTGAAAGGGTTGTTTCAGAGGAAGATCTCGATCCAGAGGCTTTTCTTAAGGGAACTTTCACCTTAAAAGATGTCTATAAACAAATCGAGGCGATGAGGAAAATGGGGCCATTGACCAAGATCATCGATATGCTGCCATTTGGCGGAATGGGGTTGAAGCTTGATGACGATGTGATGGAAACAACCCAAGAAAAGATGCAGAAGTTCAAGTACATCATGGACTCAATGACAGAAGAGGAGATAACGAATCCCTCAATAATCGACTCGTCCAGGATAAGAAGGATAGCGATAGGCTCGGGAACCTCGCCCCAGGAGGTAAAGGAACTACTGAAATACTACAAAACAATGAAGAACTTGATGAAGAGAATGAAGAAAGGTAAGATGGGGAAATTGCCTATCAAAGGATTTCCAAAGCTTGGATTTTAACGGAATTAAAAAATTAAAAAATTAAAAAAGAATTAAAAAAGTTTCACTAAAAGATGTCTGGAAGGATAGTAGGTATAGATGAGGCTGGAAAGGGGCCGGTTATAGGTCCACTCGTTGTGTGCGGTTTTGCGATAAGCAGAGAAGATCTTGAAGATCTAATAAAACTTGGCATTAGGGATTCTAAAAAGCTAAGTAAAAACAAGAGGAAGGAATTATCCGGTTTGTTGAGTAAGAAGGGAGAATGCGAAATCATAATGATCCAACCTGAAGACCTCGACAAATTGATGTCTAAAAAAACAATCAACGAAATTCTTTATGAGAGCTATGAAGAGCTGATTGACAAACTAAAGCCAGAAATCGTTTATGTTGACAGTCCCGATGTTAAACCAGATCGTCTTAAAAAGAGGTTGGAGAAAAAGGGTATCGAGGTTATTGCAGAGCATAAAGCAGATGAAAAATATCCGGTAGTGGCGGCGGCCTCAATAATCGCAAAGGTTGCAAGGGATAAAGAGGTTGAGAAACTAAAAAAGATTTTTGGAGATTTTGGGAGTGGATATGCAAGTGATGGCAAAACAAGGGAATTCTTGAAAAACTACCTTGAAAAAAATGGATGTTTCCCATCATGTGTCAGAAAGAGCTGGAAAACACTGGACAGAATTGCCCAGAAATCACTTGGTGATTATTTGTGATTTAATCTGATTTAGTTTTAATTTGATCTAGTTTTAAGACTCACTGAATCTCAGTTTTAGATCTCGGTTAGATCTCAACTAGGTTTCAATTAGACCTCAATTAGGTCTCAATTAGATCTCAAACCAGTCTCATCTCAAGCTAATATCGGGCTAATTCAGAATCTAATTACTAACCATTCTTGAAGTGGGAGATAACTTCCGATGCTATAAGCTTAATTGTGGGGATGTAATCACTGTGTCTGACGAGAGGAGTGAGAACAAAATGCTCAGCTCCAGCTTTTATGAACTCCTCGATCCTTTTAACAACGTCATCGGGTGTGCCGTAAATGAATCTATGTTGCACCGCCTCAAATGGCAGTTTTTTTGCAAGCTCGATTGCCTTTTTTATCTGATCCTCATTGAAGGTAAAGCCGAAAAGGTCAGGTATGTCGATTTTTTCCACATCCACACCAGCCCTTGTCAGAAATTGCTTCCTGGCAGGAGACATCAGAGCAAGAAGTTTTGCAGGCAGCTCAATTTTCTTAAGGGCGTCGTCATATCTTTTCTCTACAACGACGTATGCAAAAACGCCACCCTCAATTCTGCCCCTTCCAAGATTTTCTGCCTTTTTACGGATTTTTTTAAGATTCTCACCATATCTCTTTGCCCCCATGCCAGCAGTCGGAATCCAACCATCCCCGTAGATCGCGGTTAGCTCCATAGTTCTCGGTGAGTTTCCCGCTATCCAAAGAGGTACTCTCTTTCTAGGCATAATAAACGCATGGGAAAGTCTGAAGAATTTCCCTGAGAAATCAACCTTGTCATCCTCAAAAAGCCTTGTTATAATCTTTAGCCCCTCTTCAAGTCTTGAAACTAGGTAATCGCTTTCAATTCCATAGGGTATAAGATTCATACCTTCACCGGCACCAAGCCCGAGCACGGCTCTGCCATTTGAGAAGTCCTGAAGCGTCACGGCAAATTGCGCGAGAACTGCAGGATGCCTTCTTAAAACATCACTCACACATGTTCCAATTTTTACCTTTCTTGTAATCTGAGAAATCGCTCCGAGGAGTGTGAAAGCCTCGTATGAACTCCAGTTTTTGATTCCTATTCCGACTAAGTGGTCAGGAGTGAAAACTGAATCAAACCCATTTCGATCTGCAAAAACCGATGCCTTTAAAATGAGATCTTTTGGATCATGGGGGAGCTGGATTCCGAATCTAACCTTCAAAGTCTCACCCTCTTAATTTTACTTACAATTGGAGATATGGATGTTGAGTATTTATTTCCTCCCCATACTAATCAAAATTACTTGATTAAACAAAAACGAAATTTTAATATTCCCGAAATCCTGAATGGGAATCATGAGGTCGTTATATATCGTTATAATGATTCTACTTGTCATATCTGTAGCTGCATGCGTTCAGACGGAAAAAACGACTCCTACTCCTACCTCGACACCGCAGAAAATCAAGGTGAAAATAGGTGTTTTGGTGCCTAAAACCGGAAAATTCCAGACTGCGGGAGTGGTAATGGAAAACGCTGCAAAACTTGCCAAGAAACATGTCGAGGAGAATGGGAAGGTTGAAATTGAGCTTGAGTTCGCTGACTGCGGTGACTCTGCGGAAAAAACCAAGGCAGCATTTCTGGATCTTGCAAATAGAGGAGTGATAGCCATTGTAGGAGCTTATTCGAGCCCACAAGCCATTGCAGCTGCTGATGCTGCCCTTGAAACGAAAACACCTTACATTATAAGTGTCGCCTCTACAGGCCTAATTGAGAAGAAAGTATCTGAAGGCAATGTCTACGTGTTCAGAAATGCTTATAACACAACTTACTGGGGAAAGCTTGCATCTGAGTTCCTCAGCCTTTCAAATGCTGAAGCTTACTACTTCCAGGGATTCCAGCCTTTAAGTACTTTCAATAAGGGAATGCTAAATGTAATCCAGCAGAACACATATTTAAAGCTTATAGATGAGGTTTACTATAACCCATCCGTTGATCCGAAGGATGTACAGAACAAAGCGAGAGATGCCGCCCAGAAGGTTGGAGATAAAGATGTTCTGATTCTTGGCGACCCTGGAAGCCTTTCAGTAGCATTTTTGAAGGCTTATAGGGGAAATGGAGGAAAAGGGATTGTTTACTCTGTTGGAGGAGTTCTAGCTTTACCACAGACACTCAAAGGTTTAGATTCCACTGCTGATTATACAGCATTCCAAGCTGCAGCGCTTGAAAAGATACCCTCAACTGAATACACAAAGAATTACTTCGATGGTTATCGCAAAGAGTATGGGGAAGAGGCAAACAACTATGCCGGTGTCCTCACCTACGATGCGATTTTGATCCTTGGTCAGGCTTTGGAGAAACTTGAAAACGTTAAGCCTGCTGATGAGAAGATGAGAACCTCCTTGATAAAAGAACTCGAAAAAAGTGAATTCAAAGGAGCCTGTGGGATCTACAAGTTTAACGCCAAGCATCAGGCCAAGTGGGGAAGCGATAAGCTTGAGGGCAAGATTGCAGAATGGGTGAATGGAGAGGCGTTAGTCCTCTATCCAGCAAAGTTCGCGGAATCTGAGGTTTTATGGCCTTAAATTTTTTTTCTATACTCTCCTCAACTATCTTCCTGTCCATATTCGCAATTGTAATCAGTCTGAATTTCAGAATCTCAAAATTCCTGAACCTCTCCCACGGCTCTATTTTTGCCCTTGGAGCTTATGTCGCCTATTACACCATTAAATCAGGAATCGTTATGGGAATGTTCCTCGCAGCTGTGCTTGCGTTTTTTACAGGTGTGATACTTTATTTGTTAATTAAAAAAATCGGTAATGGAATTTTCGAGGCGACAATAATTAGCTTAGGTTTCGCAATTGGCCTAGAGGAGATTCTTAGAATAGCTCATGGGAAGGGATACTATCTCATCGTTGAATCCAATCTGATGTTTGCTGGGATAGATTTTTGGGAGATTATGCAGGGCTTGATGCTTTTGATAATCCTAATAGCTCTCTTCGTGGTATATAAATCAAAAACAGGTATAAAACTAAAATTCGTCGAAGATGATGAGTTTCTCGCAAGGATTTACGGTGTTGATTACGAAAAATTTTCTCTTTTTTGCATCGCGCTTACCTCATCAGCCATAGGTTTACTGGGATTTCTCTCTTCAACTTCCCAAGCTCTGTATCCTGGAATCGGGTGGATGCCTTTGATTGCAGGAATACTCATCGCAGCCATAACAGCTCTTTTCAGAAGCATTGGATTGGCACATTATACTAAAATAGTACTAATAGCCTTTGTTTACTCTCTCATAGTTTCTATATTCCTGTCATGATGGGTTAATGAGATTGATGGTTAACTAAAGTCTTAAGTTTAAAGCTAGGAGGGTGTTGAAAAGGAGTTGAAAAACAGATGGATGGAAAAGGAAGAGAGGGGAGAGAAGAAGAAAGAGAAGAACTCAACAAGATAGAAATGGTCGGCAATGCTGTTAAAAGCTACAAGGAATTTTACAGAAAGAAGAGAAGAATTAAACTAGCCGAATTTTCGATTTTAGCCACAATCCTCATATTTGCCCCCTTTGTCAGCGGGTTCTATTTACTCTGGTTGATAACCTTAGGGGTCATCTATTCAACTTACACCTTAGCTTGGAACTGGATGGAAACCATGATTGGTAGAACTAGCCTTGGCCATGCGATTCCATTTGGTTTGGCTGGTTATCTCTCAGCTCTTTTGTATATTTATACCAAAAATCCTTTGCTCTTCCCGCTTACTTGGATAGTTGCTGGTATGCTTTCAGCTTCGGTTCTATACATTCTCTCTCTTTCAAGAGACAGGGTTGCATTCGTTTTTATCAGCTTTCTTATTGGAGCTATTATCTGGATCTTTTCACCCCTCTTTACAATTACGATGGGTGGTGAGATTTATGGTGGTGAAGAAGGATTTTCTCTTCCCTCAAACCCTATCTTAGTTACTTATAGTCTTTCAGTAGTATTATTACTTGCAGTTTTCCTGTTTTTCGGATTTCTTAGGACTTCAGCAACCGGTTTAAAATTCACAACGGTCAGAGATGATGAGAGGGCCGCAAGACTTGTAGGTGTAAAAGTTAATAGGGTGAAAGCTTTCTGTACTCTAATCTCTTGCATAATAACGGCTTTAGCAGGGGGCTTGTACGCCTTACACTTTTCCCATGTAAATCCTGAGGTTTTTTCAATCCATATTGCTCTTTTCCCATTTATTGCAACGATATTTTTCAAAAACGATTCAGAAATTGGGGGTGTAACGGGAAGTTTCATCCTTGTTTTCGTTTCAAACTACCTTAATTCAATCTTCCCACAACTTCACTTACTTCTTTATTCAGCCTTGCTTATCGTATCCCCAGGAATAATCAGATGGAGGGCTAGAAAAGCAAAGTTAACTGGAGGAGTGTAAATTGGTTGAAATAGATGAAATGGTTAAATGAAATTGGCAATGAGTTTGATAGGAGACACGACGGTGGTTGGGATGTTAAAGATTAAAGGTGTTTCAAAGCAGTTTAACAGTCTTACAGTTCTGAAGGATGTAAGCTTTAATCTAAGGAAGGGTGAGGTAGTGGGATTATGTGGGCCTAACGGAAGCGGAAAATCCACCTTGCTTAAGATCATTTCTGGATTTGAGAAACCAAGCTGTGGTAAAATAATTCTTAACGAACGAGATATAACAAAGACTCCCGTTGAAGAAAGAGTTGAGCTTGGATTAAGTTTCGCTTTCCAGATGCCCAGGCCGTTTCTAAAAATGACGGTTTTTGAGAATCTTCTAACGGGCTGCATGCTCAGGTATGAAAAAAAGGAGGCAATGCTAAAAGCGGAAGAACTCCTTGAACTCTTCGGTTTAGAAAAATTGGCTGGGAGAAAAGCGATGAACCTTTCTCAAGGAGAACTTAAACTCCTTGAATTGTGTAGAAGTCTGTCAACAGAACCAGACTTCATACTACTCGACGAGCCCTTTGCAGCACTGGATCGGGAGAACACTAAGAACGTTCGTAAAAAGTTAAAAATGATGAAAAAGATGGGTGTGGGGATGCTCATCACGGCTCATAAAACACGAATACTCGAAAAATTGGCTGATGAAACTTACTGGATAGAACTGGGAAAGATAAAAAGGATAGAAAGGGTAGAAGGGTAGAGACCTGAGCAAGAGAAATAAGATTAAAGATGTTTGGTATGTCGAGATCATTAAAACGGATCAAAATATAGTTGGGAATCGAAGAGAAAATGTATCTAAAATAACCTGAAAAAACTTGGAAAAGTCTGAAAACAACGAAGGGATAGGATGATAGAGCTGGTTAATGGGGTTGTTGACAGGAATGGAAAAAAGATCATAGAAAACGTTGATTTTAGGATAGAAAGAGGTGAGACTACCCTTCTATTTGGACCAAATGGAAGCGGAAAGTCGACGGTTTTCCATGCGATAATGGGCGTCATTGGGCTTACTTCGGGAGAAATATTGATGGATGGAGAAAATATTACGCATCTTCCTGTCCATAAGAGATTTCTTCAGGGGATTACTCTTGCTCCTGAGAAGATGAGAGTAGCTCCAAATCTTACAGTTAAAGAGAACTTACTGATTGGAGGGAGTGATGTCTCAAAGGTTTACAATATTTTCCCAAACCTTAAGAAACTAAGGAAGCAGAGGGCATCTACTTTGAGTGGGGGCGAAAGACAGATGGTCGTTTTTGGAAGAGCTTTACTGACAAACCCAAAATATCTCCTGCTTGATGAACCCTTCCAAGGACTTCAGAAAGAGGCTGGAGACAAGATCATTGAAGTGATTGAAAAACTGAAAAAAGAAAATGTAGGAGTTGCCATAATATCTCATGAAAGGATAAAGGAGTTAATTCAAATAGCTGATAAATTTTACATCATGATTGCTGGCAGGGTTGCCTATGAAGCCAGAATAGAAACAGTTGAAGGGGCGATTGAGAAATTGGGAGAGTACATGCTTGTTTAGCTACTATTTCAGAGCTGAGGGGTCAATCAACTAAGGCTACCGATTCAGCCTACATCAATCGATGTTTGGAGTCTCGACACAGTTATCAATGAGCTCGCTCCTATCCTAGAAGAATCAATTGGCTTTCTGGCTAAGGGTCTCACAGCTTTGATACCCAGCTGAGGTTTACGAGCAGGAAAAGAAAGAGTGGGCCAAGCAAACACTTGATGAACTTAAGAACAAAGAGTCAAAGAAAGCGAAATGTATGGAAAAGCTAAGTGTAGAAAGTTAGTAACTTTTAAATAAATTATTACCAAATTTTAATTTGGTGAGATCGATAATTAACGATCTGTCAAATATAATTGATGGAATCATTGTTTTTGGTTTGGTCTAGTTGAGCCTAACGAGCGTAGCATAGTTATTATCATAGCAAGTGCTTTTTTGATTGCAGCAGGGTATAAAGCAGTCGGTTCGTTTTTGATTTCAGCAAATAATTTTGTAGGTAATCTGACCACAGGCCTCTTTATAGCCCTCAGTTCCATTATTTCATGGTTGATTGTGGCAAGTGCTATTATAAAGATCTTTAAGAATTGAAATCTGACTTTTCTTTATATTTACCTCATCGAGCAGATTACTTCCCGATTATTTTACCAATTAACAGCTTGTTAAGTAGCTTTTATTGCCATCTCTTCCATCCGAAAATCAAACACCAAAACTTTCAAATATTCATCTAGATACTTAACCTTGAAATTTAATAGTGTAAGGGCCCGTAGCCTAGCATGGATAAGGCGACGGCCTCCTAAGCCGTAGATCGCGGGTTCAAATCCCGCCGGGTCCGTGTTGCGTTGCTCTTTTACCCATTCCTGCAACCTCTGTTCCACAAATGCACTGATATTAAGTCCTAGGACTTTGCTAGGTCTACTAGCTCTGAGTTTACTGTTAGGTTTATACGCTTTTTCGGCCCATTATACGTATTCCTATACACACTGTAGCTGTAGCTGTTCATAAACACAGAATCACACAATACTACATTAATATAACTGAATTTCATAAAAATTCAGTACTAGACACATATATAAGCACCGGATGCAATACATTAAACGTAGTCAGGTCAAAAATTTTAGCGATCTGGACTTTTGACTTCGATCTTAAGTTTCATCCAACGGTTGGTTTAATTCTCAGTTAAGCTACTTAGGTTTAACTATTTTCCCTTTTATGATTTGATATCGGAAAGTAATATAAATTTTTAAATGAAAAAGAGGTTGGCATAATGGGGCCTGTAAAAAAACAAGGAATAGTATCTGACTGAACAGTGTAAAGTACCAAACTGAATATAGCATATGTCTTATTTTTTATTCGATAAGTTGGTTGTACTATTTTTGTGTATTTATTTACATGAAAAATATACTATACTTTATAACTTTCAAGTAGATAACGAAAATTATAATTATTTTTGTTTGTAACAATCTAGTGGTGTACGTCATGTCAAAAAAGGCCCAAAAACAGAAAAGGGGAAGGTTAGAAAGTTTTGGACGGGTGACGGTAGGAGACGAACACCAATGGAAGAACTAACAAAGTCCATGAACGAAGCAAGTAAAGCCTTGAAAAAAGCACTGGAAGGTGGGACGACAAGAAAGGGTACAAAGAAGAGAAGAAAGAAGAAATAACAATAGGGGATAAGCATGGTGTTTGATCCAAATTATGACCTTCTAACTGGTAAAAAAAGAGAACAAGAAAGAGACTTACAAAAACAGAATGGGAAACGATAAAGAGAATATATGGAAACAAGTGTCTCATGTGTGGTAGGAGTGAAAAAAGCGTCGGAAGGTTGGAACAAGCACATATTCTGGCACATTCAAAAGGTGGTAGAGAGGGAGCTGTGATTCCCTTATGCCCCACTTGCCATACAAAATATGATGCCGGAAAAGCCACTGAAACCGAATTGAAAAGACTTAGAATTGACAAAAAGTTATACAAACGCTTAATACCGAAAAGGGGTAAACCAAAAGAGAAAAGTCCTTTTGATGTACCTGCAATTAAAGTACCTAATTTACTTGACACTTCAAGTAGTGGCAGAAAGAAACGCAGTTCTTCCACCAAAAAAGGCAGTAGCACTAAAACCAAAACAAAGAGCAAAGCAAAGAAAACTACATCCAAGAAGACCAAAAAAAGAACTTCAACTAGAAAGAAAAAAGATGATTTTTGGAGCATGCTCTAAACTAAGCACTTCCAACCGCCTCAACAGACTCAATAACTTCCACCAGCACATGATGTTTCTCAGAGCACTCCAGTATACTATTATTTAATTTTTCCAAGTAGTTGGTCATGAACACTGAATCCATAGAATGTCCTATCATGAACTTTATATGCTCTCAGGTACTTTGGCTTTCACCATTTTGTCAATGAACCAGTTTCGTGCATACTTCAAGTTGAGACCTCTGTTTGAAAAGTACTTGTAGGCTGCATGGGGCTTTATGTTAATCCTGTGTAGTTGCTCAGCAAAGTGTACTGGCATGAAAACCTTGAAGGACTTCTTACATCCACGTTCCCAGTCAAGGTCATAATGCAATGCCCTCCACTCATTCTCTTCAGTATCTCCTCCAAAAAGTATATGTCTATCGAATTTACCATGATGTCCTCTATGTTCCTTATCGAGAACGTTGAAGGGCCAACATCAAAATTGATGAGTTTCTTAAAGAGTTCAGCCTTCTTTCCTTTCTTTGCGGTTGCTATTGAAATCATGAGATATCCTATACGATTCTTTTTTCTCCAACTCTCTTTCTTGTCATAATAGAATCCAAGAAGGGTTAGGTTGCCCACATCTTCTGGTTCTGGGTTTACCGATTATCCTGCTGAAAAACTGGATGCACTCTCTGTATAAGCCATCCTCACCGCATAGAGGAACACCTTTAATTTTGCATAACTCTCTCTTGATTTCCTCCAAACTCAGATCTTTTCCACATACGGGGTAGAGGAATGAGTAAATTACTTCCACACACCTTTAATACTCTTTATGAATTTTATAAGCCTTCTTGAACTTTTTGAAGAAGACCGATGACCTTCATTAAATGTAATAATTTATATTCTTTTATTTTTTCTAACTAATTAAAAACCTATATATCTATATTCCGCCCAGTTAAACCTATGAGAAAGGGAAAATGGTTAGTTTTAACTGTCATCGTAATAAGTCTAGCGTTTCTGGGCTGTATAGGTGAAAACCAAAGTGAAGATCAAGACCATGTTAAGGAGCCTGTGAACAAGACCGAGCTCAAAGCATTTACCACATTTTCATCGGAAAAAGAGCTGAAGGAATACATCCAGAGTTCTGAGAGCTATGGCTTGTTTGGATTCTATGGATTTTTTGGAGGGGTCAGGGCTGTAACCCTCGACATAGCTGAGAAGGGTGTCGAAAGCCCAGTTCCCATGCCAACTCCAGCCCCCATGCCAGCACCTACACCAACTCCTGTACCGGTTCCAACAGCAACGCCGATTCCAACTCCCGGACGATATTCGGAGACGAATGTCCAGGTTTTGGGAATTGACGAGCCGGATATAGTTAAAACAGATGGCAGAAACATATACCTCTCAAAATACTGGATATATCCGATCAGATACACGCCTGAGTTTGAGAGAGAAACGAAAGTAATCGTCGCTTTCCCTCCAGAAGACCTTGAGAAGAAGTATGAGATCGATGAATCGGGAGATCTCCTTCTTTATGGAAAGATTTTGATAATTCTCAGCCCTGATCGAATAACTGCATACAACATTTCAGAAAAGCCCGAAAAAATCTGGAGAATCAACTTAGATAGTAACTTGGTGACTGCAAGATTCTACAATGGCAGCATATACCTTGTAACAAGGAGCTGGATCGACTATTACGCTCCATGTCCGATTAAACCCCTTGAAGTCAACGGGAAGCCTTTTGTTATTGATTGTAGAAACATCTATCACCCAATAACTCCTGTCTATGCGGACATAACCTACAACATAATAAAAATAGATCCGAATACGGGAGAGGTTGAGAATTCGACCTCATTCGTGGGCTCATCAGGGCAGTCCGTCATTTACATGTCAAGAAACGCGATTTACATCACCTATTACAAAACCCCAGACCAAGTTAAGCTGATGTACGATTTCCTAAAAGAGAACAAAGATTTGGTTAGCGAGGATGTGATCAAGAGGATAGAAAAGCTTTTGGATTACGATATTAGCAACAGGGCTAAAGCAGTTGAGATTCAAGTAATACTGGAGCAGTACTCTTCCTCCTTAAGCAAGGATGAGCGAAAGAGATTTGAAAACGAATTCTGGAATAGGTTGAGAGATCACAGAGAGGAACATAAGAGAGATCTTGAAAAAACACAAATCGTAAAAATATCCATGGATTTGAAGCCAGTTGCTAGCGGAGATGTACCTGGAAGGTTGCTAAACCAGTTCTCCCTCGACGAGTACAACGGCTACCTCAGGGTTGCAACTACGATTAGCGATGCGAACGATCTATATGTGCTGGATAAAGATTTGAAGATAGTCGGCTCACTGCTGAACTTCGGAGAAAACGAAAGAATCTATTCGGTCAGGTTCATGGGTGATAGAGGATACGTCGTTACCTTCCGCCAGATCGATCCGTTCTTTGTAATGGATCTTTCAAACCCAGAGAAGCCTGAGATGAAGGGGAAGCTCAAGATTCCGGGATACTCGTCATACCTCCATCCGTTGAAGGATGACCTCATTCTTGGAATCGGAAAGGAAGGAGGAAATGTAAAGATATCGATCTTCGATGTATCGTCTTCAGAAGATCCCAAGGAGGTTGACAAGTATACACTGAAGGAATACTGGTCTGACGTGCTTCGAACCCACCATGCGTTCCTACTCGATTCAAAGCATGAGATATTCTTCCTCCCTGGAGGGAGTGGAGGTTACATATTCTCCTATAAAGAAAAGCTCGAACTCATTAAGGCAGTGGACATGCCAGCGATAAGGGCACTCTACATTGACGACTACCTTTACATAATCGGCCAGAAAATTGTTGTATTTGACGAGAATACATGGGAGAAGGTGAACGAGCTGGATTTAACGTGAAAACCCAAAATTCAATAAAATTCAATAAAATTCAATAAAAAGATTAATACCAAATTTTTTTGCTTTTAATCTCATCGAGACATATCAAGGTATCTCTGAACGATTTCATTGAGTCTCTTTCTGGTAATTGGCTTTGATATTATACCGAGGGCTCCAGCATCGAGCATCTCTTGCCCTCTAATTGGTGCAAAGGCTGTTATTGCTAAAACCTTTGCATTCGGATTTTCTTCCAAGATTAGCTTCGTGGCAGCAACTCCATCCATTAAGGGCATCATCACATCCATTAAAACGAGGTCGGGTCTGTGTTTTTTGTAAAGGTCTACAGCTTCTCTACCATTGCTTGCCTCAATAACGGTGTACTCGGAAAGCATAGAAGCTAGAATCCCCCTAAGAAGCTCATCATCATCTACAAGCAGTATTTTTGCTTTCATTTATTTCACCCTTAACCTCCAATTCACCTTATCTTGATCTTAACTAGGTTTAACACATTTTTTCTATTGTTTTTATAGATAGGGAAGAATCTGGTTGGTTTTTTGTTTTCTGATTTCTCAACCTCAAAGTTTGTAAGCTCTCTCACTTCTATTATCCTTACTCTTGCCTTGCTCTCCCAAATTTCGTTGTTTCCATTACAGCCGATACAACTTTTTATCGTTGTAATAAATTCATTCATGATGGCTCCCATATGCAACTATTTTAAGTTCCTCATAACTCACGAATTGTGTTCTCAAGAACCTCTTCGTTCGTGAACATTAACAGAATTTTAAAGAAGGTAGTTTATAATACTTCCTATAATTCCTCATCATCAACAATTTTTTTTTCTCTGAAAACTTTCATATGTTTTTCAAATACCGCTGGTATCTCTTCTGGATTTTCAATAATGAATACTCCATCCATCTTCCTCAATCTCTCAACATGTTCCACGTCTTCCTTCCTCACCCTAATCTTTATTAGTTTCCCATTTGGAAGTTTTGTAAGCACATCTCCTACTTTATAATCAGTTGGAAGTATATATACAGGAACATATGCCTTTAAAGCCATTAGGGCAGAGTTTGTAAGTAATGTATCAGCTATCCCCAAAGAGATTTTCGCAGTTGTGTTTGCTGTTGAAGGAGCGATTATCATAAACTCAAACTTCCCACTTTGCAACTGTCCGGCCAGAAAAGGGGAGTTCGCATTTTTTTCCACATATACTCTCTCAAAAGACTCCTTTAACTTGTTGTACAATCTGTAAATCTTAACAACCTGTTCTCCTGCCTTAGAAAGATAAACCTTTATTTCAACATCTTTGTCCTCATTAATCCTTTTCATAATCTCAAAAATCTCTTCAATCCTGTCACCAGCTCCAGTTATCCCCCAAACAACTCGCATCCTTTTTTCCATATCCTAAAGCTTCTTGGGCAATATTAAAAGTTTATCAGATAGATTTTTACACACCTTACAGCTAAAATTTTTCAAAAATTTCAAAAAATATATGAAATATTTTCTACCCTCCCCCGACAATTGGTGTAATGAGTGTTCTCATTGCCTCGATCTGAAGAAATTTTCACCAATGTTAGTGACTTTTGTATGGCTATCTATGTTAATTAAATTCAATTTAGAATTCTTTAACTGCATTTTATACATTCTCTATCCTTTAGACAACCGAAAACTTTATAAATGATGATGATAATAATAATAACTGTTATGGTAATGAGAATGGAGAGGTATGTGATCGTCCAAACCCAATTGTCGGATGAAACGCTAAAAAAGCTGAAAGAGGTTACGAGAGAAAGTACAATTAAAGAGGCACTTTCTAAGGCAATAATGCACTACATAAGCTGTGAACATGCAAAACACCATACTGGGGAAATTAAAAAGGCAAGAAAGAGGGGAGGCGGAAGATATCCGATCTACCTTGCAAATTTGATGGCTATCGCGAAATCTTCGAGCAAGCTCTAAAGATAGGCCTTAACGAAAAAGTTTTATTAAAGATTTAGCAGATAAGACCCAAATGAAAAAAAATTCATTGTTGCTAATCTCGGAGAGAGGAGCCGAGGGACCATCAATACTCATAGATATTGCCTCATCGATCTCTGATATGGTAATTTGGGTTGCCTCCGAGCCTCCTGACTTGATATCCTCTATTCTCAACCTCTATGAAATTCAAGACAGAGTGAGTGTTCTATCTCTCATTCAGAGCTCAAAATATAGGCATGTTAATGTAAACAATCTGAGCGAAGTTGGGATTTTAATTTCAAAACTTAGTGAGGGGATGGAAGATTTTGTCGTTGTTCTAAGTGCAATTCCCGAACTCTTGCTCATTCACGGTCTTGAAAAGACCTTTATGTTTTTAATGAATGTTATTGGTAAAACTACATCCCAAAACAGAAAATTTTTTGGTTCGCTGATAAAGGGAGCACAAAGTGAAAGGGAGGAGATAATGATTTCTAGGCTTTTCTCAATAATCCTCAGATACAGCAAAACCTTGACAGGGGGTAAATGGGAAAGAAAACTCATATTTGAAACACCTGTTGAGGGGCTTGAAAAAGACGAGGTGGCTTTAGGGCTTAACAGGTTAAAACTTAGCATTCCTTTAGAAACAAAAGAAGCTATTTTGAGAGAACTAAAAAATCAAAGTCTGGATTATTAATTTCAATCGAAATCCAAAAATTTAAGTCTATCTCGTTTTTCTAAACTCCGGTTTCCTTTTTTCAACAAAAGCCGTCATACCTTCTCTTGCATCTTCAGAAGAGAAGGAAAGAGCAAAAAGATCCCTTTCATAAGCGATCCCATCTTTCAATCCCATTTTGAAACCTCTATTTACAGCCTGTTTCACAAGTGTGACAGCTGTAGGAGATTTTTCAGCAATTATCTTTGCGATTTTTCTAACTTCCTCTTCCAATTCGTCATCTTTAACAACTTTATTAACCAAACCCAACTTCTCAGCCTCCTGAGCTGAAATTCTGTCTCCAGTAAGACATAGTTCCATAGCTTTTTTCCATCCGATAAGTCTCGCCAATCTTTGTGTTCCACCCGCTCCAGGAATAATTCCGATGTTTATCTCCGGCTGTCCGAAGAATGCTTTTTCGCTCGCAATTATCAGATCACAAGCCATTGCCATTTCACACCCACCACCAAGGGCAAACCCGTTTACTGCAGCTATGATTGGAGCATCAAGGTCTTCAAAACCCTCTAACGCTTTTCCAAGCCTCTCTATTATCTCTCTGGCAGTAAATGTGTCGGATCTAAGAAACATCTTTATATCCGCTCCTGCACAAAAAGCTTTGCCGGTTCCGATAATTATAACGACTCTAACATCTCTTTCCTCTCTGACCTTCTCAACCAACTTCTCTAAACCAGCTACAACATCCTCATTTATTGCATTAAGAGCCTCTGGTCGGTTTAATTTTGCCCAGAGTATCCCATCTTCCTTCTCAAAAACGATTGCATCCATAAAACCACCCCTTGTTTATAATTTTATAGAGTAATTATAAAATTTACGGGACACTTCTACAAAAGCTTGTTGACAGCATCTAAAACTTTACCTCTTCTGAGGGGTTTTTCCAAAATGATGTTTGCACCAGCTTCCTTTAACTCCTCCATTTTTCCAGCTGCGTATGCAGAAAGAACGATTATTTTTGCATCTGGATATTTTAATTTAATCTTTTTTATTGCCTCAATTCCGTTCATTCTGGGCATCCTAATATCCATTATCACAAGATCAGGTCTCTCCTTTTCGTAGAGTTCTACAGCTTCCATCCCATCTCTTGCATCAATAAACTGATATCTAATACCAAGAAAAAGTTTAATTAGATCTCTGATCGCTGATTCATCGTCAACAATCATTATCTTAGTCACATTACCACCATTTTGGATAAATAAGACCTACAAACAAATCTCTATCCTTTCCTTTTTCAAGATCTTTATCTTTAAAATTATTTCGATTTATGATGAGACTCAAAGATTTAAGATCAAAGACAAAAATCAGGTTGATTTCCACACTTTAGGATAGGCCCCCCTTTCCATTATAACTCTGTTAGTTTCTACCATTATTCCGCTTTTTGCCCTGTAAATGTCTTCTGCAGATACAAGAGCCTTCCCTAGAGCGACGATTTCATTCTTAAGAGTGAAAATCGCTACGGTATCACCTTTCTTAACGTCCTTTTGAACATAACATACTCCCCTCGCTGAAAGGTCTGCACCATGACAAATGGCATCCACCGCTGTATCCTTCACAACAATTTTTTTAACGTCTCTAACAGCTATTTCCATTGGCTGTATTATTTTCCTTAGGAAAGTTTCATCTCCCGTCTCTTTGTATATCTTGTAGGCATCTAGCAGCTCTTGAAGGGTGAAGGCATCACTTTCCTTGAACACACCTGTTTTCGTTCTTCGAAGTTCCTGCATGTGGGCTCCTGTTCCAATAACTTCCCCAAGATCACTGCAGAGTTTTCTTATGTAGGTGCCTGCTTCTGTCCTTACTCTGAAAAGAACGTCTCGCCCGTCAATTTCTAAGATTTCTGTTTCATAGATCTCTCTAATTCTAATTCTCTTCTTTACGGCTGATTTCAAAGGAGGTCTCTGGTAGATCTTACCCTTAAAGAGATTAAACGCTTCTTCAATCGCTTTTTCATTCGTATCAGAATGAAGTCTCATCAAAGCTACATATTCCTTTTCCGAGGTCTGAAGGAATATTACGAGTTTGGTTGCATTCTCGATAAGAACAGGCAATACTCCTGTTACTTTAGGATCCAGAGTTCCAGCATGACCTGTTTTATTTATTTCCAGAATCTTTCTTACCCAGACAACCACCTCATGGCTGGTTGGGCCCGAAGGTTTGTCAATACACACAACACCATTTCTGATATATTCCCCAATTGGTCTGTTAAACGGATAAAAACCGTAATCCTCATCGGTCGACGCCTCCTCTTTGATTAAAAAGGTATCTTCAAGTTTTTCATCCTGATTTTTTTTCTTTTTCTGCATCATTCTTTCCCCTATCTTTCCTAAATTCAAGAGCTTTTAAAATAATTCCAACTATCTCATCAGGTTTGAATGAGGCAGAGTTTATAATCAAATCGTAAATGCTCCAGTTGTCGACTTCGATACCATAATACTTTCTGTATCTTTCTCTCTCAATGTTTTCCCTATTAAGTGTTTCTTGCTTAGCTGCCTCAATCGATTTTCTCTCTCTTCTTGCTATTCTCTCAAATCTAACTCTGTCATCGGCGAATATGAGCACTTTCAGAGTCGTGTTCTCAACCATCCATGCAGAAAGTCTCCCTTCAACAACACATTCATCAAGCGAAGCTGCCTCTTCTTTCTGTGTTTTGTCTATCAGCATGTCAATGTCCGGGTTTGATTCTGCATACCTTCCAAATTCCTCAACAGTCATTCCTCGTTCCCTTGCCAACCTCCTGAAAAGGTCTCCTGCTGAAATAAGCGGAATATTTAACTCATCGGAGATCTTTTTTGCAATCGTTGTTGTGCCACTCCCAGGAGGGCCAGAGATAGTGATTTTAACCCAACGGTTTAGTTTGCATCCTCTGTTTACGCTATTATTCAGATTCCTATCCATGGTATTTCTCTCCAAGAGAAGATTGATAAAATTTGTTAAAAATTTGTTAAAACTTTTAAAATTAAAGGCTTCAAGACAAAATTCACTCGGATTCTCAACCTAGTTAGATTTTCAACGCCTTCCTTATAACCTGATTTATGGCTATGGAACAGAGAAAGTACCAGAAAAGCCACCATGGAAATACGAGTACCGGATCTGCTATATGAATCGGCCCAGAGAATGGAACTACGACCGAAGCATTCTCTTTTGTTTTTGTTAGTAGCCACATGAAAATCGGAAGGGTTACGACCATAGAATAAAACATCGGTTTGAATTGCATGCTCATCATCTCACTCTGAAGTTGCTGGATTTCTGCCTTTTCTGCCTCCATTTGCTTTAACTTGTACTTATTGTCCTGTTTCGTTGCCTCCATGTATTCTTTTTGGAAATTCATAACCCTTTTCTGGATAGCTTTTAATCTCTTGGTATCAACCGTAAACTTCTGGATAAGTGACGTGTAAATTCCGGTAATCGCAGCAAGTACAATTATCACCATATAAATCGGCATGCTTTTTGCAACCGGATCAAGAAATGGGGCCACATAGCTTGCGAGATGCATTCTAAATTCATTGCTGATCATTATGCCTACCAAGAAAACGATTCCGAGGCTCATGAAAAATCTTGAAATGAATCTCTTGGGCATACTTTCACCTTAAACTTCCATCTTCCAGTAAATAAGATTTTTCTCATATCCTATTAGCTTCAACAGCTTTCTCATCTCTAATCTAATTTTCATTCTTCACCCAAAAACTTTCTGAGCATTGGATGCATCTCTGTCATTTGCTCCTTCGCGAGGTCTTCGTATAGCTTGTATGCTATGCTAACTGCAAGTAGCAGTCCAGTTCCACTTACATTGCCCACAGTGCCGAGCATGTTGGCTATGAGTGTGAGCAAACCTATCGCTGCACCCCCTAGCACCGTTACTTTGGGTATATACCTATTAAGTACCCTTACAAGTGTCTGAGGACTCTTCCTGAAACCGGGAACTTGCATGCCACTTCTTGCTATCTGGCTTGCAACCGTTTTAGCATCCATTCCACTTGTCTGAACCCAGAATATCGCAAAAAGAATACCTCCGACTATCAAGATGGTGGCATCGATAATCAGGTGAAGTCCTATCATCCAGGTTGGAAGATCCGCATAATACGGATTCTGCTTAACTAAGGAAGGTATCCAGCTATATGGGCTTCTAATAGGTGAAATAAGATACATCAATCCGTTTATAGGGGTATTTTCAACATATTCCCCAAATATGGTTATACCTCTGTTATAGAGAAGCATCCCCATTATTTGCACGTTTGCCTGCAATGCCCTGACGAAGATCATCGGAAGAACACTGGCGTATATGAGCTTTATCGGGAACTTTCCTCTCGCTCCCCTGACAAGAGAATGAGCCAACGGAATCTCAACTCTCGTCCCTTCTGCGAACACAACCAGGAAAATTATTATCAGGGTAGTTATTAAAGCTAGAATCCCCCCGTTCAGAAGCAGATAGCCTATTCCCGATGCGGTTAGCAATTGTTCAACTGGGATGTTCTGGGCAATCCAGATCCACCTCGGAATTATACCGGGTGGCATCTCGCCCGTGGGAGATATCCAGTTGAAAAGTCCGATTATTATCGATTCTGAAATACCTGCCAGAATGAAGAGGGAAACACCACTTCCGATTCCCCATTTCGAGACAACCTCATCCATATAAACTATCAGAGCACCTCCGATGAAGAGCTGGAGGAAAATCAATCCAGAAAGAAATGAAGGAGACACACCTAACGAGGCTGCAACATCAAGATTGGGCTTTAAAAACCCTCCAAGAATTTGGGGCAAGGCCTCTACGGCAATCATAACAAAGACTAGAAATCTCTGAAAGTCCTGATATGCCGCCCTGTCTTCAGGATTTGTTAGATCTAATCTTATTATCCCGGCTCCCACGAGCAGCTGGAGAATGATTGAAGCTGTAACTATGGGTCCGATACCGAGTGAAAGTATAGAACCTGTTTTACCAGCAAAAAATGCCCTGTATTGCTCAAAAAGATCTATTGAGTCTGGAGAGAGACCAAAAACAGGAACACTTGCTAGCGCAAAATAAAGCAAAAGGATTCCCATTGTCCATGAGAATTTGGATCTGAAAGAAACATGTCCTACAGGTCTCTCTACACTTGGAATTCTCTCGAAGTAAGGTTGAAGAGCTTTTAACACCTGGTCTACCATTCTATTCACCCTTTACAGTGGATCTTCGCCATGCATTTGCTTTCAGGATCTTGATTTAACCTAGGTAGAAGAATTGGTATAAAAAACATTCTATCAGAGGCATTTTTGTTAGAGATTGTGTTTGTTGTCTAGATTATTCGACTATCTCTACCTCCCCTCCTGCATCCTCGATTTTCTGCCTCGCAGTTTCCGTTGCAAATCCAACCTTAACTGCTATTTTCTTCGAAACCTCTCCCCTTCCGAGAAGTTTGTAGTATCCGAGGTTTCCAAGATCTATTTTAAACAAGTCCTCTTCCAACTCGGCAAGTCCAAGTTCTTTAAGCCTTTCAATGATCTCATCCAAATCGCCCACATTTAATTCCGGCCTGGATTTAAGATATTTATAGGTATAGCCATCGAGTTTACCTTCTTTCCTTAGCTCTTTAAGCGTCTCAAAGAGATCCTTTCTGAGTCTGAAGTCACTTCTAATGGATTCTGGTCTTGTAAAACCGTGTTTTCCTATTTCGACTCCTTCAATTATCGTTTTTATATACTTATGCTTCCTTGAACCGGCATTTCCAGCTCCACCCCTGTTTCCTCTACCCCTTCTATTCTTATGTGAACCTCCACCACAGGTTCTGCTCCCTCTGATCTTTTTTATCCTCTTTTTTGGCACACTACCACCTCAGCATTATCTCATTTTGTAAAGAAGACTATTGATGTTTTCTCCCTGATATCCGAGTTCTCCACCTGCTTTGAAATGCCATTTTATGTTTCTCAAGCCACCTCTCGGAGGGTGCAATCTGAAAACGGGTTTTATCTCGAGATCTGATAATTTGGCTTTTCCTTCAAGTACAGCTTTTGCAAACTCTTCAATTGATTTGTAGCCTGTTTTCTCTTTAACATACTCATCACTAACCCTTCTGTTACCAGCAAGTCTTCCGCGATTTCGTATCAGCTCTGCAAGCATCTCAGCATTGATCTCTCCGTAAGCGACGTAGTCTTTTACCTTCTGAAGCATTCCCAGATAGGAATCGTTCTCAGGCACGAGAACGCAGTGATACTTCTTGTGTAGTCGGAGCATTTTGAGTGTATCTCTTATCCTTATATGGATATCGTGCTGACCTCTTAACCTCACAACGGCATAGTACTTCATGATCTCCACCTTCCTTCTTACCTTTTAACGTACATTGTTTGCTTCAAGGCGTTGAAGGTTGCCCTTGCAAAATTTATCGTAGTTCTAGTATTTCCCCTGGTAAATGTCCAGACGTCACTAACCCCTGCAAACTCGAGAACCTTTCTGGCAACGTCACCAGCAACAATCCCCAAACCCTTTGGTCCGGGAATCAATGTGACTCGAACGCTTCCTGAGCTTCCCATGACCTTGAAGGGAATTGAGTGTGTGCCCCCACAGCCACACTCCCAAGAACCACAGCCTCTGTTTACTTTGAAGATGTTGAGCTTTGCGCTTACAATAGCTTTCTGGATCGATGGTGCAACCTGTGAAGCTTTTCCAACTCCGATCCCAACATAACCATCTCTGTTCCCGACTATCGCTGTTACTCTGAAGTTAGTTCTTCTCCCGCTATCTGTCATTCTCTGTACGAGTGTGATTTCAAGCACTTCATCCTCGAGATTTGGGAGTAATACATCCACTATTTCGGGTTCTTTCAACGGTAGTCCGCTTGCTATAGCCTCATCAATAGTCCTTATCTTCTCTTCTGCAACGAGTTTTCCTAGTCTCGTTCTTGGAACCCACTCCTGAACGGCATCCATCTAATCATCTCCATTTCTGGGTTGTCTGGATTGTTTCCATCATCTTTATTTTCATATACATACTACTCACTACCTACTTACTACCTTCAATTATCTTAGATTTAATTTCATCAACATGAGCTGGAAGTTCTGAAGGATTTAATCCTCTTTTCTCATACTCCGAAAAACCACCTACTTTTTCATAGTATTCAGCTATATGCCCTCCTCTAATCCTTTGATCGTCGGGAAAGACTTCTGGAGAGTGTGGTACCTCTAAGCCACTCTCGACAGCTCCTTTTAGAACTGCAAAAACCCTTGAACCTTTGGTTGGGGTTTTTAGTCCTATATCGAGAACAGCTTCTCTGACTCCTGTCTCAGAAGCTTTTTTGCCAATTAGTAATCCTGTCAGGTAGGCTGCGGGAGTGTTATTGAGGTCTCCTTTCCAACCATATTTAACCAGCATGGATGAGTCCACCGATGCGATAGTCCTATCACCGATTGGAGTATATTCAGCAATCTGAGCTATAATTCTGTTATTTGTTATTCTAACTATCAGTCTCGGTTTTCTTGAAACAAGTAGCTTTAATCTTTTCCTGTAATCTGTCTTACCTTCTCTCCTCCTCCTGTATGGAACTTTGTATCTAGGTCCCTTTGCCATTAAATCACCCCTAAATCTAAACTTTTTATCTCATCTATTTTCTCTACTCTTTTTCTCCTGATTTTACCTTTATCAGCTTCTGGGATTCGATGTATGATTCGAGATGGGCCACACTTCTGAACTCTCCACCCTTTGCCTTTCTGTAGAGCATCCGATAAGCTCTTGTTTCGAGCATTCCCTCTTCTTTCAGTTCCTTAAGCTTCTTTCTGAGAGCCCTTATCCTTATAATCCACCTTCTTTTTCTTGGCATCCTTGCGGTCTTTCTTCCCTTTCTCCTTCCATGCCCTCTTCTCCTCCCTTTAGATCTCTGGATGGCTCTTATCCTTGCCCTTGCTCTGCTGGTTCCTTTTACGGGTTTTCTTTTTATCAATCCATCCTCAATGAGGCCTCTTACATCTTCCTTCGTCACCGCTTCCGCAATTGTTTCAAGCTCATCTGGGTCCATCCAGACTCTGTTTTCACCGCACTTCAATATACTTGCAGCAAGCCTTCTTTGAAGCTTCAAATTCATGACCATTCACCTTTGGGGGTTTAAAATCCTGATACCTAACTCTCTCGCTTTATCTTCAATTGCAAGCCTCTTTCTTAACCCAACTGTAGAAGCTATCCTTATTGCTTCTTTTTCCGCATTGATGCCGTCAAGCTCGGATGGGTTTCTTACCAAGATTTCCCTAAATCCACTTGGGTGTAGATTTCTCACAGCCGAAGGAGTACCGAATCCAACACTAACGGGTTTTTTACCGGCGATCCTCTTTCTCATTTTGTTATCCATCCCCCTAGGTCTCCTCCAGCTTTTATCTCTTAATCTTAATTTCTTGTGTGACTCATATCTCTTAAATTCCGGTTTTCTGGATTTCTGTCTGATCCTCACCTTCATGAGCCTCTTGATCTCTGGATCAAGCGTTGGGGTTTTAAGTTCAGTTTTCTCCTGCTCAAGTTCTTCCTGAACTTCAGATTCCACTTCACCTTCTTCGGATGGCATTTCAGGTTCTTGTTCCGTAGATTCTTCCTCTGGTTTGGTTTCTAACTCTTCTACAGGCTCAACCTGAGTTTCTTCAGATTTCGAAACGCCTTCAGAACTTTCGACATCCCTAGTTTCAGCTTCTATTTCGCTTTTCTTTGTTTTTCTGCCTTTTCCGCTACTCTTTCTAGCCATATAAACACCTCAGGGTTTCTCAACAATGTAAATTCCATCCTGAAAGATTCTCTCATCGAGATTTTTAATTCTCGTTGTCTGTTCGAGATTCGCAGCGGTCTGTCCGCATTCTTCTTTGTCGATTCCTGTAACAATTATATCATTTCCTTGGACTTTAACCTGGGCTCTTCCAACAATTTTCGATCTTCTGGGGTACTTTTCTCCCAGAAAATTCTCGATGATAACTTCATCACCTTCTACCCTAACTTTTACGGGAAAGTGAGCGTAGACCACTTTTAATTTGTATTCAAACCCATCTGATACACCTTTTATAAGATTCCTAACATGAGATGCAAATGTTCCTACAATCGCCTTCGTTTTCGTCTTCTTCTCCTTTGTATATACTCTTATCTTTGAATCCTGTTTTTCAATTAAGACTCCCCTATATCTCAGCTTTCTTGAGTTTTCCCCTTTAGGGCCTTTTGCTTTCAGAGTATAACCTTGAACATCGTCTCCTTCAATCGATACCTCGACACCATCTGGGATTTCAACAACCTTTTCAGTTATCTCCACTGCTATCATGCGATCACCTCAGTAAACATAAGCGAGAAGAACCCCTCCAAGACCCTTTTCCATAGCTTCTTTCTGAGACATTACTCCTTTAACAGTCGAAACAACGAGGATGCCGAAGTCCTTGCCCGGTAAAAATCTAGCCTCAAATTCCTCGTATTCAGTTTTTTTAACGCTCATCCTCGGCCTTATGGCTCCACAATCGTTGATCCTTCGGAGGAGTGAAATTCTAAATTTCCCGCCTTTGTTATCATCGATGTATTCAAACTCCTTGATGTATCCATGGTCTTTCAAAACCTTTAGAACGTTACCAACGAGCTTAGATGCTGGCTTAACCTCACATACTGGATATCCAGCAAATTCGGCATTCTTTATTGCGATCATCGTATTGGCAAGGGTATCGCTAAGACTCATCTCTCCCACCTACCAGTACTTTTTAAATCCTAACTCCGGAGCGATTTCTCTGAAGCACTGTCTGCAGAGGTAAAGGCCATATTTTCTTACTAAACCGCTTTTCCTGCCGCATCTTCTGCATTCATTGGCCCCTCTGCCAAAAATCTTTCTTTTCTCCATCTTACTCAACCTCCACGCCGGTCTTCCTCAAAAATTCAATTGTCTCATCCTTTGTGATTAAATGATTCTTACCGATCTTTGATTTGGAGATTCTCCTCCGTTTAACCCTATATCCTTTTCTCCTCAAACAAACACTCACATCCATTCCAAATATCCCAACATCGGGGTCGTAGTTAACACCTGGGAGATCTATGTGCTCATGAATACCGAAGGAGAATTCCCCAGCATTTATCTGTCTCTTCCTCATTTTATTTTCCAGAACTGTTAAAGCATCTTTCAAGAACTTCTCAGCCTTTTCTCCCCGAAGCGTAACTTTAACACCTATGGCTTCACCTTTTCTTATCCCGAAGTTCTTTATCGTTTTTTCAGCAAATGTGGTAGCTGGTTTCTGCCCTGTAAGCTCCTCCAAAAGCTTGGCTGCCTTTTTAAGCCTTTCACCGCTCTCTCCGATACCCATATTGATTACGATCTTATCAATGAGAATTTCTCTCATGTTCGAGTTCTCGATTGACATCTCTGACACCTCTCACTCTTTCATATTCCCAGATCTATCACGGGTTTCGTATCTTTTCCACCAACAACGAAAACATAATCCTCTATCGTTGTGATGTCTCTCTTTTCCCCTTCAACTGTCACAAGATTGGGTGCTGAACCTCTTACAATCTTGTAATCCTTTATCCTACCGATTTCTCCTGCGTGAGTTCCACCTATGATCATAACAAGAACGCCCTCCTCAAATCTAAGGTGTTGAAGAATCTCTTTTTCAGGTATCTTTAAAATCAAGGAATCTTTAGTGGAGAAATCGTTTGATGCAAGGATATTGGTCCCATCAAAAAGGTTTAACTGGACTTTTCCTCCTTTAAGGAGGGTTTTACCGGTTATCTTGTAGATCTTCCTGTCCGCATCCTCAACTTCTTTAGGTGTATATCTACCGCGCTCATCGAAAAGTATCCTATAGCTTTTTTCGATTTTGGGGATCGTCACAACGTCGAACAGACCTACAGGGAATTTGTAATCCCTTCTCGGCTTTCCATCTACGAGTATTTCTCCAGCAGAGATTATCCTTCTTGCTTCCCTTGCCGTGTCTGCTAATCCTAGAAGGTCCCTTACAAGTACCAGCAATGGGACGGCTCCCTTATCATGAGGTCCTGGAGAAGTTTTAACGGTCCATTTCTTCTCCTTTCTTGCTATTTTAACAGTTCTCGGTGCTGATAATCTTTTCTGGTGCATTTTACCACCCTATATTCTCAAGCTTTTCCTTCAAGCTTTTTCTTTCTCACGGAATCTACCTCACCTAAGCTGATAATCATGACATTAGAGGGGTGAATAGGTACAGAAACCTCTGTTCCATCAACCTTGTTTGTTGTAACCCCGTCCACCTTTATCACCGCCTTTTTCATGTCAACCTCTAAGACTTTTCCTTCACTTCCGGCGAACTCCCCTCTCATTATTCTTACCTTGTCTCCCTTCCTCACCCTTAATGTTCTTCTGTCGTACTTCTTCCTCAAATCCTTTGATAGTGTTGCATTCAGCAATCTATGCCTTTCATGAAGCTTGGAGGTTTTATACAACCATCTTCTTTGCTTTCTTGGTTGTTTTGATTTGGGAATCATTCAATCACCTCAAATTATTGAAGAGGCAAGAGATCCAATCTTCGAGAATCTCTCTGCGGCCTCCCTTGCTACTGCTCCTCTAATCTCACTTCCTTTCGGGTTTCCATTGGGATCGGTTATTACAGCGGCATTGTCCTCAAATTTAACCCTCATACCATCGGGTCTTTTATATTCCTTCCTTTGCCTTACAATGACCGCATAGTGGATCTGCTTCCTTATGTCGGGTGATCCCTTCTTCACGCTCACAACAACTATGTCTCCTATTCCGGCGGCAGGATACCTTCTCCTTACTCCCTTGTATCCCTTCACCGAGATTATTTCAAGTTCCCTAGCCCCAGTATTATCAGTGCAAATCAGTCTCGCTCCTGTTGGAAGAGGTCTTGGAATTTTTGACTTCCTTGCCCTCATTCTTTCACCCCCGGGATTTTTTCAACAATTACAAAGGATTTGGTCTTACTGATTGGTTTGCATTCAATAATCGTGACTGTATCCCCTTCCTTTGCATCGATGCACTCCGGGTTGTGGGCGTGTAGCTTTGAAATCTTTTTGAGATATCTCTCATACTTTGGAACATATCTCAAGAGCTCCCTTTCGATTACCGCTGACTTTTCATACGTCTTAACGACTCTTCCTCTGAAAACCTGTCCTCGAACGGATAACTTACCATGAAAGGGACAGTTCTCATCGTTACATTCGTTTTCAGGAGGTTTAACATCATAGCCTATGTCTCTCACCCTATCACCTGCCTTTTCCTGAGTTTCGTCTTTAAATTACCCAGATTATTAAAATTACCTTTATATCTTTTTATTACTATGATTCCTTTCTTTATTCTGTCTTCAGGTCTGTATAAAATTATATCTCCATTAACAATAAAATTATCTCCTCTGAACTTTATTCGGAAGCTTCTACTCTTCTTCTCAATTCTTTTCAATCCGGTTTGGGTTTTTATAAGGAGAGTTTTCATAGTTTCGTCAACTATCTCTCCCTTTATACCTTCTTCAAACTTATTTGGGCTTGATACTACCTCACATTCCAACCCTATGAGTTCGTGAGCTATCAAATATTCTGGTCTCATCTTAGCACCTTTCATATCAATTATACCTTGAAATCTTCCTCTCCTAAAGCAAGTTTCAGCCTTGCAATGTCTTTTCTGATTGCTTTCACCATTCCTGGATTTTCAATTGCCCCACCAGATCTAACAAGTGTCCTGATCCTAAGGAGTTCATTTTCAAGCTCTGTTAGTTTTTTAATCTTTTCGTCCCTGCTCATCTTCCTTATATCTTCCATTTTCATCCCTCTGCCACCTCCTCGGCCTTGTCGTCTTTACTCTTTTGCACTCCTTCATCAGTTTTCTCGGTTTTTTCAGCTGTTTTAACTTCTTTAACTTCTTTTTTATCACCAGCCTTGTCAGATTTCTTAGTTGCTTTTTCCTTTATCTCTGTCTCTTCAGTTTTGGCTTCCGATTCCTCAGTCTCTTTAGTCTCCTTGGTTTCCTTAGTTTCTTCAATCTTCTCAACTTGAATGGGCTCTCTCACCTCAAACTCATCCGGAAGTTCTGCGTCTGGCGGGATTATTCTCACCTTAACACCAAGCACGCCGAGTTTCTTGATTGCGACATCGTATCCTACTCTTACCGCTGTGTAAATTGGCTCGCCGGTATGAACCATCGTTCCTGCCACGAATTTCTCAGTTCTCGCCCTCTCGCCGGTAAGCTTTCCACTGATCTCGATTTCACATCCTTTTGCCCCAGCCTCCATTATTCTGTATAGAAATCTATAGCCGGCTTTCCTGAAATACCATCCTCTCTCAAGTGCTCTAGCGAGCAGAGAAGCCATGAGCTTTGCATTAAATTCAGGATTCTGAATTTCATCAACGCTAACTTGAGGGTTCTCTATACCGAACTCCTTTAACCTCTCTGTTAACATTCTTATCCTTCTTCCACCCTTCCCTATCACGAGGCCAGGTCTTTCAACGAATAAAGTGATCTGAGTGCCCAAAGGGGTTCTTGTGATGTCTACTCCCCCAAATCCAGCATTTCTGACTTCCTGAGCCATCCATTCCTTTACTCTGAGCTTTCTTACCCGATCTTCAACAAATTTCCTTTCTACAGCCATTATCGCACCTCTTATCGCACCTCTGCCACAAACTCAACGGTTGTCAGGTACTTAAATCTAGGAGTTGCCCGCCCAAAGGCTCTGGGCATGTACCTTTTCAAAACCCTCCCCTTTTTAGCCTGAGCATGAGTAATAACGAGTCGTTCTTTCTCGATTCCCTTATATTCAGCGTTTGCATCAAGATTTTTCAAAACCTTTAGAATGTGTTTTGCAGCCTTCTGAGGATACCTGCCAGCATACCATTTCTCAAGCCCTCTTTTATGGGGTACCTTTTTATGATGTTTCCTGAACGGAACAACCCTTTTCATTTCTGCTACCTCTTCTAAAAATCTGATCGCCTGATCGATCTTCATACCTCTTATCGCTGAGCATAGCTCGACTGCATGCTTGAAGCTTATATCCATTTCATATCCCATTGCCTTTGCAGCTTTCGCAGCATCTTCGGGCTCGTATGCGTAGCGTACCCTAGCCATTCTATCACCTACTTGAGAGGCACGAATTTACTGCTCCTCGTAGCTCCAACACCCGGCCCGCTGTGCTTTATGAACGTTCTTGTCTGGGCGAACTCTCCTAGCCTATGGCCTATCATCTCTGGCTTAACCTCAACTCTAACGAAGTCCTTTCCGTTGTGAACGAGGATTATCTTGCCAACCATCTCGGGCAAAACGATCATGTCTCTGCAGTGGGTCTTCACGACATCCTTCTTTTTCAGCTTTCTGAGGAGTTTTTCCTCCTGTTCGTTGAACCCTCTCAACACTTTTCTCCTTGCTCGTGAAGGCAAAAGCTGAGCGAACTGCTCAAGGGTCATCTTCTGAATTTCCTCAAGCGTATATCCGCGGTATTTAAAATCCCTCGGCCTCACAACCTTACTTTTTAGAGCCATCAAATCACCTCTTAGCTCCTGTTCTTCTTGCAGCTATACTTCCAACCTTCCTTCCTGGAGGGGCGTTTCTGCTTACGGTTTTCGGCTTGCCTGTATGTTGGTGTTTACCCCCTCCGAATGGGTGGTCGACAGCGTTCATAGCAACTCCTCTAACTCTCGGCCACTTCGTTGCCTTGCTCCTATATCTGTAGAACTTTTTACCAGCTTTTACGAAAGGCTTGTCAGTTCTACCACCCCCAGCAACAACACCTATCATGGCCCTACACATCGGATTGAACCACTTTAGCACGCCTGAGGGCATCTGAACGAGACTTCTGTTCTCTTCATGAGATACTATCAGGGCAAAGGTTCCACTTGCTCTCACGAATTTACCACCATCTCCAGGCATGGATTCGATGTTACAAACCGGAGTCCCTTCAGGGATGTTTTTCAAATAGGTTATGTTTCCTGGTTTTAAGGTAACGTCATCACCCGCTTCAACTATGTCTCCAGTACCCATTCCCTCAGTTGCGATGATATACTTCTTACTTCCATCAGGTAACAGTACTCTCGCGATAGGTGCATTTCTGGCTGGATCATGTTCTATATCAATTACTTTAGCCTTTACAGCCTCGGTAAAACTCAAATGCCTGAGATCAGCCTTATATTTGTGAGATGGAGCTCTATAGGTTGGGGTTCCTTTCCCCCTGTTCTGAGATATTATTCTTTTACCCATTTAATCACCTCAATCAACCTCAATCAGAATACACCCAACTTCGACAGGACTTCTTCTGCCGAATAATCTGGTGAAAGCTTGATATATGCTTTTTTCTCACCTTTTGGAGTTATCAGAGTGTTCACTTTCTCAACCTTAACATCGAATCTTTTTTCGATGTCCATTTTGATGTCTTTCTTCGTTGCGTTTTTGTCCACTATAGCTGTGAGAACGTTTTTCTCTACCTCAGCAGTTGATTTTTCTGTAACCAAGAAGCATTTTATCAGCATAACCACCCCTCCAGAAATTCAACGGCAGATTTTGTCCAGAGAGTTAACCTTCCAGCTTTGGCTCCTGGGGCAAGTAACTCAACGTTGAGGTTCCTCGCTGCTACCACATCAACCCCGGGCAAATTCCTTGCCGCTTTAATAACATCTGAATTATCGTTTACAACGATCAACAGGCTTTTCTTCCCTACATATCTCCTTCCTCTCATCTTTCCTTTTCCGGCACGATATCTTTTCCTTGCTTTTGCCCTTTCGACGTCATCGTATAAGCCGAGAGATTTGAGAACCTCAATAACCTCTTTTGTTTTCTTGAGAGCTTGAAAATCGTCAGAAATGATCTTTGGAAGGTCGCCCCCAAAAATATGAGGCCTTTCAGAAACGAGTTGGGGATTGGAAGTAGCAGCGATAGCAGAACAGAGAGCTTTTTTCATCTCTTTCTTGTTGATTTTCTCTGTCCATACTTTCTGAACTTTTGGTGGATGAGCTTGCCTTCCTTTCACAGCCTGTGGAACTATAGCAGCTCTCCTGCCTGTTTTAAGCCTGGGAACTCTTGCAACGCCATGTCCTGGACCCCAGTTCTCTGCCGAGTAGTTTATCCCTGAAAGTGGGTTAGGGCCGTAAGGCTGCCTTCTGTTACTCTGAATAGCGTGAACAGCCTTCTTTATTATATCTGGCCTAAATTCAGTCTCGAACACGATAGGCAAATCGATTTCTTCCTGAACTTCTCCGTTGAGATCGTAAATCTTTGCCTTCATCATATCACCTACCCTGCTTTGAGCTGGTGCTCACGTAAATAACATTAACTCCCTCATAAGTTGCTGTAGGCGGTCTTATCGCATGCCTAAACCGGATCAGCCTTTTTACCGAACCTGGAACACTTCCCGAAACCAAAACGTAATCTCCTCTCACAATACCGTAATGTACGAATCCGCCATTAGGAGTTATCTCTTCCCCATTCTCTCCCATCTTAACAATTCTCTTGTTGAATTCTGTGCGTTGATGGAATCCCATTTGTCCTGCCTGCGGAACTGTATGTCTTACATGATGCGGATTCCATGGCCCCAAATTTCCAACTCTTCTATGCTTGCTGCTTCTCGCATGTTTCGCGTTCAAAGTGATAACTCCCCACCTCTTGACCGGGCCTTGGAAGCCCTTTCCTTTTGTTATTGAGACAACATCAACAACTGATCCTTCCTCAAAAGCCTCAAAAACCCTGATTTCCTTTCCTAATTTCTCCTTAACGTATTCGAATGCCTCCCCTACATTCCCACCAACCTTTTGCTCCATGAGCTCAGGTACCTTTTTTGGTACACCAGAGATCAAATAGGGTTGGGTGTGGGTCAGCAGTCTGAAATGATCTACTCTATCCAGATCAATGTCTTCAAGACCCGCCTCTATGGATTCGGGCAAGTTTATGAGCCTATCAAGATTCCTATCGAGGTCTTCAGCCCATACCTCATATGCTATTTCAAACCCGTAGGGTGTCTTTCTGTAAGCTCTCACACCCGCTACTTTAAGGGGTGGAGATTCGATTACAGTTACTGGCATAACGATTTCTTCTCCATAGGTTGGGGAATTTTTTCTATCATCTATCATCACAACATGGGTCATACCAGCCTTATAGCCGGCAAACCCAAGTACCTTTGCTTCGCTGAGTTCGGGCCAAGCCCTTATCCTTGGCACAATACTCTTCGCTCTTTTTCTTGGGGAATACGCCATTGAGCCTCTTCTTGGCCTGTGTTCTTTCATCTCTCATCACCTTTCACAGATTACATTCATTACAGCGAGGGTGGAAATTATCGCCTCCTCCAACCTCACGGTTTCCGTTCCTTGATCGGGTATCGTGTTGATGATCGGGATGTTATCGGGGATTTTTATACCAAGTCTTTCCGCTATTTCCATCACCCCTTCAACGGGGCTTCCGAAGAGGAGTACGGATTTGCAAAGTTTCCCCTTATTCTGGAAAGATACCTTCTCACCTTTCCTGGAAAGCACAACGCTTTCCTCGAGCAGGTCTTTCAATCTGGCCTTTTTTACCTTATATCCCCAGTACTCCTCGGGTTTGCTTTCCTCAACCACCAACGGTTTCTTCGAACAGACCCTGACGGTAACGCGGGCCCCCATGGGCTTTGAAGCCTTTATGGCGGCCAGGGCATCTAAGCCAATATCAACCCATGACGTTCCGTCAGGACCAACCTTTCTTACGACTCCCTCCCTCAACTCACCGACTTTTAAATGTTTCGGACGATGGCTGGGAATGGAGAGAGGTGGAAGTAAACCAGCGAACCTCAAGGATTGCTTTATCGGTATTAGATATTTTCTAAGATACTGCGGAACCTCAAGATATTCGAGTACATCTTTGATGTAATCGGCCTCATTTTTCCTTGGATCATGATATATGTAAATCCTTTCAACTCTGAAAATAGCCGCAGCTCTGGCAATCTGCCAAATTTTGTATGCTTTGATCTTTTCATCAGTCTCATTTATCAAGGCTGAAGAGGGTACTGCAATCCCTTTTTTCATGAGTTAAGTAAGGTGTGAAGATTTAAAAAAGGAACCCCCATAGGAATAATGTGGAAATAATATCGGGTCTATCAGGATCTGTATTTCTTTCTCCATATCCTCTGAAATTCCTCTCTACAAGCGTTATAGTCCATTTTTTCGACTTCTTCGGTCACTCTTAGTTCTTCCATAAGATGAGGGAATTTGTTTTTACCCTCGGGAAACATTTCTTCGGGACTGATTTTCGAAATGTAAACCAGACTTCTTGCTGCAAGTGTCTTAAGTTCACTCTCTCCAATCTGTTTTCCCTTAATAAAAACCTCTGTAAGCCTTGTTCCAGGATTATTCATGAATTCAACTCCTATTTTCTTTGCAGCCTCCTCTTTTAGATTTATTGAGCTTACGTAATCTGTCTCGAGCACCTTTTCCAGAGAGTCGGGAAGAGAAGTATGAATGGAACCAGCCTCGATTATGAGCTTCAAAGCTGGATCGTCTTCTTTCTTTCTCAGACTTTCGATAAAATCAACAATTTTCCTGAACCTCATCGAATCTCTGAACTTAAATCTCTCCGCATCTGCCTTCGAGAATTCTATTGTTTTCTCAATAAGTTCTTCAAAATCGCCTGAAATGAACGCTTCTTGATAATCAATAAAAGCACCAAATGCTTTTTTCTCTATCAATCTTATTTTTTCAGTTTCCACGTCTTTTATTACATCGGAAAACGTTCCATTTTCAATCGATCTCTGAATCTTTTGAATTGTCTCTAGATAAGGCTCGATCTGGTAGATTCTCTTTCCCATTTGGTGAAGATTCTTCAGAAGGTCTGAAAGAAAATAGGTGTAAAGGGGGAACGAAGTATCTAAGCCTCTAACGTACTCTTCAGGTGTAATCTCATTTCTAAACAATTTGTAAAGATTCTCATTTGTGGGCTCTTCTAAAATGATTATCTCGGCAGATATAGCCTCGTCTCTCAACATTGGCAGGAATTCAACCCTGTGGGATGTTAAAACGATCTCAACTTCCATGTCCCTATACCCAGTCCTATCCTTATCATTTCTCCTTATTCATTTTTTCCCTAAATAACCGATGTTATTTATTCTCCAAACATAGCCAAATGTACGATTTCAACAATATCCATGACCCTAATATCAGCATCAATAGACTTGACACCATCTTCAAGCATGTTTAGGCATATCGGGCAAGATACAGCCAGGATGTCTGCATCGGTTTGCACAGCTTCTCTGGCTCTTGAAACATTTGCTCTACTGCCTTCTCTCATAAAGTTTGCACTGCCACCTCCACAGCAAAAGCTGTTCTCCTTTATCCTTCTCATCTCGACTAAATTTATGTTGTAGATCGATTTAAGTACTTCCCTCGGGATATCGTAAATGCCGTTATACCTTCCAAGATAGCATGGATCGTGGTATGTAACTCTCGCCTCGACATCGTACTTGAATTCAAGCATGTCATTCTCTATCGCTCTGTAGATTATTTCAAGAGTGAAGAAAGTCTCAACCTCATAGTAATTTTTAAAGGTATTGTAACAGTGAGGGGATGGAGTAACCAGCTTTTTTACCCCGTATTCCTCAAAAATTGACTCATTTTCTTCCTTTAAAAGCTCAAAAAGTCCTTCTTCTCCCAAAGCCAGTGCATCGTTTCCACAACAACCTTCCTTGTTTCCTAGAACTGCAAAGTTAAGACCAATTTCATTGAAAATCTTAGCCGTTTTCTTAGCCACTTCCTGTGCTCTTGTATCATGGCTGAAGCACCCAACGAACCAGAGCCACTCGAACTCCGCTTCACCATTCAAGATTTTTAAATCTAAATCTGAAGCCCATTCAATTCTTTTATACTTTGGCTGATCGAACGGATTCCGAAATTTCTGGATTGAGTCTAGATAATCTCTAATTTCAGACGGAATAAAGCCCTCTTCAATATATTCTTTCCTCGAGCTTACGATCAAATCCGTCAAAGGTATACCACGAGGGCATCTGGACTGACAGTTGTAACATGTCGTGCAATCCCAAAGATCCTGATACCTCAATTCTTTGTCTTTCAGGAAACTTTCAAAAACGAGTTTTCTCAGATTGAAAGATGATTTTGATACACAGCTGGCAGAACATGTCCCACATTGCATGCATAGAAACAAAGCGTTCTTCTCTGCGTTAGCTATCATCAAAAGGAATTTTACCTCAAGTTTATTAAGGTTATGAAATTTGCATCTATAGAGCGATTCGAGAAGCTTCTTTTCGATTGGTTCTTTTCGATTGGATGGTTAAAAAATGAAATATTTAGAAAATTGATGACAGGTGTTTTAAATTGGTTAAACTTAAAACTAAAATATCCGCTCCCACATCTCATTATCGATGAGAAGATGTGCGATCTGCGGAACAGAAACAACCCATGAAATCTGTCCAAAATGCTATCTGGAAAGATATAGTATTTACGAGTTTCATCCCTACATCGAAATAAAGGTATGTCCGAAGTGCGGAAAAGCTTATTCAAGGGGATGGATTGATAAGGAAGCAGCTTTAATGGATACTATCTTAAAAAACTTCACCCATGATCCTGAATTCAAAATTAACAGTTTTGAGATCGAAAACCTTAGTGAAAACAATGGGGCTGTCCAAATTGGGGGAGAATTCAGAGGGAAGAAGCTTACCTACGAACTTCATTTCGAGCTAAGACAAAAGTTTGAGGTTTGTGAGAGATGCAGTAGACTTTACGGCGGTTACTTCGAATCCATCATCCAGCTCAGAGCAGAAAATAGAGATATCGAAGAAGATGAGATCGAGAGAGCAAAAAAGCTTATCGATGAGAGCATAGAGAATGCTGATTATCCAACAGCGTTTGTGTCTAAAATCGTAGAAAAAAGAGAGGGGATAGACTATTATATAGGTGACAGAAATTTGGCCAAAAAAATTGCGAGAAAGATCGAGGAGGAACTCGGGGGAAAGGTCACCGAAAGTAAGAAATTGTCGGGGAGAAAGGATGGAAGGGAAATCTATCGAACAACCTATTCTATTCGCTTTAAAGAGTATAGAGTGGGAGATATAGTGAAAGATGGAGCAAAAATTCTACTTGTCACAAATGCTGTTAAGGGAAAAGGAGTAGACTTGGCTGGTAAAAGCCGTGTTCTGAAAAATCCTAAGGTAATCGTAAAGAGAGAGAACATCAAAAAGACCTTTGTCGTTAATGTTGACGGGAGTGTTGTAGAGGTCTTGAACCCATCTACTCAGGAAGTTGTTCAGATTGAGAAAAAGACAGATTATTCCATAGGTGACAGGGTACTCTACTTTGAAGACAAAGGGAGACCCTACATCTTTCCAGATTTTGATTGGAAATGACGTTTCTTGCAATAA
The DNA here is from genome assembly GCA_002011235.1 of Archaeoglobus sp. JdFR-27. Taxonomy (GTDB): domain Archaea; phylum Halobacteriota; class Archaeoglobi; order Archaeoglobales; family Archaeoglobaceae; genus Archaeoglobus_A. Next base: position 25,819 of record MTMO01000040.1, on the reverse strand, counting down.
AAGTTCCAAAAAGTAAGGCCGACGAGATCAGAAAGAGGGCCGAATCAATTGGTGCTAAAGATAGGGATAGATTGATAACCACGGAAGGTGATTATGTTATAATTCCCATCCTAGAAGGATTTGAAGATAAATTTAAAGACTTCGAGCTAATAGAACAGGAAAATCCCATTTTTATAAGGGAAAAGAGTATCTATGAAGTTTTGAAGAATAAAATACCCTCCGATCTCCAAAATTATATACCGAGGTCATACAAAATCCTGGGCGATATAATTCTCGTAAAGATCTCCAACGAGGTTTCCTCCTATTCAAAAGAGATCGGGGAGGCGCTTTTGAGAATCCATCCCAAATGCAGGTCGGTTTGGAGAGATCTCGGGAAAGAAGGTGCTTTGAGAAGACCCACTCTGGAGTTTCTAGCCGGAGATCCAAGGGCAACCGAAACGACTAAACTGGAAAATGGTTGTTATTTCAAGTTCGATGTTAAGAAGGTTATGTTCAGTCCGGGGAACCAGTATGAGAAGATGAGGGTTGCTGGGATGATCGAGGAAGGTGAGGTTGTAGTTGATATGTTTGCGGGGGTAGGCTACTTTTCAATCCCGATTGCAAAGCACTCCAGGGCCAGAAAAATCTATGCCATCGAGATAAATCCTGAATCCTATCACTACTTGCTGGAAAACATGAGGCTGAATGAAGTTACAAACATCATCCCAATTCTCGGGGATTCGAAATTCGTTACTCCTGAGGGAGTTGCGGACAGGGTTCTCATGGGCCACATAAACTGCCATGAGTTTATTGAAGTGGCGATAAGAGCATTGAAGAACGAGGGTTTCATACACTATCATGAAGCGGTACCGCTTGCGGTGAAGGACAGGCCTGTAAGGAGGCTGAAGGATGCAGCATCACAGCTGAGTAAAGAAATTAAAATTTTAAACCTCAGAAAGGTGAAAAACTACTCGCCTGGTGTGGTTCATGTGGTTGTTGACGCGTACGTTTATTGATCGTTGGATCTGGAATTTGATCTCTTAGTGCTTGGCATTTATCCTTCCTAACCCTCTCCTAACTCTCTCTTCTTTTCTGTATTCGACGTAAGAATAAACAATGGTATAAGCAGCGACCGAAAATACTGGAACGAGAATGAAGAGTAACGAATAGCTCTGAAAAAGCACTCCGGCAAATGAGATTACTCCAGCAATTTTGAACAGCTTTCCACCAATTCTGTGGGTCTTTTCCCACACTCTTTCACTGCTCAACGTCCACGGTGTCCTGATTCCGATAAACCAGTTTCTTTTTGCCTTTTCACAAAGAACACCAACATAGAAAAACAGAATTCCCAACATGATTGGCAGGGTTTCATTTGGGGAGATCTCTATCCTGATATTCCATAGAATGATTTGAAAATGAAACAAAAGCATGTAGAGTAAGAACAGAACTACAAACCCATCATAGTACCTTCTGAACTCTTCGATGTTCTCTTTCAACGGGTCTATTTTTGGGATGGCGAAGAAAATCAAGGCAAATCCAGTAAGTGTAAAGGGTATCAGAAACAACCCCCAGAATTCCCCATATACCCATTTACCTCTCCCTGAGCGTTCCAGTGCGCTGCCATCCTTTCTGGCATTTTGGGATAAAAATAGATGCTTACAGTGAAAGAGAGGAGAATTATCCCCAAAACGATAACTTCACTTTTTCTCATGTAATCTAAAAATTTATTATGTAAATAGAAACCTAGATGACTTTGTATTAGTATCCAAGCTCTTCTAATCTTCCTCTGAGGATCCTTGCAGAATTCTTTAAGCCCTCGATCTCTTCAGGTGTCAAATCGTGCTCAACTATCTTTTCAACACCATTCTTTCCAAGCAAAACGGGAACACCTAAAGCTACGTTCTTTATCCCATACTCTCCATCGAGAACAACGCTTGTCGGGATTTCCTCTTTCGTATCTTTAACCACAGCTTTGACCATCTGGTAAATGCAGACTGCAGGCCCATATATAGTGGCTCCCTTTCTTTTTATTACCTCTGCAGCGATGAACCTGGTCTCCTCCTCTACCTTTTTCCAGTCAACCTCATTGTCGAAGTCGGCAAGACTTTTAGCCGGGAACATGCTATCGCCATGTTCCCCGATAATGTACGCTTTTCTGATGTTCCTCGCTCCATGAGTATGAAGTCTCTCCTTAAATCTTGATGAATCGAGAAGGTTTCCCATCCCAAAAACCTCATTTCTCGGCTTCCCAGTCTCTTTCCACATTATGTAGTTCATGACATCCATAGGATTTGTTACAACCAAGATCTTGCTCTCCGGTGAATTTGCCATGATATTTTTAGCGATATCTTTAATAATTCCCGCATTTTTCGTTGCAAGATCTAGCCTAGTCATTCCCGGCTTTCTTGCAAGTCCAGCACTTACAACAATAATATCGCTCTCCTTGAGTAGAGAATAATCCGATCCACCTTTAATCTCAGGATATTTGTCTAATCCAGCGGCAGCATGCGAGAGATCCATAGCCTCACCAACAGCAAGATCTTCAATTATATCAACAATTGCCATCTCCTCTACATCCAGATGTTGCAAACAAGTAAAAGCAGAAGTTGAGCCTATTCTTCCTGCTCCGACAAATCCAATTTTCAATTTTCCACCTCCAGAAACCGACTTTAAAAATATCAAAGAATGTATGCAATTTGTGTAATTAAAATTTGTGATTTTTGCTTTGTACTTCTTCCCAAGTTCTATTCGGATTTCTCTTTTTAGCCTATTTCTAATTGATTTTTATGTCTAATTGATCAGACAGATCTACTTTTCTAAGAAATTTCTCTCCAAGGTGATTCATTTATATTACTTTTAATTATCTCTAAAAATTTTATTTTGATTTTATTTTGATAAAAAATTTAAGATTTATATTGACCTATCAATCTAATTCTTCAAATTCTTCTTTTGAGGCTCCACAAACAGGACAGACCCAATCGTCAGGCAAGTCCTCCCACTTCGTCCCAGGTGGAACATCACTCTCAGGATCTCCTTCATTCTCATCATACACATACCCACAGACAGAGCATTGATATCTCGCCATTTTACTAACCTCCTTCGAGTTTAGAAGTCATTTAAAGCTTATCTATTTTAATATATCGGGTTTGTGTTTTATCACAAAAACTTTTACAAAAATTTATTCCATTTCAAATTACAAAAAATCTGGATTGAAGTTGTGAATCAAAATTTTTTAGAACTTCTCTAGATTTATTCTGGACTTTCAATTCCAATCATTTCATGATCTTGCCAAATCGAATCCATAAACTATCAGAAGAAACTTATTTTGGTACCAATTTTTTTCTCTGTTGCTCGCTGGAAAACTATACTTGCAGTAGCTATATCTTGGATTGCTAATCCAGTAGAATCAAAAACGGTAATCTCATCTCCTTGTCTTCCTTTTATTCTTCCTGTGATGACTTCACCCAAGGTACCAACGATATCTTCTGGTTTTATTATACCTTTAGAGAGGGGTACGTTAACTTCTCCACTATGGAAAGCCTGAACTCTGTCATCGACAAAAACTCTTGCATCTTTTATAATCTCAGAGTCGAGTTCCTGTTTCCCTGGAGCGTCTGCTCCAATTGCATTTATATGGGTGCCTTCAACTATCCATTCCTTTTTTACAATGGGTTTTCTCGAAGGCGTTGTGGTGATGAGAATATCACAGTTGCAAACTTCTTCAATCTCCATAAACTCTGCATGTATACCTTCTTCCTCACAAAATTCGACAAATCTACTTGATTTCTCCTTACTGATATCAAAGCATTTTACCTTCTTTATGTCAAAGAGTTCTTTGTGGGCTACCAACTGCGTGTACGCTTGCGTACCGCAGCCAACGAATCCAAGAACTTTGCTGTTTGGTTTGGCAAGATATTTTGATGCAATACCCCCTGCAGCCCCTGTTCTCATGTTGGTTATATGGGTGGCATCCATAACAGCAAGCGGAAAACCTGTTTCCGGATCGTTATAGATCAACAAAGCCATTACGGTTGGCAAACCAACTTTGCTGTTTTCAGGATGAGAATTTACCCACTTTACTCCAGCTTTTCCGTCAAGGTATGCAGGCATTGCTCTAAGATCTCCTTTTTCAAATTCGAGGTATATTTTTGCTGGCATTTGGACAGCATTAAACCCATGCATTTCAAACGCATGTTCAACGGCTTTTAAAGCATCCTCCATTGTTAAAAGAGTCTTAACTTCCTTTTGAGTAAGAATTAGTGTCTCCATGGACATAATTCAAAGTGGAAGTAAAAAACATTATCGATTTTTTAAACAACAAAGTAAAGTTTTTAAATTGCTCAAGAAGGGGATAACCATGAGTCAGATTTATGATTTTATAAAAAAATATTATATTGATTCTTTAGTTTATAAGCAGGGATACAACATAGTGAATACGATTACCTTTGCAATCATACTAATAATCGTCGTTATCCTTCTATATAGGTTCCTAAGGAAGTACATAAGCTTTGATTTTAATTTTGTTATAGGAAACCTTCCATTTGTCCTTCTCGGTTCCTCAGCAAGGGTGATTGAAGACGCTGGCTTTCTTGAGCCACCAGTTTCTTACCTTTTCATGACTCCTTTTATTTATATTCTTATCTTTCTAATAGCCTTCCCGACTCTTATAATCTCTATAAAAATGAAGGGGGAGGATTACTGGAAATATTATGGAGCCACCGGTCTTTTTCTCTCCATTTTATGCCTTGGAATACTCTTTAGTAATCTTGAAGTAATTAACGGCTGGCTTTTCCCAGCAGTAATCTTTTTTGCAGCAATATTTACCATTGCGTATCAATTCATTTTCGAGAGAGTCTATCCAGCAATGAACAACCGTTTGAGCAAACTCGTTTTCTTTTCCCACATGATTGATGGATTTGCAACTTTCTTAGGAATTCAGTTCCTCGGTTACTGGGAACTGCATGTTTTGCCAAGGTTTCTGATCAATGTTGCCGGTCCATGGATTATGGTGGTGGCAAAAATAGCTGTGTTTGTGCCCGTTCTGTATATATTGGATTCGACTGAAGAGGAGGAGAATTTTAAGAACTTCATAAAATTCATCCTCATCGTTCTCGGATTGGCTCCAGGATTGAGAGATTCGTTGAGAATGATGTTTGCCACATGAGTTTCATTTATAGTCTCTCTCAACTCCTGCCTCTGAACGTCACAGGAAGCCTTGAAATCTCTTCTGCCAGAAGATAATCCTCCCACCATTCTTTGCATTCGCACCGAACATTCAATTCTCTCGAATTCTGTGAGAGTGAAAACCTTTTGATGCCCTCAGCAAACTTATTATCGCACTTTCCGCAGTTGCATGGTCCTCTTCTTTTTCCAGCAGCGACAGGATCAGAGATAATCAGTCCGTTCATTTCTTTGACCTCTTTAAGAACCTTAGCAGCGCTCCAGAGCCATGGAGGACGATAAAATCCTCTTCTCCAAAGCCTTTCTACCTCAGTACCGGACTGAATATTCATCAGATTTAGAGATATTAAATCAGCCAAACCTCTCTCAATCAAAATCTTTGAGGAGGCGACCGCATCATGTATCGCTTCACTCTCAGAAATGAAAGGTGGTTTTAGCAAGAGATATACCTTTACACTGAAACCATTATCTTTCAAGAATCTCGATGCTTCACTGAAACTCTCAAAGGTAAATCCCTTGTTGATTATTTTATTTCTGATGAAGTCATTTGCACTTTCAAGTCCTACTCCCACTTCTAAGATAAAATCCCTTCCAAAAACTTCTTTAGCATTTTTCACGAATTCTGGTCTGCTTTCAACTATAAGTTTCTCTGCCCCTATTTCCTCAACAAAAACATAGAATTCAGATCTTGTCTCATTAGATAACTCAGACGAATCAAAGAAACTGCCGGAAGTGAAAACCTTGACTATTTTTGGGAATTTATTGAACTTTTCTAGCTCTTTTCTTACAAAATCAAGTTGATTTAGCACATTTTGCTGAGTAATATGCTTATCTGATTCTACATTGTACCCACACATAATGCAACCGGCTTTTTCATACCAATGACAACCCTTCGTTCTTAAAATTATGGTGACACAGTCTTCGACCCTGTTTTTCTCCCAGAAGAGTTCTTTATTTAACCAGAAGCTCACTGGCCTATCCAGATTTCTTGGATTTCTTTTATTTGCCATTTAACCGATCACCATTTGAAGTTTAGATCACCAAGGCCATCTTTTTCTTAGAACTTTAAGTTTTTTCCCATAGTACAGCCCAATAACAAGCCCTGCAAGGTGGGCTGCATGGGCAACACCCGTTACATTGCTCAAAGGAAGCATGAAAAGATCATAGGCTGCAAAAATTAGCAAAGCTACCCTGATGCTCATCGGGATGAAGAAAAAGAATAAAACCCTAATTTCCGGAGCAATTATGGCGAGTGTCCCCATCACTCCATAGATCGCCCCTGAAGCACCAAGAGCTCCGCTTGAGCTGCCTGTGAGAAATGCAAAAGCTAAATATCCTATATTTCCAGCTAAACCAGAGAGAAGAAATATCTTTAGGTAGTTTTTGCCTCCAACTCTCCTTTCTAATTCTCCTCCGAAGAACAGGAGTACAATCGCATTAACAAGATAATGACCAAAATCCATATGGAAAAATATACTCGTGATGAGCTGCCAAGGCATTTCTATAAACCTATCTGGGAATAAAGCAAAGATGTAAAAAGATGATCGAAAAATCAGGCTGATAAAAAACACTAACGTAATTATCCCCAGAAAAATGTTGTTGTATCCATAGGTTGCGATGTTGAATTTTATTTTAGGTTTGATTTTAGGTCTAATTTTAGGTTTAATTCGCTCACTCTCACCAACTGGAATCTTAACCTTGGGTTTTTTCTTCACCTTTACCGGTACATTCCAGTATTCATCGGTAATTATTCCCTCACAGTTATGGGCTTCAGGAAGCCTATGTTCGGCACAGAATTTACCCCCACAATACCGGCATTCAAAGGGTAGGTATTCTTCCTTTCCGCAGAAATCACATTTTGTTCCCACTTTCATCAAGTATGGTAGAGAGAATATTAATTTTTTTCTAAAATCGAGAAATTTTCTTGATGTTATCCAATAATTTCACAATCATGTAATCTACAATTTTTTCAATGCGGTAATAACACCATGGCATTTACATGCGGTTCCAATTATTAGCTCTTTCTTCCCAAGTGCCCATTTAACAAGTAACTCTAATTCATTTCCCTTTAAAGCACCAATCCCAGGCCTAAGCTGGTGGCTCTGAAGGATAAAACCATTAGGAGCTGCAAATTCCAGCAGCCTATACATTGGAGCAGGCTTTAAAATCCCAGTAACGGGGCATCTTTCTGGAGCGTTGCAGTTGGGCTGACATTCATAGTCTCTATTGTAAGTCACAACAACACTCCCCCTTCCAGCACTAACGATTATTTTCGACGGAAGTCCAGGAAGTACTCTGTCCACTCCCTCAAACCATGGACTAAGCTTGAATTTTTCCTGAATTAGTGCAGCTGAAAGATGAATGGGGGCTGTGGGAAAAATATGTTCTGGTTTCAGTAGCTCTATTACTTTCAAAGCCTCAAATATCCCTCCCTCTATAAAGTAACCCTCGAAATAATCTTTTTCATCCCTAAATCTCAACTTCTCAATGTCTTTAATGTTGATCCTGGTCAGATCGTAATTCTTTGCAACCAAGCACTTCGAATCGATATCGAGAACTACAAAATTTCTTTTTCTCGATAAAAGATACTCTACAGCCTCCATCCCGTATTTACCACCACCAAAGACTAGATCAAACAATCTTTCACCCCTTAATCAGATCGTTATTTTCTCCAATCTTAGGAGCCTTACCATCTCTTCTAAGTTTCATCCCCTTGTAAACAACTGGGAATGTTACAACAGTATATTCTTTTCCGTAATAACTCTTGGCAAGAAATCCTCTTTTTTCGCAGAGCTTGGATCCTTCAAGAACATCCTTAACTACTCCGAATGGCAGATTTGACTTTCTGAAAAGCTCGAATATTTCTCTGCTAGAGTACTTAGATATTCTTTTCTCAATTTCACCTCTTATCTCGGAATATCCTCTGATCCTCTCATCATAGCTCAGATTAATATACTTCTCAAGCTTAAGGGCAACACATAGGTTTTTCCAAAAGTGGGGTTCGTCAAGCATTCCCAGAGAGACGAACCCATCCTTCGTTTTGTAGATATCATATCCAGGATTTAAGATAAAATCTTCAAGATCTTTGCCACTGTTGAGATATCTGGAAGTGTGCAGGGGTATTGCAGCAAAGGAGGAATCGTACATGCTTACATCTATGTATTCTCCCTCACCAGTTCTCTCTCTTTTGATTATCGCCATTAATATAGCTATGGTCGCGAATATCGCTGATGAGAAGTCTGATAGTTGAACGTTGGGGTCTGTAGGCTTGCTAGTTTTCAAACCGGTTATTCCGCATATTCCATTCATCGATAGAATGTTGATATCATGAACAGGAATGTCAGAAAACTCGGAATTCTGGCCGAATCCGGATATCGAGCAGTATATAATCTTCTCATTCACCTTTCTTACTGATTCATAATCAATTCCAAGTTTTTTTGCAACACCCGGCCTAAAACCCTCAACAATAACATCTGATTTTTTTGCGAGGTCAAAAAAAGCCTTAACGTCTTTTTCTTCTTTCAAATTCAAAACAACGCTCTTTTTATTCCTATTTATCGCAGCAAACATCTCTTCGTTGAATCTCATTGGATCTCCACTCGGTGGCTCGACTTTGGTTACCTCAGCGCCATGTTCAGCTAAGATTTGAGTGCAAAACGGGCCGGGATAGAAAGGTGCGATTTCTATAACTTTTATTCCGTTAAGCATGAAACTGCTTGGATACAAGTATTTTTTAAATTTTGGTTTTTGATTTTATGACATCGATTAAGTTGGAAACGCTAAAACTCAAATTGTAACTGTAAAAATTTAAAAACCGCATTCATGCTAGCGATTTAATGGATGCTGTAATCTATGGTTTTGGTCCTATAGGTAGATTAATCGCAGGATGCTGCTTGAAAAAAGGCATAAACGTTGTTGGTGCGGTAGATGTAAATCCGGAGATTACTGGGAAGAGATTAAATGATTTTGGAATTGACTCAAATGCTCCAATCAAAGCAACACTGGATTTTAGAGGAGATATTATCTTTCTATCAACTGGCTCATTCTTAGACAAAATCTTTCCACAGATTGTTGAATGTCTTAACAGAGGTTTCAATGTTATCAGCACATGTGAGACGCTTAGCTTCCCGGCATTCAGGTATCCGGAATTGACCAAAAAACTGGATTTTATCGCCAAGGAAAATGGCAAAACAGTTCTTGGCTCTGGAATAAATCCCGGTTTTCTGCTTGACTCTTTGATTATTACTCTTTCAGCAACTTCCATAGATATAGATTCGATTAAAGCAGTTAGATGTATAGATGCACTAAAAAGGAGGGAATCTTTTCAGCACAAGGTAGGGATAGGAAAGGATAAGTTCGAGATAGAAAAGTTGCTTAGAGAAGGTAAACTAACGGGACATGTTGGTTATGGAGAGTCCGTTGCTCTTATATGTGAGGCAATGAAACTCAACCCGGATAGGATAATTGAGGGACAGGAAATCGTTTTGGCTACAAAAGAAAGTCCGATTGAAGAGGGAAAAGTTGCTGGTATGAAAGGATGGGGAGTTGCTTTGAAAGATGGAAAGGAGAAAATTAGAGTAGAGTTCCATTCGATTGCCGGTTCAGAAGAATACGAAGAAGTATACATTCAAGGAGATAACGAAGTAAAATGGAGAAGCACTGGCACCAAAGGTGATCTTGGAACGGCAGCTGTCGTTGTAAATCTTGCTGAAACTGTAGTAGAGCATTCACCAGGACTTATAAAAATGTCAGATATCATACCATTCAAACCTTCCTTCCGTTTATCTCCATAAACCCTAACCTGACTCACTCAACCATCCAATTAAACCATATAAACCACATAGACAAAACGTAAACCATACTAAACCCCCTATTGACTCACAATCTTTTTATCCTCCACCGATAGTATTTATGTTTGATTGGTAATTGAATTAGCTGAATTTTTAGGAGTCAGGTGGGTGTTATGTTCAAAGGGATCAGAAAAATTCTGGTTGGTGGAGAAAAAGAGAAAGAGATACTCGATCTTATTAGAGAACATATCGAAATACTCAGTGAGGCTGCAGAAACTCTGAAAATTGCAATAGAAGCTGACGACCCTTCCTTGAGTTATGATATATGTGAACTTGAGAGAACAGGCGATATAATAAGAAGAGAAATTGCATTAAGACTCTATGAGGGTGCTTTTTTACCCGCTGTTAGGGCTGAATTTTACAGATTTGCTGAGCTTGTTGATGAGAGCATAGATCTCATCGAGGACACATCCGTTTATTTCAACATGATGTCCAATATAAATCCTGAGATAAGAGACCTTTGTCTCAGGATTGCTGAAATAAACTGCAAGATGGTGGATTATCTTTACCATGCATTTGACTCACTGGAAAAAGAGGCAGATCTTTCTGATAAAACCATCAAGCTAAGGGCAAAGGAGCAGGAGATCGATGGTCTTAAGAGAGAAATCCATTCAAAAATGGTACAAATTGACATCAAATCTTTCTGGGAAGGATATATTCTTTCAAACTTTCTGGATAATCTCGTTAATATCAGTGACAAGATCGAGGATGCCGCTGATGTGATTCAAATACTAAATGTTAGCTTAAGATAGGGGGATAGATCATTTTTGAAGTAATTCCTTTAATTGCTGCAGCTTTCATATCATTCAGCATAGGTTCAAATGACTCTTCGAATTCTTACGGGATCTCCATAGGTTGTGGAATAGTAAGTTTTAGAAGGGCGATATACCTCCTGGTCTTCCTTGTTTTTTTAGGGATGGTGTTGCAAGGACACAGCGTGATGAAAACTGTCGGGAAGGATCTGGTTTCTCTCCGGATCGAGATAATAGGCATATCACTGATAATATCTTCACTTGCGATAGTCCTTTCAAACTGGAAAAAGGTTCCGGTTTCAAGTCATCAGGCAATAGTCAGCAGTCTTGTAGGCTCTGGGTTAGCTTTCGGAGTTTCTATCGATGTAGATACACTTATGAAAATTGTCGAATCATGGATAATATCTCCTATCGGAGCATTCTTTCTTTCGATTTTTGTGTACAGAGTTTTGATAATCGGGATTTCAAAAATACCTCCGTTAAAAGCAGAAAGGTGTATAAGATATCTCCTTCTGCTCAGTGGAAGTGTTATAGCCTACAATACGGGAGCCAATGAACTTGCAACCGCCCTAGGGCCTGTTGTTTATTTCGGATTGCTTACACCTTTACAAGCTGCTTTTATGGGTTCAATTCTCCTGTGGATAGGAGCTTTTCTCCTAAGTGGAAGGGTTGTGGAGACGATTGGAAAGGGAATTACAGCCCTTGATCCATTTTCTGGCTTTGCAGCTCAGTTTGGAGCAGGACTTAGCGTTTTACTCTTTACAACGTTGGGTATGCCTGTTTCAACAACCTACTGTGTGATAGGTGCTATTTTAGGTGTTGGGATGCTTAAAAGCACAAAAACTGCTAAATCTCCCTTTTTAAAGAGAATATTCCTAAGTTGGGTTATCACTCCCTTTGTAGCTATGGTTTTAGGTTACGTTTTCGCAAGGGCATTTCTCTTTTAGAGTTTGAAATGGAAAAGATTTATTACCATTAGGAAAATTTCAGTCATGGATAAAAATTCTAATAAATCTGGTAAACCAATTCTCCAGGTTGCATTAGATCTCCTCGAGTTAAAAAGAGCCATTGAAATTGCCGGAGAGGCTGTTGAGGGTGGAGCTGACTGGCTGGAAGTTGGAACTCCTCTTATAAAGAGCGAAGGGATGAATGCCGTTCGAGAACTAAAGAAAAGATTCCGAGACTACAAGATCGTTGCGGACATGAAAACAATAGATACCGGAGCCATTGAAGTAGAGATGGCTGCCAAAAGTGGTGCTGATGTTGTAATAATTCTGGCTGTCAGTGACAATCCAACAATCGAAGAAGCGATAAGAGCTGCAAGAAAATACGGATCAGAAGTCATGGTCGATGTAATAAATGTCCCAGATCCGATTTCAAGGGCAAAAGAGCTCGAGGAGATAGGTGTAGATTACATTAACTGCCATATCGGGATAGATCAGCAGATGATGGGTATGGATCCACTTGAACTCCTCGAAGAGATGGTAAAGGTTGTTAACATTCCTGTTGCTGGGGCGGGTGGCTTAAACGCTGAAAAGGCAGCAATTTGTGTTTCAAAGGGTGCAAGAATCGTCATAGTCGGAAGTAACATAGTAAAATCAAGGAATGTCACAGAGTCAGCCTTGAAGGTTAGAAAGGCCATCGATGAAGCATGGCAGAAAGCTGAGATTGCTGAGGTGAAAAGAAAAAGCATAGAAGATGAAATTAGGGATCTTTTCAATCAGGTTTCGACTCCAAACATAAGCGATGCCATGCATAGGGCAAAAGCGATGATGGGAGTATATCCCATTAACCGGGGGAAAAAAATCGTTGGAAAAGCCGTGACAGTTAGCACGATGGATGGTGACTGGGCAAAGACTGTGGAGGCCATAGATGTTGCTGGAAAGGGAGATGTTCTTGTGATCAAGTGCTCTGGAGACACGACTGCAGTCTGGGGGGAGCTTGCAACAAGAAGCTGCATTAACAAGGGAATCGAGGGCGTGATAATCGATGGAGCTGTAAGAGACGTTGATGATATACGCGAACTTGGCTACCCACTTTTTGCGAAAAGAGAAGTACCAAACGCTGGGGAGCCAAAGGGTTTTGGCGAGATAAATGTCAGGATTTACTGTGGTAGTATTGAGGTTAACCCAGGAGATTGGATTGTGGCAGATGATAATGGAGTCATGGTTATACCAAAGCAGCGAGCCTACGAGATTGCAAGGAGGGCGATGGAAGTTAAAAAACATGAAGAAAGGATCAGAGGAGAAATTGAAGATAAAGGGAGAACACTAGCAGACATAGTCGAGCTTTATAAGTGGGAGAAGGTTCAATAGGGGTTCAATAGGAGTTCAATAGGAGTTCAATAGGACTCAACAGGATTCAACAGAGGGACCATCTCTAATCAAAAGTAAAAGAGTCTTCTTCCAACCCTAACCAGATCAAATATCGTTGCATTGTATTCTATTAACTTAGAAATCTGTTTCTGAAAAATTCTGGCTGTGATGTATGCATCGCTAAGAGCATCGTGTCTTGTACTCTCTGAGATACCATAGGTTTTCATAATCGTGTCAAAATCAAGCCTGTAGGTTATAGCCATTCCCTTCTTCCTTAAAAGCCACGCCTCAATCTCGGCGATATCAGCGTACCTTTCAGGAGAGAACTTCTTTTTCATCTTGTCTTTAAAAGATTTTTTCAAAAATTCAATATCAAAAAGGGTGGCAAACCCTATCAAAACTTTTCCCTCAATGAGTTCTAAAATCCTTTCGCCAATTTCCTCAAAGGATGGGGCGGGAGAAATGTCCCTAGGGCAGATGCCGTGAAATTCTATTGATTTGTAACGGAACTTCTTCGGTTTAATGAGGGTGTAATAGTGCTTCCCCGCATGAATTCTCATACCTATCATTGGGATTATGGCAATAGCTAAGATTTCATCTTTCTTAGGATTCAAACCCGTTGTTTCAAGATCGATGACACAAAATTCGGTTTTTTCGAGGTCGGATTGCACTACTTCAGAAAGCTCGTTTCCACCCATTCTCCCATCTCCCTGATGACCCCACTTGATTTTTTGATCACCAAGTCATCGAACTTGTCTTTTCCTGCTAGTTTTATCTTAAGCTCTATCTTTTTAAGGGCAAGATATGCTTCCCTCAGGTCTTCTGCAAGGCTTTTCGGGATGATGACACCTGAGAGGAGTTTTATCCGCTCTGGTGTGGGCCTAGATGTTTTATCTCCCAGCAAAATTGATAGAGACTTTGCACAGTTAGACACAAAAAAACTCAGATTTTCAACCGAGTTATTGTGATATTCGGAGAGCTTTAATTCTGATAAAAGCTTTCTCAAAGATGAGATCGCCAGATCGTTACTTAGGTAAGAATTTACAGCTTCTCTGAAACTAACATACAATCCCCCATCACCAAGAAGATATCTTGAATCGAGAAAATCGAGGGTGTTTGAAGCATCTACACTGGAATGCAAGAAGCTATCAACTTCGGCCTTGCGACACAGATTAACCTCAAGCCCAATTCCAACCCTTCTGACATCCTCATAAAATCCATTGAGAAGTGATTGTAAATCATCTCTTACGAGTATGAAAAATCTGAGTTTGATGGGAAACGAGGGTTCTCTTCTTCCAAAATCACCAAAAGGAGCGCAAACAAAATCCTTTGAGATTTCTTTCCTCTCAATCCTATTGAATTCGGCAATCTTTTTCAGAATCATGTCAACCAAACTTGTGACAACAGTGGAAATCGAAGAATAATCAAAGCCCGACTCGATCATGTTTATAACAGAAACCTCGACTTCACCGAATATATTTTCTAATTCCTCTATATCTCTACATCTGATTATCTTTTTTGATAAGGGAAGCAGAGAAGAGTGGGACTCTATCTTTGATATCAGATCTTTTGAGGAAATCAATCCAACAACTCTACCATCCTCCACAACGGGAAGATGATTGATTGCCTTCGAAACGAATTTCAGATATGCATCCATAAGCGAGGCTTCTGAATCGACAACTTCAACGGGAAAAGACATAACTTCCCTTACCGGTAGACTAAAGGAGATATTTTTGTTGACAAATCTAACGATGTCAGAATGGGTGATTATGCCAAGAGGTCTCATTCCTCCATCCACTACAACAACACTTCCCACCCTATGCAAGTTCATCAACCTGACAGCATCCATAATGCTCTCATGAGATGCTATAACTACAAGAGATTTTTTAGCTAGGTTAATCACTGAATCCGCATACAGATTGTCCACCCTATTTTCATCGTACAGTTTAAGCAAAGAGTGGAACTTCCTTGACAAAATTTTTCTAAAAAATTCCCCGAATCTTTCATTTCTTGAGATCAACTTTTTAACCCTCTCTGCCTTGAGTTCAAAACAAACAGAATCTTCCAGGGCTTTTGCTGTATATTCTGCCGGTAAGCCGTTTAGCGAGGCCTCTATTCCGAAAACCTCATCTTCAAAAACAACTTCAATTAAATCTTTATCGCTGATTAGTCCAATTTTGCCCTCTCTAACGAAATAGAGTCGATTGACCTTTTTACCTTTTTTAAAAATAGTCTTACCCGCTTTGTAAAAAGCAACTTCCATGTCATCAATTAGAATTTCAATTTCTTTTTCCGTTAGGAATGAAAAAGGTTTGATTTTAGACAGATAATGGAGTGGAGGAAAACTCATACCATCTCCCCAGAATTAGGAAAATAAAGGATCAAAAAAAGATTAAACGTAATTTCTCTCAACATAGTCCTGAAACTTTTTTATAGTTTTCAAAGCATTTTCTAGCATGTTTCGCTCAATTGGAGTAAGTTCTGATGAATTAAGCTCAGATTTAGCTTTGATCTGCAATGATATTTTCTGCCTCATAATAAGACTATAGGAATATAGAAGTTCACTGGCGAGTTCATGACTTAAAATGTCTTTTTGTTCGAGAGCTTTTATTCTCCCATAGGTACTCAGAGGATGTGTTATTCCATTTATGATAGACAAAGCCCTTACAGGATACTCAATCGGTGCTACGGCCCCTGACTTGAAGTTAAAGGACTTAACCATACGCCCTAAAACATTTAACGCAGGCTTATACATCAATGAATGAGCCATCAAAAACCTATCTTTGTGTAATTTTTTTATTAAAGTTTTCTTGATTCTTTCCAAAATTGTGGAATCTCCAAGAATCGCTCTAGCATCGGCAATTATTGAGATATTAACAGCATTGGTTTCTGGTTCTCTAGCCCATTCAATGATTTGATTTTGTAAAAAATCTTCCGAGAATAAGTACTTTTTAGCCGTATAACCATGGGGGCATGGAGGAAAGCCCACAATATCCATAAGACCCTCCAAATCCTCGATGTAGCTATGGAATTCAATTTCTTCAACGGGAGACACCAAGTCCTCAGAATTTTCAGAAGCATATATGGCTAGCGTATCTCTATCAGTAAGCAAAAACTGCTCTCTCCTTCCCCAACTTCCAGTAGCAGCATATACCAGCCCATCTGGGATTTCACCTATAATTCTTGATAAGCTCTTAGCCGCTGAATCTACAACATAGCTTATTGCTTCGAAAAAAAAGACTGGACTTACATCTTTTGATTCAGCAACCAGTTTCAAAGCCTGATCTTTTACAGCATTTTTGAATTCTTTCATAGATTCTTTTATTTCTCCAATGTCTTTGGCCCTCTGAAGTTTTATGATATATTTCATATAAAAAGGTCCCAAATCGTAGGCGATATCACCTAGAGTGATGATACCTTTCGGTTTTCCTCTTTCCATAACGATGGTATGTTTTATTTTATTTTCAAGCATCTTTGATAGTACAGCCAGAATGCTTTCATTTGATTCAACAGTGACCAGAGGTTTTTTTTCAGTCAGATCTAATTTCAAAAATTCCATAACACTTTTATTTAAGTCAAAATTTTCAGCTATAAGACGTCTGAGGTCAGAATCGGTCAATATTCCGAGAAGAACGTTATTTTTCATAATAACAACTGATGAAACGTTATTTTTATGCATCATTGCTGCTGCCTTTCTAATTGAGGTTTCGGGCGGCACATACACTAGTTCTCGTTTGAGAAATTTTTTAATTTTTAGATGTTTCTCGGAAAATCTGTTGTGTTCGTCAAAGCCATATTGCATGACAATTTTCAGCCTCATTTGTTAAAAAATATTATTTTAAAAATTGAAATCTGACACCCGTTACTTATACACAGATTTACTCTGGAATTTTTAACTTCTCAACGAATTCGATCGTTTCCGGTGGATTTGCCTCTTCAGCCTTCGTTGCTAATGAGACAATAGTCGCCACTATCAGATTGACGAAGAACGCAACAACACCCCAGGCAAGAGTGCCGATCTTATGGCCGCCAAATATTATCGGTGAGACTCCCATTAAGCCAACACCTATAACGTACGGTAAGGCTATGCCCATTCCTGCGATCATTCCGGCAACTATTCCATATTTATTGAGACCTTTCCAGAATATCCCCAGAATGATTATAGGTGTGAAAGATGCTGTTGCAAAGACGAACGCCCATCCTACAAGCAATGCGACGTATCTCGAGAAGGTTGGATCCATCAGAGCCCTTGCTCCAGCAAAGCCCGAGATTATCGCAAGAACTATTAGCATCGCCCTACCAACCCAGACCTCTTTTCTCTCTGTAACGTTTGGATTTATGAACCTCTTGTAGATGTCTCTTGTCGCTCCGACGGTCATGACCATGAGCAAACCATTAGCTGTGCTCAGAGCTGCTGCCAAACCTCCAACAGCCACTATCATTGCGATGAACCATGGCAAACCAAACATATCCGGCATCCCAACGACGACTATATCTTTGTGGAAGGACATCTCAATGGGTTGGAGTATTCCATCACCATTCAAATCGGTTATCTTGACTAATCCAGTAGGCAACCATTTCTGAATCCATGCTAGCTGCTTAACCTGATCGATCGGCATCCCCCAGGCCGAAGAGAAAGCAGATCTTGCCAGAATCGCATACACAGGAGCTGTTAGATATAGCAAGGCTATGAATGTCAATCCCCATCCGACTCCGTATCTTGCAGTCTTAACATCCTTAACTAGGTAGAACTGTGAAAGGACATGAGGTAAGCCAACAGTCCCCAACATCAAACATACCGCTGAGAGAATCCAGTTAATCTCTCCCGTACCACCTCCAAACGTTTTTGTAAATGGCTCGGTAAACGCCTTCAAACCAAAGGAGATCTCCCTGCTCTCGAGCTGAGTAAGTAACTCCCCATATCCGAAGTGTGGCCATGGTTTGAATATCCCAGCGACGTAGGCTGCTGTAAGGAAAGCTATCCAGTAAGCGGTTATCAGGATCCAGTACTGGGTAACTTGAACCCAGACAACCGACCTCCAGCCTCCTGTTCCAGCGAAAAGTATAACTATCGCTGATCCAAGAAAAGCTCCAAGAACGGCAGGTAGTCCTAAGAACCTGCCTATTATAACTCCAGTTGCAACCAGCTGAGCAACGAGATACGTGAACGAGACTATGAAAAGCATCAATACAGCTATAACTCTAGCTATAGACCAGTTTGCAGCCCTTGTCTCTACGAACTCAGGAACGGTGAAGGTCTCAGACCTCCTTATGAACGGTGCTATCATGAAGGCAGCTATACAGTAACCGAGAGTCCAGCCCGTTATGTAAGGCATGCTGTCATATCCAAGCACGGCAATGGCTCCTGCCATGCTGACAAAGGATGCTCCGCTCATCCAGTTAGATGCTATAGATGAGCCGATTGGTATAGAGCCTATCGTTCTTCCAGCAACGTAGAAGTCCTTCGTAACCTGCGTTCTCATAAGCACTGCGACGATGACATACAGAAATAGTGATCCAAAGACTCCTACCGCTGAAGCAACAAAGACGTTACCAGTTGCAGCTATTCCAGCAACAACCACTATATATAGTCCAACAAAGAGTATTACCGCGTTTTTACCTTCTAAATAACCCATACTATCACCCTATATCCAATCCCAATTCTATGCTCTATCCAGAATCTCCCTGTCTGTCTTTTCCATAACGTATGCGTAGAGAAAGATCAGAGATATTCCAAGGATGATCGAAACAAAAGCAGCCATAAACCAGTGCAACGGAATTCCATTGAGTATTTTTATGTGCTTTAGCGCGTTTGCTGGAAGCTGAAGAAATATCGCCGGAATCGTCCATGCTATCATCCAAATCGCTGTAATTTTCTTCAGTCGGCTCCAGTATCTTCTATACACATCCACTTCTTCCTTTTCAACCACCATTTTTTCCCACCTTTTTTACTATATAGATTTAAAAAATAAAAATCAATTTTTTTATCAACTCGAAGGTCTGCGATTTTACTTGGAAGTTACTCCTCCAAATTTTGCCGCTTCCTTAACGACCTCAACAGCCTCAGGATTTGCAAGAGTTGAGATGTCACCGGGATCTTTACCCAGCATCACAGACCTGCAAACTCTACGCATTATCTTCCCGCTTCTGGTCTTAGGCAAATCAGAAACGAAGTAAATTTCATCCGGCCTTGCGATTTTTCCAATTTCCTTTGCTACATGTTCCTTTAGACTATCCATAAGTTTACCATCGGGACTTATTCCAGAACGTAACACTACAAAGGCAACGATAGATTCTCCCTTTATCTCATGGGGTTTTCCAACCACAGCAGCCTCACTAACTGCAGGATGACTTACCAAGGCGGATTCAACCTCAGAATTCCCTATCCTATGACCTGAAACATTCAAGACGTCGTCAAGCCTTCCCTGGATCCAGAAGTAGCCATCTTCGTCGATTCTGGCAGCATCGCCGGTGAAGTATATGTCCTTGTAGGTGCTCCAGTAGGTGTTTATGTACCTCTCCTCAGCCCTCCACAGGCCTCGGAGCATTGCTGGCCATGGTTTCGTAAGAACGAGGAATCCGCCAGCGTTTTTCTTGGACAGCGAGTTCCCATCTGGATCGTAAACGTCTGCTTCAACTCCGGGGAAAGGCTTTGTGGCTGATCCGGGCTTAAGCGGGGTTATTGGCAGAGGAGACATCAGTTGCATACCAGTTTCGGTCTGCCACCAAGTGTCCATGATCTGGCATTTCTCGTTCCCAATGTACTTGTAATACCAGATCCAAGCCTCAGGGTTAATTGGCTCGCCAACAGTCCCAAGCAGTCTTAAAGTGCTGAGATCATGCTTTTGGGGCCATTCCTCACCAAGCCTCATAAACATCCTGATTGCAGTAGGAGCTGTGTAGAAAACCGTGACAGCATACTTCTCTATCATTTCCCACCATCTGTCAGGCTTTGGATATGTGGGCGAACCTTCATACATAACGGATGTAGTGCCTAGAATAAGCGGACCGTAAACGATGTAGCTGTGCCCAGTTATCCAGCCTATGTCTGCAGAACACCACCAGATATCATCTTCTTTCAGATCGAAAATGAGCTTCAGGGTTGCAGCAACGCCAACAGCATAACCACCGTGAGCATGGATGACACCCTTTGGCTTACCTGTGGTTCCAGAGGTGTAGAGGATGAAGAGGATATCATTTGCATCCATTACTTCTGTCTCACATTCCTTAGGCTGGTTTCTAACCACATCCTGCCACCAGTAGTCTCTCCCTTCCTTCATATTCGTTGGAACATTACATCTTTCGTAGACAATCACCTTCTCAATGCTTGGTGCATCATTTAAAACGCCATCAGCTCGATTTTTTAGTTCTATAACGTTTCCCCCCCTGTAAAATCCATCCGCAGTTATCAGAATTTTTGCTTCAGCATCAAGAATTCTGTCGAGCAAGGCTTTTTCACTAAAGCCTGAGAAGACAACAGAATGAATGGCTCCGATTTTGGCGCATGCCAGCATTGCTATCGGCAATTCCGGAATCATCGGGAGCCATATTGTAACTCTATCACCTCTTTCGACTCCAAACTCCCTCAGAGCGTTGGCAAACCTGTTAACTTCCCTGTGAAGTTCACCATAGGTAATCTTCCTAATATCCCCCGGCTCCCCTTCCCAAATATATGCAACCTTATTTTTTCTCAGCCTAGCTTGTCGATCCAAAGCATCATTAACTATGTTATACTCCGCTCCGATAAACCACTTTACGTAGGGTGGATTCCATTCCAGTGTCTTCTCGGGCTCCTTGTACCATTCAATGCCTACCTCTTTTACCATCTCATTCCAGAACCATTCGATATCCTTCGCCCTCTCCAACAATTCTTCATACGTTTTTATTCCATGCTTGTCCATGAACTTCTTGACATTCGAGTTCTCAACCAATTCTTCCGGTGGATTGTAAATTCTCCCTTCCTGCAAAAGACTGGCTATGGTTTCTGTCATTGTTAATCACCCAAAAACGATAAAGGACTCGTTATATAAAAATATTGTTATTATTATTTATTAATGATATTTAATTTTTTAATTTTCTGTAACTGATCTACTCCAACTTACAACCACCAAAACAATCGTTAATAATTTATCATAAAAATCTTGGTTTATTTTCCTTTAGTATTAATCATGATTGATGCAAAATTTAATATATAGCAATTATCCTGTAAGTATTGTGACTGAGAGACTAAGCATTTCAATTGATAATAAGACAAAGCAAAAACTTGATGAAATACGCAGAAAAAAGAATAAGAGTTCCAGCGAAATTGTGAGAGATCTCATAAATTTTGGTTATGAACTTATGAAAGCTGAGGTTGATGTAGATAGTATAAAAATATGGATAGATTACCTTGCAAAAAGACAGCATATGATCCTCGATATAGAACATTGGAGGGTGATATTTTCAGAGATCGAACAAATCCAAGACGAGAATTTCTGGAAACATATGGAGGAAATTGGATTAAGTCATGCCTTCCAATACAAAATGAAAGGTCTTGATAATGTAGATAAGATATTGCGATATGTTGAGAAGGCAAACTGGTACGAGATAAAAGAGGAGGGAAATGGTATCTATACCCTCATATTAAACGATCTCAAAATAAAGAAATTCGTAAAAGTCTTCCTTGAAAAAGTTTTCGAGGGACAGAAGATCAATGCAAGAATAAATGAGGGTTTTGGCAAGCTGATTGTATACAAAGAGGAGTGAACTATTGCAGACGATTATTATTTACCCATTGTACCACGACTATTCAACCTTGTTTTTATTCTAAAATTATTTAAAAAAGTAACACAAAGGCATAATAAAAACACAAAACTTCAAAGAAAAGATCGAAAGGATGGGGATGCTTTGTAATAAGGATAGGTTGGAAAAAGGGGAACTTAATCGAACGTGAACTCTGGATCAAGAAAATTCTGCTGTTTGTTGAAATTGAAACGGACTATAAAGAATTTAGCTCAACTTTAGGATACATTGAATTTAGTTGAGAAAGCAAGGCTATGACACTGAAAGGACAAAAGACTTAGATGCCCACAAAGATCTTCCCTAAATTATAAAGCTTTGTAGAAGGAATGATTCATGGGAAAGTAAGATAATCTCCAACATCAGTTTTTTATTGCCATACCAATAATATTTTAGGACCGAGGCAGAAAATAGGAATTTCTATTTCTACCGGAAATCGTTACATCTGATCCCATCGAAAAAAGAAAATATCTGTATTCCGCGGCAACATCCCTCTAATTATGCCAATACTTTCCGGAAGTTCATCGATGTGAAGTATTGTGTCGCTTGTAAGGAAGCCAACCTCTTTAAGCCCTTTGATATGGTCAGGCTTGTTGTATTCCAAACCAAACATTTCAAACCCACAATATTAGCTAGCTTTAATTCAGGCTAACCCAAGTTTAACCAGATTTATCTATGCTTGTAACTCTGTTTCAATTTCAATGCACATTTCTTCCGCTTCTTCGTTTAGAGGAATAATATCTATATCTTCAGGGCTAGCAGCCCCAAGTCCAAGTTCTACAGCCCTTGCAATCTGCTCCTGTTCGAAAACAGAACCTCTGGAAACTTTCGGAGTCGTACCATAAATTCTGAGTATCGCCACTCCAGCAGCATCTATTGCAACCCTATCTCTGCTTGCAAGAATCAATCTCGGACTTATTAGAGTTCCTTTTTCTGGGCCTTCGTGGGAGAATCCTTTTATCGCATCCATTATCACGACATAAGGTTGGTAGGAGGTGTTTATTTCAGCGATCATCTTCCTTTGATGAGGGCCATGAAGCTCAGCCATGTAATCATACCCATTCTCGTATCTTGCCACCATTCCCACGCTATTTTTCAAAGACATCGTAAAATGTCCTCCAAATCTATGGGTTTTTAGACAGCAGGTTTGAATTATTGCATCAGCATTTGCAAAAACGTCGGCAAATAGATAACCATTCCTCCAGTGACTTCCTTCAGGTTTGTGTCTGATCCAGCCGTTGTAGTTATCGAGCGCAACGACATCGAATCTCTTTTGCCTTGCCAAATCGATGACTCCCATTTTCTCTAGGACTTTGTCTGTGTATCCCATCCCGCTCCTTTCAGCGAGTATGATATTAGCGTTAACATTAAGTAGCTCATCAACAATCGCAGCCAAAGTGTCAATATGAGTTGTTGCTGGAAAAGCGTCAGCACTGTTATAATTGGCTTTTAAAGCAACTTTCTTTTCTTCTAGCTTCTTCAGATCGAATTTTTGCAACAGTTCCTTGATTCCTTTTTTTCTGTTCTCAGTTTTTATTATGTAAACTTTAGATTTGCCTTTCAGAGGTTTCCATTCTTTTTCTTTTGAAATTTCTCTTGAAACTTCCCTCTTTTTAAACGAAACACAGCCTGAAAGGAGATAAGAAATTATGGCTGCAGACCCTATCAGAAACTCTCTTCTCTTCATTTTCAGGGACTTAAGAATTCATTTTGTATAAACGTTTTGTACGAACCTCGAACCGTCGATAAGATCAAAAGCAACAATCGAAATTACTCCCTTGCTAACACTAACTCTGAAATTATTCATTCAAACTGTACTCCAAACGGTTTATTAGATCTAAGATTCCATTGAATGTGTATTTCTCAGGTACCATCGCAGCTATACCAAATTTTTCGAGCTCCTGTTTTGTTGGAGGACCTATCGCAATAACGCGCAATCTTTTCAAAGCTTCCTTTACTCTCTCCACCTCTTTGAGTTTTTTCGCCAGCTCGAAAAGGCTTTGGACCATCATTCTCGATGAGAAGACAACATAATCGATTTCTCCTTCCATCAGCTTTTTTAAAAAATCGATCTGCATCTCCCCGTGCTCAAATCGGATTCTATATAGAATATACTCTCTAACCTCTGCAACCTTTGATAATTCCAATAGCAATGGGTCTCCCTTATCGCTCCTAAAAATGGCAACTTTTTTCCCTCTTAGTTTTTCCTTGAATTCGTTATAAAGAGTTGATGAATCGTATTTTGATGGTGTTACGGTTTTAAGATTAGCCTCTTCCAGTATCCTTGCTGTAGAGCTTCCAATAGATATGATCTCTGCTTTTCTGAGTTTATCCAAAAGGTTGGGACTTTTCAAAATAATTCTAGCAGCACTCTGACTCGTAACAATAACATAATCAAACTGTAGATCGTTGGAAGTGATCAACTTTTCCTCCTCGATTTTTAAGAATGGGACAGAAATAACATTAAAGCCAGCAGATGAAAACAATTCTTCAGTCTTTTTAAGATATTCTACAGGTCTTAGGATTGCGATATTCTTCATCGTTTACTCGCCGACACCAAGCTTTTTATTTCTTGTGCCAATCAAAAGGACATGGATTCTTTAAGTGAGAGTAAGAAAGTTAACTATGCCATTTATTCGATAAAAGAAGGATTAATCCTTTTCCTAAAGAATTTACAGCTGGTTATTCCGGTTTTGTCTATTGTTCTCCTAAGTTATTTCCTGATAATTTTCGCGGTGCTGAGTGTCATTCCATCAGAGAAAATTCAAGAAATAACGGAAAAATACCAGAGCATAGATGTCACAACCTCGGAAAAGGTTGGAGAGGAAGTTATCAAAGAACTGTCCACATATCTCACCAAAGATCTAGTCAGGACAGCTTCCATCTTCCTACTCTTCGGATTGCTCCTTTTTGTACTGCATGAGTTCAATAACGCAGGACTTGCCACCTCATCGATGGAACTCTCAAGAAGTAAAACCGTTAGCTTATCTTATTTTCTTGAAAAAGGATATCTCTATACGGTAAAAATGGTTCAAATCGATCTCATAGCAATCTTAATTGGAATTGCAGTATCATCACCAATTTTTTTGCTATTTTATTTTGGTTTTCAGAGTTTTATTATTGAAATAACATTTTCAATAGTTCTTATTTTTGTAATGCTTCTCACAACTTTTTCAAGATTCTACGTCATTGATAAGGATACAGGGATTTTCGATTCGATAGCAAGGGGAACTGAGTTTCTTTTCAAAAATATTTCTGGAGTGCTCATAATCTTTTTTGTTTGGTTCGTTATTACACTACCTCTCATCACCATATCTTTTATTTTTCCACCTCTCATCTTTTTTTGGCCAGCCCTGATAGTTCTTTTTTACATTTTTATGGCAGGGTTTTACGTTTCATTAAGTGAGAGTGCTGAAGAGAAGGGTTTAAATTAAAAATCAAAAATAAGGGAGTAGCGGTGGTAAGCCCCCTTCTGTTCCGGCGGCATCAGTCTGAGCGCATAAGCTTGCACCGGCGGGGTCGGAACGTTTCATCCCGCTTGGGTGATCTCAGCTACGCTTCATAGCATTTCCCCAAGCGGGTATCGTTTCTGTGCCGTTGCCATGCCTCTCGGCATACTCCCTTGCGGGAGTCCGCCTTTTACGGTGGGGGGACTTTCCTCCTTTCGGTCAGCTTGTATGCTAACCGCAGGTTAGCCGCCCACCGCCTCTCCCTTTAATATTTCATTTAAAAGAGTTAAATCTTTTGTGGTGAGTTGATTGGATGAATCGATTGGATGAATCAGCTTTTGGCAAATGCGATTTTTTCTCTATTTTGACTATAAAAAGTAAAACCTAAACAATGCTATAATCTATCCCACAGGTTCCTCAACTTGTCCCTCGCAAGCAACACATAATCCCTGTCCCTCGAAAATACTTCTAAGGTTATCGTTCCGTCATAGTACCTTTTTAAAACTTTTAGAATC
>MTMO01000003.1 GCA_002011235.1 Archaeoglobus sp. JdFR-27 | reverse complement strand
CTATAAAATACCCATCGGTGTCGAGGAGGAATATGATATCGTTTGAGTTTTCCCACAGCTCTCTGTATTTTTCCTCACTTTTTCTTAATTCCTCTTCAATCCTCTTCCTCTTGGTGATATCTCTCACGATACCGATCAAATGGTACTCTTTGTCCAGTTTAAATCTAGTGAGTGTGATCTCGGTGTCGATGAGAGATCCGTCAGCCTTTCTAAACCTCCACTCAAAAAACTGAGGTTCACCTTCAAGTGCAGCTTTTATTTTTTCAATTGTTATTTCTTTTGATTTCCCTCCATCGGGCTGTTTTTTAGGAGAGAGGTCGTAGAATTTCTTTCCTAAAATTTCTTCCAATCTACATCCAAACATCTCAAGGATCTTTGGATTTCCACCAACGAAACTCTCGTTTTTTAGCATGATTATTCCATCGTTTAACGAATTGTAAATTGCGGCGTATTGTTCTTGGATGCGATAAAATTTTTTTTTCAGTTCGTATATCTCTATTATTTTCTTTTCCAACATCTCATAGTCTTCTTCACCATTTTTGATCTTTTTCAAAAAGATCTCTGGTGGGTGGTAAAGGAAATTCTCGACAACTCTCCTTCTAATTATAACTTTAGGATGGGCCAGCAGAACTTTGGCCAAGATAGGGTGGTCAAATTTTCTCTCGTTATACATACATAACATGATTTTTTTGCCTCTCATTTGGTTAGCTTCTGTTTCGCACTCAAAAAGCTTTTCAGGTTCAAAAGAATAGAATAAGCGTTCAAAGTTGATTAAAACTCTAAGTCCCTTAAATTTCTCTTCTAACGCTAATTTTTCCGAATCCTCTAAGTCTTTGATCAGTTTTTGATAATCAAAGTAACCATGTTTGAGAAGTGAATTATCTTCGAGGAAAACCAGCTGACCCTTCGCGATACTCCCCTCCACGTCGATGAACTCACTTAGGAGATCAGCGATTTCATCATCTTCTATAACAACTACTTTCTCCCTTCTCTTCAAACCCTCTAAGATGAAAAGAAGACTTGTATAAAATCTATCTTTATCTTTCTGATAAATCAAACAGAGGTGATCACCAGGTTTCAACTGGCTAAATTCTCTGTGAAGACCTGTCATTTTTCCCCTCCTGATGATGGTAAAAGCTCATCCTCATAATCTTCTATACTGTTATTAAGTTTTTCCTCAATTTTATTAAAATATTACAATTATGAGAGAGAATTTTTCATCATCATCATCCTTAACTATTTTTCAATTACTCAAAAAAATAGAAAATCGAACGTAAGCTCGTTCGAAGTTGAATTCGAACCCCTCTCCAGGCAAAAGGCTATTAACTTATGGTGATGGCTATTAGAACTGAAATTGAGGCAAATACTACTGTTATTAATGATGCACATAAATAGCTTTCCCCCTCCAATAACCCTCTAAATAAACAAAACGAAGATACCAAAAGGTCTCAAAAGGTTTACCTAAATTCACCTTTTAAACGTTTATATTTTTTAACAACCAGCTATTTTTATGGGACCTCCAATGGAAATCAGGAAGAGACTAAAGGAGAGACTAAAGGAGAGACTAAAGAAGGACATGCTAAGAGTTCCCGAGCTTGGAAAATTCTGCGAAAGATGTCTGAGAACGGAAAGGTATGGTGGCAATGTTGTTTTAATGGTTGTGGATGCTGCTTTCGTCTCCATAGGTGTAAACTATTTTAACGTAATTGTTCCTGCGGTTTTGAAATTTGGGGAATTAGTCCGCTCAAAGGTTGGTAATCTCTCTGAGTTTTTGGGGTTGTCTGACGAGATTCTTTTCTATGTATGGAAGAATAGGAGAAGCTGGAGCGTTGCAAAGAGCATTGCGGAATACCTTAGCAGCATAAGCGAGGATGATAGAACTGCAATCAGAGGCTGGGCCTCCAACTCTACCTTAGAGAATTGGAAAGAAGATAGCATCGGGAGGATAAAAGGCGTGGGAATCAACACCTACCAGTACCTCAGAATGATGGGAGGCATCGATACGGTTATGCCTGATAAGATCGTCAAGAGATATTTTCTCAGGCTTGCAGAAGATTTCCAGCTTGAAGTTGATACAAAAGACGATTTAGAATTTATAAAGTGGGTCGAAGGTCTTGCAAGGGAAACTGGTTATAAAGCTATCGAACTCTGCTGGTTAACCTGGTTTGTTCAGTACGATGAAAGACGTTTGAGTGCTTACAGAGAGCTTATGAAGATAATCTAAGGAAAACTGAATGTTTCCTCAAAATTTTTATATATCTCTAAGCCTTCCCCCTCGATTCTCCGTGGACTACGGCTGTTGCTACCATATGGGCAAGTCTGAGAGGCTCGGGAATATAACCCTCTCTGGTTGAAAGTCTGAGATAAAGTTTTGCATCTTCTACTGAACAACCCTTAATCTGGGTATATACGTTTCCCAGCTTTATGACTTCTCCAGCTCTTTTTATCGCTTTCCACCTTTCTTCTTTATCTGAAACGTTTTCTAAGGCTTTTTTTATTGCATCAAAGTCTGGATATCTTCGCATTACAACTATGACTGGTATCTTGGTTTCCTCGTTTATCTTTGAAATATCGACCGTGTTAAAACCACCAAAAGTAAGACCACTTAGGAAAATACACCTTATCTGTTCCCAGAACTTGGATTTTTTGAGCATAGTTTCAATTTTCTCGGTTGAATCCATTCCATCAATCTCTATTCTATCGAACATGAATCCCTCAGGTATAACTCCAGAAGTAACACATCCAACGATGACGGCTTTGCCTCCCTTCAACTCGGAAATATCTCCAGAAACCTTAAAACTATCATCAAATCCGGCAAATCTCCATTTCTTCATTCTAAAAGATTAAGTGCTTTGAGCACTTCGTCACATTCTTTTACTATAAGCTCATTCGCCTTTTTTATCGCATCTATCGGACTAATTCCGTCTGTTTTAATGATAAGCTCTGCTTCATCTATAAGAGGATGCGGAACATCGTATTTCGCCATAATAACCCCATCCAACTCTAGTAGAAAATGTTGGAGGAGGTTGAGGAAGGTGTGATCTTCTCCCCTTATTTTGATTCTGGCATATTTATCGTCCAGTTCTGTAATCTTTATCTCCATTTTTGATCACCGTTTTGTTTACTCTACCTTAATCCCATCTTCCCTTTCCGTAGTCTGATGAGATCTTTCTGCTCTCGACGTTACCACACTTCGGACATTTAAGTTTATCTCCCTCAACTACCAATTCAGTTTTACAGTTTGTGCAAAGGGCTTTAACAACACCCATGTCCTTTCCTTTCGTTGATAATTTTAAAAGCTCCGGATCTATCACCCTCGCTTTTATTATATCCATATATCTAACGGCCGAGTCGAGATCCTTTAGGTATTCGTTTTGAACGTTTGAAATGTGTAATGCGGCTATACCGGTATGTCTCAGATCCCTATCAAATCCAGATTTTCTGGATAGTTCAACAAGAGCTAAAGAATTCCTCACATCCACAACCCTTCCAAGAACTACATCACCTTTATTTATCTTGGGGATTTTCTTTACAGATTCAATACTAAGTACTCTATCTTTTATCTTTAATTTTCCGGCAACTGCAGCATAAAGCTCTCCATCTTCCTCATAAACTCCATCTCCACCAACGAACTCCTCTGCATATCCGATTTTATCACCTGGAAATACAAATTT
This sequence comes from Archaeoglobus sp. JdFR-27, assembly GCA_002011235.1. Taxonomy (GTDB): domain Archaea; phylum Halobacteriota; class Archaeoglobi; order Archaeoglobales; family Archaeoglobaceae; genus Archaeoglobus_A. The sequence goes on along the minus strand of MTMO01000003.1, from coordinate 177,283 downwards.
CATTTAATATCAACTCCTTTGGCACAATTCCTTTCAATCCTGTAGACCTCTATAGGGATATACTTAAATTCTTTTTCATGAAACTCATATGTCCTCCTCAGTGGAATGCTGAACCTCCACAGATGAGTAATTATGAAACCCATCTCGGTTGTAAGTCTTTTAACGAACCTCTCACTCCCTGCAGAATGTATTGAATAGATAACCCGAGATATTTCGAGGGCTTTAATCAAAAAAGGCCTGTCTGCATGCTTCTTTTTTATTCCAAATGGGGGATTCATTATTGTTGTGAAACCCCTCTTTTTAACCCAGAAACGCCTGACGTCCGCCTGAATCAAATCTACTTTTACCTTTAACTTCCTTGAATTTTCTTTCGCAATCAAAAGTGCCCTTCTATCGATATCAATGCCAAGCACTCTTGCCCCCAACTTTGCGGAGGCTATGGCAAGCATTCCAGTACCACAGCCCAAATCAATAACCGAATTTAGATCGGAAAAGAGGTATGCTTGCGATACGATGAAAGCAGCAAGAGAGGGAGGGGTTGCATACTGTTCAAGTCGAAGATTAGGAGAATCAAATCCTGATAGTTTTTCCAGCTCTATTTCAAGTTCTTTTTTCACGTCTCCTCTTTTGAAGAATTAAAAATACAACCTTTTCGGTTCAGATTCTGAGATAGAGAGTGACTGCTTTTACAAAACTTAAAGTCTTAAGACAGAGGAAAGACATAAGGAAGTTTTAAAGATAAAAGAGAATGAAGTACCAAAGTCTCCACTGGCTTACCTTTCATTATAGTTCCACTAAAAAAGCTTGAGGGGAGCAAGAATTTGAGTTTTACAAAGAAATGGATTGAAAAAGTTTTTAATTAGTTAGGTTTGTTATATCTAACACTATAATTGTACTCGGTCCTATCATATAATGTGAAAGCAACGAAAATCCTGATCAGAAGGTAGACTGTTGGGATTATCAACCTTAGCATCATCAGATTAAATAAATTGAAGTTGAAAAGAATCCCTATTTTCTTCACTGAGTTTAGAATTATGGATACCACAAACCTTCGACAGCTTCAGAGATGCCATTAACTAAACCCTTGATTAAACTCTCTTCTAGTCTGTAGTAATACACAGATATAATTAGATTTCAGATTTTAAGTTTTATATCTTTTTTATTCTAGGAAAGAGAGTTATGTTTTCTGACCAAAAACTTCTCCCTATTCAACTCCCCAATCACTTCCCATCCCTCATCAATGTAATCGACTAACTCATTCTCTGTTACAATTTTGCTTGTGTAGGTCTTCCCTGAATTTTCTGAGTTGTTTTTAATGCGGGTTCTCTTAACTTCTTTCCCAGCTCTCTCTACTTCTTAATTCTTATTCTCATCGGATCTATCCCAAAAGCGCTGGCAAGACTTCTTATCGCCTCGAGAACCGTCTCCCTCTTTATTTCCTCTTCAGTCTTCCTCTTTCCCTCTAGATTTGAAAGAATGTTGAGCACCAGTTCAACTTTCATGTACCTGATTCACTCTGTTGAGAGTGCAAAGAGATTTGAAGAGGTCTCTGAATTCACGTGTGTAGATATGATACCTGTTTAGACCATTTAGTACAATCAACCCTACTCTCTTCGCGGTTTTCCTCAGCATGTTAGAAACAAGTCTTCCTGACGAACTAACCCCATTCTTTTTTGTTTTTGTTAAAGATAACAAAGAGAGAATCCGCCTTCGCATCTGACCTGATTAAAAAAGTGGGGTCGGTGGGATGTTAACTCATGATATCGTGGGTTAATTAACTAAAAAACTTAAACATTTTACTAAATCAACGATCTCACTTAACTTTTCTATCTTCTCATTTAAGAACTTTGGAGCTTCTATATCGTTATTTGATCTCTTCACGTACTCAAGCCAGCATTTAACAATTATTAGATTCTCCAAAATCTCTCTGTTATCTCTGAAAACTTCATCCAATTCAATTATTTCCGTCCAAGCTTCATAACCTTCCTTGAATCTGTTTATCTCATCCTCAATTTTCGGCCTTATGGTATTTCTTCGGTTTCCAGACCTATACTGATATACGAGTGATGTAGTAGCTCCTCTACCACTCAAATTTTCGCCAGAACCGACATAAATTGTATATTTATCTTCACTCCCCACTTTACTAATTACGAATCTATAAATTACTGGAATGCTCTCGCTTTTATCGTAGTCCCATAACAAAACTTTCTTTCCCGCAGTGTTAACAAGTGGTCTCCACTCGGAAAAAAGTCTCTTTACTCTCTCACAAAAGACGTTTATAACTTTAATATTTGGGAACACTCGATTTACTGTCCATTTCATTTTTTCATCTTTTATAAAAATTACAGGCGGGTAGAATTTCTCTGAATTCACCCCATTAATAGAGGCAGAATCTACTCTGACAAATAGGTAATCGATGTTAGAAGATAGAAATGTGCTTTCTAACATATATTCAATTAACCTCTCTTCCTTCATGATATCCGTGAACGAGGCGATTATTGGGTCAATGAATAGTACTCCTCCAATTGAGTAATCCTCTTTACCTAACCTATCTTTTTCCTCAATATGAGCTATTACTTCGCTCAACTTTCTTGGAATATCCAATTTCGAAAAATACTCTGTATAATCTTCTCCAATCTGAGTAGGAAGATTTAAACTCGTTACTTCAATAAAAATTTTTTCAGATTCGATGACAAAATCAGGAGTCTTTACGTCTTTTCTTTCTTTTATTCTATCCACTTTTAATGAAGGATTAATGGAATCTAGTACTTCCTCCTCTCGTTTCGGCGTCATTACGTCTGAAATTATTAAATCCTGATATTTCTTCTTCCTAGAATAATCTGACCCATAGCAAATTTCAATCAATTCATTTATGTCTTTAGGATCGTGTCTCCTTTTCTTAGCCATAATTATCATTCCTCTTTCATTCATTAATTTTTTCTTCTATAACACAATTTTCTCTTCCTCAAATTTCATTACAAAAGAAAAGCTAGGGAAAACTCCCGATAAAAAGTCCGTTTTAGTCTAATATCCCCAAGATTAGGACAGAGATAGATATAAAAAACTCAATATTCACATTACTGCTTGTTTTGGATAAAGAGGAGTTTAGAATTTCCTTAAAGGATCAGTAACTTTTCCACATTTTGAAACTTCTTGTTAACCGTTCACTAAAATCAGCTTGGGGAAATATTCGGTAGTTTAACACAACTTAAAATTTTTGGAAAATATATGACTATGAAATATATAATTGTTTGGTTAAAAACTAAAAAGGTTTTAATGAGTCCTAACTATTTAATTTTATGACATTAAAGACGAAAATAAAACGAATTTTAAAGAGAGAGAAACCGGGATTACAAGCGCTAATACGACCCTCTCCTTATCTAAATTTAATGGTGCAGCAAATTATTTCACTTCAAGAAGAAAATGGATCGTGGTTTAATAATGTTTATCTAACTTCAAAAGCAACACTCGCTCTTTATGAATATTATAATTTCTCGGGAAAAGATATACATGGAGTGCTGAATCGCTCTATAAATTATCTCAAAAATCAATTGAGGAATTTAACTGAAGAAATACTATCTTTAGAGCACTTATATCCACGGTTAGATCAGACAATTTTGAACTATTCCAGCATTCTAGTAACGCTATATATTTTAAACCAATTAGATTTGGATAAAAGAGTTATTTTAGCTTTTGAGAAACTTGAAAAGGAGGCTGTAAAATATGTTGATTCCCTATCAGATATCAAAATTGCTAGTAATTTAGTGTTAGTTTACAAAATAAAAAATTTGAAAATTAAGCCAAATGAGAAGCTTTTAAGGTATTTAATAAACAAAATTTACTCGGAAAATTCTTTAGATGCTGCAATACCAGTCATCACTCTTTATCAAGAACACTCTCAGTTTCTGGACGGAATTTGGAATAAATTAAGACGTAGTTATACTAATGAAGAAGTGGGATTGTATCAGTTTGTTATAGGTAACGTATCTCCTGCTATCGATAGTTTGGATAAAAATAGTTCAGTGGATTTGATTTACAATGCACTACTTATCACAAAAGAGATTGCTGAAAATAAAAACTTCATCAAAAAATTAGGTGAAATAGTATTAGACAAAATAGAGAATGTCCTTGTCTCATCTAGTGATTTTAATCATCCTAAAATCCACGAGATGAGTTTATTGGTTTTGTCTTTACTTAGAACTCCATTCAAAGAAGCAGTATTTATCCCCAAAATTCAGGCTAACCACTTAATAAATGCAATGCGTTGGTACGATATAAAACTAAAAGAAGGAGTTTTACCAATAACCAATAGAAGATACATTGTGTTTGTTTTGACATCGTCGATATCTATTGGTGCTCTGTTTTTTACCATCCTGTACTTTTTAATTAAACAATCAACTCCAGTTTCTTTAGCTGCAGCATCGATTATCGCAGGTTCAATCTGGTTTATACTTGATAGGATTATGAAAAAACCTCCAATTGAAAAATAAAAACTAAACGAACCACAATGTTTTTTCTAACCATGAATCTTGAGATGGTTGGATATTGTAGGCAGCGAAGTTAGCAATCCTCTTAGCAAACTCAAGCGTTGCTGGAAGTCTTACCGATGACGGGATCACCGTCTGCCAGTGAAGAGCGGACACATCAAGTATATGACTGCATAAACTTTTCAAATTTTGTAATACTGAATTTTTCTCCCCCAAATTCTGGCAACTCGCTATTACGGGATATTTAAGCGGCCCTCTGTCTCTATCACTCCTAGCTCCTGCAGTGTGAATTATTGCTGTATTTTCATTTATGGAGAGTGAAAGCCCGTATTTTGGATTATTGAATTCGGCAATTTCATCGAAGACTACAAAAGTTTTCCTAGATATTAGAAAAATCAAATTAAAGTTTATTTTTTCAAGATTCGTCTTTTTAAGGATACGATCCAAACCTTGTTGTATCCCTAATATTTCCTGTGGGTGGAAATAATTTAACCGATGAAAAGCTATATTGAGGTATTCCTTTTTGTTGTATATATCTTTAATACGGGGGTCACTAAGCGCTTTTTCAATCGTCTGAATTATGAAACTTTTCATTATTTCAGTAGGGACAACCATTCCTGAAAACTTGTAAGTTTGACTGACTGTGCCAATAAACCTACCAAATCTATCCAATATGGTAGCATGACCGAATACATATCCCCTTTTACCTCTCAATCTTCCAAATCTAATTCCTATAGAAAGATCCATAATTTTCTTTACTATGTCAAATAAACTTTGCTGCACTATCCAAGCAATTCCACCGATTTTCCCATAAAGATTTAGAGCAAAATTCCAGATGGAGTATCCAATGGGTTTATTTCTGAGTATTTGATACAAAATACCATATCCACTTTCTTCTATTTCATAATATGATGCGTATTGAGAGGGTATATCAAGTGATGTGAACTCTCGCTTTGCTTCAATGTATTGTTCCCTTCTTATCGAGGTACTTCTGTGTGATGAGCCACCAATTATTGCTATAGGACGGTTACCTCTTTCGAAAACCTCATTAAACGTTTCTTTGTATTCATCTAGCACTTCTAATAATTTTCCAACTTTATAGCTTATAATATCACTGGGTTCAGGGGTGTTTAGAATTTTTAGTTTAAATTCATCTTTGAAACCATTAAAATCTGTATCAAATTTTGGTTTTCTTTCATAACCATTATCTATAATCTCCGATAATTTAAATAAGCCATTGAAAACTTTTTCATCACCTTCTGGACAAAAAACAAATAGCTCAACACCCTTAAAATCTCTTTTGAACACTTCTTCAGAAGTATTGGAATCATAAGGTCCATATCTTCGAATTCCTAAAATAGGATTTATATTTTCTTCCTGTTGTGTCGGGCTAAATATTAACTTAGGGATTCTGACTTCCAATTTTTTTATTAAATTTGATTTCAATTTAATGCGGTTAATTTCTTGAGTGATCATCAAAACCACCCCTCTAACGAAACTTGCATGATTTTATCTCTTTTTTCTGTTAGGTGCTCTATTTTGTATCCCCATTCATTAAAATATAGTTTTTTATTAGAAAAATTAACAGATAGAGGATTTATATTTTCTATTAGTTGGTTAAGTATAACCCTGTAACTTTTGGAATTTATATTGCTAACACGTGAAATAAATTTTGATCTCTCAAAACGATCTTCAACCACTTTCTCAAAATTATCAATACACTCATACTCAACAACTGGACAAATACAGATATTATTTGTGTCAATTCTCATGATTCTATCTAGAGATATGCCAACTACGACACCTGAAGACATTCCAGATATAACAAACTTATTTTTAAATATTCTTCTCCTAGAAAAAACACGAAAATCTTTGTTTCCAGCAAATTTTTGTCTTAGTGCGTACTGTAGCGCATCTCTAATGAGAACAATACCTTTTGAGAACCAGTGTTCATTGTCAACCAAATTATCGATTTCAATTTCTATAATTTCTCTCTTCTCACCGAATAATCTTTGTACGATACTTTCAATCTTACTTTCCTCAATTTCTTTAAGTGGTGCTAACCAAAGATATTTTTCATAGAATACATGGGCAAAACCTTCTTTTAGTAAAATTCTTCGGGTATCTTCAACTTTAACTTGATTTCTTGTTCCGATAACTCTCCAAAGGGCTACATTTGTTAATTTATCCCCTTTATTAATCATCAAGTTCAATGCAAGTTGACTCATTATTAAATAGCCTAGTCTAAAATACTTATATTTCACCACTGGATAATGAACTCTTAGAAAAGCATCTAGAAATAGCTCAAATTAACTTCCTCAACCCCTCAACCAATCTCTCCTTCCTTCTATAAGCTTCTTCATTGATTAGCATGATAAGCTTGTTTGCAATTTCCTTATAGGGCTCAATAATATTACTTATCGTATAATCAATAAACTCATGTCTAAGAGTTTCGATCGCCTCCTCCTCAGAAACTTCATAAACAAAAATCCTATTCTCCCTCACCTCCCCTGCCAGCCTAGAATTTTCATCTGGCATCCATATAACTTCAAGTTCATAGCCCATACACAACATTCGTTTTAGCCTCTCAAGCTCTTCTTCAAGTATGTCCTGAATCGTTCTGGATCTAACTGCTTGCTTCAATATTCATCACCTTCTACATCCCACATCTCATACTCAGCAAAATCAGGCTCAACAAATTCATCAAAATCTAGAGGCTCTATATATTCATCATTCAATTTTTCATCCAGATCTCTAGTCTCATCCTCACCGATTTCAATATCTAAAGGTTCAGCCTCGGACATTTCAAGTATTTCAATCCCTGTAATCTCATCAATTTCAGGCGTCTCAACTTCATCCCCATCAAGAAGCGACTCATCCTTATCGATTATTCTGTCAAGCCATATTTCGTATTCCTCTCTTTCCCATTCCTCCTTTTCTTCTTCGCTCAATTTTACTGCTGATTCGAGCAACGATTTCAAACTGCCATGCTCAGAGTCCTCTTCAATCTCATATTCTTTATTCGAATTTCTGAGTTCAGTGTCAGTTCCCCCAGCTTCATCTTTGGTCTTACCTTCTCCATCTAAATTTCTGGATTCAGCATCCTTCCCTGATAAATCTCTAAAAATCGCCTCAATCTTATCATAAAGCTCGTTTTCAAACTCTCTCATTAATTTTTCGGTAAGATCCTGTCTTAATTTTCCTTCAAGTTCTCTAGTTAGTTCGTATCTCAGTTTGGATTCCAGATTTTTCCCTGTATTTTTCTCTACGTCTGAATTACTAAACATTCTCCCAGACTCGCCACTTAATTTAACATCTCTTCTGCTCGTCTGGGGCTCTTGACTCTTATACTGTCTCTGTATCAAATAATACTCTTCAGCACTCTTTCTTTTCGGAAAGTAATATCTAGGAGAATAAATTACAGGATATCTCAACCTGAAGTCATCGTACCTATTAGTCAAGTATTTAGATCTGAAATAATCTCTCAGAATCTTTGTAATGTATTTCTTATCTCCACTTTTGTATCCTTTATATCCTTTCTTCATAATTCACCCCCTGAAAGATCTCCGTATCTTCTCCGTGAAAAAGAGGGTGAATTCACTGTTTTTTCTGCAGGTAAATGATCTCCACGATCTCCTCTATCATTATTGAGCGAATTGAGATAACTATCCAGTGTCACAAAACGTATTTTTGCAAGGGCATTTTCAGAAACAGAATCGCTGATAGTCTTTTTGACGATTTTAAGAATATCAGAATCCTTACAAGCAATTACAAGCTCGTCCAGTTCGTTAAGACATGAATTTAATAAACTGGTATTCATATTTAGAGTTATGACAATTTCAATTCCAATTCTCTTCTCTCCGATCGCAAGTATATCGAGTCTTTTTCCGTTCACATCCCTTTCCATAAAAACATCATATCCAGCATCTCTCAGTCTGTATCCTATCAAAACTTGGAAGAGTTTATGTTCAAAGCCTGTTCTTCCAGCAAATCTCCACAAACCTGTGTCATGACCCAAAGACCTAAGGAGTTTAATTCCAAGTTCAGTCAATACTAAAAACTTCAATCTTCTTCCACCAAGTGTAATGCCAACTTCCTCTGCAAGAGAGTTTTCCACGATTTCATCTCTTGCTCTTTCAAATCTCCGCCAGGATAATCCAAGAGATCTACATCTGTTTGACAGAGATCTAAATGGATGATAGCAGATATCAACGATCAAATTCATTGCATCTTCAGAAATTTCGGGAAGCTCGATCTCTTCTCTCTCTTCTGGTTTGAGGACATCACCAAGCTCTGAAACTATAGACTTAAACCTCTCCCTCACCTCTTCACCAGTCACATCCTTTTTAATTGATAGATTCGCTGATTTTATCATGAAGGGTTTTGTGAATCTTCCTGAAAGCTTGACGACCCATTCACCACGTTCAAGTTTTGGTATAACATTTCTCTCATCGCTGCTGAGATCCATTGCCTCTGCAACATCGTTTATATCCCTTCCATGTCCCAAATTGCCTGTGATTTTCGTGTATGTATTTGCCTTGATGGAGTGAGTAAGTTTTGATGGTTCCTGATCTGCAATAATGAGTGCTTCACCAAAATCTCTTATTTCATCTGTTATGATATCGATCGGTGCAACTCCAAGTTCTGTTGTGCTTTGCTTGTATTCCTTGTTGACATCAAACACACGCTTAGCTTCATCGAAAATCAGTACATGTTTTAGTTCTCCTCTGTGTCCTTGAGACAGTCTATATGCATAAATCCATGCTAAAAAGAGTTCTATCAGTAGATTCTGCTCATCTCTGCCCAGACCATCAAGCTCAATCACAACAAAGTGGTCAAGTAATTTTTCAATCCTGAATCCCCTTTCACAGTTGATTACCTCTCCAAGGTTGCTTATCACAGAGTAAAGCCTGTTGAGAACCACGTCAAAGTATTCCTGCCTCTTTCTCGTGTTGATCTGGACGCTGGACATCATATCGTAAAGTTCTGTTAGTGTTGCCCCCTCACCTTTTCTTCTGTAAAGAATGTCAATGAATTCAAGAAGGAAATTTCTAGAGCCGTGAAAGAAGCCAAAGCAATGAGAGAAAACATCGGCAAAAATCTGCTTCCATTTATGCAGAGATACATCAGGTGGTGGTGTTAATGGATTGAATCTTAAATCTTCCCAGCGTATAATCCATATCGGATATTCTCTTATAAGATGTCTGTAATCCCTTTTGAAATCGAAAGATAGCCATGGTATGTTTCTTTTGATTAATTCGGCCAATATTCTCATTATTAACACTGTTTTGCCATGACCGCTTCTAGCAATTATGAGCATGTGCTGGTTTAATTCCTCTTTTGATAAACCAAAATCGTATAGTTCATTTTCCTGAAGGATCTTTCCAAGAACAATTTCACCATTCGCCTCTTCTTGGGTAGGAACATTAAGAATTGGCTTTTTCGAGAATAAAAACTGAGTTGTATGGAATGAGAGAATTTGTTGTATATCTCTTCTAAGTTTTAACTTCTCCCTGAAATTATCCTCAACCAGATAAAGCTTGAGAATGTCTTCTACTGTGCTTAAACCATTCGCCTTCCCAGCAATCTCTTTTACAGCAAGAACCCATTCAAGATCATCCATAATCGATCCCTCCAAAAATTGTAAGAATAAAGCTGAAGATGAGAAGCAATAGGGCTGCAGTGAATAATTCTTTCCAAGACAACGTTAGTGTAAGTGAAGCTGTAATCACAACTGTCAGGAAAAACACCACCATTGATAGCTTTCTCTGAAGAAGTTCAATCATCCTCTCCTTTAAGTGAATTGAGAGTATTAGCAAACGTTGAATAAGTTCAGCAAGGAAATCAGGGAGCATAGTCCTTCAGCTCCATCAAAAAATCGTAGGAGTCTGGATCAGAACCATAGATTCTATCATACAAGTTCATTGCAACTAAGCCATCTTCTGTTATGCGATATCGCTTTATAATCCAGCCATCTTTTACTATAAATCCGAGTCTCTGAAGTTCAGCCATTGATGTGATGACTTCTTCTCTGAGCATTTTGGTGAGCCTTGAGATTGTAGAAACAATTGTAACACCATTTACAATACACTTTAAAACCTTCCATGCCTTTTTACTGAGATCGATATGATATCTCCTTAGACAGTCTAAACAGTGTGTCGTGTTTTCATAAATTATTGTACAGTCTCTGCAGAGCTTTTTCTCGCAGTGATGGCATATAAACTCATATCTACCAATCTGACCGCATGAATCGCATACCGGTACACGTATGAGTTTTTGTATTTCTCCTGTTTGTCCAGTGAGGTACGTTCTACCTCCAAGCATTCCTTCTCCCTCAACAACCCTGCTCTCATCAAGAATTACTCTGTGAAACTGCATCTCATCCAGTCTCTGCTCTATTTCATCAAGTCTTGAGTTTATCCTGGAAATTTCTTTTAAGAGTTGTTCTAGGGTCATTTTCTTTTTGAATAACTTCTCGTTGGTTTAACCTCTTTTAGCGCCTTAAACAAGTCTCCAGCCTCAAGTCTTCTGTTCTGGTTGAGAGCAATGAGTAACGCTTGTTTGATGAGTTTTTTAATGTCTGCTTGAGTATAGCCATTTGTTCTTCTTGCTAGACCCTCTATGGTTTTAGTATCAATCTCAAAAGGCTCTAGTAAGATTTTAATAAGTTCAAACCTTTGCGCATAGTTTGGTCTTTTGAAAAAGACTATGACCTCAAATCTTCTGTCTGCTGCAAAATCTACTGCACGTTCAAGGTTTGTTGTACCAATTACAAGGATACGATCAGATGGTGTTACTTTCTCAATTTCTTCAAGTAAGGTATTAACAAAAGCCTTTATCTCCTCATGCATTTGCGCGTTATCCCTCATCGGAGCTACGGAATCAAATTCGTCAAATAAAAGAATAACTGGACATTCTTTTGCTTTTTCCCTTGCGTATTCGAACAGTTTTCTTAGCCTCTGACTTGATAACCCCACATACTTGCTACGCAACACCAGTGGTTTGATAAGGTAAAGTTTTCCAAACTCTTTCCCTAATGCATAAGCCAATCCTTCTGCAAGTTCTGTTTTACCTGTGCCGGGGTCACCAACAAAGAGAATCTTTCCTGAAAAGTTTATTTCATCTGTCAAAAGTTTCATTACCCTGTGAGGGTTTGAGTAGTTACTGATACACCACAATCTTATTCTTTTACCATCTAAACAAATTTTACAGTATTCTAGGATGGATTGTCTTAAATCGTCTATCCCATGCAGTCTCTTCCACTTTCTTTCAAGATCCTTGTTTGGAGCTTCTATCTCTATTAATAGATCGTCAGGGAGCTCACTCTTGTTCTTCATTTTCATCACCTTCTTTAATTCTCACCACTGGAGCATCAACAACAATATCTCCATCTTTAGAAAGGATTAGAGCGATTGCCAGATTAGTGCATAACGTTTCTGGATCAATCAAAGCAAGTTCGTTATCTCTGCATGTTTCATCAACTTCTTTAACTAGTCCTTCTATAAACTCGTCTAAACTCTTGGTTGATACTCCCTCTTCGATTTCAGAATCTTCAGTAAGAAACAGAGTCTCCTCAAGTTCATCGTAAACTTCTTTGGTTTCGTTATCTAAGAGTTTAACAATAATTTTTAACTCACGTACTTCTTCCATAACTACCACCTGTACTCAATTTCTTCTATCTCGAGGTCTATCAGCCCTGTTTCCTTTCTCGACTTCCTGACGACTTCTTTAACAGAGGGGACAACAGTGTCGTCTCTTACTCTTCTCCAGCCTCTCTGAGAAAAGATTTTGTCAGCTTCAGCTGTATCATTGTATTTTGTTGCCAGAATAACAAGTCTCCTCATCGCATGTAACCTCCTTCTTTATATCTGATTCTGAAAATCAGATCTGCTATCCTCTTTCCTGTTAAAGAGTCGCCAATGCTTGCTCCATCTTCTAGAATAGATATCCTTAATTCTTCCAAACCAACGACTTTCCTCTTCACGAGGAATAGTGCAACATCTTCTTCAAGCCTGTCTCTATTGTATTGGTCAGCAACTCCGTACTTTTCAGCAAATTTTAAGATTTCATCAGCAATCAGTGTGGCTATTTCACTTATTGAACGCACTTCTGCTGCACTTACTGCAAGGTTTACAACTTCTACTTCGGACATTTTATCACCACTTCTTTGATCTTTGTCTATCAATATATACTTTTTCCTATTATATCAGCTTGAAAATTCTATATAATTTTGAATTTTGGAGATATTTTAGAATTTCATAAAATTTTAAAATTCGCTGAGATTTCGAAATTTAGAAAAACTATTAAACCCTACAAAAACTATGAAACAAATTGAGCTGGACGATGAATATCTCGAATATCTTAAGTATATCGGATATATTGTTCTAAGAAAAAGGTTGTCTGACTGTGCAAAGGAAATAATAAGAGTTTATATAAATGATTTCACCACAAGTGGGTCGATAATAGCATACGATGCTGAGGGTATGAGGAATAGATTAAAAGAGGAGGAGAAAAGCTTTTCTTATGGAACTATTTCAGATACTTTGGAAAATTTGGCAAAGATGGGTTTTTTAAAAACTCCTCCGCTATCTGTATATGGCACAAAATACGAATTTCCAAATGGAAGTATTATAGATTCGATATTTAATCCAATAGAAAAAGCTATCAGTGAAATCTCCAAAGCTAGGTTAATTGCAGTAAAACAAGCCAAAAAAATGGAGTTTTTATTGCATCCACAACCATTTAAGAGTGTAACTAGGGAAGGATTTTACATAGAATGTGGGAGGCTCCATGATTTATCGGATGAAATAATGATATTCGCAAATACACCTGGAATCATATTAATAACAGAAAATAGGGATCCTATCAACCCAATTAGAGGATGGTACTTTGAGAATCTTAAAAGGAGATTAAAAGAAGGTCTAAGAGTAAAATATCTATTTAACTGGGATGCAACAAAGGAGATTATCAAGTCATGGGTTAAAGACGGATTAGAAGAAAATATCGAAGAATCAAGAAAGTTGTGCACGAGTGAGGATGGTTTTCTGAACAATCCAGAAATAAAGACTCTTGAAGTAAAAGCAGTAAGAAATACTTCTCTACCAGGGATGGTAATAGGGGAAAGAACTGTTGTTGTTGGTGTTAAAGATAGGCGAGCTATAGATTCGGAACATGCAATTAGGGGTGAAGTTATAAATGAGGAAACTTTAGTCAACCATTTCAGAAATGCATTTGAGATCGAATGGGAAAGAGGAGAAGAGATAGATAAGACTGTAATTGACAAAATTTTAGCTGAGATAGGGGATGAGGAATGGACAACATAAATTTGTATGATATTTTAAATAAATTAAATGACTTTATTAAACATCATTATACAGAAAACATTAAAAGAGGTTTACAAAGTGGTACTCATGGATATAGACATGCTCAAACAGTGGCAACCATTTCAGCGTATTTGGCAAGAGAATTCGATGAAAAAGGCAGAATCATTGTAAAGATTGCAGCTCTGTTACACGATTCTGTTAGAAGACCTGGAGATTTCGGACAAGAAAATCATGCTATAGATAGCGCTGAACTCGCTCAGAAAGTTCTAAAGAAGTTTGCTCTTGATTCTGAAAGTATTAATAGAGTTGTAATAGCTATAAAAGAGCATAGTGAAAAGAAATGGAGTAATAAGTTATCGGAAGTTTTATGGTCTGCGGATAAAATAGAGCAGATCTCTCCGTTCGCTCCTTTTAGAAGAGCGATGTTTGTTGGAGAACTAATTCAGGCACAAAAATTTCAATTAGGAGAACCTGAAATTTTTGATTTCTTCATTAAATATTTTAAAAAAAGAATTAAAATAACAGATTCCTTTCCTGAGATAGCTGCAGAGATCACTGATGAGATACCACCTTATAATAGAATTTTTATAGAAGACTTGCTAAATAATGGATCCGATTCATGGGTCTGGGAGATGTCAAGATTTGCAATAAATAGAGGTAGGAAGAACCTAGAAGATATCAAAGCATTTTTGGAGTATAAAAATGCTTGTCTAAAATTTAGGAATAAACAACACCATATAGAATACATAAAACTTGTAGATAAGTACTTGGATGGGTTTATAACAAATAGAATTAAACTATCATATCGTTATAATTTTATTTAATGATTTTTCTAACCTACTATCAGGTCGAAAAGAGAAACCACGCATCGTTGCGCGTAGAGATTTGCAACCTTCAATAAATTCTCGAAATGAAATTCCTATTTCATTAAGGTAATCAACAACAGATTTAAATGCTCTGGAGAATCTAAGAATTTCTCCATGGACTTTATATCCATACTCTTGACCATATTTTTCCATCAATTCATGGATAGGGGGCAATTTACAATTCCTTCTTGCAAGCGTAGTAATATATTTCTCATCAATAAGAGTCTCATATGTTCCTGGGATCTCATTTTTTAGTTCTTTTAATATTTTTTCTCTAACATAATTAGAGATCACATATCTTTCTCCATTCCAAAGCAATTCATTAATATCTCTTATTATCATATTAGGTATTTCTCTTGCCATCACATTGATGAATAATCTCTTTGCATTTAGATTGATTGATGTACTGGTAGATTGTTCTGACGGATAAGTAATCTCGATTCCAGAACGAGAAAGTTTACCACTTGGTACAATACCATCTTTAATAATAAGATCGTAATATGGAATTTTGTCTAATTCGAACAACTCCTCAATAATTGGTTCCATTTTTTCTTGAACTTCATCAAGAAACTCAGATAATCCTTCGCGGGCTACGGTTCCACCTATGCTATCGATAACATTCCATAATTTTTCGTAAAATCTTACCTTTTTATGGGTAGTAAAATTAATGGGTCTTTTAGACATCCAAAACTTTTTTACAGCCTCGTATTCGTGATCATCCTTAAGTAATCTTATATATTTCGCAACCTCATCTCTGTACTCAGCCCAAATCTCTGATTGTTTGTAAGGTGGTTTTGTTACTCGGATTGTTACTCTTAATGGATCGTTAGGTGACCTTCTCTTTAGAGGTCTAATTTCGATTATTTCACATTTTTCAGACACTTCTCTTGAAATTGTTCTCACCTTTAAGAAAAGGTTTATTATTACTTTTTAATGAAAAATTTAAAAACTTTTAAGTATGTCTGTTATCTTTCTGAACCTTCCCAAAACACCTTTCAGATAAATTCTCCCATCTTTTCATTCTTCTATCCTTCTGAAACGATCTTATTTTCCTGTAGATCAGTGCTCTCCTGTTAAAATCGATCTTACAGTCAAGAATGTCCCCATCCCTGATTCTAAGCACATCTGCAAGCTGCATAGGAATAACAACGACTATTGATCTTGTTGTTCTCCCAAGTCTCCACGCCTTAACTCTGACCATCAAAATCATCCTTAAAAGTCTTTATCTTAATTTGGGCAAATATCTGCTAAATGGTTTATTTGGAGGAAGAATTCCGATTAGATTTAAAGAGGGCAGTACATGGTAAAAAGGAGTGTAAATTTTATTTTAATTAAAATTCGAAGGAGAGAGACCTGAAATGAATATTCAAGTTTGTTTAAAGAGGATAATCTTAAGAGGATTTGTATTTACCTGAAAGATTGAGAAGATTTAAACATTTTAAGTTTTTTATCTGCTAATTTTTGTGATTAAGATAATTATTGCAACAATTAATACAATCAAAAATATTACATGATCAAGTAAGGTAATTTTGGAAGCTACATTCAGCACAACCCATAAAATTATATATATAATTATAAGAAGACTTGCTGCGTATTTTGCGTTCATGTATATTTTTTTTATATTTAAAGATATTTAAGTTTATTATCTCATCAAAAACCTACAAAGCAGTCAAAGGAGGTTCTGGAAGTTATGCTACGTATAAGTTCGACATAGAATACTGTGGAGATAATGAGTGTACATGCGATGAAGATAAGAGTACTTGTTCTGATGATTGTGGAAAGCCATGCCCATCTGCTGTTTGTGGTGGTTACTGTGGAAGTTATTCAGACTTTACAAATTGGAGATTCTATAACCCAAGTACAAGTGGTTATTGTTTCTCATGTCCAAGTGGAACATGTTGTTATAAATATGCTGAAGAGTGTTCAGGCGATAAACCATATTGTTTAAACGGAGAATGTGTGCAATGTAGGAATGATGATGATTGTGCATGGAAGACATGTGAAGGTGGATATAAGGCGTATTGTGATAACGAAATCCATAATCCAACAAGTCCAACATATACTTGTAAATGTTATACCAAATGCACAGACACAGCAGAACACTGTCAAGATTATTACTGTTGTACCTATGAAGTCGGAGAAACTGAAGGTCATTGTGTATATGTAGGTTCTACATATGATAATAAATACTTATGTATTCATGAATAAAATTTTATTAAATCCATGCGTATCTTTCTCCTGTTACCTCTGCCTTTAACGATGAAACCATTTTTATCGGATTTCCGTAAGAATCATAACCAGAAACATATCTATGAACAGTTTTTCCAGGCCCATACTTAACATTCTTTGGAAGTTTCTTTCTCAATTCCTCATATATAACTCCAGCTGTACATTCATCCCAATATGGATGAATGGGATTTTTAGCAGTAATTTCGTCCCCTGCATAACCCAATGCTTTAGCGTACACCCTATATCTACTACGGCTTGGTTGATGCATTTTTTCTATCCATAACCCATCTAATAAAGATAGACCAGCACATGTTATCCAACCTTTTCTCATAAATTCATCTTTCTTTATAATAGGAGCGACGTATTTTGCATTCCATCTGAAGGTTTCTATAAATTCTGGCATGTATTTAGCAAAATGTTTATCTACTGGTCCATCTAAATCACTACCTACTTCGTAAGATAACCACCATTCCTCTACTAATTCACTATCAGTTTTATCTTTAGCAGCATTGTTTGGTCCAGGCCACCAATCAGCCGGATAACTTTTTAGATCAGGATCTTTATACACAGCAATAATCCTATCATACAAAGTGTTCCATTCATAGATACCGAATTTACCACCATTTATCATTAGATCTAAATTATCAAGTAGTGCTTGAGCACTGCTATATTCTTCTTTAGGCCCAACTTTCATACTAAAGAAAGCAGGTGGTCTACCTCTCGCATAATTCACCCACATTCTATCTTCCCTATCAGGAACCAGTTTTTCTAATTCTCTATCATTCATTGGTAATAATGATTCTCTTTCCTCTCCGAATGGATCATCTCCTAATTGTTTATCTCCCAGTTTAACATGATAATCTATGTTAGGAAGAACTACTTTCTTAATAACACCATTATCTAGAATTTTATCCTTTGCCCTGCGTATCTTTTGTTCAACAGTATAGTAGGCTTTCCTAGTTTCATCACTTCCAAATAGATGACCCAAAGTAATCACACTTATCTTAACAAACCTTCCTAATGTTTCGTGAATATCTTCTCTTTTTTCTAATTCAGGTTTGTATTCGAACAATTTCTTAGTAAGTTGATAATCTATCTCATTAAAATCATACGCCAATTTTGGATATTTTTCTTTAAATTCTTCGAAATCGGATTTAGGTTCGGGTGTAGGTTGTTCTGTTGGTGGTGTATATGTTTTGTTTGGTTTTGGAATTCCAAGACATCCTGCAGCTAGAATTGCTGTGGCGATAATGAATGTTCTTCTTGTTATTGGTTTGTTTAGCACGCCTGTTAAGTTTCTATCCAATTTTATTCTTTTTTGTTCCCCCTCCTTGGACATATCCTATTAAGTTTACTCTACCAAATATTTTAGTTTTATCGGAACTCTGCATCTGCGTAAGCTATTCAATTAGATCATCATACTTCTCTCATATGGGCTGGAATGCCTTTTTTCAGAGAAATTATCCTAAACTCAAAAGACTCGGGATTGATCTGAGGGAAGTCAATTCTGTCAAATTTACAGGATGGGAAACGCTTGAGCACAGGTTCATGAAATTTCTAATATGTCACAACATATACAGGATAAAGCATAATTTCAAAACCGAGCAATCCATAAACGGTTCTGTATGTGATGTGATAGATTTGGATTCGCGCATAATCTATGAAATCGAAACGAATAACACGCCTAGAAGAGCTGGAGTGAAAATAAAGGCATTCTGTCACCCGCTGATAGAGGATATGCTTATAGTCGATATCAGGAAACTTGATTTTGACTGGTCACTGATTAAAAAGCTGTCAGATGAGATAGCTCAACGCTATGGTATAATAAAATCTAGAATTTAAGATCAGACTCATCATCCACTCTTATTGTTAGTTTCTCAGGTTTGGTTACTTCTTTTATAACCCATTTTCTGTTCAGGAATTTGACAGCTATGAGAGGGATTGCAAAGAACCTCTCTCCAAGATCGATTAGTGCTCTGACTTTCTCCTTGGAAATTGTAACCTTACTGTTTCTTGTTCTCCTCAATAAAATTACAAATATCTCTCTTCTACCTCCGATAAGTAGATTGCAGTTTCCAGAGACTTTCATGACGAGGTAACCTCTTTTCTCAAATTTTTCTCTTAGTTCTAGTTCTGTCCTGTATCTGCTGAAATTCATAATAGTTTGATTTTGTGTAATTGATTAGAAATTAAAGGAAGGACATAGTTCCGATAGTTTAAATCCGATGGCTAGAAACAAAAAATGTTAAATTTGCTTAGCTGCCAAAAAATAACTAAAAATTTTATCAAGAATAAGGTAAATTCTTGCTATTATTAATATTCTCCACACTTTTTAGAGTTCTATATTATTAGGCTTTCCATACACCCCATATTGTTTGTATCCTATTTTAGAGAGAAAGTTTTTTAGTTTGTTTATGTCTTCATCGGAAATACATTTAACACCCTGTCTGTCCCAAATAATATGCTTCAGATCTTCTGGTAAATCGATAGCATTATTTCCAAAATAATAGAACTTCCTTGAAACCAACACGTTACTTCCTGCTTTTTCTGGTGGCAAATATTTACTTTTCTCAGGAAATCTTTCTTTAAACTTGGAATAAGAAAGGTTCTCCTCTACTTCCATAGCATAAATTAGTTTGTCTGGTTTTCCTGTATTTTTTCCACCTATTCCAATTACCCAACTACCTTTCTTAGCCCATTTCTCAACAGTACTCACTTTGCATCCACTTAATGTACAAATGTTGTATTCTGTATTGGGTGCGAATCCAGTGTCGTAATCAATTCTATACACATAGTGTTTTGCCATATCAATTTATCATCTCAAATTTTTATTCAACTTGAACTGAATTACTATAATCAAAAAACTATCAAAATTATTTTGATACAATAACCTCGTTGAAAGCTTCTTTTATTTTGTTCCTGTATCTCATGAGTTTTATCGGAGCAAACAAGTATACTTTATAGATTGTTCCCCATTTTTCCCCTCCTTTTCTTTCAGGATGATCCTTTAAACAAATGATTTTCCCTTTATATTCTATTAATGTATCTACTAGCTCTACTAACACCTTTGAACCATCTGGCATCTTTCTAAACATTTCCCCTTCTTCAGATGGGATTTCTGGGAAAAATGTAAATATCTGTGGTTTATTAGAATCTAAATGTTCAGGAATTTGTTTAACAACTTTTTCCCACAACTCTTCTTCAATCATAATTTTAAGTTTAAATCCGTAGTTATTAACGTCTATTGTACGTTTGAATAAAGCTGAATCAAAATCACTTCCGTTTATTTTTAGGGTATACTCCTCTACAGGAGCATAAACTTTACCTAATAACAGATTTTTAATCAATTCCTGAACATATTCGTCTCCAAATAATCGTAAAATATACATCAAGTCAGCATCTGTTAATTTCAAAATTTCTGGAAGAATAGTTTTGTCATCCAATATTTTGTATTCGTCCAGCAATCCATATAGAGCATGGCATAACATTTCGTCTGCAGCTAATTTTTCGGGTTTCAGATAGACATCTCTATATAGTATATTTCTCCTATCTTGAAATGTATCTATAATTCGTGATACTGTTTCTTCATAATATAAAGATTTTCTATTTTTGTAATAGCCGACATTAGCACTATGTATAAAATGAGTGTAATCAAATTTCCCCAATCCATAATTTGTGAAATGTATATCTCTATTTACATAATCAACACGATCTACGTCAGTAGGAGAATCTATCATGTCTGATAAAAATGCATCCTCTCCTAGTTTCTCTTTATCACATATAACTTTAATAATTAAATCTAAATCTATTTCTTCCATAGCTTCCAATGCTTTCACTATAGGGGAATTTGAATCCTTTAGGTAATCCTTTAAAATTGCCGTATCTCTCTTCTCTTTTCTTCCTTTCCTCTTTAAGAAGTCCATTTGCTCAGTACTATGCCCCCAGGGTCCATGGCCAATGTCATGGAGCAGCCCAATAATTTGACATGCTTTTTTTGTTTCGTTTGATATTTCAATCCCTTTACTTTTAAGTGAATCGCAATATTTCCCGATTAGCTCGGACACTCCTATAGAATGGCATAGTCTTGTATGAGTGGCACTTGGGTATATCAAATAAGCAAAAGAAAGTTGTTTTATATAGTTCATACGCTGTATAAATGGAAGTGAGATAAGAAAATTTACCTCATTTGGTAGGTTAAAAGTACCATATATTGGGTCATTAACTGAGGTTCCATACTTCCTCGTAGCTTTATATGGTTTAAATTTAAACCAAAAATGAATATTTGTATAGAACTTAATCGCTTTAATTAAATCATCTAAACTCTTTTCTTTACTAATTTTATATTTGTCCTTTAGTATTTCTCTAGTATAAGCTTCGCTTGTTTTGAGGTAAATCTTTTCTAATTTTTCTCCAAGTAATAATTTTTTGTTATAGTCACTCAATTTTATCCCCTCACTATCTTAACATAGCCAAACTCACTCAGCACTTCCAAGATTTTAAATAATATTCTACGCTTAACAGGTTTTGTTAAATTTACATTTTCATCTATAATTAAGTAGAAATTGTCATCTATAAATTTAGTTAATCTATTGTTCTCATCCTTGTTTTTTAAAGAATTTAACAGATTCAATATAACCTTGCTTAAAATTTCATCATACTTGCCATTTAAAATTCTTTGAATCAATAATCTATTAAAGAGAAAATGAACAAATATCTCAAGCAAAACCCATAAAAAAAGGAGAGTTATAATTAAAATTACTAATATCTTTATTCGATCAATCAATGAAATTCTTGACAAAATTTCTGGAAAAAATGTTAATACCGTAGGGAATAAAGCAAATAACAAAAGAGAAAGCACTGGAATTAAAAAATAACGTCTTATACCTAAGTTATACCAACAGCAACAGAATTTCCATAGAGAGACACCCCACACTCTCTTAATTTTATTACCTCCTGTATAGGGTAGCTATCTATATCCTAGTTTTTGGAACTCTTCTCTAATATCTAAAGGATATAGTGTTTTTTTAGCTTTTGCAATACCCTCTAAGGTAATTTTTACAAAAGGGTTAGAAGTTACAAACTCAATATCACCAACTGCCCTTAAAGAAAAAATATCTCTCCAGAATTCTCTTGAGTTAAGTCTACCAAGATAGTCAAGTTCATAACTATACAGACTAATTCCTGTTTTCTCTCGAATTTCATATGTTTCCTCAAGTAACTCAAATAGATTGATTGGTTTTATCACGTCCTTTTCTTCATCGTAACTTTTGGATGCTATCATTTTTAAAATTATACCACCAGAATTGTTGGCTTCAACACCTTCCTCCTCACCTAATAGTTTTGAAAACCAAGGTAAATATTCCTTTGTAATCTTCTCGTTCATCAATCCCACTATACTTTCTACAATATAAAACTTTCGGATAAAACTTATTAATTTTATTTAATTAAAAAATTTAAAAAGTTTAGTCCCACACCCATCTAAGAAGTAATAGTAGTATTTAGTAAAACGCCTCTCTTTAAGCATCAATTTCCATCTTAAATTGCTTCATAAAAGCCTTTCTAGGATTATAACCTCTGATTATATCTAGTTCTTACATATCATCTTTCATATTTTAATTTTATTTAAGAGACATACAAAATTTTACAAATGCAGATCGAGTGGAGCAAACTTTAGCAACATATCTACTGCTATGCAATGTTGCTAAAGTTTTATGGATAATCATGTTTACTATAGACCTCTATTTTTGCGCCATAATGAAGTAAAACTTTGATTAAAGCCTGTATTTCCAGTTCATCTGTCTCGATGGTTATAGTGTTATCCTCTCTTTCTATGTCATCTTCTCCGAAAAAGGGAAACTGAGCAGCATCTTGAATCCATAACCCGTAAATATCAAAATCTTCACATATATCCACCAGTTTCCTTTTTATTTCCTCCTTTTTTACACCACTGAGAGATTCTATGTCTGGTTCGATATCTCTAAAATTTCTTATAAGATATTTGAGCTTGTCCTCTGCTTGTTGGGCTTGTTCAAGATTTTTAAATTCTCCAACTATCCTCAACTTTGCCGAATGATCTGCCGAAAAACCTACCCACACTTTCATATTCTCCCTCCTACTTCTTTGAAATATAATTCTCTCAATTTTAAAATAACTTCTTCCAAATTAGAAGTGTCGTCATTTATGGGGATGCCATCTTCTTGAAAAGAATTAAGTTTCAATTTTTTATCTGCTGATACATGGACAAAAAGGAATTCTCCATTGTCGTTTAAATCTAATGTAGGTATCGATATAAAATTCGTCACATCATATGTTACATATATTTCTATTCTTGATATGTACTCCATGATTATATTTTTGAGTTCTTCCCAATCCTCTTTGTTTAAAATGAAATTACCATTCTTATGTTCAGGAATTATAAGAATATTTTTTGCTCCAATTTCTAAAGCCAAGTCAGCTACATTTTCTACTTCCTTAACGTATCCTGGTCTGGCGATGACGTTCAGCCCAAAAGGTATGAAATCGTTTATATGACTGATATTTGCTAACACTTGTTCTAACTCGGTTCTTTTTATTTTTCTATAAGTGCTAGATGAGCCATCAATAGATATTCGTAAAAATGATATGTAATCCTTGATATCTTCCACTACAACTTTATTTAATAAAGTTCCATTCGTAGTAATCGTTATTCCCAAATTGGTATTCTCCCATATCCATTTACATATCTCAATAATATCTGGATGCAGGAAAGGTTCTCCGCCTCCGAAAGTTATCTCTAATACACCCAATTTATCCAACTTTTGAGCTAAATTTTTTACGAATTCCTTTGGTAAAGTCATGTTGTTCTTAGGTGCATAGCAATAATAACATCCTAAATTACATTTATTTGTTAAAGCAATGCTTACCGTTCTCGGTGCTATGTGGAAATCGTCTTCAAATTTTACTTCGTCCACTAAAATATGTAGCCCCGATTTCCTATCAAAAAGATGCAACCCGTTTCTCTCTTTTCTAACTTTCAATTTACTTTTTACCATTTCACAACCCTCAAGTAATGTCGTACAACTTATTCATATGTGTTATGTGTATGCCCCTTTTCAGAGAACAATCCATTCATACATTTCATCCTCTATCAAATTTAGAGAGTCTTAACTTTATCTTTCATTGCAGCTTGGTTATAAATTTTTGTTGTTTTTAAGATTTTCATGTCAAGAATGGGAATCTGTACAATCATCAGCTTGTAAAGATAGAGTACTATTTGAAGATCTATTATTCCAAACTCTTTAATATTCTCTCAACATCTTTTTTAAGTTTAGGTACATCTTTCTTTACAGTTTCCCATACTACATCAACATCAACTCCAAAATAGCCATGAATTAGTTTATGTCTCATTCCTATGATATCTTGCCAAGGAATCTCGCTATATCTTCTCCTTAAATTAGAACTCAATTTACTAGCAGCTTCCCCTATAATTTCAATCTGTCTAATAACAGCACTTTGAACCAAATCATTCTCCAAAAAGTCATCATAATCAACGTCTTTCACAAATTTCTCTATCTTCTCTATAGCTTCAAGAATATGTAGTAGAAAAATCCTGTCATCCTTCATAGACAACAACCAATTCTCTTTTAATAATATCTCTCAAATACTTGCTTATGCTGTTCTCGGTTAGCAAATCAACCTTTCTATTCATAATCCGACTCAATTCTCTCTCCATTCTAACAAGATCTAACAAGCTTTTTCTTTTGTTAAACTTAACTAGCACATCTATATCACTCTCTTCTCTGAAATCTCCTCTTGCATAGGAGCCAAATATGGCTAAATACTCTATATCATTTTTCTTACAGAAGTCCTCGATATCCTTTTTGTTGAGCATCATAAAATTATTTGATGCCTTCTTTTATAAAAATTTTGGACACCGTAGATGGGATTTACAAAAGATCTAACCATGTATCTGTTTTATAAAATCTTCTATCTCTTCTCCGCTAGGATGCTCTTTTCCACAGTAAGCTTGTATCAATTTCCAGAAAAGATGCATCCAGTGAGCTCTACCTCTTGGAGGCTTTGATTTGTATTTCATCAACTCTTTTCCGAGTATTAGAGCGATATCTCCATTATCAAGTCCCAGATCTTCTATCTTTTCTGAAAGTTCATCGTAGTCCATGCCTTGAATTAAGGAAAGAAAAGCAAATGACTTATGATAGGAAGTTGTTCCGGTAACTTACATAAATAAGTTATAGAACAATGTTAAGAGAATATAAGTATTCTTCCACCAATTTTGATTGTTTTTCGTCTATCTCCATTGATGCGAATTCTTCATCTTCATAGAATATTTTAAGAGAGTTTCCGTCAAAGCTTGGCCTCCATTTATTTTCCTTCAATATTTTTAAAACTTTATTAGTAAGTCCTTCTAAAACACTTTCTGCTATTTTATCCATATACTCTGGTAACTTTGCTTTTTCCTGATTGCATAAAGCCAATATTAATAAAATTTGAAGGGGTGGTATGTTCTTTCTTGCAAACTTCTCCAATATATCCTCTAACTTTTCCAAACACAATATATGGAACAAAACTGAGGGATAGTCTTTTAATATATCTAAAATCCTAAGAAACCACCCGTATATTTTTATTTCTCTCTCTCCAAAATCTGTTACTTGCGGTAAGCCCTCAACATGCTTATATGCATAATCGCAAATTTGTAAACCATAACAAACTTCAATTGGTAATATGCGTTCTATTATCGTTTTAGCTTTCTCCTCTTCACAGGACTTTAAATAATTTGTAGAGACTAGTAAAATAGAGTGAAAAATTTCCCATGCTCGATCAGTATCAACTTCATAATATGCAGTAACTAACTTGTAAACATGCTCTAAAAAATTATCAAAGGTCCCCGTAGGCTTCTCCATAAACCCATTAGCAATCTCTCTTACTAATATCTCAATCTGAATGGGGTTGGGTTTAAATTGTGACCTCACCACAGGCTCGACGATATGGGTTGGCATATTCCAAACAACATTGAATAATATTCCAGAAAGATCAAGACTCCCTGTATGTTTTTCTTCCCTCACGTCTGAGTTCCAGTCAATTCTATGGAGAGCCCCTGCAATTTCCCAAATTACTACATTTGCTTGACTATGCAATACTGGGTCCAGCGAACAAGCTCTTGCTAATTCAAAACCTTGAGAAATAACATTCCACGCTTCAAAGACTTTTCCTTGCTTCAGTAATTCTGCTGGTCTTTCTGGATAGCCTAGGTCATGTAAAATATCGGTTGGTTTTAGTGAGAATACATCTCTTACGTGTTTTATAAGATATTTAAGAGGGGCTAAGGCTGTAATAACTTCAGCAAACAAAATGTAAGGTAAATACTTATCATTTAATGACAGTATCATTGAAAGAACGGAAACGATAGCGATTATAGTGAAAACTTTAAGGACTAAATTAAGCCGTTTGAACAAAATTTGAGTGGATATATATCCATATTTACTTTGTAAGTGTATAACTGCAATTGCAAAAGGAATTGCAATTAGGGCTGCATAAGCTTGCAAAACTGCACTGGATAAATAGAGAATGACTTCTCTACTAAGACCATTTGGGAAGATTGTGTTCCATATCACTTTTAGTAACTCAATTACATTTACATTTAGCACACAACTACTTGAATTTCTTTGCTTAAATCTTTGCGCAATGTACAAACTGCAAAATAAAAGGTGTTTAGAAACTAAAAATTAATCAGTCGTGTATTTTCTATTCTTTGGAATTAATAGATTGCTTGGGAAAGAAGAACATATTTTAAGCAGAAAGAGGGATTTGTCCGCTTTTGAGCTAGTCTCGTGATCAGATGTATAAACTTTTTAAATTTTTAAAAAGTCAATTATAATCCTTTTTATCTCACCTCGCTCAAAAATTACAGCAAGCGCGTGAGGCGTAATAGAGTATTAAAAAACTAGATAAAAAGTTAAAAAGAACCCTAAGCACGGAAGGAGAGGCACATGGAACCAGTGTGTCCCTTAGGACCGCGCTGATTTTTCAAGATAGGGATTAAAATTTTTGGACAAAATTAAATGAGATCATTTGTGTAACAAGTTCCAAAGAAGTTGATGGTTGTTATTTATATAACAAACCTCCAAAACTTTGCACTTCATATCTCTTAACGAAGCTTGAAAAACAAAGTAGATAAGTTTTATGAATGCCAAGTAGATGGAGAATTGTTTAATGCACTCAAAAATATTCAGGAGGAGATTTCACAGAACAGAAACATTATTTTCAGTTTTTAGAGATGTTGTTCCGATAGGTATTTAAATTTTAATGTAATAAAATAGAATTGAACGATAAAAAATTATTCGGGTTAAGGATACTTTTAGCCGCAGGCTCTCCCTCCCAGGGCTTTAGCGGCACATTGCGTATCCTTAACCCATTAGAATTAGAAAAGATAAACGTGATTGGATGAGCAATGCTGCCGCAATTTATAATTTCCCTCGAAAACTCGAAAGAGAACTGGAAAAATTAAAAGCAAACGTTGTTGGTAAAGAAAACAGCGAGGTTCTTCTTAAATTTTACAAGCATCTCGTTGCTGAGGGTGTTAGCATTGCAAGAATAATCAAATATCTAACAACACTAAGAAACCTTGCATCACGTCTCAACAAACCGTTTGAAAAGGCTACAAAAGATGATATAATCGAATTGGTTGCAAAAATCGAGCAGAGAGATTATTCAGAATGGACAAAGCATGACTACAAGCTAATTCTGAAAAGATTTTACAAATGGCTTCGCAATTGTGATGACAAATATCCTCCTGAAGTTAGATGGATAAAGATAAAACATAACATACCGAGTAAGGTTCAGAAAAAGGATCTTTTAACTGTAGACGAGATTAGAAAGATTGCAGACTGTGCAAGGCATATCAGAGATAAAGCATTCATATGGGTATACTTTGAATCAATGAGGAGATTGGGTGAGATTCTTGGCTTGAAGATAGGAGATGTAGAATTTGACGATTTGGGTGCACGTTTGTATGTAGACGGAAAAGTAGGAAAAGATTATGGCAGAATAATTTTATCAGTACCTATTCTTGTCTCATGGCTTGAGGTACATCCTTTGAAAAATGATCTCAATGCTCCTCTCTGGGTAACTATAACCTCAAAGAAAAGATGCAAGCAGATGTCCTATACTGCG
Source organism: Archaeoglobus sp. JdFR-27 (assembly GCA_002011235.1). Taxonomy (GTDB): domain Archaea; phylum Halobacteriota; class Archaeoglobi; order Archaeoglobales; family Archaeoglobaceae; genus Archaeoglobus_A. The sequence continues at coordinate 149,209 of MTMO01000003.1, read as the reverse complement.
GTAAGGACCATGATTGTAGATTGTGCTAAAAGAGCTGGAATTGAGAAAAGGGTTTGGCCTTACTTAATAAGGCATTCGAGGATTACTCCTGCAAGTAAACTTCTACCCCATTCACTTCTATGTGCAGCTGCAGGATGGAAACAAGGCTCAAGAATGCCATCTGTTTACATTCATCTTGCTGGAGATGATGTAGACGAAGCGATGTGCATGCTTAACGGACTACAAAGAAATGAGAAAAGAGAAGAACAACTGAAACCTGTAATGTGTCCAAGATGCAATAATAAAAATCTCCCAGGCTCGAAGTTCTGCAATAAGTGTGGTAAGGTTCTCGATATACAAAAAGCGATTGAACTCGATCAAACTAGGGCAAAACTTGATGAATTGTTAAATAAATTAACTGATGATCCTAAAAAGCTCGAGAAATTTGTGGCGTTGATAGAAAATATCTAAACACGGAAACCATATTAATTAGTAGTACTAAGGATAGTTCAATAAAACTGGAGGTTAATAAATTGAATGAAACGTATCTCAGCACTCTAGCAACTATTGCAGGTCCGAATTTGAATACTTTTTGACTCATATTCTTTTATTCCTCTTAACATACGTCTCCCTCAACCTTCTGAACCATAAAGGCATCTGCGAAAGGATTTCTTCATCCATTTTTTCTGTGAGAATTGATTTGTAATAATTCTTTTTATATCTCATTTAATACCATTCTAAATAAAAATTAAATAAACTATATAGATATATAATTCCGATAAAAAATTAATAAAAATGAGTGTCGCTTTTATTAGTTTCAATCACTCCTACTTAACTCATTTATTGCCATTTGTATGACATCTCCACTGTTTCCTGTAAAATCTTCGTCTTCTGTTCCTTTTTGACCAACTACAATAACTCGATAATTTGGTTTGCGAGTTCTGAAAAAGTCTTGTAACTTAGTTACATTATCGAGGAGTTCATCGTAAGTTATTACATTAACACCCGAGTTCTTGGATAACTCTTCAAGAATTTTTCTATGCTTTTCAGTGAGATCAAGCTTTCTGCCGATTATAACTATTCCACGTACATCCACATTTGTCACGTTTTTAAGCAAAGTTTTCAGTTTATTAGTATACTTCTGAACTTGTTCGATTGCTTTAATTAGTTTAGATGACAGGTATCCCCCTCTAGTAAATAGCTTATCTGTCGGTTTCTTCAAGTCGCAAACAAAAATAGAGATAGCTTCACTGTGCAATTCAAGACCTGATATTACTAGGAAATCTGGCCTATCACTTTTATTTATATTTACCTGTGGCCTTATATCAACACTAAGTGTAGAGAAATCTATAAAATCAGGGTGGAGAATAAATGGATGTTTCTCTAAGAACATTTGTATCTCTGCTTCTTCTACATTCTCACTTGAAATTCTCATTTCAAGTTCACTTTTTATTTTACTAATTTCCTCATCTAGTTTAAGTGGAACTAGTTTACTTTCTTTATCTCTTTCACTAAACCAAAGTTCTGATATATGGGCTTTAAAGTCATCAATAACCCAATTATTTATCTTTTTATGAATATTAGTATCTGCAATAAAATTATGTCCAAGTATCCACAAACAATTAATTTTCAAAGATTTGGGTTTTCCTTTTTTATTGATATACTTAAACCATACCTCATAAATCTTAACTGCTCCCGTGGGTGAAATATCTACTAAGCCCCCATGACCACACTCAGCTGTAAGTTTTCCTAATGAGAATTCATGTTCCACTTTAAACATACTAGGACGCCTAACGATTGGATAGTACTCACTTTTAGTAATACTTTTAGTGTACGCACGTTTATGAAAAATGTAATTTTTCTCTTTTATTTGTCTTTTGAAATCTACGACGATATAATCATTAAATACATTAATATATATCTTGCAAGGATATCTTAAATAATTTGGAAAGACGTATCTTTTCTCTTCGGTTATTAGAGTGATTAAGCGAGAAAATTTCTCAACGTATAATTTGATGACTTCTTCAATTTTCTCAGAAAGTCTGGTTATTTCATCTGACATTCAAATAGTAAAGTATTAAATACACTCTTTAAATTTTTGGTGCCACAATAAGAGGTGTGTGCGTAGTTGTTTTTCAAGACGGAGACAGCTAGATAACACTTCTCAACAACTTTATTCAGGAATCGCTACAGCGTCTCCGTCGTTATAGATGCTTCTTCCTCCTAGAACTTGGAATTCTCCATCGATTCTGACTTAAACAGAGTATAAAGTACAATTACACCTCATTATTGAATCTTTACTGTATCCAGTTTGTGTAATCTCTTAAAGGTCTAGTTGACAGTCCTTTCCATATGTGGGCTAATTTCATCAGAGATGTTCAATAGAATTAAAAGCCTTCTCGAAGGATTTTTAAAGAAGAAAACTTTTTTAATATTTTAGTTTCCCGGAATTTCACACAAACGCAACTAGATTTAATATTCCGGCGATCACCAAATCTATGAATGAATTTGATATTGAAAATACAACATTTGATGATCTTCAAAAATTTAAAGTAATTCTTAACATCGATGTTTACTGGCTTCCTGATAACATCTGTCTACAATACTATCGAGATATTGAAAAATGGGTTGGTCTTGCTGCCCTTTCAGCAAATCCTAAAAAAGCAATTGTTGACCAGGAGGTCTGGGAGGAAAAGATAGGAAGAAAGTTTGACAAAGGAATACAGTGGTATGGTGCAACCAAGTTAATGGATCACCTTTCAAGGGAATCACTTCTTGTTGTTGTTTATATTCATTCCAATTTAAAGAATATCGTATTCAAAGTTCTTCCAGATATTCCTGCAAAGCTTGCTGGTAAATTGGGAGCATTTGAACAGCTTATAAAAAAGCATGAAGCTAAACGGCATCATTGGGCATCGCTAGGAAAGTGGAATGGACCTTGGCATTTTCAAGGCCAGAGTTTTATAGGTAAAGCCGAAAAAGAGGAGGAAGATTATATACTTAAATGGGAGAGGAGGAGAGAAGAAGTAACAAGAGAGATAGAGAACCACTTGAGGGCTTATTTTCTGTTAAAGAATGATCTTAATGCTGCCGGACTGTTCTTCTATGTTTTCTCTGATCCTGTTGATGATTGGAAGATTGCTTACAGAGGTGTTAAGGGTGCAATAAAGGCTGCAAAACTTTCAACAAGATTCACATTTGGAATAAAGGTTGAAGAGGTGACAGAAAAAGAACTCGTTATCAATCTGATTCATCCACTACTACCAGTGGTAAGACAATATCTCGGATTATCGCTGATGAGAGAGATCAGAGAATTTCAGCCTACCAGAACAGAAGCAATACTGTTACAGGGAATGATGACAAGAGCTATAGAAATACCAAAAGAACAAGTGATCGATGAAAAGATACACATCCCTAATAATAGAGTAAGCATTAAAGGTGAAAGAAAGATTCTTCTTGGCAATGTGGTTAAAAGTGTTATTAATAGAGAAATAGCTCCGACTAAAGTTTACTTTCCTATCGATATTCTCACAAGTTCAATGATAATAGCGGCACACACAAGACAGGGCAAATCAACACTTGCTGGATATATCGCCAATGAGGTTTGCAAGTTTAACGTCAGAGTTATTGCGATCGATCCAGAAGGTACGCTTGAGAGATTAAAAAAGAGCAGTAACTTCTCTGTAATAAATCTCTACGGTCTGGATGATGAAGAAAGAAACGAAAAGGTGAGAGAAGTTTTGAATAGAATATATCAGGAGGTTCGTGGCTGGTCAGAGACAGAAAAAGAACATCTGAAACAGCTTCTGATTATTGATGAGCCTTTACTTTTCAGAAAGTGTATGCCGGACATAGAGCGAATCGTAACATTGCTCGGAAAAAGAGGACATGGTACGATTCTAATAACTCAATATCTGCCTTTGATAACCCAAAGACCAGCAGCACGGAATGTTGGCAGCTTTATTTTCTTAGGAACTCATGAGCCAAATGATCTTTCAAGAATTCAGGATATTATAAAACCTTATAGCAAATATGCTGATTTGATACCTGCCTTGGAAAGAGGTATGGGTATGGTTTATTCACCATCCTTTTATCCACAGCCATTTTTTGTGAGGTTTAAAAGAACCTAATAGAAATGTAAATTAACTTTTAGCTGTATTTCCTGTTCTGGATGTAAGGGTTCCTATCAGCTTCACTTCGATCAGAAATACGCAATAAGAATTGGAAAAGTAATCCATCTCACAACTGGAGTTGAAACAGTCGATCCATCTCTGCCTGTGCAGGAGGATAAACTAGTACGTTGAAATACTCGCAACGACAAGATCGTGGAAAACAAACCTGTGCAGGCATATTGTAATCGAGCTTCACAGTGCATCCTGCTGATATTTTTGACTGGAAGCAGGACTACAGGATCTGGCAGAGAAGATAAGTACTGCCGTCTATGACTTCGGAGAGAACCTGTTCATGTTCAACCCCTCAAACCCGGCAGGTGATCCAGCGATGTTGACCAAGGGCTGCGAATACTGTTGTGACTGGCTTATTCTCCTGGGAGGTACAAATGGATTCGACATCATATTTAATCTATTGCTGGAAAGAGAAGAAAAATGGGAAGAGAGTCGCAGAGTGAAAAAATCTTTAAGTACTCCTTAATTTTTATTTTATGTATGTTAAACTATGGTGAAGAGTTAGTGTACTGGTATCTTAGACTAAACGGATTTTTCATCATCTCGAATTTCGTGTTACATAGAGAAAGTGAAAGTCGTGGAGATGCGGATCATCTCGCGGTGAGACTTCCAAGGGTTACGGAATATGTACGAAAATTAGAAGATGGCGAAGAAAAATATGAAGAGGTATCATTTGATGAAGAATTGTTTAAATATATTGATAAAGATAAAATTGTAGGGATCATTGCAGAAGTAAAAGCAGGACTTGCAGATTCCTCATACAGTCCGAATATCTTTTTCAATGAACAACGACTTAGAAAAGCATTGGAGAGGTTGGGAATGTATTGTGGAAATTTGGAGAAAGAAAAATGGTACAAAAAAGATGTAGGTGATGGATATCAGGTTGTAAAAATTTTATTTAGTAACCATAATAAAGATTTTGAAATTAAAAATGATAAGTATCTGATCGTTTCGTTGCGGCATGTGGAAAAATTCATAATAGACCGGTTAAAAGAATACAAGGAAGAAAAGGCTGGCAGTTGGGTATACTTTCCCTCCAATCTGCTCCAATACATTATTTGGTACATGAAATCACACGAATAAAATCGTTTGAAATTACACTTTGGAACATAACTGTGAACACTCTCTTCTCTCTTATAACATCCTGTAAAAATTTACTCTCTTAATGACGGAAATCAGGGAGCTACTGAAAGAGCGCATCCGGGGAAAAACAGCGAGACATGGATCTGCTACGACATAGACAGGGTAACAGTGGATATAAAGGACAGCAGCTACAAGGTGGATGAGCTATCCTTCAGTGAGATCGGTCTCTTATCTAATCTTCTCTCCTACTTATTATTAGAATATCAACATCACTATCCTCAGTGGCTCCTCCTCTCACAACTGAACCATAAACAACATAGCATCGATTCTGTTGCCCAACTCCCTGACTACTCTCTCCTTAAAAGATGTGAGAGCTTTTTTGTATTCACTTTGAAGCCTAAGCATTCCTATCGCTTAGTTTTTGTATGTGCGAATTCAAAAAGTTAATTGATACTTCTCAATAGTTTTAAAGTCCAACCTCCATTTGATTTCATGAAATTTGGTTTCAGATTCAGCTTTCCAGAAGGTGATTTTGACACAACCGATCCTATTAGTGGAAATGTCGAACTTGCCTTTGTAGATCCATCAAAATTTCTTAATCTTAACCTCAATCATGTAGTCCAAGCATTTAAATCCATAAACCTTGCCTCGATTCATTTGCCTCACGTAAGAATAACTGACAGAAATGTTTTCACAGAATGTTTAACTAGATCGATTAAACTTGCAAAGAGTTTAGGATGCGACATCCTTGTTGTACATCCCTCAAAGGCAAAAATGAACGATGAGATTAGAAAATTGCTGGAAGAAATTGCTTTGTTGCTGGAAAAAGAAAGGATTTTCCTTGCATGGGAAACGTTTACCGGAAAATCAAGACTTTTTAACAGGCTAGAGCAAATAGCTGAACTCTCAGAAATTTCAAGGTTTTATTGCATTTGCTACGATACAAGTCATGTTAAGGGCGATACAGATGATGTGATTCAAGAATTAAGCAGTTATATAGAATTTATAAAGGTTATTCATGCATCGAACAGAACTGCTGATCACAAAAAGCAGCATCTGCCTGTTTTCAGTAATGAAGGTGTTTTGGACTTCCATAAGATCTTCTCTGCTTTAAGTCAGGTTTATGATGGCTATGTCATTCTTGAATATCTGCCAGAGTTCCATTCACAGATACAAAAAGATCTAAAAGAGCTTAATCGACCTTTCAGAAGCTGAGGGAATTAAAAACAGAAAATAAAAAATTAACCTTCTTTTCTTTTTACGTCAAACCTGAGTATGCCAATTGATCCAAGTGCAAGAACTTCAGCCCTGAATTTTTCATTTTCGTAAGCTTCTGAATTGAAGCTGTAAGGAATTGTTCTGTATTCCCCGTAAAGTTCTTTCAACGTACTTAAAACAGCATTGCCGACCTCACCAAAGGATCTGTTTCCAATTGTGTATCTTTCATTGTTGACTTCGATAATACCCTTGTCGTAGTTATAGTTAATTGAAATGTCTTTATTTTCAGAAAAGCTCTTGCGGAGTATTTCTTTTAGGTCGGATGAGTTGCCCATGAAGAAATGATCCAAAGATCAGATAAAACGTTCTGTGAATGAGAAGAATTCCGGTAGAAGTTATTTAAATTAAACAAGAAAATAAAAATAATGGGAAGGACTAAAAAATTTATTGTAGAATTTTTTAGACCAAATTACAGAAAGCTTATAATGTTTTTTGTTCTCTCATTTATCCTTCCATTTATGTTATACGTGCTCGAAGCATCGTACTTTCCTCTTTATCCCATATATATCGTCTATTTTGGGGTATTCTCACGAATGTTTTTTACCTACCTTATATTTGAAAGTGGTATAATATCATCACATTCTTTTATTGCAAGAATCTTATTGATGATAGAAGAGGGGTTCTTTTATCTAGCAACAGTGCTATGTTGGTACTTTTTGTCCTGTGCTATAGTATACCTTTACGATCAAATTAAAAGAAAGAAATTTCAAAGTTGACGATTTTGCCTCTTCAGAATTTGAACCTAAGATAACAACATGATATAGAGTATCCTGATGAATCGTTTGTGTAGATTGAATACCTCCAACTTTCACAGCAGTAAACTGTATTCTGGGATCTTCATAAGGAGATCCTTTACATGGCCATTGGGAACAGTGCGTTACTTGAATTTTCCATCCTCGAGTATTGTCAATGCCTTCATTTTAGAAATTATCCAGCCGCCATCACCGTAATGACCCCAACTCCATTTACTCAGTCTATCGGAACGGTGTTCTGATGTAATCAAGATTTTTCCTCAATTCACTTCTTATTTCATGTCTGAACTAAGAATTTATGTTAGAGATTTGAACAGAGAACTATCTTTTATCACACACTACGGAACAGGATGCAGACTTGTTAGTGCTATAGATGAAAATACGAATAATTTTGATTCTCTGCTTGAAAAGGCGTATGAGTTTGACAGAGGAATATACGACATTGAAATGAGCATGGATAATGAAGAAAACTACAGAAGAGAACTTGAATTTTTCAGAAAACATAAACTAGATTACAATAGGCTTAAGCCGTATCCAAACAAGGAACGATTTGATGCAGGTGTTATAGAGATTTATTTTCCTTCAAGAACAATTATTTCTGATCAGAGCGGAGATTACATATGTCATAGAGGTGTAAGGGAAACATGGGGATATACAGGACCTTATCTGGATTTCGGAAGGTTCAAAAAATTCTGCATACCTGAATACTGGACGATAATAGACAAATACTTTTTCGGAAAACCAGTAAAAATTGAAGGTGATGTTGACAGAGAACTTGAGAGAAAACTCTGGGAAAGAGTTGAGTGGTATAAAAAGATGGGATATGAAGTAGATATCTTGGAATAAAGAGTTCTCTGGAAATAACAATAGTGGGGGCTGAGAAAGTTAATTTAATATACTTATCGGAATTTTTCATTTAAGTTCAATTTTAAAAATTATCGGAACAATAATTATTCCGGTATGAGAAGGAATAAACTCTTTGAATACGAGAATGGGATTATTAGAGACGAATCTGTGCTTCTTGAGACATTTATACCTACGAGGCTTTTGCACAGAGAGGGACAGTTAGAAGCTTTGGCTTCATGTTTAAGACCTGTTACGAAGGGGAGGAGACCAAGAAACGCATTTCTCTATGGTCCTACTGGAACTGGAAAAACAGCGATGTGTTTGTACGTCTTTGAGCAACTTTCAAGCTATACAGGAATGGCCAAGACTATTTATATAAATTGCTGGAAAAATACTACTACTCATTCTATTTTATGTGAGCTTGTTGCAAACTTTGGCAGATTTGTTCACAGAAGAGAACCTGTAAAGGAGCTTATGCTCAGGTTTGAAGGAGAATTAAGAGAAAACAGAAATAGGATAGTTATAATTGCATTTGATGAGGTTGACCAGTTGAAGGATGATAGAATTCTCTACGATCTGCTGAGAAATGGTTGTGGAGTAATATGCATTGCAAACGATGAGCATGCTCTTATAGATGTTGATTCTCGCATTAAGTCTTCACTTCAGCTAGAGAGGATAGAATTTCCTGCTTATAAGGAAAAGGAGATGTATGACATACTATCTGATAGAGCAAAACTGGCATTTATGCCTGATTCAATCGAGAAAAAACAGATAGAACTTGCTGCAAAATACAGCAATGGTGATGCAAGGGTTGGTCTGGAAATTTTGAGAAGAGCAGCATTGCTTGCTGAGGATGAGTGTAAAAAGAAAATCGAGGATGAACATATTGAAAGGGCATGGGAACAGGCAAGATTTCTGAGAAAGGATAGAATGTTGGAAAAACTCAATGATCATGAAAAGATTCTTTACAGACTCGTTGAGGATTATAAGCAGATAAGTTCGGGAGATTTATATCAGGCTTATTGTTCAAGAGTTTCTTTGCCAGTTACAGAAAGAGCATACAGAAAATACATGGAAAGACTCGTTCATTTTGGACTTGTTAAGGCGAGAGGAGAAGGTAGGTGGAGAGAATATATTTGTTAAGGATGTTCAAAATTACTCAACAAACTAAGATTTAATGACTAAATCTTTTAACCTTATTCATTATCGCTTCGATATTCTTTGCAGTGGGAGCAGTAATCTCTCGAGGGATCACCAATTTTAGAAATATATAACTTTAATATAAAATCTATCCAGAAAGGATTCTTCCTTATTAACCTTTTTCTTTATATGCGTTTATATTTTTTCCACATGAAATAGCCCAAAAATATAAATATCAGTTAGATAATCTAATTATGGGAGCCATGACTAGAAATTTAAGCTCCAGACTGATTGAGAGAAAAGAGGTTACCAAGTTAGACCCTCTAACAAAAGAATACCTGATATTGTTTCTTTATGATTTGTTTGACGAAAGGAATATTAAACCCAGTTACGGAGAAATGCATAGAGCTGCTAAAATTCTCCAAGATTTGCTAGAGGAAAACTATAATATGACAATGGGCTACAAATTTGACACACCGTCTCTATACGATATATGGGATAACGACTTCCAAGAGGATCTCGAAACTCTTGAAGTTAGTATTCGTGGGGTGGATAACCGAGATGTTCTTGTAGAAAATACCACTGGTTATTATTCACACGAGCTTGAACCTACGAACCACGGAAAATCATTACTAAAAAACATCGGGATTAAGGAGTTGGAGAAATATATACCTAATTTAGAGGCGTTCAAAGAAAAGTTGGAACAAAGCATTTTCCAGTAGGGGGGTCTGAACTGGAGGTTTTGGTTACATCAGTTATCTCCGATGTTCTCCCGTACGATTTAGATTCTAATAAAATTATAGAAATGTGGAAAGAAGAAATTAGTGACCGTTACCTTATTGAAGGTTTGAGCTTTTCTGAGGACGGAACGGGGAGTTTTCTTTTTAGTTTTAAAGAGGATTTTATAAATGAAGTGATAGAGGGATATAAATCAAAAAATATTCCCCAAGAAAAAATGGATATATTTCTCTCTGTCATTTTTAACCAAACACACAAAGTTGAACTTAAAGACAATGGAATTTTCCAAGTCGTAATCAATGTAGAAGATTTGAGTACGGAACAGCTAGAAATGGTAGAAGTTGAAGCAAAGTTCCAATTTTATCATGTTGCCAAAACTTTGGTTGAAACTTTAAGAAAAAATTCCTATATTGGTATAAGACCCTTGACACTACATCACATCAGTAGTGGGGATGCCGAGAATTTGGAAAGAAAATTATACAAGAATTACAGAAAAACCATACTGCTCCGGCTGAAAGAAAGCAAAGTAATCGCAATGGAAATACGTGATACTTTAAGTAAAATAAAACCTTTCCCTTTAGGTATATTATTTAAATATTCTCTACTTAACATCATTAACGATGTTTATGAGAACTATAGACTGATGAAAGAATTTTCAGAATCTGAACTTTCCCGTATAAAGAGAATAGGAACTTTAGAAACAGACAAATACAATGAATACATTCCAGCACTTTTAAAGAAATATGACATTTTAGCCGAAAGAGTAGAAAATATGAGGGACTTGTTAATGTCTCAATTCCAAATATCTGGCGTATTTTTGGGATTGTTAGGGCTGGATTTTGCATTACTTAGCGTTTTTTTCCCGTTACTTCTTCCAAAAATTTTTCTTAGCGTATCAGGTGTAATCCTATTACTAATACTGGGAAAATATTCTGTAAGATCTGCTTTGAAAAAAGAGGTAGATCATTTAATGAGATATTTAAACGAGATAGCTTTGATTGACTGATAGATATTAAAGACTTCATTCGTGTTTCTCACCTTCCCAAAACATTTTCACCCTTGTTTCCTCACCCTGTAATCCGCCTCATTAATCGCAAGCGAGATATCGTTTATAGCAAGAATAAAGTCAGAGCCATCCTTCACGAAAACCTCATACCTCTGACGGTTGATGTCAACGGTTCTGCAGAATACTCTGGCATACTTTATTCTGTCCATGTTGAAAATCTGTCTCAAGACGCTATCGAATGCCGTGAACCATTTTTCCGCCGGATGGTTAAGGTGAATTGTCTGCCCGTAAACAAGAAGGTACTCGTCGCTGTATGCCGTATAGAAGCAGTTGTTCGGGTCGTCACCGATCAGCTTAACCTTGAAAACTCTGCCGGTTTCGTTTCTTGTCGGCGTGATGTGGTAGGGCTTTTTATCCTCTCCGAAGAAAACGTAGCAGCACGGCTCACTCTCAAAGTAGCAGAGTTCGCACAACGGTCTTCTGCTGTAAAGAGTGGCTGGATCTCCATAGTATATCTTACTGTGAATCTCATCACCGCACACGGAGCATCTTCTGGCCATGGTATCACAAAAAGACTTGACGTGATCAATCCCGTTCCTTGTACTCTGAAAGTCTCCTCAAAATATCATCATAACATTTCTCAACGAGCTCAACAGCATCGTAGTCCGTCTCTATCCTTCTCTCGGGAAACAACTTACCCAGCGTTTCCAGAGTTTTTTCATCAAAAATTATCTCCTTGTACCACTTCGGATTATCGTAATCAACTTCTTTTTTCGCTTTCATGATTAGAAGATAAGAAAGAGGGACCTGATCCTTTTTCACAAATATCTCATAATTCTGGAAAAAGACATTAGAGCTTCTGCAGAAAACTCTTGCGTAATCTATTCCATACTCATCGAATAATTCTCTAATCATCTTATCAAATTCTGCAAGCATCTCCTCGCCCTGGTGATATGCAAGAAGTTCTGCTGTGTTAACCAGCGAATACTCATCACTTTCTACAGTGTAATAACCCCTCCATGGATCAGTCCTTATCCACTTCACTCTGAAAATACCATCAGTTTCATTCCTCGTAGAGCTTATAGTGTATGGATCATTATCTTTTCCAAAATAAATTACTGCTGCGGGTCCATCTTCATAATAACAGGACTCGCATAGCGGTTTATCTTCGTAAATTGTACCTGAATCACCATAATAGATTTCTCCCTTTTCTAATTTCCTCTCACATAGATAGCACTTCATTAAACCACCTAAATAAAATCAGCATCGATAGGAGAACGGACAACAAGAATTGAACTCTGCTTGAGTTTTGATTTTAAGCGATATAATTTCCGAATATCCATTTCATCGCAAACAACGCTGATTATTACTGAATCCTCTTTAGAGCCATCAAAGTAACCGTAACCCCTTAGCAAAGTATAACCATCGGGGAATAGTTCTGATGCAAGATTGCTGAGCTTATCTAAATACTTTTTAGAGATCTTTTTTGAATCATTATCACTGCCTATGAAAATGTCGTAGCGATAGGGCATGAGAGAAGTCCCTAATAGAACGAATAAATGTGCCACGTGTAGGTAAAATTCCGATTTCATCGGAGGTCAAAATTACATGATACACATCTTGTAATTTTTACAATACTTTTAACCTCTATTTTTCCCCTATTCTAAAATTTTATAATGGATGACTTAGATATAGCTAGCATGGTTTGGCTTCCATTTAAAAGCAAAGTTATCCAATTTTATCTTTACGATTCATCTAGAAAATTAAAATTCAAGAGTTCATTTAAAATATTTCCACTGAAGTTTACCCTAGCGTTGATTAATACATCACTACGAAATAAAGCTCCAATGTTCAACAAAATTATCGAATTTTTCTCTCATTTTATAAGGTGGAGCCTGCTACTCGACAATGGTTATTTACTAACTCTCAATGGAATTTATTATCTAAAAGATTTTGAAAGAATACACACAACTTCTCGATTTGGTGAAGCTGTTGGTTATCTATTCATGGAAAGGCAAGGTTATTCATTTTATGCACATTTTGAAGATATTTTTCAGACAAGAAAAAAGCATCCAGATTATCTTTTTTTATTTCCTACTAGAAATATCCTAGCTCTTACAGAATTCAAGGGTCATTACGGGAATTCTGTCAGATTTGGGTTTTGGAAACATCTCGAAAAACCCATGAAAAATCAGATAGTACCTTGGATTGGGAAAACTTTAAATCAAAATTTAATTCCATCAAAGGCCTGGATAACTTCATCATACTTCAATGGTAAAAATTCCTCAGAACTTCATGCTCTTGACCCAGACCTGAATGGATTTATACCAGTTGACAATCCTGATGCAATCTTGCGTGAAAATTTTGGGCGATGGCTTCAGATAATGGGACTTGATAGAGAAGGTCTTGCTCTGAGGTTAAAGCAAATATTACCATTCGATTTAGTCCATCCAATACCTTTTGAGGTTAAAGAAATAGCCAGTCATGACTTTGCCTTCCCAAGTCAAGAAAAATTAAAAGAATCAGAATTTGAAATAAAGAAGATTTACCATTACGGGTTTCCAATCTTTCTTCCAATTTTTGTGAGAATTTATCCATTTTATAGTTATTTATGTTTTGCTGGTTACCCAATAAGGATTGGGTTACTCTTAGACACACTTGAAAAAGTATTTCATACACTCAGAAATGGAGAACCACTGAGATTAGTTAGAACGCTTCCTCTGGAACTGGTCGAAAGGAGTAACGACAATATAGCATACTTTTCAGATGGTGCGATTGGTCTAATTGAAGAAGAGTACGTAAAATATGACGTAAAAGAAGTAATTAGGCTCTAAATCCAGAAATAAAAATTCAAATCTAAACAAATAAATCCTTTCAATCTTTCTATTAATTCAATTAAACGAAAAATCTTTTAGGGAACTGTTAAGATTTAGGATAGGAGGGTGAGAAATTTGTCTAAACAACCAACGCTGGAGGAGTGGGAGATAACCGAAAAAGAGAAATTAAGTCTCCATGATCTCGAACAGTTTCTCTGGAAGGCTGCAAATATTTTGAGGAAACCTTCAGAGTATAAAGATTACATCCTCGCTTTACTTTTCTACAAAAGATTGGATGATGTATATCTGGAAGAATACAAGAAGCTCCTAAAAGAATACGAGGATGAAGAAATCGCTAAAGAAAAATTCCACAGGTTTGTGATTCCAGACGGGTGTCATTGGAGTGATATAAGAAAGATAAGCGTTAATGTTGGGGAAAAACTAAACGAGGTTCTAGAAAAAATAGCTAAAAGAAATCCTGAGCTGGATGGTGTTATCAACCGGATAGATTTCAATGATAAGCAAAGGTTACCCGAACACAAACTCGTTCAGCTAATCGAACACTTCAGCAAAATAAACCTAGGGAATGGAAAGGTGGAGCCAGATGTTCTAGGAAGAGCTTATGAATATTTGATTAAACAATTCGCTCTAGAATCTGGTAAGAAAGGAGGAGAATTCTACACCCCAAAGGAAGTCGTAAGGGTTTTGGTTGAAATTCTTTCACCAGATGAGGGTTACGAAATTTGTGATCCTGCTTGCGGTTCGGGGGGTATGTTGATAGAATCTTTCTATTATCTGAAAAGAAAAGGTAAGGACACAAAGAAGATCTTGCTCTACGGCCAAGAAATCGATTTTACCACTTGGATGATTGCGAAGATGAACATGATACTTCACAATATTGAAGCCGAGATAATCTTGGGTGATTCCTTAGCTGATCCTAGATTTCTAGAGGAAGATGGAAGTTTGAAGAAGTTCGATATTGTGCTTACAAATCCACCTTGGAATCAAAAGGGTTACAGGGCGATAGCTGAGACTGACAAGTTTAGAAGATTTGTGTTTGGAATAGCTCCAGAGAACTCTGCAGATTGGGCTTGGATACAGCATTTGCTTGCGATTTTGAGGGATGACGGAAGAGGTGGAATAGTTCTTGACATGGGTTCTTTGTTCAGAGGTGGTGCGGAGAAGGAGATAAGAAAGAAGATTATAGAAAAGGACTGGATTGAATGCGTTATTGCTTTGCCTGAAAAGCTGTTCTACAATACGGGAGCGCCGGGTTGTTTGATTATCTTCAACAAGAACAAACCAGAGGAGAGGAAAGGTAAGATTTTGTTTATCAACGCTTCCATTGAGTATGAAGAATTAAGGAACATGAATAGGTTAAGAGATCAGGATATTGAAAAGATCGTTAAAGCATATTTTGATTTTAAAGATGGAGACGGCTATTCTAGAGTTGTTGATATTAAAGAAATCAGAGAAAATGATTACAATCTGAATGTTTCTTTGTATGTTGCTCCAATAGTTGAGGAGGAAGAAGTGGATATACCGAAGGTTTGGCAGAAGATTGAGGAGAAGGAAAAGGAGAGGGAGAAAGTTTTGGGAGAGATCAAGGGGTATTTAGAAGAGTTGAAACTGATGGAGTGAGTAGGTGGTATATGGAGCTTAAGAAAAGAATATATCGGGTGCTCAAAATGAGATTTTTATTTATTGATGAGTCAGAAAAGCAAAAAAATAGGTATCAGCGTTATTTTTTCTCTTTGTGTGGCCTAATGGTGGATGAGGAAAATCTAATTAGTTTAAATAATGAATTGAACAAAATTAAAGAAGAATATGGTTTTTCGAATTTGAAAGAGTTAAGGGGAGGAATATCTAGAGAGATAAAACTAGAGGTAACACACAAAGTATTTCAGATTCTGAGCTCCAACGATGCTGAGGTTATAACTGCTATTTTAGGTGATATAGCTCTTAAATATGTAACCACTGTTAATAATGTATATTTTGACGCACTCACTTTTCTAATTGAACGATTTTTCATACACTTAAGTAAAGAGAATAAACGCGGAATCATCATTTTTGATTCGGTTGATAAGTCCTTAGAAAATAAGCTAAGAAATAAGTTTTATGATTACATTTCCACCCAACCGCTTGTCATGTATTCCAAGCGGAAGGGCTATTTTAGAGAAAAGATTTTTCCTTCTATTTTCTTTTCAGATGACGAACATACTACAATTTTACAAGCTACGGATTTAATCGCCACTTCACTTAACAGCGCTGTATGGACAGCCCTGCAGGACAATGGAAAAAAATTCAGTGTTGAAAAGTTACACGAAAGAAACGAATATTTGAGAATATATTGGCCACTTTTCGTGAAAAGTCCTAAGGGAAGGGTTAATGGATGGGGGATCAAGATTTGGTGGTAATTATGAGTTACAAAGAAACACCAATCGGTAAAATTCCAGAGGATTGGAATATCAAGAAGATAATGGAGCTATTCGATGTGAAAACAGGTACAACTCCGTCTACAAAAGAACCGGAATATTGGGAAAATGGTACAATTAATTGGATTACTCCAACTGATCTGAGCAAATTAAACGAGAAAATCCATATCGCAGAAAGTGAGAGGAAAATAACTCAAAAAGCTCTTGAGGGGTGTAATCTTAACTTACTCCCAAAGGGTTCGATTATTCTATCGACTAGAGCACCCGTTGGATATGTAGCAGTGGTTACGCAAGATACAACATTTAATCAAGGTTGTAAAGGGTTGGAACCGAAAAATAAAGACTCAGTGAATTCAGAATTCTATGCTTATTATCTTAAATTCAAGAAACGCACCTTGGAAACTTTGAGTGGAGGCAGTACTTTTAAGGAATTATCAAAAACAAGACTTGAACATTTCATAGTCCCTTATCTAGCCCCCCCAGAACAAAAGAAAATAGCAGAAATCCTCTCAACCGTCGACAAAGCCATAGAACTAACAGATGAAATCATCGCACAAACCGAGTTATTGAAAAAAGGTCTGATGCAGAGACTTTTAACGAGGGGTATAGGGCACAAGGAGTTTAAGTTTAGCAAAGAGTTGGGTTGCGAGATTCCAAAAGAATGGGTGGTAGCAAGGTTAGGGGATGTATGTACTCAAAGAAATGAGATTATTCAACCCTCTGGTAAGGGGAAATACAAATTTATTGGTTTAGAACACATAAATTCTGGTGAGACAAAAGTACTTACTTCTGCTCTGGATGTGGATGTAAAAAGTTCGAAATTTAGATTTTACCCTGGAGATATTTTATACGGAAAGTTAAGACCTTATCTCGATAAGGCTGTATTGGTTGACTTCGATGGGATATGTTCAACAGATTTGTTAGTTTTGATTTCTAAAAAAGAGAGAATTTTGGCAGAATTCCTAATCTATGTGCTCCACTCAAGCAAGTTCCTTCAACATGCAATTTCTACAACATCTGGTACCAACCATCCTAGAACATCTTGGAAAGCTATTAGCAAATTTAAATTTGGATTGCCGCCCCTCTCAGAACAACGCAAAATAGCTGAAATCCTTTCAACCGTCGATAAAAAACTCGAACTAGAAAGAAAAAGAAAACAACAACTCCAAGAACTCAAAAAAGGTTTGATGCAAGTTTTGCTTACTGGTAAGGTTAGGGTGAAAGTATGAGTTCGAAGGACTCAATTAAAGAACTTGAGAAATATTTGAAAACTTTGCCAATAGAAGACCAAAGGAGAATTTTATACGTTCTAGATTATATACTAAACTACTTTACAGGAGACAGAAGGTGTCCAGTGCTAATTGAGTTAAGGTTTTTTAACGAACTTCAAACTTTAAAACAAATGGGTATAGTTAAAGAAGAAAAAAGATACTGGCGGGGAAACAGTTATGACCACCTCTCAATTGCCAATGATATTTTAGATGCGGTAAAAAAGCTGCTTGAGGAGCAGTACTATCCAACTATCACTGAAGAGTATATCAAACAAAGAATCGAGGATGTTGTTAGGAATTTTGTGACTGAAGCAACAGAGTTATGGGGTGATGTTGTAGAGTTTGATGCTAATCAATACACCTTGATGGGATTTAGTAGAAAGAATTACAATCTTGTTGAATTGGGTAAAGAACTGTCTAAAAACGAAGTGGGTTATTTAATTGATTACTGGACTTCAAGCTGGAGTGAACACTGTAAAGACTTCATTTTCAGAAAATATCCTGTGGACGCAAGGAAGATGTTTATCGAAGTTGTTGAAGAGGAAATAAATAGAATCTTTACGTCATTCTCACCTGTAATGAGGTGGTGCTTGTATTTGAGATATCTGGTATCCGATGCTGACAAGAGATTTATATTAAAAAATATGACATCCAGATTTTTACCCCGAGAAATTGAGGAAGCTATCGCAAGTTTACCATCGCTTAAAATAGGAAAGGCTCAAGATGTTCAGTCATCATTGATAGAAAAGGAAAGGGAGAGGATAGAGAGACTTATTAAAACAGCTTCCCAATGTGATCAAAACCTTATTGCTGTATTGCAGGTTTTAATCCTTTTTGGGGAAGAGAAAGAGAAAGTAATTGAGATCAGCAAGTACAAATTAGACAAGATAAAAGAAGTGGTACCTCAGAAATTAGGAGATGTGTTTCAATTGTATATAGAAAAAATGAGAGAGTATGGTATAGTTTTGGAGACCAATTACGGGGATTTACTCGTTCCGATAATGGTAAAAGACGTGTTAACTACACAATTAAAAGGTAGTGTAGAAGTAAAGATTTTTGAGAGCGAACTCGATGGACAAGCGTTCATAGAGGAGGAAATGGCTAAAGCGACTAGCAGTATTAAAATTTGGGACCCTTATGTATCAACTAAAACTCTTCGGTTAATTAAAAGGAGTGTTAGGCAGAACATTCAAGTGAAGATCCTCTCATCGCTACCGGAATATGCTAACGAGATTCTCAATCTTAAGAAGAAAGGATACGACATCTCTGCCGTCATTGTATATAATAAGGAGAAAAAAGCGCCACGGTCCCCATTCCATGATAGATATTTGATTATTGACGACAAGACCGTTTGGCATTTTGGACCATCACTCCATGGAGCTGGTGAAAAAGAATACGAGAGTGCTGTTCACCTTCCCGAAAATGCTGGTAAATTAATTATTGACGCATTTAACTATAATTTCTTTTCAAAACAAGAGAGCGAGTGGGGGGAAGACTTCAAAGTTGTGAAAATTTAGTATAAGCACCAAGTTTTTGATTTATTTCCCGAGGTAAAAAATAATATAGAAGCTTTGAAGATATATTTACAGGAGTAGGTCGAAATGGTCATTTACAAAGAATATGAAACTGTTGAAAAACCTGTCATCGACCTACTTATTTCTCTCGGCTGGGATTATATTCCACCAGGAGAAATGAACAAAAGAAGAGAAAGTCATGACGAACCTTTTGATCTACCAGTTTTAAGAGAAGCAATAAGAGACCTCAATCCAAATGCTATTAAAACTGAGGAGGATGTCAATCTAGTCATAAGCAGACTGAAAAAAATTCCTAACGACATAAGCAGTAACAAAGAGTTTTTTGAATGGTTAAGAGGCGAAAGATCAATCTCCTTCAAACCTGGAAAGAAAGCACAAACGATTAAACTGATAGATTTTGAAAATCCTGAAAACAATACTTTCGTCGTAACAAATCAGTTTGAGTTTGAAGGTTATGAAACGATTAGGCCTGATGTTGTGGTTATGGTCAACGGCATTCCTTTGGCAGTCATAGAAGCGAAAAGACCCGTTTTAGAAGATAAAGATCCGATAGAAGAAGGAAGAAAACAGTTAATGAGATATTACAGGGATGCACCTCAACTTTTCAAGTATCTTGGATTTGTTGGAATAGCCGACGGTTTGTTTTTCAAGTACGATTGGGACGGTGAAAGATTTTTTGACTGGAAACATCCAAGAGAAGAATTTGAAAAAGACCCGTTCAAAACTTCGATATCCCAGATTTTCAACATCTCAAACTTTCTTGATATCATCGAGAACTTCATAGTTTTCCACATCACCCAAAACAAAATCACGAAAAAGATAGCATGGTACCCACAGTTTAGAGCTGCCAACGCCATCGTTAGAAGGGTTGTTCACGAGAAGAAGAAAAAGGGTCTGATCTGGCACTTCCAGGGTTCTGGTAAAACTCTAACGATGCTTTTCGCAGCCTGGAAATTAAAGAAGGTTCCTGAGCTTGAAAATCCCACAATTATCTTAATCGTCGACAGGCTTGAGTTACAAAGGCAATTAAAAGATGAGTTTGAGAAGCTACCTTTCACGGCAATAGCGAAGAACAGAAAAGACCTGGAAGCAAAATTAAAGAGAGACAGCAGAGAAATAATCATAACCACGATTCAGAAGTTCGGTAAGATAACAGAGATTCTAAACAAACGGGAGAACGTCATAATTTTCATTGACGAAGCCCATCGATCTCAGTACGGAAAGCTAGCAGCCAGGCTCAGAGCAGCAATTCCCAACGCCTACATTTTTGGTTTTACCGGTACACCGATCGATAAAGGTCCTTTCGGTAAAAATACTTTCAAAGTTTTTTGTGAGGAAGGAGAGAGATATCTGGACAAGTATTCAGTTAAGGAATCGATTGAAGATGGTGCAACTTTACCGATATACTACCAGTACAGACAGGTCGATTACAAGCTAAGCAAACGGATTAAGGAACTTCTAGATAAAGAATTCCTCGATATCACCGCTGGACTTTCTCCAGAGGAGCAGAAAAAAGTTCTGGAGAGGAGTGCGAACTTGAGAAACGTTTTGAAGGCGAAAGACACTGTAGAAAAGATTTCAAAGGATATAGCCGATCACTTCCAGAAATACATAGAGCCGAACGGAGTTAAAGCGATGGTTGTGGCCGTTGACAGGGAGGGATGCGTTGAATTTAAAGAAGCGTTAGACAAGCTGCTACCACCAGAATATTCTGAAATAATTTTCACACCGGCACAAAATGACGAACCAAAGCTAAGGAAATACCACAAAACCAGGGATGAGCAGAAAACGATAATTGAGAACTTCAAAGATCCTGAGAAACTTCCAAAGATCCTTATCGTCACCGACATGCTGCTAACAGGTTTTGATGCTCCCATTTTGCAAATCATGTATCTCATCAAACCATTGAGAGACCATACACTTTTGCAGGCGATTGCTAGAACAAACCGCCCCTACTTCAGGGACAACTTCGAAAAACCATTTGGATGGATTGCTGATTACGTTGGGATATTTGATAACTTAGTTAAAGCGCTTAACTTCGATTCTGCTGAAATTGAAGGTGTGGCGTTTGACTTTGAGGCTGTAAAGAAGGACTTCCTAGCAACTCTCAACGCGTTGCTGAAAATGTTCCAGGGTATACCGATGGAAGGAAGGAAATCATTGTTAGAGGCTTTACAGGTGCTAAAGAATGCTGAAAAAGCAAAAGAGTTCAAGAAGAATTTCACGAAACTTAAGAGACTGTTCAACGTTCTTTATCCAGACCCGTTCGTGCTTAAGTATGAAAAAGAATGGAAGTGGCTGTTTGAGATCAACATCGCTTACAACAGATTTTACGGGAGAGAAAGGGATAGCCTTAAAGAATACACAGAGAAAGTAAAGAACCTGATCCGGGAAAAACTCAAAGTCGAGAAAATTGAAAAAGAATTGCCGATTTTCAAAATAGACGAGCAGTATCTGAAAAAGCTTGAGAGAACGGGATATCCAGATGATGTCAAGGTTATCGAGTTGAAGCAGGCCTTAGAATACCACATAAGGTTAAAAATCGGTACAAATCCGGTTTACGTGAAGTTAAGCGAGAAGCTGGAGAGAATACTCAAAAAGAGGAGAAAAGAAGAGATACTTAGGGAACTGCAGAACTTGGTTAAAGAAGTTGTCGAGATCGAAAGGGAAGCAAAGAGGCTAGGATTGACAGAGGAAGAGCACGCTCTACTCAACGTCATGAAAGAGTACACAGATGAAAAGGATGAGTTCCTTGTTGAGGCAGTTAAAGAATTGCTCGACGAAATAAAAGAGACAACAGAGTTCAAAGGATGGTCTAAAAGAAAGGATTTGAGGATAAGAGTCGAAGAAGAGATATTTAAGTTCTGCCTGACTAGATTTAAAGGAATCGTACCGAAGAAAAAGGCTTTGGCAATGTCCGGGAAGTTGTTAGAATATGTGATAAAATACAACCCGTGAGATTATGGAAGGTGTGGTGTCGATAAACGGAAGAGATTTCAGGTATAGAGTTGTCAGGAACAGCGTAAAGCACGCTTACATAAAGCTAAAAAGGGATTTGCAGATCGAGGTTGTCGTTCCTAAAAAAGTGAATGGTTTGGATGTTGAAAATCTCATTCTTGAGAAGAAGGATTGGATTGAAAAGAAGGCTGAAGAAATTGAAAGGTCGCTGAGAATCTACAAAGATGGTAAAGTTCTGTTCAAAGGGAAGGAGTATGAGGTTGTTTTCGAGAGAGGGGAGAGGGACAAGGTTTTACAAAAGGGTTCAAAGTTTGTCGTGCAGTACTCTGATGGTGATCCAGTAGAGATTTTGCTTGACTGGCTGAAAGAGAGAGCAAAGAAAGAACTGGTGAGAGAAGTTGAAAGTTGGTCTAAAAAACTGGGAATTGAACCAAACAACGTAAGGATAAAAGAGATGAAGACGAGATGGGGAAGTTGCACCAAGAAATGGAACGTTAGTATTAACTGGCAGGTTATTGTGCTTCCAAAAAGGTTGAGAGATTATGTTATCGTTCATGAGTTGATTCACTTGAGTGAGTTAAATCATTCTAAAAGGTTTTGGGCGAGGTTGGCTGAGGTATTTCCTGATTATCAGGAGTTGAGGAGGGAGTTGAAGAAGTATGCGATAATGGGTTTGTGAAAGAATTAAGGGATACGATAAGTTATTTATACATACAACTCTTTATAGTGTACCCTACATTCGATCTCAATTCGCACAGCTTATATTCAGAATAGACAACTAATTCACACTTATAAGTACACTTACTATATAACATATAGTATCTTAATACAACCAGTTAAAGATAACTGCTTATTATATCCCAAAGCGTCTTAAAATAGCCTATATATCTTAGGTATATCTCATGCTTTTGTATCTTTTGTTTGATTCTCTTTAACCATATTCTTTTCTTAATGGGATCTCGGGTGTCTATTACTTCTTGAGCGTAATATCTTAAGTCCTGAATTATTGGGTCTTTAGTGGACGATGTTTTTCTTATAACCTCCCAAGCAATGGTGTCATAAAGCTCCGCTCTCGAACGGTCTACTGTGAGCCCGAGAGTCTCACTTTTTATGATTTGAGCTTCTGATTGTCTCAAATAAATTGGATCACCGTAATATTCTTTAATTATCCCTGTGGATTTCTCAAACTCGATTCCTGTCTTAAATCCTTGTGTCACAACTCTATTAATAAAGATGTTTCTACCGCCTACTACTCTGATTGCCGTACTCATTATATTGGCTTTTAATGCTCTTTTTTATAAGGTTTTCCTGTCAAATTTGGATATAATGTTTTTCAGAATTCTTCCTAAAATCCTTAAAATCTGTTGAAATTGGTTTTTCTCACCAAAAACTTCCCATTATTTAATTCCTTAACCACTTCCCACCCTTCATCGACGTAATCCGTTAATTCATCTTCAGTCACTATTTTGCTTGTGTAAATTTTTCCTGAATTGTTCAATGTCGGCTCCCTCAGTTTCTTAATTTCATACTGCAGTAATTCCATCTCTTCCTCAAACGTCAACTCCTTCCCCAGTTCTTTCTGCTTCTCGATTTTTATCCTCATCGGATCTATACCAAAGGCGCTAGCAAGACTCCTTATCGCTTCGAGCACCGCCTCCTTTTTTATCTCCTCCTCTGTCTTCTTCCTTCCCTCTGGATTGGACAGGATGTTAAGCACAGGCTCGACTTTCATGTATTCTTGTCTGAACCATTCCTCATCATACTGCGGAGATTTGTCGTAACCCAACTTATCGATCGTATGACCCAGGAAAAACTCAGAAGCTACTTGATTAACACCGTTTAGTGTGCAGAGAGACTTGAATAAGTCTCTGAATTCGTGTGTGTGGATATGATATCTGTTCAGACCATTAGGAGTGATTAACCCAACTTTTTTTGCAACTTTCGTGAGCATGTTCGAAATGAGTCTTCCAGTTAAAGGAACCCATTCTTTCTTGTTTTTATTATACGTAACAAAGAGAGCATCTATTTTGACGTTGGGTCTCATATCAAGCCATTCTTTTATTAGCATCTTTGCATCCTCTCCGATAAATGTATAGTATTTCCTTATGCTCTGTCTACTCGTCTTTTCCCTCACTAAGTCAACTCTGATAGGACCTTCCCTATCAAGTTCTTTAATAACCTTCTTCCAAGAAATCGTGTTAAACTGCTCGAATTCACTCAATCCCATTGCACTTTGAAACATTACCATAAAAGCAGCTTTGTACGGTTGGGAAGCGTTGAGAATTATTCTTCTTATTTCATCAATCTCTAAAGGCTTTGCATCTATCGCTCTTCTCTTGTCTGCTTCTGAAGGTCTGAAACATCTTGCAATATCAGCCTTTGACGGTCTGGGAAGCGGAACCCTGTGATAATCGTAAAAGTTTCTAACAGCTGTAAATCTGTTTTTTCTATCGCTTACACCAGTTTTAAGAGATTTGATATACTTTAGAAGGACGTCCAAATGCTTGTATCTCTCTTCCTGAGGCAATTTCCTACAATCATCAAGCATTTCCTGAGCTGATCGCCAGTATCCCTTTTCTTTAACCCATTTGAGATATTGTAGAAAGTAATAAACAAAACTCCTAGCAGTATTTAGACTTAAATCGGATGCCCACTCACGAACACATTCCTCTTCAACATTAAGACTTTCCCAGCTCTTGTAAGGCATCGAGGATAGTAGTAACTAATCCTATAAAAATTTTCCGAACCCATGATAAAGTGGGGTCGGTGGGATTTGAACCCACGACTGGCGGGTCTCTTCGGGTCAGCGCTCCAACGGATCATCATTGCTCAGCAGACCCGTCTATCATCATTACCGCTGGAGCCCGCCGCGCTTCCTGGCTACGCCACGACCCCTCTAAATAAGCTAAATCTTTTTGAATATAACTATTGCGATTCGTGGGCGAATCCTTAAAATCAAATTGGTATCGCTTACTTAAATACCAAGCTTACTTAAATACCAACACAGGAATCTTTGAATGCCTTATTATTGAATCGGCTGTTTTACCAAGTTTCTCTCTCTCACTTTCGTTTTTCCCTGTAGATTTAATGACGATCAGAGAAACCCCCTCTTCATTTGCGATTTTCAGAATCTCCTTTATGGGATTCCCCCACGTAATCTTTATTTCACCCCCTCCTATTTTGGATTTTAAGGCTGCGAGGATTTCGGCCGTTTTCTCAACTTCTGTCTCAATTTTATCTTCTTTGATCTCCTCCACAACGTGAACAAAATACACTTCTCCAATACTTTTAACCATTTTAAGAAAAGTCATGAGGTCAGGATCAATAGGAGATGTGTCGGTTGCGAAAATTATTTTTTCAAACAAGCGTGAGAAAGTTTTTTGGCAGTGATATTCTCCAGCCTCTTCCACAACCTCGAACTTTACAATAAGAACAGGTACATTTGACTTCCTGACTACAGATTCTGAAATACCGCCAATGAGCTTACTTCTTAGTAAACCATGTCCTCTCGAGCCCAAGAGTATTAAATCCACTTTTTCCTCCTCTGCCACCTCGAGAATTTTCTCTGCTGGATCTCCCGAAACTGCATAAAACAGCCTCTTTACTTTGACCTTTCCTCCCTCAAATATTCTTGCTGCTTCTTCTAATTTTTCAGTACTATCTTCTTTAAGTTTCTCTATGAATTCCTCAACATCTACTCTGACGAGAGACAGAATAAAGGGATCATAAGTTCCAACATGAAGCAAGATCACTTCTTCAACTCCAATATCGACGAGCTCTGCACCACATTCGAGAGTCCTCTTTGAATACCTCGAAAAGTCGGTGGGAAGTAAAACTCTTTGAAAGACAGGCCCATCCGATGAAACCATGGTTTTAAAATTTGTGGAAAATACTTAAATTTTTGGTTGAAAAAGGGGGGTTGTGAAGCGGTTATTCGAAATCCCTGGAATAGAATGTGAGATTCTCCAGAGAATCAACCGATTTGTTGTGGAAATAAAAATTGACGCAAAAACCGAAAGAGCCCACGTAAACAATACTGGAAGGCTGGCAGAATATCTGATCGAGGGCAATAAAGCTTATTGTATCCAAACAAGGCCTAGAAAAACAAATTATAGAGTTTTTGCCGTCGAAGATAGAGTATATGCAGCTCTTATAGACACGCAGTTTCAAATGAGGGCTTTTGAAAAATGTTTGGAGTTAGGCTTAATTCCATGGCTTAATTGTGTGGATTTTAAGAGAAACCAGAAATTAGACGACTCCCTCATCGACTATCTCTTTTTTTGTCCTGAACCAATTTATCTAGAAGTAAAAAGTGCTGCTTTAAGGGTGGGAGACCTATCCCTGTATCCCGATTGCCCCTCTTTGAGGGGAAGGAAGCATATATCTAAGTTAATTAAGTTAATAAAGATATCCAAAGAGTATAAGGCCTATATTCTTTTCATAGCTGCAGTTCCTGGAGTGAAGGCCTTCAAACCAAACTGGGAAGCGGATCCGGTTATTGGAAATCTGCTTCGTCGGGCAAGGAAAATTGGAGTAAGAATCAAAGCAATTAATCTTTTTTACAGACCGTCAGATAACTCAGTTGTTCTGGTAAATCCTGATCTTCCAGTTTTTGTTGATTTCGAATGATTTGGTGGATTTTAATTCAAAAAGGAACTCAAGAAAGAAATGAAAACTTAATCAAAGGTTTTGATTTCGTGTCGTATAGGGAAGACTGTTTACGTTTAATTTAAGGATTAAAGAATTAATGATCGATATCCGGGAGCCTAGATACATGAAGCTTCGCAATACTAAATTTATTAATCTTTGTCACCTTATTTTTTAAAGTGAGTTCAAAGGCCAAACTTTACCGGAAAAAGAATGGGGAAATCGTGTGCTATTTATGCTGGAACAGGTGTTTGATAGCAGAGAGCGACTTCGGATACTGTAACGTAAGATATAATGAAAATGGACTTCTTAAAACTCTCACGTATGGAAACATAAGTGCGATGGAAAGTAGACCGGTTGAAATAAAGCCATTCTTCCACTTTCTTCCTGGCACGACCAGCATAACGTTTTCAACTTATTCATGCAATCTTAACTGCCCGTGGTGCCAGAACTGGCATCTTTCAAAGAGACCGCCACCTGTGGAGTTCGATCAGATATCTCCTAAGAAAATAGTAGAGGTTGCCATAAAGAATGGTGATGAGAGCACCTGTGCAAGCTTCAATGAACCAACTTTGCTGTTTGAATTCCTTCTAGATCTTTTTCCACTTGCAAAAGAAAACAACCTCAAAAATACGATCGTCTCAAATGGCTACATGACGCCAAAGGCGTTGAAGATGTTAATCGATTCTGGCTTGGATGCGGCAAACTTTGACATTAAGGGAGATGATCAGGTTTATGCAGAGATCTCAAAGGGGAAAAGTGAATACATCTGGAGAAATGCCAGATTTGCTAGGAAGAAAGGAATTCATGTTGAGATGGTCAGTTTGCTCTCTCCACCCATATATAAAAATCCTGAAGTAATTGATGAGGTTATTGAAAATCATTTAAAATATTTGGATGCTGAAGTACCTATTCATTTCACCAGATATTTTCCAGCCCACCTAACAAAAGATCCGTCCACACCGATAAGATTGCTGGAAGGAGCAGTTATTAAAGCGAGAAAAGCTGGGATAAGTTATGTGTACATAGGAAATGTTCCTCACAGATTTGAAAATACCTTCTGCCCTGATTGTGGAGCGATTTTAATTATCAGAAGGGGTTTTAGCTCAGTTGAAAATAGATTGATCGTGAGAAATGGGATGGCAAGATGTTACAGGTGTGGTAGGAAAATAAGTGGAATTTTTAAGATTTAGAATATCTCATTGGACGATGTTTTCTTCTACCAAAAGAGACATACTATTAAACTAAAGGTAAAGTAAACATTCAAGTTACAGATCCTTACGACGTAAGATCCTATTCACTTAGGTATGTAGAAGAGATGACAAGATCAGAAGTTGAAATCTTTCGGGGAAATACATATAATGAATTTGGTTTATAAGAAAATTTTATGCCAGCAAAAGTTGACGAGAATCTTTGCTCAGGATGTGGACTTTGTGAAGAAACGTGTCCAGAAGTCTTTCAGCTTGATGATAACGGGATAAGTCGTGTAATTGGAGATTGTGAAGATGCTGATTGCTGTGAAGAGGCAGCTGAAAACTGTCCAGAAGGAGCGATTACAATTGAATAGAGTATAGTTTGAAATATAACCTAAAATCTTGAAAATTTTTAAAATATTGTTCGTTCTCGCGACTTTTACATTACATCTAACTATATCTAAAATTTATTAAAAAATTTATCTTAAAGAAAACCAGTTGGTTTGAAACACGACTCCCTGACAACAGAAGATGAACAACAAAAAAGTTATAAGAAGCAAAGGTATTTGAATTCAGGATGTCAAACACGATTACAAAAATCTACTTCCCTGACGGCCATCTGGAAAAACCCGTGTGGGATGCAATGGTTAAAGCAGGATACAAGCTGAAAAAAAGTGAGAGAGGTTATCACATCAGCGTAGATCATCCGAATCTTATTTTAAAGCAGGTAAGACCCCAAATCATGCCCTTCTACGTCATGAGAGGGAAGGGTGATGGGGGTTTCACGGGCGAGGACATACTTGAGAATTCCATATTGAGATATGAAAAACTTGAGGAAAAGGTTATTGTAGTTGAAAAACTTCCTTTTAGACCAACTAAACTTGTCGTTGCTATATCAGAAGAGATGTACCCAGATGTGAAATCGATCGACGATCTGAAGCGGGTTGTGGGGGATAAGGAGCTGATGTTTGCCTCTGAATTCCCGGAACTTGCAAAAAAGTACTGTATGGAAAAGGGGATTAATGCAGTGGTCTTCGATCCCATTGGGAAAACCGAAGCCTCAATTCTCCCACCAGATCCTGAAGCGGATCTGATACTTGAGGTAACCGAATTTGGCACCACCCTTCGCGAGAACGGGTGCAGAATAATTGATGTTGTAAAGGAGACTGTGCATTCTGTTTTCATCGCAAACAGAGATTCTTTTAAAAATCCTGAAAAAAGAAAGCTGATGGAGAATGTTATAACAGATATTAAAGAAGTGGTGGACTCGAAAAACCTTATAAGCTTTTTATTCAACGTTCCAGATGAAAAAGACATTCCAGGAATAATAGAATTTCTTACAAAGGAGGGTTTTGATCCGACCGTTTCCAAGTTGGCCAAAGGAGGTGTAGCCATCCACATCATTCTTGACAGAGCCAAAGTTAAGTTTTTGAAGCCAATTATCAGAGAGATGGGTGGAAGAAGAATTGCAACAGCTCCACTTATAGCATTTGGGGAATGAGGAAAACGGAAGTAGAGTAAATACTAAGTATGCTGAACATTAAAACATTAAACTAGGCAGAAGAGACGATTTTAATCACATCGTTGTTTTTAAGCTCGTAATCATCGGCAATTCTCATCTTTTTTCTTGCATCGATAGCATGGATGAAATTCTTACCAATATCTGTATGGATAAGGAAAGCCAACTCCTTTGCTGTGGTCCCCTTCTTTACAAGCAGAGCATCGGGCAAAACATTTCCCTTCGTGTCGGTGAATTTGTTCTCATCTTCCACGGGATAAACAACGATGTAATCAAGCAAATCGAATACTATGCGGTTGAGGGCCTCCTGTACTCCAGTACCATTGTTCTTTCTCATAAATCTTCTTATGAGCTCTAAAGCTTTTAGCTGCTTTTCGTTTAACTCTTTTATGATCTCAAAATCTCTGTCTCCTAGATAATACCTGATGTATCCATTTTTGCTTGCCATTCTTAGAGTCAACTCGACCTCAGCCGAGACGGGAACAACGATCTCTTCAAGGTTTAACATCCTCTTTATCAGCTCATCCGGAGCTTTATCAGCTTTATTGGCTGCTATAAGCATCTTCATTCTCCTTTTCCTCAATTCAGAGGCGAAAGCAAGCAGGTCATCATCTGAAATTTTCTCAACTTCCTTGCCTACAGTTCGAAGCGACTCCTTCACTTGTATCTCATCAAATCCCAATCCACCGAGCTGCTCAGCTATAAGGCGGTACGCAGGGATTTTTTCCATACTAATCCTTCTAACAAGCCTTGCCCAGTTCCTTTTTAGGATATTAAAGACCCACATGTCGAGTTCGTGATACAGGAACTTCACATCTTCAATTGGGTCCCTCTCACCTATTCCAACCTCATTTCCTTCAGCATCTGTAGAGCCTGATGCGTCAACAACGTGAATGATTGCCTCACTCTGCCTCAGGTTATCCAAGAATTCGTTCCCCAATCCTCTTCCTTTGTGGGCCTCAGGAACCAAGCCAGCAACATCGATAAGCTTAATCGGGATGTATCTCCTGCCATCAACGCACTCTTTGCACTCCACTCCAAGCTCTTTGCAGACGCATTGGCTTCTTACATAAGCCACACCCACATTTGGCTGGATTGTTGTGAATGGGTAGCTTGCGATCTCCACCTCTGCAAGGGTTGCAGCCTTGAAGAAAGTTGATTTTCCAGCATTCGGCTTTCCTGCAAGTCCAATCTCAATCAATTGAACTCCCCCTAAAGTCTATTATATTATCCCTCTTCTCTCGTATTCTCCTTGAGTTCTCGTTCCAAAGAGTCCTCTGTACTTTGATAGGTTTTTTCTCAGATAGTTTGCCATCTCTACGGAAATCTCTCCATTCTTCTCAAAGAAGTCAATGAGCTCAAGAGCATCTTCATCACTCTTACACTTCTCGAAGTGATCGAGGATGGTGGGTATCTTTGTCCCCTCAACCTCATGCTTTAGGTTCGGAAACATCTTCTTGAATTTCTTCAACTCCCATTCAAGC
Organism: Archaeoglobus sp. JdFR-27; assembly: GCA_002011235.1. GTDB lineage: Archaea > Halobacteriota > Archaeoglobi > Archaeoglobales > Archaeoglobaceae > Archaeoglobus_A. Next base: position 118,345 of record MTMO01000003.1, on the reverse strand, counting down.
ATCTTTATCACTCAGAATTTGAACTCAAAACTATTTCTTTGTTTTCCCTTTGGTTTTAGTTTTGCTCTTTTTCTTTTCTTCCTCTGCTCTGTCTTTTTTCTTTTCCTTCCTCTTATCTTTAATGCCTCCTTTTACTCCGCTCTTTCTACTCTTTCTCTTTTTTCTTTTACTTCGTCCAGATCTCACTCTTTTCTTCTTTGTTTTGGATTTTCTTCTTTTAATTTTAGCTTTTTTAGGTTTGACCTCATCCCCCTCTCTTTTACTCTCTTCCTCAACAACAACCTCAACTTTAGCTATCTTCCCGACTACCTCTTTGGCCTTTCTTTCAGTATCTTCGAGAATCTGAGTTATGGATCTGTCTGGGAGCTCGATCTGCCTTTTTATCCACACACCACTCTTTCCAATTATCGATGATTCAACTGAGCATTTGTCTTCCATAAATATTCTCTCGCCTTTCACCGCTCCGTAAACCTCCGAACCGTTTATCAAATAGATGTCCTTTCCTTCTATCGATCCATGGACTCTGCAACCATCCACAGAAATATTCTTCGCCCTTATACTCCCAAAGATCTCGCAACCTTCAGCCTTTAGATTTTTAACCCTTATATTTCCTAGTATTCTACTTCCAACAGCTTCAAAATCTGAGTTTGATTGGATCGTCTCAAGATTTACGTTGCTATTTTCGGGAATGACGAGAGGACTTTCGATCTCATCGACCACTTCGAATAATTTCTCAGCCTCCTCAAGCCTTCCAAGCCTTAGAAGCTCAAGAAGATAAAGGAATAGGAAAATAAGTACAGGTAAAGGATCTTGGATCGTTATTAGTCCCTTTGCCTCAAAACCGCTCTTGAGCTTTACGTTTCTGCCTATTTCGAGGTCTCCAAAGACGGTCAATCTTCCTTCTATTGTGGTGAACTCCCCTATGTAAGCATCACCTTTGCAGATCACATTTCCTTTAACTGTATTCCAGGAATCCAGCCTTATTTCATCGCCAACAACATCTCCAGCGACCGTTGTTTTCTCACCAACTATCACCTTTCTTCCCATCAGCCCATAACCGATGTTGCATCCTGCTCCAACAACAATATCTTTTTCAACGACGATGTTTCTCTCCTCAAACTTTGTGTTGGGAGGGATGATTAGTTTGTTGTAAGCAAATTCCTCCTCATCCTTTACTTCATCCACTCTCTCTTTAATTTTGGGAAGATCTTTTATCTCTTCCATTCAATCCACCGCCAAACATGCCAAACATCATGTCAAACATCATGCACCAAACTTCTTCGCTCTATTTGTAAGATCTAGGGCTATATTTAACAGATCTACACCTCTTATTCTGCAAAGCCCACCTTTATAGGCAATAAGTTCTGAAAATCTATCAATTTCATCCACTCTAACCCCTTCATGCACTATTGTAACTGGAACTGGGTCTGCCGTGTGGTCTCTGGCTTTTATCGGTGTAGAATGGTCCGCCGTTACTATAAGACAAACCTTTGAGAAATCAAGCTCTTTAAGAATCTCTGCTTCATCGTCAACTCTCTGGATAAATTCCATCTTGCCATCGAAGTCTCCATCGTGCCCAAATTCATCTGCCGCTTTTATATGAAGCAAAACGACATCATGACTATCTAAAGCCGTAATAGCTGCCTCAAACTTTCCTTTAAGGTTCGTATTCTTGTTTCCTGTTGCCCCCTTCACCTCAATAAGATCAGCTCCTATAAATTTCCCAATTCCTTTGATCAGAGTTGTTCCTGTTATGAAAGCAAGCCTCATTCCAAATTTCTCCTCAAAGGGTTGAACCTTTCTGACTTTTCCTCCACCTCTAAGGAGAAGAACATTTGCCTTCAAAAGCCCCTTTTTTCCCCTTTCATGATTTTTTGGATGCTCTTCAAGGATTTTATGAGACTCTTCCATGAAGTAGTTTATAGCTTCAGCTGTAATCTTTGCCTCTTCACTTTCATCCAGGGGTTTGGCCTTTTTAACCTTCAGACCCATCTCTTTTGGATCCGTGTCTGAAACTCTATCTGAGACGTTTATGCCTCTGAAAACGATAGCACCTCTATGCCCTGAACCCCTTTCAAAAACGAAATCAATTCCGAAGCTGCTGAGATCGATCTTTCTCACAGCCTCTACAAGATCATCGGTATCGTCTATTCTTCCTGCCCTTCTATCGACCACGATCTTATCAAAGACACTTCCCTTGCCTTCAACGGTGCCAAAATTGACTCTAAAAGCAAGGTCACCATCTTCAAGCTTTATTCCAGCTCCTGCAGCCTCAATAGGCCCCCTTCCCGAATAACACTCAAAAGGGTCATAGCCAAAAAGGGCAAGGTGTGAAGTATCACTTCCCGGTCTGATGCCAGGAGCTATAGTATCCATTATTCCGTTGATTCCAACTTTCGCAAGATAATCCAGATTCGGGGTTGAAGCAGAGTCAAGGGGTGTTTTCCCTTCTATTGGTCTGTCTGAAACCCCATCTATTACAACAAAAAGGATTTTTTTTGGATCCATCAGAATTAAATTCGCTTCTGATTTTTAAACGTTATTGCTTCTTAGCTTCTTGGTAAATTACTTCAAGATCTTACCAGTGGAGAGATACCAGAGATAGAGATCAAGCTCTCCTGGTTTCATCTCCAACCTTTCTGAAATTTCTATAAACTTTTTTTCAATTTCAAGATACATATTTCTTGAGATATTTTTAGGAACCCTAGTGATTCTGGCCCCCTCCATTATCCTCAGAATGTGCCTGTCAAGGATCGCAAAGTCGAGAAAGCCGGTGTTTCTAAGAAAGTGACTTGCCTCTTTGTAACCTAAGCCTTTTACATTTTCAACAAGCCATTCCCTCGATTCCCAAGGTTCCTTAAACGAGGTAACTATTTCCTTGATGTTAATGAATTTTCTCACCTCAACGATGTATCTGGCTCTAACATTGTAAAATCTGTATCCTAACTCTTTCAGCTTTCTTGCCAACTCTTTTTCGTTAAGCATCGCAAAACCATTGAATTTGAGCACATTTTGAATCTTAATTCCCATCTCTGCAGAGGAATTTGCTGTTAAAATACAGAAGCAAAGCTCACTAAACCACTCTCTAGAATCTTTATCCTTAAAAGAAAGAAACTCATCGATTCTTTTTTTTACCTGGTCACCAATGACAGGTTTTAGTCTTTCTATCTTTTCAACCAGATCATTTGACATGTGAATCTGAGTCAAAATCTGTTAGGGCTGAAGGAGTGAAAAACTAGAATAAACATTACTCAAGGACTTCAACAACTTCAGCCTTGATTATTCCTTTCCCACCGGTATGCTCAACCAAGGTTCTCCCACAAATGAGGCATTTCACATCTATAGAGGGGTGATCGAAGACTATCTGAAGGTTTTCGCAATCCGGACACTTCACTTTTACGAATTTGCTCTTCTTCACTCCCACGATCTCACCTCTAAACGAGTTCAAATCTCTTCGCCCTCCACGTAGGTCTGTGTTCAGCTTTCTTACATTCCATGCATCTATATCTGATGTTAACTCTCTTTGTTGGTTTATCTCCGCCAGGAACCTTGCTGAACTTACCGAGATTCCCAACCTTACCTCTTCTTGCCTTCTGCCTGTTAATCCACCTCAGAGAGCTCGGCTTACCCTTGCTAACCTTTTCAACCTCATGGACCGTGTGCTTTCCGCAATACTTGCAGTAGGTTCTTACTTTCTTTGGATACTTCATTGCTCATCACCCCAGGTTATCGGCTCGGCAGCATCGGCCTTAATCAGAGCCTTGGCATTCAACTTTGGGAGCGTTACCACGTCTTCCCTACTCAATTTATATGTTTTTCCATCAACCCCCTCGAATTTGCCTATGTTTGTTTTAACTCTTATAAGCTCATAATCGCGACTATTTTTACCATAACCTTCGTTTGCTTGAGCATTGGTATTCTCGCCTTCTGGACTTACTTCCCCGGTCAAAACATCTCTAAATTCCGAAATTAAATCGGTTAGTTTTGTTAACAGATCTCTCTCAGCCGATGTAAGATTTTCAACGCTTACAGCCTCACCGCAAACCTTTGCCCATGCCGCCCTTATTATCTTGCTTGTTCTTGTCTCGAAAATCTTCCTCTGGATCCTCTTTATCGTTCTAATCTCGTCATCGATCCTTGATGCCTCATAATCGTCTGCCTCTCTTCTTAATTTCTCAAGTTCCGATATTCTTTTCCGAATCTGCTGGTAAAAATCATCTTCGAGCTTTGTGAGCTTAGATCTGTTCTTTTCGAGAACTATGAGGAGCTCATCAATGTCCATATCTCGCTACCCCCCTGCATAGGAGATGGACTGCAACAAACTCCGGTGCAACAACCTTTTCTCCAGCTTTAAAACGAAACTCTTCGCCTCCCATTTGAACCCTTACATCCTTTTCTGGTAGTATTGTTAATTTAATCTTTTCATCCTCGAAAGCGATTGCATCCGTGAAGGGATCAAATTCATCAATTGAGTTAAGATCGATCTCCATAGTTTTCAACCCGCTTTTTCCATGGATTGAGCCGGGAAATCTTATGAGCCTTTTGACATCTGCAGTAACTGGAGCATCTATGTGCACGGAAGCTTTAGATATACAGAAATTTAAGACCTTGTCACACAACTCTTCGAATTTCTTGCTTTTGCTAACTTTTTTGAGATTGTAATTCCCAAGAATAAAGCTTCTTGAGATATTTTTATCGGAAATTATGATATCAAGACCTCTCTCTATCTTCTTAACAACATCTTTTTTGATTCCATGGGATTTGATGAACTTCTCGAGTAAACCTCTCTTTTTCAATTCTTTTATAAAGTTAAGAAAACATTTCCTGACCCTCATCATCTGCGTACCTTTTGAGAAAACATCAAAAGAATTAATTGAAAGGTAATCAACGATCTCCCTCCTCTCAGGAGATCCCAAACATCTAAACTCTTCCTGATAAACATGCAGATGATATCCCCTTCCACCAGAAAAAACAATTTTTATTTTTCTTTTTTCGATCCCGAAATCACTTTCAAGGATCTCAGATAGATAGACTATTTCCTTTTTGGCAATCTCGATAGCCTCACTCATGGGTGTTCCAGGTCTTAAAGGTAGATGATCGGCATCTATGTCGAAGATGAGATCGGCATAAAGCCATCCTTTCTTCTCCATTGGTTCTTTTGGGCTAAGATAACAGGCTGATGAATAAAAAACATGGGCTGGGGGTGTGGAAAGAATGTAGCCTTTTAGTTCTTCTGGGGAATCAAAACTGATGTGTCTTTGCATGAAAAAATCCGGGAGCTTCTCGAAGGGAACGAATGCCCATTCCCTTTTTTCAAAATCAGGTGGGGGAGTGAGGTTGGCTTTGGAGTAGTACTCTCTGAATTTCTTTGAAAGATAGACTTTCGTGAGCTCGTCCACGAGAGATCTTTTTTAAAAAACTATAAAATTTTAACCTCAGGGTTTAAAGTTAATTTGGAGTTAATTAAAAAAATAAAAATGATGAGATTTAAAGCTCATCGAACGTGATTATTCTGATACTGGTCGGGACTTTAACCACGCTACCCAATCTCACGCCAATTAGGTAACTTATATTTCTCTTAGCAGCTAAATCAACGACTCTCTGGGTTATAACCCCATCGAATACGATTGTTTCGCCTTTTGTGTTGTTCGACTTCAGTGTTTTTACAAGATCTCTAACTGGAATCTCCCTTACAAGGTTGTGTCCTTTGTCGAGAATCCTTGCAATAAGCTTTCCCTCAACCTCTTCCTTATGCCTTCTGAAGATGCTGAGTATATCTTCTCTCTTTTCCTCTTTAGCCTCTTTTTCCTCCTTAGCTTCTCTTATCTCCTTAGACTCTCTCTCGATCTCTCTCTCCTTTTCTCTATCTCTGCGATTCTCTTTAACATCTTTAATCTTTACCAGATGGACCTGCTCAATAGGAATCTTATTTCTCAGGGATTTGATTATCTCTTTCTGGGTTAAATCTTCTACACCCTTGCCTTCAGGAGCTCTTGCAACATAGTCAATCTCTGCCACTTGAAGAAGCTCCTTTAGGATTAAGTCTCCCCCTCGATCACCATCGAGGAAGGCTGTCACCGTTTTCTTTTTGCTAAGGTCAATGATTGTTTTAGGAACATTTGTACCTTCAACAGCGATAACATTCCTTATACCTGTCTTCAGTAGATTTAAGACATCTGCTCTCCCCTCTACAACGATTATTGCATCGGACTCATCAACAGTTGGGCCAGCAGGTAATCTCTCCTCTCCGTACTCGATTATCTCTTCAGCCCTTGCAGCCTGTCTTACAAGATCTCCGATTTTCTCAGACTCTATCTCTGGCTCCTCAAAAAGATCTCTGAGCACATCCTTGGCCCTCTCAACGATTTTCCTTCTTTTAGTGGCCCTCACGTCTTCGATCTTAATCACCTTGATTTTCGCAGCGCATGGACCAACCCTCTCAATTGTCTCAAGAGCAGCTGCCAGTATTGCAGTCTCGATTTTATCTAGACTTGATGGAACCTTAATCTCTCCGTAGCTTCTCCCACCTTTACTCTCTATTTTAACCTCTATTCTACCTATTCTACCCGTTTTCTGAAGTTCTCTGAGGTCAAGTTCATCTCCAAGTAAGCCCTCGGTCTGTCCGAAAATCGCCCCGACCACATCAGGCCTCTCAACAACACCTTCAGCTATGATCTCAGCATAAATGAGATATTTTGTAGTATCGCTTGGTGCCTTCATAGCCATCACTCCTTTTTCTCAGCCTCCTTACTTATTCGTTGTTTTTCACTTCTTTTACACTTTTTTACAATTCTCTGCTGTCCTAGAGAACCATAAGATACTTTTCACTTGTATTATAAATAGTTATTCGTGACATGGATAAAGGAAGGGCATTCTAGGGTGCAATAAGGGAATTAAAAGCAGTTAAATTATAAATTGATTTATTCAATTTTCTCACAGCTTAAATGAGGTAGAGCACTCTTTTACAACAATAAAATTAAATTCAGTGTTAGTAATTTCTCAGAATATCAAAAGTTAAACTTCCGCAAAATTAAATAAGGGTTAGTTACATAAAAAGTTCTGTGGAAGTACCTCAGAGTGAAGAGCTTATTAACGAGCTTGTAGAGAGAGTTGCTGGAGAGGTTGGCGTAATTGTTTATTCTTTGAGACCTCAGAGGGAGTTTACCGATGAGGAGATCTCTCAGGAGCTTGGTATTGAAATAAACGAAGTGAGAAAGGCATTATTCTCTCTATACGAGTTAGGAATAGCTGAGTACCGAAGAAAAAGGGATGAGGAAACAGGTTGGATGGAGTACTATTGGAAAATAAACTACAATAAAGAAAGAGAAGTCCTTCTAAGAGAACTTCTTAAAACAAAAAGGAAATTACAGGAAAAACTTGAAATGGAGGACTCTGCAGTATATTACATTTGCATTAATGGGTGCTTAAAGGTTAAATACGAAACTGCCATGGAGATGAACTTTTCATGTATAAGATGTGGTGCCCCTCTCGATTATCTCGACAGCTCAAAAGCCAAACAGAAACTAATTGAAGAGATGGGAAAGATTGATGAGATCATAAAAAATCTCAGGCATGAGAGAAACAATTAAAGCTGAGAAGAAAGCTTTTCAACAGCTTGCTCAACGGCCTTGATAATACTGTTCTTTGGCCTCATTGTAAAAACGGGGATATCGACAAGCTTCTCAATTGTTGTACTTAAAACTGGAGCACAAACTATTGCAATAGCTCCCTCCTTTTCGGCTCTTAATGCCATAATTAGAGCCTCCTCGAAGTTAATTGCAGGATAGTTTTTTACGGGAATTCTCTCTCTAAAGGGAGAAATCTCCTCAAGAATGTGTCTTGCTGCAATAACTGCTAGAAAACCCTCTTCCGTCTTGAATGCCGATAGTATCTTTCTTACCGTACCCAATGTTGGTGACCTCTGACCCTTGACTATCTTGTAGAAGGTTGAGTAAGGAACTCCGCACCTCTTTGCAAAGTCGGAAAGATCTATTCCACTCTCCTTAATAATCTTTTCAAGTTCTTTGGAAAATTCGTCTTCGCTTTTGAGAAGTGCCTTTACGAGTCTGCTTATCATATTTCCAAATAGGTTTTAAAGTTTTTTAAATTTACCCAATTGGGATTTTTAAATTTCCTTTCGGAAAATTTTTTAAGAAGTAAATCATGTAAAGCGTGTATGGATCTAAGACTCATTCTAATCGTTGTTGTTTCTGTGTTAACTTTAGGCTGTACTCAGGATGAAGGGATATACGTTGTTAAACTCTCTCCTCCTGACATGATTGAACAATTTAAATTGAAGCAAATTGATGGTTTTGTTGCATGGGAACCTTTTGTAACTAAAGGTGTTGGGATTGGAGGGAAGGTTTTGATGGCATCTTCAGACATCTGGAAACATCATCCTTGTTGCGTGGTTGCTTATTCAGTCGAGTTTAGAGGGGAAGAAGCACTAAAATCTATTGTCTGGGCACACGTGAAAGCTACAGAGTTTATAAATGATGGAAAAAACAGAGAAAAGGTGATTGGATACGCGTCAGAATTTACCGGGCTTGAAAGAGATGTGGTAGCGAAAGCGATTGATAACATCGAATATACAACCTATCCAGACGAGAAAGAATTCAAGTTTTATTTCGAAAAGCTTAAAAAATACGGTTTACTTACAAGGAAACTCATTGATTTAGGATTTAAGGATGATGGAGAATTCTTTTCAGATTTTCTAAGGAAAGATATCTATGAGTCCGCTAAAGGAATGAATGACCCTCCAAAATATAATGGGAAGGTCAGAATTGGTTATTTAACGGCAGATCTCCACCAGCTTGCACTCTACGTTGCGGTAAGGGAAGGCTACTTGGATGAAACGGGCATGGATTATGAGCTAAAACAGTACAAGAATGGCGTAGCTGTGATGGAAGCCTTCAAAGCTGGTGAAATCGATGTAGCATATCTTGGAGGAGCCCCTGCAACGCTTAAAAGGATAAATGATAATATTAAAATAAGGATAATCGCCGGAGCGAACAATGAGGGGAGCGCGATAGTGGTCCAAAAGGACATAAACAGCATTGAGGATCTGAAGGGGAAAACGATTGCAATTCCAGGATACGGAACAGTTCAAGACTTCCTACTGAGAATTGTGGCAGAGAAGTATGGGATGCAGGTTGTATCAAAGTAGGCGTAATTGTAAACAAAATTGTAAATAAAATATGAACAGTAGGTTAAAGCTTCTTGCTTTTTTTACGATAATCTTCCTGTGGTACGCTGTCGTTGGTTTGAAAATCCTTACCTTGCCTCTACCCCATGAGGTTGGAGAAAAGTTATTGGATCTTTTGGTCAATCCCGAACCGGTTTTGGGAAAAAATCTAATTCAACACTCCCTTGCAAGTCTTGTGAGGGTAATGGTTGGCTCTTCGATTGCCTTTATTCTTGCCATACCTTTGGGAATAATTGTAGGTTGGAATCTCAAGTTGGATACCTACTTTTCCACGATGCTCGAGGTTTTCAGGCCGATTCCGCCTCTTGCATGGATTCCTCTCGCATATATAATCTTTGCAGGATTTGCAAACCCAGTTCAGCTTGCTCAGATATTCATAGTCTTCCTTGGAGCCTTCTTCCCCTGTCTTCTCTCAACGAGAGAGTTCGCCAGAGCGACCGACAAGAACCTCTTAGAAATGGCTTGTGCGTTTGGTGCGAGCGATTCGGAGGTTTTGAGAAAGATCGTAATTCCAAGCTCTCTTCCTGGAATTCTTGCTGGGATAAGAATAGGTCTTGGGATTGGCTGGATGACGATAGTTGCAGCCGAGATGCTTGCGACCTCCGGTTCGGGCTTGGGTTACTTCATAATGGTCATGTATGAGGTGGGAGGGAGGGTTGCAGAAATCATCAGCGGTATGATCATGATCGGCTTGATAGGCTATCTCATGAACGAGGTTGTTATTTTGGCTGAAAAAAAGCTTCTGAGGTGGAGATAATTGCTTGAAATTTCTGTGAGCAAAAGCTTTGATGGATTAAAAGTTATAGAGAACATTGAATTTAAAACCTATCCTGGAGAGTTTGTGTGTGTGGTTGGAGAGAGCGGCTGCGGAAAAACCACGTTGCTGAGAATTATCGCCGGTTTGGAGAGCTTTGAAGGAAGAATAACCTACAGAGGCAAGATATTAGACAGAAGATCAATTGGATTTGTTTTTCAAGATGATAGACTTCTTCCGTGGAGGACGGCGATTGGAAACGTTCTGTTCGGAATTGAAATAAGAAAAAAAGTCTCTGAGGAAGATTTTAAGCTTGCTAAAGAGATTTTAAGGAGTGTTGGCCTCCAAGGTTTCGAAAATTACTATCCCAAGGAACTTTCTGGAGGTATGAGGCAACGTTTAGGAATAGCAAGGGCTATAGCGATCCAACCAGAGATCTTGCTGATGGATGAGCCATTCGCATCCCTCGATGAACTATCGAGAGCAAAAATGCAGGAGGAACTCGTAGAGATCTGGGAAAAAGAAAAGAAAACCGTCATCTTTGTCACTCATTCAATCGAGGAGGCGGTATTCTTGGCTTCGAGGGTGATAGTTCTAACTCCGAGACCCTCCAAGGTTGCTGGGGAGGTGGAGATCGAACTTGAAAGGCCTAGGGATCGAACTTCTCCCGATTTTAATCTGTATAAAAAGAGAGTGTTGGAACTCTTAAGATTGAGATAATGTCAAGGCATTCCTAACTTCCTGAAGAGGTTTCTGGCAGCAACTACCAGCGGGTCCCAAACCCTTGATTCGGGTGGGTAGTATGGTAGATCGGCAAAGAAAAAATCTTCGACAGTTGATTTTTTATAAAGGAGTGATGCAGCTGCGTATATCCTTTTGGCAACTCCTGTACCAGCAGCCTGAACTCCCAGTACCTTCCCGTTTGAATCTGCAACAAGCTTTATCGTGATGTCTCCGTTTGGTATGTATTTGGCAGTTGATTTCATAGTTATTGTAGCTGAAATCGGATCGAATCCCTTCTTTAAAGCCTCCTTTTCACTTAATCCTGCCCTTCCGATTTCGAGGTTGTAGAAAGATGTCAGCTGACTTCTCACCGCTCCCGGAAACTCCATTTCATAACCAGCGATGTTAACTCCGGCAACGTAGCCCATTTTGTTTGCGGGGGCTGCGAGAGGAATCCAGTCCTTCTCTCCAGTGACGATATTCACAGTTTCGGCGCAGTCACCGGCTGCATAGACACCTTTAATGTTTGTCTCCATCCTGCTGTTCGTCTCTATTGCCCCACTTTTCCCCAGTTTAACGCCTAGATCTTTTGCCAGCTCAACATTTGGAACCTCTCCTACAGCAATGATAACCATCTCGCATTTGTACTTTCCTTTATCAGTGACAACCTTCTCTACTTTGTCTTTCCCTTCAATAGAGATCACTTCTTCATTAAATCTGGCTTTAACTTTTTCTTCAAGTTTTCTTTTCAAAATTGAGCCTATTTCAGGATCGAAATCTGGAATGGGCTTCTTTTCTTTCTCAATAAGTATTACTTTTTTCCCTAATCGCGAAAAAGCCTCACTCATCTCGACCCCAATGTAACCTGAACCGATGATAACTATTTTTTCAATCTTAGTAGCCATTTTTTTGACTCTCTCACCGTTCTCTATGTAGTGAATACATAACACTCCCTCGAGCTCTTCACAGTTTACATTCAGAGGGCTAGCTCTCGTTCCCGTGGCAAAGAGAAGTCTGTCCCATTCGTAAGTGTTCTCGTAGCTCTCGTTATTTCTCTTTTCGATGACTTTGAGAAATCCTCTGCCCACTTTTACAACCCTGGCCCTAGGATGTACATCAATTCCTCTTTTCTCCTTGAAAAAATCAATTTCATAGGCGCATAACTCCGATATATCTCTAACAAAACCTGAAACATAAAAAGGAACACCACACGGAGCGTGACTAACGTATGCAGCCCTCTCAAATACCTTTACATCCCAGCCAGGTCTTAATCGTTTAATTCGGGATGCTGCTGTCATACCAGCAGCTCCCCCACCGATGATCGCAATTTTCAAATTATCACCTTCTTTAATTATTAACGATTAGTATTTAATTTTTAGGGTTTATTTTAATAAAAATTACCTCTCAAATTACGGAAAGATAATATTGTTTGGGGGAGGGTAAGGTCTATGATCGCAGGAATCGGACCGGCGTTGGTTGACCACATCCATAGAATAGAGAACTACCCACCTCCTGGTGGACATGCCGTTGTAAAATCGTCGATGGTGATGCCCGGAGGAGCAGCCGGGAATGTTATTTTTGGTCTATCAAAGTTCGGAGTCGATTGCAGGTTCTACACAACTGTGGGAGAAGATGATGATGCTGAACTTTACATTTCCAGCCTGGAGAAGAATGGAGTAGATGTTAGATATGCTGTTTCTCACCATGAAACAGGAAAATGCAATATTTATGTTGATGAAAATGGCGAAAGAACATTTTTCGTCCATCCGAATGCTGCCGGCAGGATTATCCTGCAAATCAGTGATTCTGAATTGGAAGAGATAGATTACCTCTATCTTGATCCTTTTCCAGCAAAAGAGAGCTTCGAATTCCATTTGGATATCGCGAGGAGGGGGAAGCGGAGAGGATGTGGTGTTATTATCAATCCGGGTTTTCCATACACCTCTCTTGGACTGGAAACTCTTTCTAAGATACTGGTTTACTGTGATATCGTCTTTATGTCAAAGGATGAAATGAAGAATTTTTCTGTGAAGGATTTGCAAAATCGTGTTAAGTTGCTGGTAATAACCCTGGGAAAAGATGGCAGTATGGCCTTTGCTGGAGAAGAGGAGTACTACGCAAAGGCCTTTGAGATTGAAGTAGTGGACACAACCGGAGCTGGAGATGCCTTTGCAGCGGGCTTCATATACTCGTACTTAAAAGGCCTTGATATTGAAACCTGTCTTAAATCAGGTAACTTTGTAGCCTCAAAGAACGTCCAGTATTTCGGAGCTAGAAACTTTCCAGAGAAAAAGGAACTGGATAGTTTTCTGGGCTTAATATGAATAATATGTAGTTGTGTGAAATCCCTTTCGGTTGCGGGAAAATATTCATAATACTACTAGAATACTAAAACTCGAATCCGAGTAAAGAGTAAAGAGTAAATGGTAAATGGTAAATGGAAGATATGAAAGATATGAAAGATAAAATCTTAAAATGGTCAAAGAAGGGGTATTCTAAAAAGCAGAGAATCCTCACTTTGATTCCTTAAGCTTTTCTTTTTGCGTTAGTGATACCTTTCATCTCCCATACGATCTCCTATTTTATTGACGATCTGCTAGATTTACCAAAATTGAGATTCTTTAACTTTATAGCAATATTTCTAATCCCGCTAGGATTTTTGCTCTCTGCCTGGTCAGGTTGGAATCAATTTAGAGCAGGTAAGGGAACCACAGTTACTATGCCAACTCAGAAGCTCGTGATTGAAGGGCCCTATACGTATTCTCGAAATCCAATGAGCTTTGGAATACTGTTGTTCTATCTTGGAATTGGAATTTGGATGGACTCGCTCTCTTTCATCGGGTTAGTCTTCATTTTTATGGTTTTACTCGTAATATACATAAAGCTCGTTGAGGAAAAGGAGTTAGAAGAAAGATTCGGAGAGGATTATATTGACAATAAGAAGAGAACACCCTTCTTGTTCCCAGTTCCGAAAAAACATAGTTAAACTACTATATTGTATAAATCTAGTTTGCTTTCAGCCTCTTTCATCTTTTCCTGATGTTCTTTGAGGAAATTTGAGATCATCTCTGCGGCCCTCTTCTTACATTGTCCGCAAAGAATTCTTCCCTCCTTACACTCTGATTCGATCTCCCTTAGTTCCTTATCCTCTTTTACGAGATGGAAGTTGTAGAATTCAAATACTGCACATTTCTCCGGCTCTCCACCTAGCTCCCTCTGCTCTTCAGCGGTAACTCTTCCTCCGGTTACGGCTTTTATGATCTTACTCGATGCGTCTTCGGGAGAATCCATCAGGGAGATGAAGCTTTCTGGCTTACTAGAACTCATCTTTCCCCCTGTAAGACCAGAGATAAAGCGATGGTAGGTTGAAGATGGTGGTATCAGAGCCTTACCACCCAGTTCAAGTTCTATTTTCCTAGTATTCTCTTCGATCTCTTCAGGATCCCCAAAAACATCGATGTGCTCTTCATAAATTATTTTATCAAAGTCAAGCTCTCCTGAGAGGCGTTGAAGATACTCTATTCCTTTCCTGCTTCGTATTCTTACTCCTTCTTTTAACCGTTCGAAGGAGAATATACTTGCTCTAGAAGCTAGATCTCGGGTAAGCCTGATATGAGGGTCTTGATCTGCCCCTACAGGTACAACAACAGGTTTTGGACCACCAAATGCCTTTAGCTGGGGATGTAAGATATCTGCCGCCTGAATTGACGTTACAAACATCTTTGCCAGATTTGTTTCGGGCATAAAACCGTATATTGCTTTGAGCTCGCTGAAGTTTACTTCGGCTGCCAACTCAAAGGCAAGATCCTTCACAATTGTGCTGGCTGACTGGAAGTAGATTATTGCATCCTCCTTCAATCCGAGAGCTATTATCGTCTTCACGTATTCCATCCCAATTTCCTTGGCTTTTTCCCACGAAAAACCTCTCACAACGAAAGATTCCATATCTGCTATCCCAACGAACGCCTTTCCACCCATCTGCTGATGCCATATTATCTCATCCATAGTCATCTTATGGCCGAAATGTGGCAAACCAGAGGGCATGAAACCCGACATAACGGCCCATGGTGTTTTGTTTTTCATCGCATTAACGATTCTCTGGTAGTCTCTATGGCCGAATACGATTCCCCTTCTCATCAGCCAGTTTGGCTCTGGAATGTCATGCAGAATGTCAGAGATTGATTGCATCCCGAACTCCTTTATGAGCTTCGCGTAGTCTATTACACCCTCGACTTCCCAAGGTGTGACGATCATATCATTGTTCTCGTTTTTCTGCATGCTCTTTGGCTGGTGGAGATGTTTTAATATCTTTTGTTCCCTGTTCTGTTGAACTATGATTATTAAGATGGAAAAATAAAATATTCCAAAAAAGTTTCAGACTTCTCCGAGAGAGTTGTGTTTATTAGGCACTGATTGCTTGGCCTGTAGATAAGAGAGAAGAAGATGATGAAAATTGACAGTGATTTATTTTTCAAGCTGTAGAGAGTTGATATGGGGGTAAATGCTATATTTGCGGTAAAATATTCAGCAAGGCTGGAATGACAAAAAAACACCCGAAAACACACTTGCAGAAAGAAAGTGCTGGTAGTACAAAGCTTTACTACATCATGGTTTATGGTTTGCATCAGCCCAGCGGGCATCTGAGTGCATTCGAGATCGATGGGGTTGAGTATTATTCAGAGCCTGAAAACGAAAGAGGTATGCACTTCAAACTGGGTAGAGTTCTGAGCGTGGGAATGGAGTTCTACCACATTTACGACTTCGGTACTTCTACAGAGCTGAGGCTTGAGGTTGTAGGAGAGAGGATGGGGACGCTGAAAGAGAAGGTAAGAATCCTTGCAAGGAATGATCCACCACATGTAAGATGCGATTGTAGTGAAAAAGCTAGCTGGGTCTGCCCGGTATGTCTTATGGAGAAAATGGATGAGGATTGCTATTTCTGCGATGAATGTGCAAAAGAGCACGAGTGCGGAGAAGAGATTCTTTTGCCAGTCGTTAACTCTCCAAGATGCGGTGTTTGCGGATATGAAGGTGGGATACATGATTGATGAATTGACAAATTGATAAAGATTGAAAGAAACGGCAATAGCATCATAGTTAAATTCCAATACAATCTTGATTACATTGCGAGAATTAAAAGTGTCAAGAGATATAAGTGGCATCCCGAGAATGGAAACAAGGTGAGATAGCAATGAAGACGCTTCTAGAAGAGAAAAAAATCGAGGAAACAATCAAAAGGATATCGCAAAGTTCATTCACCGTCCTTGATTTTATAGATGTCTTCAAAGAGTTATATCCGCAGGATTGGAAACGATTAGTCAAGCGATTTGGACAATTCGGTGAGAAGCGGAGATATACTGTAACTACTTATCTTTCCAATCGGCTTGATTTGTACTCTAGAAAGCCCTATTCCCTTCTGCTCCCTTTCACACGATACAGTGAGGGTAAGTTTAAAGATTACAGGAAAGTCACTAAGGAAGAACGAAAGCACTTTGGTAGCCCTTGGATTGCTGTATTCAAGAAAAAGGAGGAAGTAGAAAATGAATGAGAGAGAAGAAAAACGCAAAATTCTGGAAATTATTGAAACTTATGTCAAAGCTTTTGAATCTGCAGATGCTGACTTAATGCAAAGCCTGTTCTGGATTGATGACTCTCGTTTTATCGAAGTGGAGAATCACATTCCAGAGCCCTTTGGTCGTGAAAGGTTTCTCGCGATAATGGATTGGATTAGAAAGTATCAAAAGCCCGGATGGAAAATGAAGTTCTATGATACAAAGGTACATATACTCTCGCCAGAAGTTGCCTATACTGTCTCGTTGCGTGACCAGAGTGAAGATGGGGAAGTTAAGACCAGCAGAGTCACTTTGATTTTTCTCAAAAAGGAAAATGAATGGAGGATTATTCATGGACACTTTTCCTACGTGCCGAAATAGAATTTTGGTCAGGACGTCGCATAAACATTTGGTAGCGCTTAGATTGCTCATATTCAAAAAGAGTGCATAATGATAAGGTTGGCAAAGATAAAGATGGACAAAAAAGAGAAAACACAAAATTCCTATGGATTGCCTACATCACTCCTCTGAGTCGACAGACGCTAATTGATAGCATAATAGAATTCTAGTTGGCTAGTTGGGATTTCGCCTAAAACTTTAAACTTTAACCCTATCCAAAACCAAGTACTTTATATTTCTCTCTGACTTAAAAGAAAAGATCATCTTCTTTCTTACGCTGTTTGCAAGCCTTACAGCTCTTGAAATCTCAGGCAATTCGAGTTTACCCTTGGTATTTGAAACTAGATACTTGCTGTGTGGTAGCTGGCTTACATCGGTAATCTCATCGTAAACCCTGAAATCAGAACCGAATTTAAATCCTGTTTTAACGACCATCCCCCTGTCCTTTAGATCGGTGTACAATTCATACCTCTCTCTAAAATCCCTCTCTATTTTCTCCGCTACTTTTCTTAAGTCCTCTTCGATCTCCAAAATGCCCTTCTCATAAAGATAAAGAGCCTCCAGAATTGAAAGGGCAACAAAACCATCCTTCTCGCTCCCGTAAAAAAATCTCTCAAACAATTCTCTGCTCTCGGTAACAACCCTGTCACCGGCAAAAATGCCTTTGATTCTCATTTTGACCGTCTCAGCCCCTCCTTTGAGTTCTGGCTCAAATACTTTATAATAGGTTATCTCACTCTCCTCATCAACAACTGCCAAAATGTACTCTCCTTTCTCCTCGTAAATCTGGTATAGTTCTGGGATCGAGATTTCTTTCCTCTCCGATATCGGAAGATAAATTCTGTCTCCATAAAGAAATCTACCTTCCGGCTTAACCCTCTTCCCTCTATCTCTTAAGTCCACATAGACAAAAAAGAAGGGTAGAAAATCCTCATCTTTCGAAACCTCACTCAAAAAATCCTCAAAACTGAGATAACTTCCATTTTTTTTAATTTTTACTAAATCTTTTATGAGAAGGTAGCCAACCTCAACAGGATGAAGTTCTAACTTCTCCCCTACAACCACCCCAAACTTTCTCCTTCTTAGCATTTGATGTGGTTCAGCAAGATATCTACCTCTTTCGAAGATTACCTCCATTTGACGATTACCTCCATTAACCTCCATTAACCCAATGAAATACTGGATGATTTTTAATGGTTGTGTAGCTATATAACTGATCTAAGATGAGTAATGGAAACGGAGGATTGATTGAAATCTGTTGAATCGAGCAAATACTCATTTTATGGAAAATCTTATAAATTACGGTGTCGTATAAAAATTTGAGTCAAAATGCGGCGTACCGTAAAAGACCTTTTGATTGAAATCAAAGATACATCTGAGATAGTTGTCGATCTCGCTTATTCAGCTATTCTGTTTGATAACGAAGATATAGCTGAAGAAGTTCTCGATCTTGAAAACATTCTTTCAGAAATGCTTAAACAAATGAGGATAGTCTCGATTCTTTCTGCAAGGAGAGTTGATGAGGCAGAATCGGTATCGACAATTCTGCAGATAGCAACTGCAGCTCAGAAATTGGGATCATCCGCCGGAGATATTGCCTCTCTAGTTTTGAGGGGATTTAAGCTCCCAAAAGATGTTGTGAGGTTGATTTTAAGACATTCTGAGGAAACGGCTGCTAAAGTGAGAGTCTCAGAGGATAGCGAAATCGCTGATAAGACTCTTGGTGAGACAAGACTTCACACAAGAACTGGAATGAGGGTTATTGCGATTAAAAGAGGTTTTGACTGGATTTTTAATCCTAATAGAGATTCAAAGATCCTTAAGGGTGATATTCTTTTTGCGAGAGGGGACATAACTGGATTGCCCACCTTTTATGAGATCGTTTCTGGAGAGAAGATCACATTTCATGAGGAGAAATTTGAGTTAGAGCTTGAAGATTTGGACAATGCAGTTGACACAGTTATAGAGATGAAAGACCTCTCTGAACTTGCTGTTGATTTGAGCTATTCATCTCTTCTCTATCAGAATGAAGATGTTGCCCATGAGGTAATATATCTGGAAGAGAAGCTCGACAATCTGAAATACGACCTTAAGCACTGGGTTCTCAAGAGCTCCAAAAAGGTCAGTGACGAAACACTAAAAGGTCTAGTAGCTTTGCTCGAACTATCAACGGCCTCCGAAAATATTGCTGATGCAGCAAGAGACATAGCTGAGATAGTTGTCGAAAAAATGGAGATCCATCCGATTTTCATGGAAGCTATGAAAGAAACAGACGAAGTAATTGTTATGATTGAGGTTGGCAAGAGCTGTGATCTCGATGGAGTAACGTTAGGAGAGGCAAGGGTTGAAACGAACACTGGAATGCATGTTGTTGCTATAAAAAGGGACAACAGATGGATAACCAAACCCGGAGCAACAACAAAGCTCTCAAAGGGAGATCTGATAATAGCTAAAGGAACTCGAGAGGGAGTTGATTTGCTGAAAAATCTTTGCTCGGTTAGACTTACCACCTAATAGATTAAATTAAAATCTCATCTCTCTCATAAGCCTTTCAACGAGCTCTCGCTTGATCTTCGACTGTCTTCCGCTCTCGCAAACTATCGTCCTCACACCTATTATGTCAGGAGATATTTTCTTCAAAACCTCAAGGTGACTCCAGTTTATCGAGCCTGCAAGCGCACAAAACATGCCGTTTTCCCTTGCAATTTCAACAAATCTCTCCAATTGCTCGAGATTCAGATGATCAAAAAGTGTTAGACCATCCTTAATAGCTGTGTCTATCATTATTCCATCAACTTCTGCCTTCTGGGCTGCATCGGGCAAATCAAATGGGGATATTGCATTTATCCTCGTATAGTCTGCGTAAGCAGCTCCAACAACCTTTTTGTTCTCATCATAATCCTTTACGGATTTGGCCACTCCTCGGAGTATTTCATAAGCCTGATCAGCGTCTTTAATCCCGTACAATCCAACCTTTATGTAGTCAGCTCCCGCCACTGCTGCTCCAAGGGCTGCGAGACTCGCTGTGCCGGGTTTAAAGTCGAGATCTCCTGTAGTAGCACTAAGCTCCTTTCCGTTCTCTTTGACGAGCTTTCCAATATTGCTGATTATCCACGGGAAATTTGCACCAAGAGACCCCTCTTTTGGATTTTTAACGTCGATTATATCTGCTCCACCGCTAAGGCATTCAATCGCCTCTTCATAACTCATGGGACTTACAAGGACTCTGATCATCACAGATTGCTGAAAAAATGGTGTATTTATAGGTGTTGATTTTAAGGCTTTTATAACGTGAAAATCAGGGTATTTTATGAAGCTCTATTTCGTTACAGATTTGCTTAACGGTTTAGTTGTCAGGGGGATGAGCGGGAAAAGACAAGAATACAAACCCGTGAACCTCGAGTCGGAGTTAAGCCTGCCATCTTCTAACCCGATCGAAGTGATTGAATTCATAAAGCCGAAAAACCTGTATGTTGCAGATCTGGATAGAATAATGGGAAAAGGAGATAATATTGATACGATTGGGAAACTTACAACCTTTGTTGATGATCTCATAGCGGATTGCGGCTTTAAAGATCCTTCTGAAATAAAAAAACTAAAATTCAGTCCAGTTTTGGGAACGGAGACATTTGACATCAGGCAGCTTGAACGAATCGAGAATCCTCAAAATGTGGTGGTAAGTATAGATATCCTTGATTCAATTCTGGATGCCTCATCATCGTTTAAAAGCTGGTTAGATATGGTTGATTTTCTTAATTCGTTTAGATTAAAGGGCACGATTATTCTAACCCTTAAAAAAGTGGGAACCTCCTCCTCCCTCGACTGGAGATTGCTGGAAAAAGCTATCGAAGTTTCAACCAACCCCGTTTTTGGAGGAGGTGGCGTTAGAAGCTTGGAGGATGTTGAAAAGGCGAAAGAGATTGGATGTTATGCGTTGCTTGTCTCTACCGCTGTTCACTTGGGGAAAATACCTCTGGGAACAATCCAGAGAGGATATCTTTAATTTTTTGAAATTCTATAGAGGGAATTGAGCGAAAGGTTGGTATTGCCTGTTAACTAGTGTTATCAACGGTCTCAGTTTTATGTGAGCTTTGCAAATATTCCCTCAACATCTCTGCTTTATCCACTCTACCCAACCTCAGATATGCTTGATATTCATATTCCAAAGACAGAACGGGTATTTTCATTCCTTGTATTTCAACAACTCTTTTGTACTTGCTCAGGTCCACAGGTTCTTCCCAGCTTCCATCCTCACACCGTTTTTGAATATCCCCCATAATCTCTACTTTGATTTCATCAATCATCAGTTTGCCAAAGTGAGAGCGGATTTTTTCTGCGGATGAAAAGGTAACCTTACTTATTACGAATTCTGAAAGGAGGTCCTCAATCTTGTAAGCTCCAGACTTGTCAGTTTGAATATCAATGTCATGAACTGTAACGGGCACACCCTGCAATGCGAAACCAAGACTGCCTGTGACTGCCCAGTTCACATCACTGTCTTTTAGCCGGGTATAAATTTTGCGAAGGACTTCGATGTAGGCTAGCTCAACCATCTCACCCTTGTATTTTCATTATGGTTTTTTTAGTTTTTTTAAGGTCTTACTTAATCCTGATTTCTACAGTTTCTTTAGTAGCTGGTAACACTTATTTCCCGGCTTACAGCTTGATTGGAACTAAGAGGTACCTTTTCATCGAGTTTGGCTATAAATTCAGCCATTGCAATCAAAATCAAAATTGACAAAATTTTAATATTTCTGACAAGAGTTTGTATCATGAACATCATTTCTGGTCTCTCCTCACCAACTTTAGGTAAGAAAATCTCGACCAAAGCTGGAAACAAGCTTATCGGGGTTGAAATCAAAAAATTCCCTGATGGTGAGCTTTATGTAAGGGTTTTGGATGACATCAAGGATGGAGTTGCAGTAATCCAAAGCGTTTGCTCGAATGATGACTTGGTCTTCCTCCTTCTCTTATTGGATGCTTTGGAAGATGCAGAAAAAATCGTGGTGGTTCCTTACTTTGGTTATGCAAGGCAGGATAGAAAATTCAAGGAGGGAGAGGGGGTAAGCATCAGGGCAATTGCCAGGCTGATAGAGGGCTACACCGACAAAATCATCACTGTAAACTTGCATAGCGAGATGGCAAAAAGTTATTTCAAGAACATCTACGAGATCGATGCGATGCCCCTGATCGGGAGGATGTACAAAGACAAGGATATTGTGATGATCTCCCCCGATTTCGGATCAGTAGAGAGAGTTAAAGTGGCTGCAAAGCACGCGAATTGCGAGTTCGATTACTTGGAGAAAAAGAGAATCGACGCAGACCATGTTGAAATAAGCCCCAAAGAAATTGATGTGGAAGGAAAACATGTGGTAATCGTGGACGACATAATAAGCACGGGGGGGACGATAATTGAAGCAACGAATATTCTTAAGCAACTAGGAGCAAAAAGGGTTGAAGCTGTTTGCGTTCATGCCGTTCTAGCTAACTATGCTCTTTCAAAGCTTTACAATTCAGGTATAGATGATGTTTTAGCGACTGACACCATAGAAAGAATCATCAGTAAGATTACGGTGGCAGATGAAATTGCTACTGCACTGGAAAATTTTGATTGAAGCTTAAAATCAAATCCTGAGTTGATTTTAATTTATTATTTACCAAATATTGTACCAAAAATTTAAATGAATAAAAACATCTCAAGAATAAAAACGTCTAAAATCAATCTAAACTTCCTTTGGTGCTCTTTACATCTCCTTCAACACTCATTTTCACTGCATTTTTCAAAGCAATGGCGAAAGCCTTAAAACCAGCCTCCATCTTGTGGTGGAGGTTAAAGCCCTTTATCTCAAGATAGATGTTTATTCCAGACTCTCTTGAGAGGGTTTCGAAGAAATGGATGAAATTCTCTCCTTTGAAGTTTTTAATCTCTCCTCTCACATCTCCTTCAAATCTAAAGATCCCTCTCCCACTGATATCTATGCCACATATGGCAACACTCTCGTCCATTGGCAAAATCGCATGGCCGAACCTCTCAATTCCTTTTTTGTCTCCTAACGCTTTACTTAAAGCTCTTCCAATGGCTATTGCTGTATCCTCGACTGTGTGGTGTTCATCAACCTCCACATCTCCTTTTGCCGAGATTTTCATTCCAATGCCAGAATGCTTTGCTAAATTCTCAAGCATGTGGGTAAAGAAGGGTATTGGTGTTGAAATTTCGTAATCTGCAGAATTTAGATCTATCTTGACAGAGATATTCGTTTCCTTCGTTTTCCTCTCATACCTTTCCTTCCTTTTAACCATCAAACCACCTGAAGCTTAACTGCCTGCTTGAAATCTATTTTTCCAGTATATAAAGCTGAGCCTATTATTACGCCTGCAGCCCCACTTTTCCTTGCAAACTCTATATCTTCTAAACTCGATATTCCACCTGCGACGTAAACGTTACGGGAAGTTGAGTTTATTATCTCTTCAATCTTTCCATAATCGGTGCCGGAAACTAACCCTTCCACATCTATGTTCGTGTACAGGAATGAAACATCATAATCATCGAATTCATTTATTATTTCAATTGGCGTTAGATTTGATTGCCTTCTCCATCCATCGACAGCAACCTTTCCCCCTCTTGAATCTATGGCTATCATAATTCTTCCTGGATAGGATTCTACCAATCCCATGGTTAAATCAGGCCTCTCTATTGCAATTGTTCCAAGAATCACTCTCGTTATTCCTTCCTCAATAAGATTCTCAATTTCTGCTTTGTTCCTCAATCCTCCACCAACTTGAATTTCGGCATCGCATCTTCTTCGAATTTCCAAAATAACATCGTGGTGTCTGAGTCTTCCATGGTATGCTCCGTCAAGATCGATGACATGCAGGCATTTAGCTCCCTCTTTGACCCACTTCGCAGCCACATCAACAGGATTATCCAGCCGAACTGTTATTCTGTTAAAATCTCCCTGTTCGAGCCTCGTAACCTTCTCGTCTTTCAGGTCGATGGCTGGAATGACAAGAAATCTCATAAGATGCTAAATTCTTTCTTGGATAAAATAGTTTACTTTGGAATACAAAAAGGAATAAAAAGTGGAGGCCCAAATGTTCAGTGTTCACCGAATCAGACGAACATCACACCTTTCGGTTCATCCCTTACACTCTTTTTAAGCACTTTTTCCAAGGCTTTCAGGAAATCTTCCCTCGTAACCTTTGTTCTGTCGGTGCGGATGGCGAACATCCCGGCTTCGGTAACGATAGCCTTGATGTCTGCACCACTTGCACCTTCTGTAAGTGAAGCCAGCTCTTTGAAGTCAACGTTTTCTGCTAAATTCATCTTTCTTGTGTGAATCTTGAATATCTGGATTCTTGCCTCGAGGGATGGCATTGGAACCTCAATTATTCTGTCAAATCTACCTGGTCTGAGGATTGCTGGATCTAGTATATCAATTCTGTTTGTCGCTCCTATGAGCTTCACATCTCCCCTTGGATCGAATCCGTCCATCTCTGAAAGTAGCTGCATGAGCGTCCTCTGTACTTCTCTGTCTCCGCTCGTATCGCTGCTCGTTCTTCTCGCCGCGATGGCATCGAGTTCATCTATGAAAACTATGGACGGTGCTTTCTCCTTTGCAAGCTGGAATACTTCTCTTACAAGTCTTGCTCCTTCGCCGATATACTTCTGCACGAATTCACTCCCTACAATCCTGATGAACGTTGCCTTCGTGTGTTTAGCGACCGCCTTAGCTAGCAAGGTTTTTCCTGTGCCCGGAGGGCCGTAGAGCATTATTCCCTTGGGCGGTTCTATGCCAACTTCTTCGAAAAGTTTTGGTTTTAATAATGGAAGTTCAACAGCTTCTCTGATCTCTTCAATCTGTTGTTCTAAGCCTCCAATATCTCCATAGCTTACATCTGGCTTTTCATCTACCTCAAATCCGTAAACGGAAGGATCCTTTGGAGGTGGTAAAACTCCGATTACGGCTAAGGTTTGCTGATTTAATGAAACTCTCGTTCCAGGCTTAAGTTGGGTCAAATCTATTGCTTGTGAGGAGTGGACCACAAATTTTGGGCCTGTACTGCTCTTAACAACAACTCTTCCATCATCAAGGACGTCGGAAACGATTCCAACAATGAGAGGTGGTGATCTTAATCGTTCAATTTCACTTCTTAATCGTCTAACTTCTCTTTCATATCTTATTCTTTCAGTCTCAACAAATCTTTTTTCATCTTCAAGTCTTCTGTATAGGTTTTTTAATCTAACGTACTCTTCTTCAAGTTGTTTCAATCTGTCTATAAGGTATTCAGATAAATCTACATTGCTATTTTCCTTCAGGGATTTTGTTCCACCTTCTTCAACCGTCACACTGTGGCCTCCAATTTATACTTAGGATGTTCTGGTATATGAAATTATTGGAGATTTCATGATGTTTAAAATTCCAAAAGAGGAATATTTAGGATTTATATCGGGAAAGAAAATAAAGAGAATAGAAATAGAATTAAATTATACTATTTAAATTTATTTTGACCTGATGCAAAGGGTATTGTAAACTAACATCAAGAACATCAAGAACTACAAAATTAAAATACTTTGACAATGAGTGAATGGAAAATATACAAGATATACAGAGCTAAGGGTGGATGCGATGGAATGTGAGGTTTGCGGTAGAGAACTGAAGGGAAGAGGCTACAAGGTTTTAATTGAGGGGAGTGAGGTAACGGTTTGCAAGTCATGTAAGAGCCTTGGCAGTGAGAAGCCAGTTGAGAAGATCTCTCAGAAAGGGGTTAAGAAAATCATTTTCAGGAGAAAAAGAACTAGACCTATTGAATTTGAGGAGGAATTGCTGGAAAATTATAACTTGATAATAAAGAGGGAGAGGGAAAAGAGAGGTTGGAGTCAGGAGGTTCTTGCGAAAAAAATTCAGGAAAAGGAATCTTTAATTCGGAAAATTGAAAATGCTGAAATCACTCCTGAACCATCTGTGATAGATAAGCTTGAAAGGCTCTTCAATCTGAAATTGAGGGAGAAAGTTACCGAGGTTAAATTTGATTTTGGTAGGAAAAGCCTCACACCTACACTGGGCGATATTGTTGAGATTAAACGGAAAAAGCAATAGATGGAGTAAAGATAGGTAAAGATAGGGTAAAGATGGAACAGTCCATAAAGGGAGAATACATTAAGATTGAAAAAGCTGTTGGATTCTCATTAAAGAGGATAAGAAAAGGCTACAGCAAGGAAAGGATTTTAAGAGAACTCAGAAAATTTAACAAGAAACTCAAACTTAAAGGTAAGATTCTTAATGAAGAAGATATCTTTGAGATTGCCAGAAACAGAATTAGAGCTAAGGAAAAATTTGGGGAATTTGCGGCAAAGCTTTTCTTTGATGAAGATGGGTTGAGATATTCGACACCACCATCGGTTGCCGAATACAGGGCAAAGAGGCTGAAGACCAATTCAATTGCTGATGTAAGCTGTGGGGTAGGATCTCAGCTGGTTTATTTTGCAAAAGAGAGTGAGAAAGCAGTTGGGGTAGAACTTGACAGGAAGAGGGCGTACATCGCAAAACTAAATTTGATGGCAATGGGTGAGGATGCTGAGATCATCGTTGGAGATGCACTGAGTGAGGAAATCATCAAGCAAATCGATGCAGAGATCGTTTTCTCAGACCCATCAAGACCACCTCAGGAAGAGGTGAGAAGCTTGGAAAACCTTGAGCCACCCCCAGAGAAGGTTATTGAGAGGTATTCAAAAATCACATCGAAAATTGCATTTGAACTTCCCCCTCAGTTACCGCCTGAGAGAATTCCGATAGAAGGGGAGAAAGAATACACCTCCCTTAACTTCAGACTTAACAGACTGGCCCTTTACTGCAATGAGCTGGCTGAATGCGAGCTTTCTGCCGTCAGCATTCCATCGATGGAGAGGGTGACAAATGAAATCGAGAGAATTCAGCCAGTATCAGATGGGATAAAAGATTTTTTGCATGAGGTTGATTTTACCATCATAAAGGCTGGACTTCTCCCAAATCTTCTAGGAAAGCTGGATTTGCACGCTGACATCGTTATAGATGATGGAAAGAGGGTTATCCTCTCTTCAAATACCCGATCTTCGTCCAATTTCGTGAAAGATTACTTCGTTGAAGAAGTTTGCAACTTCAGTTTCAGTGAGATTAACGATAAACTAAAAAAACTCAGAGCCGGAAAGATAACCCTCAGATTTTCTCTCCCACCTTCTGACTATTGGGAGGTAAGAACTAAACTCGAATCGGGTTTAGAAGGTGAAGAATGGCTCTATCTTTTCAAGAAAGAAGAAAAGGCGATAATTGCAAGGCTTTTGGATTGATTTCCGATTGGATGAGACAAGGATGGGATAAAATTGAATATGGAAACATCTGGAAAATCAAACTCATTTAGCCATTTTCCATCTGGTGCCCCTCGGGGTATCAATAAGAATTATACCCTCTCCTTTTAGTTCTCTCCTTATCTCATCAGCCCTCTGGAAATTCTTAACCTTTCTTGCCTCTTCCCTTTCTTTGATTAGATCTTTGAACTCATATAGTTCAGGAATTCTCTCATACTTCTCTAGGAATCCAAGCACCTTGTATAAAGTTATTGATCTCTTAAAAAGCTCTTCAAGGGTATGGATGGAAAAGGTACCGCTTGAAACAACCTGATTTATGAAGCTTGCAAGCTCATGGAGAACAGCTAAAGCCTTTGGAGTGTTTAAATCATCATTCATAGCTTTTCTGAATTCTTCCTCAAATCTCTCCATCTCTTTAAGAACTTCTGTCTTTTTTCTTTCTTCGTCTTCCTTATCTATACCAAATGTCCTCAGTGCAGCTATCTCCATATCTAAGTTCTCAATTGCATTTTTTATCGAATTATATGATCTTTCCGCTCTTTTAATTGCCTCTTCTGAGTAATCGAGGGGACTTCTGTAATGGGCTGAGAGCAGAAAATATCTCAAAACCTCTCCATCAAACCTTGAGAGAACATCTCTTATCTTTATGATGTTTCCGAGGCTCTTGCTCATCTTCTCGCCGTTGATTGTGACGAAATCGTTGTGGATCCAGTATCTCACTGGCTCAACATCGAAGAGAGCGTAGCTCTGAGCCCGTTCATTCTCGTGATGGGGGAATATCAGGTCTTTTCCGCCACCATGGATATCAAAGGGAGCCCCGAGATACTTTGTCGCAAGGACTGAGCATTCAATATGCCATCCAGGCCTCCCCTCGCCCCAAGGAGAGTCGAAATAGGATTTAGCCTTGTAATCTTCTTCTTTTGCAGCCTTCCAGAGGGCAAAATCCTTTGGATCTTTTTTCCTCGGATCAGGCTCGATTCTATGCCTGTTGAGCTCTTCAAGACTCATTCCTGAAAGCCTACCATATTCTGGAAAGCTTGGTACGTGGAAATACACGTCCTTGGATTCTTTTCCAGCCTCTTTGCCCTCACCCACCTCGTAGGCATAACCCTTTTCTATGATCTTCTTAACAGCCTCGATTATCTCCGGTATGTTTTCGGTTACCTTCGGATGAAAATCTGCCTTCCTCACATTCAGTTTTTCCATGTCCTCGAAGTATTTCTGGATGTACTCTTCGGCTATCTCTTTCTGCGTTCTTCCCTCAGATACGGCCCTTCTGATAATCTTATCATCCACGTCGGTAAAATTCTGAACGTAAATCACCTTCTTTCCCAGAAATTCAAGGTATCGTCTGAAGGTATCGAAAACTACAGAACTTCTTGCATGGCCTATATGGGAGTAATCGTAGGCTGTAATGCCGCAGACATAGATCTTTACAACCTCTCCAAGCTCCAGCGTTTCCTCTTTTTTTGAAAAGGTGTTGTACATCTTAAGCGGCAAATCAGATAAATCCATGCCACTATTCTGGGTTTGCTTTAAATAAAATTTCGTTTTCTTTTGGAGAATTCGAAAATCTTAAAATTAATCCGGGCTGAGAATTATTGTGGATAAAACTGAAGAACCGGAAAAGAAGAAAGCCAACTCATTTAAGAAAAAGTTCGAAGATAGGTTGGAGAAGTATAGGATGTATTCTTGCATTACAGACCTTTCTTCCACTTCCAGAAGATACTTCGTTATCGGCTTCTTTGACGGCGTTCTTACAATTCTTGGAATGATCATGGGGGCTCATTTGAGTGGTCAAGCAACCCCACAATTAATAATCTCAGCGGGAATTGCTACTGGCCTTGCTTTGGGGATTTCCAGTGGTTGGGGAGCTTATGAGGCAGAAAAAATAGAGCAGACGATAATGATGAGGGAAAAACAGAAAGCCATGCTGGTGGAGAAAAGTTCTGCTGTATCCAAAGCCCACGTATTTGCAACCTACATTTCATCACTCGTACATGCATTCGCTCCGATTCCAGCAGCTTTCATACCACTGATCCCTTACTTCTTCATGGAGGTTGAAGAGGCTTTAATTCCAGCTGTTGTTATGGGCTTATCCTCTCTTTTTGTGGTAGGAGCCTTTATGGGAAAGATTTCAAAGAGGAACATCTTAATTGCAGGTTTGAGGATGATGTTGGCAGGGCTAATAACTCTTGGAGTTGTAACGATTTTAAATCCGAGCCATTTCTGAGAGCTGCTTATGTTTGGTATGGTTTAGTCCTGTTTGCCACTCAATTGATCTGCTGAGCAATTTTAAAGAATGAGGATACCAAATCTTTCAATTTTTGAACTTAATTTATTTAAATGCTATAATTTCGAAACTACTTCTATCTCTTCTTTCGTTATTGAGCTACCGTGGCCAGGAAGGGCAAAGATGAAATCGAGCGTCATTACCGCTTTGATGGAATTGAGATAAGCGGAATAATCACTACAGAAAGCCTTAGGGGAGAGTCCGACTTTTCTCCTTTTTCTGAAGAGATCACCACAGATCAGTTTTTCTCTCACTTTGATACATACGCTTCCGGGAGTATGTCCAGGGGTATGAATAACTGCGAAATCTTTGTTGTTAGCATCTTTGATCTCTTCGGTGGAAAATACTTCTGCAATCTCATCAATTGACTTAACTACTTTTGGGTACTCAACTCTGAAAAATTTCTCTGCAAAGGATGCAAACTTTCCAAGAAATCCCGAGTACTTCAATTTATCGATACCCCTTAAGTATGGTAAATCTCTTTCGTGAGCGAAAACCTCACAGCCGAATTTCTTCTGTAGAAATGCTGCTGAACCAATGTGATCGAAGTGTGCGTGTGTGATGAGGATTCCATCAACACTTTTAATTTGTGACTCGATTAGCCTTCCAGAAGCTGGAGTTCCCGTGTCAATCAAAAAGCTCTCTCCATCTCTTTCTAAAAAATAGACATTGCAACCCCTTGACCTCAATTGCCTAACTTCCACGATATTAGTTTTGTTCAGGAATATAAAATTGTATTGGGTTAGCGCTGTCATTCTTTTCAGTCGTAATTCATTTTAATTCTGAACCTTTGAAAACCTCAAGTACCTTTTCGAGAACCTCCTTCTTATTTCCCTTACTCATTCTGTAAACCCTCTCTACTATCAGCTCTGGAGTACTTTTGCCAATAACCCCGAACTTCGGCTGCCGATCGACTATTAGTTCGAGTTTCTCATCCAAACCTGAGGCCTCGATACCATCGATCCTGACAAAATCGAGCTTCAGATTTTCCGCCATGTGAGATACGACAACCATGTAGAATTTCCGTTCGTATGCAATTCTCAAAAAGGCTGAAAGCATCTTCGTCGCTGCTCCGGGCTCAGTTATCGCCTCGAACTCATCCACAAGAACCAGTTTCTTTCCTTCACCACTCAAAGCCGTTGTAAAGTTCTTTAGGGTTGATTCAAAAGCTCCTGCCCCATAAACCGATTTTTTCCTTCTGAAAAAGTAGATTTCATCCAGAATATCCAAGCTTGAAACCTTTGTAGGAACAGGAAAACCCATCTGAGCAAGAAGCTGGATCTGAACAATTAGATTTAGAAGAGAGGTTTTTCCACCACTGTTTGCACCTGTCAGCACAACGACCCTCTCATTACTCTCGAAATCCGACAACATCCCGTTACCTATGATGTAACTCACTGGCTGAGGATCCTCGATGAAAAGGTTCCTTCCTTCAACAAACGAAATAATTCCCTCCTGAAATTCAGGAAAGCTGTAGTCCTTAAAGAGGCCTTCCAAGCCTTTCACCATTTCGATCTCAAAAATCAAGTGGAATTCATCTTCCAATTTAGGAAGCAGGGGTTTTATCTTCCGCAAAACTTCCCTTGCCTTTAAGTAGAACTCAAGCTTCGCACTCCTTTCAACTTCCCTTCTTGCCCTCTCCATCCCCTCCAAATTTACCCGCGGCAAACCTTGACGTGTAAAGAGCTCATAAGTTATACCGAACTTTTCAGCTATCTCCTTCTCCGCCTTTTCGATTTCCTCGACTATCATCTCCTCGACTTCGTAGACCTTTGTTTGAAAAACACCATCCTGCTTTTCCAGAAGTTCAAGGATCTCTTTGCCCTCCAAAACTATCCTTTCTCTCTCGATTCTTCTTTCAATTGCTTCTCTGATTTCCTCCAGTTTCCTGTAAACAAAGTCCTCGAAGTAGTTAACAGCATCGAGCATCTCCAGATGGTCTTTGATTTGTTCAACCTCACTCAAAATAGCCGGAATAACACTATTTACCCCAAGCAACTGTATAACCCTCAAAACCTCTCTTAAAGAGTCTTTTTTCTCATAAAGTTCAGTTACAAATATTTCTGGTAGGATTTCTTCAACAGAGAGCTCATCAATATGAATCTTTGAGCCGAGAACCAAATCGTAGTCCCCTTCTAAATTCACATCACAAATTCCAAGCTTCACCGCCTTCTCGTAATCTTCCTTCTTAACTATTAAAACTCTGTCGCTTACCCTTTTAAACCTGAACTTGGGTTTTTCAATTTCAGCAATCCTATCCACTTTGGCTGCCTTTTCAAACATCTTTTTGAGATACTCCTGCCTCCTTTTTATTTCAGAAATGTCACTGACAGGATAGAACTTGAGAATGAGCTTTTTGCTCTCCTCGAATCTTATCTTAGAACTGATAAGAGAGAGTAACCTTCTAAAGATTCTCTGAACATCCGAGTTCATCTTCAAAGGATGTTTCACAACGGGTTCCATAGAACTGCCCGCATAGATTTAGATCTCATTCTATTCAAGAAGAATGCTTATTCTGTACTTATCAGCCCTGATTTCCCTCACCTTTCTTGCTATCGCAAATCTCGCCCTCAGATCAATCCTTTCCGACTGCAGACCAAGCTTGCTGTAAATGCAGCTCATGAGCAATGCGCTGTTGGTGAAGAAAAGCGATGCCATACCAAGCTGAAGAAACATCCGGAAATGCTCGTCTCCCATCAGGTTATCGTAACCTCTCTGAAGAAGCCAGTCCTCAAACTCATCCACCGTTATTTCTATCGTTTTCATCCTCTCACCTCATTTCCAAATTTTTCATCGAATTTCCTAATTACTTCCTTCAAAACATTCGAGCTTTTGTAAAGTTCCCTGATCATCACATACTCTTCTTCCCCGTGTAATCCATGCCCTTTTGGGCCGTAATAAAAAGCCGGAACCCCGTGTTTCCTCACGTGTCTCGTATCTCCTACTCCAATGCTGCAGACAGCGCAAGGTCTCATGCCCTGTGATCTAACAGACTCAATCAGAATTTCGAGGATCTCCAGATCCCTTTCAACCTCTACCTCATCAACAAAGAGTCCATAGGGCTTGAGAACTCCGTTGATCTTAAAATCAACGTCCCCGGTGAGGATTTCTCTTATCTTCTCCTGCTCAATCCACGGTGCAAATCTAATATCGCACTGAATCTGGCATTCCGGAGCGACGACGTTTCTCTTAATTCCACCTTTGATTATCGCGGGGTTAAAAACCGCATGGTTTATTCCCCTAAACTCCAACTCAAGCCCAATTCGCCTGAACTTCTCAGCAAAAGCCGAATAGTCAGATTTGAGATTTGAAAACTCCTCTATAACCTTGATTATGTATTCGCTGGCCTTGTAGATGGCCCCTTCCCTTGCATCAAGCGTTGCAGTATGCCCCGAGTTTCCTTTAACTGTGATATCTGCTGAAACTACAGCTGCCTGCAAAACACCTATTCTATCTGCCCCAAAAGGCTCACCTATTATTACGTAATCTGACTTCATTCTCTCAAAAACGAATCCAAGCCCATTTATGCCTCCCACCTCCTCGTCAGAGGTGAAGGCAAGTTTAAGACCACATTCCAAAGTGGATGAAGTTAAAGAAGCGTGGATAATTGATGCTATGCATCCTTTTGCATCACAAGCTCCCCGACCATAAAGTTTTCCGTCAACGATCACTGGATTGAGCAACGCATCTTTAGCCGGAACCGTGTCCATGTGAGATGTCAGCAAAAGTTCCGGCTTACCTTTGTTAATTTCAATAATAAGGTTGGGCTTTCCTTCTTCCTTTTCAATTATTCTGGTTTTATAGCTTGAAAATATCCCCTCTAAAAATTCTGCAACATCAGTTGTAATTCCCGGAGGGTTCCTCGAATCTATCTTGATGAGTTCCTTCGTCAGCTCAAGGGGATCAGGATTTGAACGATTTGAGGGCTCTATGTTCCTTAAGCCAGATCGATTTGATTTAGCTTTTTGGTCCAGGTCGAAAGGATGCATAAAAAAGGGAGAAGGTGGTATTTAATTTAATTTACGTTTTTCCCAATCCAATTTTCTCTTCCAGATCTATTCTTTCAGAATCCATTCAAGCTCTAAAGACTTCAATTTTTCTTTCGACGGTATTCCGTTTTCATTCCAGTCTCTTTCAGCATAGTATTCCTTTTTCTGAAGTTCCAGATCGGGAATGTTTCCCTCGCTCCCACCTTCCAGCGGTTTCAGGATCAAAGCGGGAAGGGTGTCATGGCTGCTGTTGATTCCGCATTTCACGTTGAACATCCTTTTAAGGTTGTAGATCCTCTCTCCAGCTGAGTAGATCCTTTCAGGAGTAAAATCGAAGCCCGTTGCATGTTTAAGCAAGTTCGCCATCATAGTCGGTTTTATCGGAATAAAGGCACACATCGTAATGCAGTTGAAGAGTTCAGCGAAGTTCTGCATCCTCGCAGCTATCACTCCCTTATTTTTCGAAGTGAATCTGTCCTCGCTTTTTATGTCGTATTCCCTTATCGAGAGCCCCATCTCGATGTTGTACATCTGATGTGGGAGATGGCAAGCTCCGCGGTTGTGCATCGCGTAGGCAGCAGCCAGACTCGAGAAAGCCCTCGGATCGTGCATTGGAATTTCAAGTCCTTTAACGTGGGCTGCATCTCTATCTTCGAATTTATTGCTCAGAAATCTTGCCCCCTCTGAAAGAATTTCACCCCTATCTTTTCTGAAGGCTATCTCCTTTAGAATCTCTTTGACACTTTCAGCATCTCCCCACTTTATTCCAAAATCGTATACACCCTTCTCAGTTAGAAACATCGCATAGGCTATGGTTACCCCAGCGCTTATCGTGTCCAGCCCGAGGTCATTTGCAAGGTAGTTGATCTCTATCAGTACTTTGAGATCATCTATGAGCTGAAGGGGGCCGAAACTGGATAGGGTTTCGTATTCTGGGCCGTGAATAACCTTTCCATCCACTTCTACAACTCTTCCACACCTTATCCTGCATCCAAAGCAACCATCGTTTTTCTTAAGAAAGGTCGAAGCCATCTTTGAACCCGAGATCTCTGAAGCCTTTTCGAACGTTCCTTGGGTGAAGTATTTTATCGGCAGATCACCGAACATCTCTGATGTTTCTACATATCCACTCGTTCCCAGTTCTTTGAACATGTTACATGTGAAGTTGTTATCTATCCTGTCCCTCAAAGCCTTGACTTCGTTCTCGAAATCATCGGGGTTTGCGATCTCAATTTCGCGAGTATCGTAGGTTACAGCAATCCCTTTCAACCTCTTTGACCCCATTACAGCCCCCATTCCAGTTCTTCCTGCGTGCCTCGAGTTATCCACCTGAACGCAGGCATATTTTACGAGATTCTCGCCGGCAGGCCCTATCACGGAGATTGAGGCTTTCTCTCTAATATCCTTCTCGATCAGATCTTGAGCTTCGTAGCATCCCTTGCCCCAAATTCCTTCGGCATCTTTAATCTCAGCTCCGTTTGAATCTACAAGAAGGTAAACTGGATCATTGGATGCTCCTTCAATGATCAATCCATCCCATCCTGCAAACTTCAAAAAAGCGGCAAGCTTTCCTCCAGCATTCGATTCTCCCCATATACCTGTTAGTGGTGACTTTGCGCAAAATTCAACCCTGCTCGTTGAGGGAGCTGAGGTGCCCGAGAGAGGGCCATTAAAGATTGCTAGAATATTTTCTTTGGATAAAGCATCCACTCCAAATACACCTAACTTGTAGAGGAAGTAAGCTGCAATACCACTGCCACCTATGTACTTTTCTGCAACATCCTTTTCAAGTTTTATAACTTCAGAAGATTTGTCAGAAAGGTCTACTCGAAGAATTTTCCTAGCATATGCGTACATTCAAACACCTCCGGTTTGAAACTTGAAACTGGAATCATAAGCAGAAATTAGAAATCGATTTCTCTCCCCTCAAAAGCATAGATGAAAAGCCTCTCAAAATCCTCCTCAGATGGAATGTCGACAAGCGTTAGAACTGTATTATCGGTGCTGGAGTTGTAAATGAGTTTATCGAGCTTGTCGTAGAATTCCTTTTCCTCAATTCCATACTCCTTGAAGATACCCCTGAGGTTATCAGGAACGTTTAGCGAAGCAAGAAGGGATTTTATTTTCTTTACAAGTTCATCTATAGCCTCTTCCCCCTTTGCTTGAATACCAAGGTGATAAGCAAGCTCCTCGTAATATTCCATCGCAAATCTCGAGTAGTATTTGGTTGTGTAAGGCAGAGAAATTCCACATGCGAATCCGTGGGGAATATGGAAAACACCGCCTATCGAGTGACCAAGGGAATGGGATAGGCCAGCCTGGGAGCTTCCAATTGCAAGCCCGGCAAGTGTTGCAGCATTATGCACTTTTTCAACAGCCTCTCTATCGTTTCTATCCTTGCATGCCCTTGGTAAGTAGTTGAAAAGAAGTTTGCAAGCCTGAATGCAAAGTCCGTCAGCAAAATCGTTCTTCCATGCTGAAACATAGGCATCGATCGCATGTGACAGAGCATCTAAACCTGTAAAGGCTGCAACCTTCTCGGGCAAGTCATTCACCATTTCTGGATCGACAATCGCATAATCTGCCATTATTCGTGGATGGATTGAGGCTATTTTCCTACTTTCATCCTTTTTTGTGAGAACTATCGCATTTGAACCCTCGCTTCCACTCCCACTTGCAGTTGGAATCAGAATCAGTTTAACACCCTTCTCTTCAACATCTGTCCACGGAGAAATCTCCTCTGGATCAAGGTCAGGGTTCTCATAGATGATTCTTACCCCTTTTGCAACATCTAGCGAAGAACCCCCACCTACACCGATTATGTAATCTGGTTTGAAACTCTGAGCAACTATAACTCCCTCTTCGACAATCTCAAATGAAGGATCCGGCTCAACTCTGTCGAAGATTTCATATTCTCCCTTCAAATACCTCGTAACTTTTTCAACGATCCCAGCCTTGACCAAATTCGTATCGGTTACAATCAGAAATCTACCCTCAAGAGTCTCCAAAAACTCCAGAGAATCCTCACCGAAGGCTATTCTGGGGGACGAAAACCACCACATGGTTATCACACGATTTTTATGCGATCTATTTCACTTCGGTTTCATTGAATTTGGAGATCTAGAACTCAGTCTCAACCTGCTTCGTACACTCGACCAGCAGTTTTGCAGCCTTTGCATATCTCATAACCATTGCCATGTTTCCTTTTAGCTGGAACTTTCTCGTCACTAGCCCTTTAATCGGGTCAATTTCTCCTGCGAGTAACTTCTTCCAGTCCGAAAACTTTCCCCTAAACTCAAAAGCAGTCTTGACTTGGGAAGGATCCTCGACAACATAACCCTTTCTTGCTTTCCCGTGGTAGAGGTCTATGTAAGCATACATGGGTTTCTCAAGTTCGTCATCAGGTTCAACGACAAAAAGAAAATCTCCTTCCCAGCCTTTAGCTGCTTTTTCATACTCCTCATTGGAATTTACGGCCTCTACAAATTTCTCTATCCACTCTTGACTGAAAAACTTCGGCATGGTATCACCTGTTCAATTTCTAAATCAAAAGTATATATTATTTTCAGGGGGTTGAAAAGAGGGATCTGTTCTCACATTTTTCAAGATCGTATTTCAAGATCGTATCATTATCAAGATCATTTTGAATTTTGTCAAAGCCCGAATGGCATGAGGTTTATTTGCAGGCATTACAACCATCTCACCGCTTTTCAGATGGATAGCCTCGGCCCGGATATAACAACTTCTGCCTCACCATCCAAAGCGTAGACTAAAGCATCAAATGGAGCAATATGTTCACTTAAACCTTGCTCGACATCAAAGGCAAAAAGGGTTACGGTCCCTTTTTTTATGTATTATGGTTCTGCTAACTATAGCGCCTTCTTGATACTCAATAAGATCAATCAATTTTACCGATAATGGCTTTTCAAATTCTTCTTGTTTTTTGCACATTTTTCTATCTCCACATATTTTATAGAGTTTTTTCTGCACCCTATAAAAAATCCATCCCTAAAATTCTCGAACGAACTGTAGGATTTTTACCCCCGTATTATTTGGAAATAAAGAAGATTTCATGATTTATAAACTTCATAAATTAGGATTCAAAAGCTGAGAAGAAATTAGGAAAACCCAAAAACTTTTATTATTTCTAAGGCTTGAATTAAACTTAAGAATAAACAGAAATTAAATAAAGAAGACTTAAAAATAGTTGAAATATAGAAAAGGTGTAAGAGTCATGAGGATTGGAGAAGCTTTAATCGGAGAAGGATATGAGGTTGCGCACGTTGATCTTATTGTCGGAGAGAAAAATGGGCCTGTTGGTATGGCTTTTGCAAACAGTCTCTCTCAACTTTCTGTTGGTCACACACCGTTACTTGCGGTAATTAGGCCGAACTTAATTACAAAACCAGCAGCATTGATAATACCAAAAGTGACCGTAAGGGAAATGGAACAGGCAGAACTCATTTTTGGTCCCGCTCAAGCAGCCGTTGCAAAGGCGATAGCTGATGCTGTTGAGGAGGGAATCGTTCCAACGGAAGAGGCAGAGAATCTGGTTGT
Organism: Archaeoglobus sp. JdFR-27; assembly: GCA_002011235.1. Lineage (GTDB taxonomy): Archaea > Halobacteriota > Archaeoglobi > Archaeoglobales > Archaeoglobaceae > Archaeoglobus_A. The sequence continues at coordinate 80,531 of MTMO01000003.1, read as the reverse complement.
AATTGTGAGTGTTTTCATCCATCCTAAAGCGAGTAATAGGGATAAAATTTACTATTATAACTACGGTGCAACAAAACTCGCTCTGAGGCGTGCGATGGAAGGTTTTCCGGATGTTGATACGATGCTGTATGAAAAAGATAGAAGTGTCCATCCATTTGTGGGAAGAAAGCTTACCAAACTCTGGGATCCGCCATACTTACAGATTGCTATCGATCTGCCTGATTTGGAAGAGGTTAAATCAGTTTTGGGGAAGATCCCCCCAAGCGACCACATAATCTTTGAAATCGGAACTCCACTCGTAAAGAGATATGGGGCTGAAGTCATTTTAGAACTTCGAAAGGAAAGACCTGATGGATTCTTTGTTCTGGATCTGAAAACTCTTGATACGGGCAATCTTGAAGCGAGAATGGCTGCAGATGCAACTGCCAATGCTGTTGTCGTCTCAGGTTTGGCACCAATTCCGACAATTGTTAAAGCGATAAAAGAAGCGAAGAAAACTGGAATTCTCTCGGTTGTTGACATGTTGAACGTAAGCAACCCGGATAGTGTTCTGGAAAAATTAGAAAAAGAGGGCGTTATGCCTGATGTTGTCGAACTTCATAGGGCTATTGATGTTGAGAACAAAGAGAGGCCACCATGGGTGAAAATATCTGAAGTAAAAGGCTCTTTCAACGTACTTGTCGCTGTTGCCGGAGGTTTGAGGCCTGAAAATATCAATCAGGCGATAAACGAGGGGGCCGACATTCTTGTGGTTGGAAGGTCAATTACGAAAGCAAGAGATGTTGAAGGAGCGGTTAGGAGATTTCTGCAATACATGAAGCCAGATACAGATCAGTTCAGAATTATGACCGATTTTTAACTTTTTAATTATTTAATCACAGGTGAAATCATGGGTGTTATCATAATAAATTTCAAAGCATACAGAGAGGGAAGCGGGAAACAGGCTTTAAAACTTGCAGAAATAGTGGAAGAAGTCTCATCTAAAGTTGATGATTATATCGCCGTGGCTCCAAACTTCCTTGACATTCCTGAAATTGTTTCAAAGTTTAACGTTGACGTTTTCGCTCAACATGTAGATGCTGTAACCTTTGGAAGCCACACTAGCAGAATTACTGCTGAGGTTTTGAAGGAAAAAGGAGCTAAGGGCAGCCTCATAAATCATTCAGAAAGAAGATTGAGGCTTGCTGACATCGACTTTCTTGTGTCGAAGTTCAAGGAATTAAGCCTAACGTCTGTCGTTTGCACAAACAATGTTGCGACAACTGCAGCAGCCTCAGCTCTCTCCCCCGACTACGTAGCGATTGAACCTCCTGAATTGATCGGAAGTGGCATTCCAGTTTCGAAGGCGGAACCAGAAATCGTGGAAAATTCTGTTAAAGCAGCGAAGGACGTAAACAAAGAAGTAATGGTTTTATGCGGCGCTGGCATAAGCAAGCATGAAGATTACATTACAGCCCTCGATCTTGGAGCAGATGGCGTTTTGCTCGCCAGTGGAATTGTTAAAGCAGAAGATCAGAAAAAGGCGTTAGAAGAGCTGGTTGGATTAAGGTGATCGGGTGTTTGACAGAAAAACTCGACTTTTGCTGATGCTAGGAGTTTTGAATTATGCATTTGGAGATGCGAGAACAATAGCATTGAATTTGAAAGACTTTATAGCGTCTCACCCCGATATGAAAGATGAATTTGAGGAGTTTGATTTTATAAAGCTCCTGGATATGGTGTCGGATCTTGAGAGGGAGATTGATGGCGTAATGGCGAAAATAAAAAAGGAGATTGAGAGAAAAGAATAGAGAGTATTGATTTAAGACAACTCGAGATTTTTTGTAATTTCTCTTACCATTTCATCTGTTTTGAGCTTTCCTCCTAGATCAGGAGTTGTTTTTCCTTCTAAAATTACTTTTTCAAGGGTTTTCTCAATTTTATTTGCCTCATCGATGAATCCGAAGTGTTTTAGCATCATCGTTGCAGACAGTATCGCCGCTGAAGGATTTGCTATTCCTTTGCCGGCTATGTCTGGAGCGGATCCATGGACCGGCTCGAAGATAGCACTCTTTTCACCTATGTTGCCCGAGGGTGCTAAACCAAGCCCACCTACCAGACCAGCAGCGAGGTCTGAGACGATATCTCCAAACATGTTCGTTGTAACGATAACGTCAAACCTCCAGGGGTCCATCACCAAATACATGCATGCGGCATCGATGTAGTAATCGTTGAACTCGATTTCCGGATACTCTTTCGCCACAGTTCTGCAAACGTCTCTGAAAAGAGCACAGGTTTTTCTCATCACATTCGCCTTGTGTAAGGCGGTAACCTTCTTTCTCCTTTCTTTTTTCGCAAGTTCGAAGGCATAATGGGCTATCTTTTCCGAGGCGTTCCGTGTGATAATCCTTATCCCCTCAGTAATACCATCGGCAACCTCAAATTCTAACCCCTTGTAAAGACATTCCGTGTTCTCTCTTACTATGACTATATCAACGTCATCGTATAGGGATTTAACACCTTTGAAGGATTTTGCAGGCCTGATGTTTGCAAAGGTTTGGAGTTCCATTCTTAATTTTATAATTACATCTGCAGCAGTCTCTCCTACTGCTCCAAAAAGAACGGCATCGCTCTCTTTACAGAGTTCAAGAGTCTCTTCAGGCAAAGCTACTCCCTTTCGCTCCTTAACAGCATCCCCAGCCTCTCCCCATTCGTATTTGAAGGGAAAGCTGAAAGCATTGAGGACCTCAAGGGCACCATCTATAACCTCTTCTCCTATTCCATCACCGGGGATGACGGCTATTCTCTTCATTTTCTCACCTTGTCTTGTTTTCTCTCTTATCTAGTCTCCTGTTTGTACGTCTCCTTAGAAAAGTTTACCAAACCTCCCTTTTCAAGTATTCTTTCAAGAAAATCGGGAAGTGGTGTTGTCTTATACTCTTCTCTCTTTGTGAGGTTATAGATTATGCCTCCTTTATAATCAACTTTGATTTCATCCCCCTCATCAATTTTGTCGGCATCTTTACATTCTATAACCTTCAAAGCCAGATTTATCGCATTTCTGAAAAATATTCTTGCAAAGGATTTTGCTATCACGGCCTCAATTCCAGTTGCTTTTAATGCAAGTGGAGCGTGCTCTCTGCTGCTCCCGCAACCAAAGTTTTCTCCGGCAACGATAAAGTCTCCGGGCTTTACATTCTTTGCAAATTCCGGGCGGATATTATCAAAAACGTGTTTTGCCAGCTCAACTGGATCGTTGATGACGAGGTACTTTCCTTGGATTATTACATCGGTATCGATATCATCTCCGAACTTCCAAACCCTTCCCATGAAGTGCAGAAATCTCAGCTATTTAAAAGTTTAACCCTGATTTATTTTAACTCTGGTTTACTGGCTAATTTATCACCAAGCAAAAAGTAGATCTCATCCCTGTCTTTAGCCTTTTCTGATCTGATAATTCTTAAGTCAAATTTTGGTAGAGTATCGTCCAATCCGGTTTTTGCTATGAAGAGCACGAATCCATTTTCCTTCAACGAAGGCAAAAACCTCTTTAAGGCTTTGTATGAACTTTTAGGATCAACAGTGAGGTCATCCAGAATCACGTCAAACTTTTCATATTCATATATTATGTCCAAATCAAGTTTGAATACATCGCCAAAAATGACTTTCACGTTTTTATTTTCTCTCTCAATCCTTCTGAGTTCATCTCTGAACTCATCACTGTACTCGATTCCTAGAACAAAATCAGCAATCTCCTTTGCATAAAGCAAGAATCCTCCAGCACTGCTGCCTAAATCAAGAACTTTACCTTTTTTAATGAAGTTCCACTTCTCATTCAGCTCCTTAAGCTTCCAGTATCCTTTCGGCCTTTCCTCCCCAAAGACCTCTATTTTTGCTGAGAAGTCGATGTCTTCAGAGTATTTCTTAACTCTTCTTCCGTTAACAAAAACCTCTCCTCTTTTTATAGCTTCCTTCGCTTTCTGCCTCGTGGAATAAAAACCCCTTTTTACGAGCAGCTCGTCGACCCTCATTTTTTCTGTTTAAGTCTCGTCGATATTCTTAATTGATTTTCTCGATTCTCTTGATTTCCTCCAATCCCTCAACACATAAACCATTCCTGCGAAACCCAGACTCGTTGTAATCAATCTGATCAGATCTCCAATATATGGGAGTTTGAAGGCGATAAAGAGAATCACAAATCCTGTTATAAGGTAAAGGTACGGATTCTGTTTTTTAGAGGAAATGAGGGTCTCCCCGATGGTGTAGGAAACGAAGACGTTCGATAGGAGTAATGCGATCACAAATGCGGCGAGAATTAACAATGCTGAAGGTATACCGATTATCGTTATAAGTAGCAGTACGATCACTATTCCTGAGATTATTATTCCCACGAATCCTAAAAGGATTCGTTTCATGAGCTCAATCCCTCTTACTTTAATTTCTGCATTCACCCTTTCAAACCAGCTAGATTCAAACCGTATTAGCAAAAATCCCAAGATGAGAAATCCAAAAGCGAATATTTCAGAAAAGTAGGGTGGCAGAATTTTAGCCTTTTTAAAGATTTGTTCCCCTATTATCGTCCCTTTATTTTCAAATGACCCTCCAAAGGCGGTAAAATTACCATCTACAACTCCTCTATTTTCAATTTTTCCTCCAGCCACGAGAACATCGCCGTTGATTTTGGATGTCTCGCCTATTGTAACCTCACCCCCGCTGGCAATAACGAACTTCTCTACGTGTCCGCTGATTTTTACACTCCCTCCGGCAACAATCAGCTTTCTGCCTACATCTCCTCTTAAATCAATTCTTCCGCCTGTGGCTATCAAATCACCGCCTACGTTATCCAAAACCTCAACCTCTCCACCAGCAACGATTAAATCTCCTTTAATTGGAGCACTCACTATCACCCTTCCACCTGAGACGATGAGATCCTCTTTTGGCTGTTCAATCACTATCCGTCCACCGGATTTGATCTCGATTGAAGCTACAGGAATAGCTAAAGCAAGTGTTAGAAAAAGGATAGTCAAAAATCTGGTAAAGCTGATAAAGCGACCCATACAACCTCTTCGGAATGCATCTTTATAAATCTTTTTTAGTAAAATTAGGGATGAAAAGTAAAAGAAAAATCACTCATCCCAGAAAAGCCTTTTCTGACCTGATGATGGAATCTCTATATCTTTAGTATTTTCAGCGTCTGGGCGCTCAAAGTGTTGTCTCCACTCCTTTGGAGCATTCTTGCTAACTCCTCCGTGGGAGGTGAGCCTCCTTCTTACCCTCATCAGGATCGGAGAATTTATTGCAACGCCAGCGACCAAAGCCTGACCCTTCGTCAATCCGGGCAACTCTTCTATTAGCTCCCTCCCAACGCTTTCAACTGAAGCTCTGATATTTTCTTGGTCCGCTGGATTTACTATCCGCATTATAACTTGGGTCATACACTGGCTGAGTATGTCGGAGTCGATCTTTGAGGGTCTCTGGCTTATTAAACAAATGCCCACTCCAAATTTTCTACCCTCAGATAGGATTGTTTTAAGCACGTCAAAGCTTCTTGATTCTCGAGAGGCAAATCTGTGAGCCTCTTCAACGATAACGAAGACCGGATACTCCAGCTTCTCACCATCCATTCCCTTCTCAGCATTTATTCTTGCGTTTAAAATCCTTTTCAAGAGTACGGAGGTTAAAAGCTGCTGTTCAAGATCACTCATCTCGGACATTTGGAGTACGGCAGCCATCCCCGGCTTTAGAATATCTTTTAGCTCTAAGTGGATGTAGTCATCGATTATGTCAACGTTCTCGATGTACCTCCTGATTCTCCATGTAAGGGCCTTTGCAGTAATATCTCTCTCATCCTCAGCCCTCGCTTTGATAGCATCTACAAGATCGTCGACCGTGAACTTCTCCCCCTCAAGCTCTCTGTAAACGACATTCAGTATAGCCTCCATTTTATCGCTGAGTGAGGGAAGAACGTTAATCAACTCATCATATTCAAGCTCGCAAAGTCTTATCTTTATCTCATCCTTTCCAAAGATCTTTACCATTGCTCTGTATCCGTTGGAGTTGTACTCCTCTAATCCCTCAATCTCCTTAAGTGTGTGGTATTCGCTGTGGGGATCGAGAATCAGTACGGCTGCAGAATTGTAGGGTTTAAGGAGCTCCTCGACAAGAACCCCGGCTAGGTAACTCTTTCCGCTTCCAGTTGAGGCAAGAATGCACATGTGTTCGCTGACAACAAGGGAGGTATCCAAAACAACCGCCACATCATCTTCTCTGTTGAGAAGGTATCCGAGGTGGATTGACCCCCCCTCGCTTACCTTTTTCTTCAGCAACGACTCTTCAATGACCTCTTTCTCAGCAAGATAGATCTCTTTTCCGGGCTCAGGAGTTATTCTAGGATTTACGAATCCTAAAATATCATCATAATACCCAATTATGCTTGCTTTTATTTCAAAAAGCTCGAACTCGGTTGCACTCATTCCTATAGCCTTTAAGATCCTTTCAGGATTTATACTCGGGTTGGAAAGATACACATTGGGAAAGAGTCTAAGGGGATCCCTTTTAACAATCCTGCAAATAACCTTCCTTCCATTGTACATATAGTAAACGAAATCACCTATTTTCAAAGAAGTCTTGTCTGGAGTTATGAATTTAAAATTAAATCCCTCTGAAGGTCCTTTAACTAAACCTACAGGCTTCGATTTACTTACCATTTTAATCCCCTTTCCTACATCTCCATACTTTTCAGCATCCGATATTCTACTTCAGCCTTTATGATCTCAATTACTTCCTTCTCCTCGGGAATTGCCCTCATCAGCCTGTTCAGGTAGTCCCTTACAACCCATAACCTGTCTCTGCATTTCTTCATGAGCGCTATTAGGTAAGGGACGGAAAACTCACCATCTATAAGGTGGATACATCTTAGCTCCTTATCATCAGCAAGCTCAACCTCTTCGCCTGGTTTTGGAAGGTTTTTACAATGCAAAACGAAGCATTTCGCAATTCTCTCCCCACCAGCAAGATCTGGCATAAATTCCTTTATTTTTCCAGCCTCCATTCCGAAATATTTGCTTATCTCTGAATCTTCGTGATAAAGGGAAAGAACAATCGCCAGACTTTCTGCCGTTTTAATCACATCGCCCACATTTAGCTCCCCCTCAACCTCGAACTCATCATCGCTCAGAAGCCTTAAAATCTTCATACTTTCACCTTTCCAACTTTTTCAAACTTCTAACTCCTTCCAACTTTCTCAGCCCCTCTATTTCTGCATTCATTTACATCTTTTTTGAAATCCATTTGAAGGATGTGCCGGCTGTTGCAACTTTCGAGAACATCCTACCTATCGCTTCCCTTTCAACCTCTCTTACGATCGCGTACTTGTGCGCCCTCTCAAGAACGTATGGATAGTTTCTCGTACTTCCAAGCAGGCATTCCGCTGCTGTTAATTCTGCAAATCTATCGATTTCATCCACCATCCACTCTGGAAACTCGATTCTAACGGGAAAGAGTCTGTTGAGTGAGAGGTATGAGAAATAAACCCTTTTTTTGTATTCCTTCGTAATCTCCCTTTTACATGGCAATGGCTTGGTGTATTCGAATATGTTCAGTATTTCCCTTAAAGCGAGAGCATCGTAAATGAGATCGGAAATATCTCTTGCAAAGCTTTTTTCCACAAAACCGAATACGGGGGTTGAGGTCTCTTCGCTCCTCTCCAACATTCTGTTTATTGCTTCAGTATAGGCTGCTCTCAAATCCTTTCTCAGCTGTGATATGAAGGAAAGAACGAAGCTTCCATCGTAGAAGAGATAGCTGTCTCCCGTTCCCATTTCTTCGATGAGGACATCTATCTCTAAATTGAATCGCTCGAGATCTAAATCGTGTTCGAGTCCAACCCATTTAGACTTGAATTTTAGGGAGTAATCTTTAGCACCATGCACAACACTGAATCTCGCAATTTGAACCGCCCCGAATGGTATTCCAAACTCTCTGAGATGTCTGAGTTGGCTACCGTCAACTCCGGTAACCTTTTTCCCATTCAGAACATTCAGATACCATTCTTTTCCCTCAAGTTCTATCCTTGTTATTCTTGCCTTCTCAACCTCGATTTCGTACTCAAAGGACTCCATTCCCTTAACGAATTTGAGAAACTCCGGTATTGAATCGAAAACTTTCGTTTCAATCACTTTTCCTATTTCAAAATCCATTTCCTATCACCTAACATCACCTACTGTACCCTCGAAACCCCATTCTCCTTTGTTACCTTTATCGCATTCTCAACCATTTCCTCAAACGTGTCGTCGTGGCTTATCACGAAGATCTGTTTGAAACCATCTATTCTGGAAAGCTGGGTGGCGAGATTCCTTCTCCTTCTTTCGTCCATGTTTTGCGTTGGCTCATCAAAAAAAGCTATGCCAACATCGGACAGAATGTTCAGCAATGCAAGTCTAACCGCTATAGCGGCACACATCTGCTCACCCCCGCTCATCTGTGCGAAATCGATTTCTCTTCCCCTGTACTTTGTTTTAATCCCGTAATCTTCCGTCCATCTGAGCTCCCAGCTATAATCACCCATAATCTCGCAGAAAATTCTGTTGGCTTCGATGGAAACGGATTCGACGTAGGCTTTTGTTATCTCGGGTATCGCGAGCTTAAAAATTTCCCTCAGGTCTTTGATGAAATCGAGTTTTCTTTTTAGAGTGTTCCTTTCTTTGGACAAAGCTTTATATTCAGTCTCCCTTTTTTTGAGCTCCTCGATTTTTCTCTTTCTCTCATCAATTGTTTTTTTGTTGCTCTCTAGCTGACCCTCAATGTTACCTATAAGAGAAGTTAACTCGATAATCTCTTTTTTGATACCATCATATTCTTTTTCATCGAATTTGGACTCTTTTGAAGAGAGATCATTTTCATGTTTTTTTATTTGTTCCTCTAACTCCTTGATGTTTATTCTTAACTCTGCAATCTCGTTTTCAATCTTACTCTTTTCTCTTAATAAGGCTATTCCAGCGATATATTCTTCATAAAATCTTTTTTTTGCCTCTTTCTTCTTTCTAGAATCACTTATCTCATCTTTAATCTTTTCGTATCTTTCTACTTCAGGCTGAAGGTCAGCTAGCTCTTTTTCAAGCTTTTTTATGGTGTCACCAATTTTTTCCAACTCGATCTTCTTCTTTTCCTTTTCAGTTAAGAGTACTTCAATTCCCGCTAGTTTTTCAGTGCTCCCTTTTACCTTTTCGTACTCCTTTAAAATTAACTCTTTATCCTTTACAATCTCTTTGAGTTCATCTAATTTAGCGGAAATATTCTTGACTTCCTCCTTTTTCGATTCCAGTTCTCTTTCCAACTCTTCAAAATTTTTAATCTCACCTGAAAGTTTCTGTGCCGCATTTTCCAGTTTTCTTTTTACCTCATAGAGTTCGTTTAGTTTTTTAAGCTTCTTCTCCAGATCTGATGAAAGCTTTTCGAGCTCGCTGAATCTCTTTTCTACTTCTGACCTTTTTCCTGAAATCCGATCGCATTCTTCCTTTAAAATCGGGCAAATACTCTCTTTAAGATAATTCAGTTCCTCTTTAAGCCTGTTCTTCTCGCTTTCAATTTCGGTTAGCTTCTTGATGAGAGCATCACGCTTTTCCTCCAAGCCTTTAAGTTTTTCCAGGCTTTTAACCGCTTTCATAAGTTTTTCCTTTCTTACTCTGAGCTCTTTAACCCTTAAGGTTATTTTTGAAATTTCTATCTCGGCTTTGCTTTTCTGTTCTGTTAGCTGCTTGAACTCAACCTCAGCAACCTCAATCTTTTGAGTCCTTTCAGCCAGCTCTTTTTCTTTTTTTGTAAGCTCTCTTAGCTCACCTAATTTTTCTTCCTTCTCAGATATCTCTGAAATCTCCTTAAAAATAGATTTCATCCTTTCTTCGAGAGCATACAATTCGTTCTTCTTTTTAAGGAATTCTTCTGCTTTTTTAGACAGCTCTCTCTCTTCCTTCTCAAATTCTTTAATCTTTTCCTCGATTTCAACGTACTCTTTATATTCCCTCTCGATTTCTTTCAATCTTTTCTCGATCTCCTCGATTTTCTCGAGTCTCTCCTCTGTAGCGCTTAGATTCTTCCTATGGAATAAGATCTTCTCTTGGAGTTCGACGATTTTTCTAGACAGGTCCTCAATCTCTTTTTTAAGATCCTCAAATTCCTCAAATTTTTTATTCTTCTCTGAAAGCTCTTTTTTCGCTATTTTAATCTTTTTCAGGAGTTGATCTCCTTTTCTCTCCAACTCCTCAACCTCTTTTTCAACCTCTTTTTTCAGCTCCAGTTCCCTTTCCAATCCAAAAATCTGCTTATCCACTTCGGTAAGTTTCTCGGATATGTAGTTTTCATATTCTCTGCTTTTTTCGTAAGCCTTTTTGTAACTCTCAATCCCGATTATTGGAGAGAATATTCTATCTCTCACGCTAGGAGGCTCAAGGAACTGGGCTGTCATCTTTCCCTGTAAAACTCCAATTGCGTTCTCAAAGAACATCTTCTGATCGCTTTCTATTCCAAAAGCCTGTTTAATCCATTTCAAAACTTCTTTTCCCTCAGCAACCCTGCCAACCTCTTGATCTTTTATGTAGAATTCTGTTGTTCCTGTTTCAGTTATATTTCTCACGACTACATATTCTCTCCCATCCCTTGAGAGGAAAGCAATCTTTATCGATCCTTTCTTTGCTCCTTTTCTTAGGAAATCAGAGATCTTATAGGGTAACGAATCGAAGAGAGCAAAGCCGATAGCCTCAAGTATCGTAGTTTTTCCCGCTCCGTTCTCACCTATTATAGCATTAAGCCCCTCTGTGAAGTTGAACCTCTCAAATTCATAGCTTTTTACGTTTTCTAGTACGACCTCCCTTATCACGGACTCTCCTCCAGTCCCAAACTTCTTCCTCTTCCTCTAAATCGGATTCACTCCTTTCCGTTTCCCTTCCTATGTACAACTTTTCTGGCTCAGGTACAGGATCTTTTAAGTTCCTTGTCAAAACAGAATCTTTTTGTGGACTTTTCGCATCTTCTCTCTCAAACAGCAAATCGTCGATTAGCCTATCAACCATTTCAAGATCAAAGGATGTGGAAAACAGCTTTTTTAGCTTTAAAACCTCAGGAGCTATTTTCCCATAGCTATAGTTATCGAGGAGTTGCTCCACAACACTCCTTTCTATGCTCTCCTTAGTTGACAAATCCAGCATTGTTGGCCTGAAATGATCTCTTACATCCCAATGGAGTCTTATCAACAAGGGATCAAAATACTCGGAAATCAACTCCTTAATCTTGTCTTCTTCAAGGCTGTTTTTCAAAGATTTCTCCACATCGAGAGTTAGATCGATTACCGGTTTGTTTTTAAGCTTAGTTTTCTCCCTCTCTGAGCTTAAAAATCCTTTAAGCTCCTCAATACCTTTTTTAACCCTGTACTTCAGAATTACGAAATCTCTAGGCTCATAAAAGTCTTTTTTAAGTGTTGCATTGGGATTACCACTTTCCATGTCTACGACGAAAACTCCTCTTTCATATGCGGTCTCCGTTATGTCACATGCTTCAAGGCTTCCTGGGTTGAAAACCAGATTTTTCTCAACAAAAGCCTTGTGAACATGGCCTAGGGCGATGTAATCAACTTTTCTGCCAAGCTTGTGGATCTTGGCTGATGGGATGCAGCCGTACATGTTCTTTACGTATCCCTCCACTCCAATATGAGCCATGAAGATTGTGTTTTTAGAAGTCCTCATTTTTGCAAAATATTCCTCGATGATACGTTCTGAAATCGAGCCATAGTATTTCATTCCATAAATCCTGATTCCATTGAAGTCATAGTATGTCCCACTTTTTCCGTCCCATTCCTCTAATCTTAATTTCCCATCCTCGAAGGAGGGTTTTAAGTTAATCATAAGACCGTTAATAGCCAAGTAATCCATCCAAGAGTAGCTTTCTCTGAAGTAGGTTGAGTCATGATTACCTTCAACACCTATAACTGGGATCTCCTCCTTCTTCGGTATCTCGAGAACTTTTCTTGCCTGCAATAAAGTTACTGGATCCATTTCTGTTTTTTTGTGAAAAAGATCTCCAGCTATGAGAATAAAGTCAACTTTCTCCGCTATAGCAAATTTTATTGCATTCAGAAAAGCCTGAGCAAAGTCCATCTGCCTCTCTTCACTGCCATACTGCTTGTTACCAAGATGGACATCAGCTATGTGAACGAATCTTACCACGATGATTAGTAAAGGGGAGATAATATTTTAGTTTTGTCTAGGGTGAAAGTTTAAACTTGAAAGTATAGCAAAAGTATAAACATAACAGAAATAAACAGATAAAATTTAAGTTATGGGTAGCATGAGAATCGAAGGTTATGAGTTCGGGAGGATAGTCGTGGATGGAAAGAAATTCACTTCGGATGTTATAGTAGGCAGTGATAGCATTATAAACCCGAACTGGTGGAGGAAAGAAGGTCATCGTGTTTATGAAGACGACGTTCGTGAAATTTTAGCCTACAATCCTGAAATCGTTGTTTTCGGCACAGGATATTATGGGGTTGTGAAGGTTGAGAAAGAGGTAGAGGATCTATTTGGGAAAAAAAGAATCAGAGTGGAGAAGATGAAGTCAAGTGAGGCTGTGAAGAGGTTTAATGATCTTTTAAATCAGGGAAAGCGAGTCGTGCTCGCAATTCATCTAACCTGTTAGTTCAAAATTTTGAAAAAAATTTAAGGATTTGAGTTGGTTTTAACCGTTCACAACATCGGATTCCAAACCCTTATATAATTCCCCCTACCCCCATTTCTCATGGGTTCATATGAGGATGTGCTTGGCAAACTTGAGGCTGCAGTAGTCAGACATAACAGTTTTTACAAAGAATCCCTTCCCCTCATAGCCAGCGAGAACCTCACATGCTCGATTACAAGAAAGTACTACTCCAGCGATCTTGGCCATAGATATGCAGAGGGGAAGATTGGGGAAAGGTTCTACCAAGGTTGCGATGCGATAGATGAGATAGAGCAGCTTGCATTAGATTTAACGAAAAAACTTTTTAAAGCTGAGCATGCGAATGTTCAGCCCATAAGTGGTGTTGTCGCAAACATAGCCGCTTTTTTTGCACTTACGAAACCATCCGATCTAATTATGGCTCTTTCCATTCCTTGTGGAGGTCATATTTCACATGACAGGTTTTCGGCTGCCGGAATAAGGGGGTTGAGAGTTGAATACTATCCCTTCAATGTTGAGGAAATGGAGATAGATGTCGATGAAACAAAAAAAATCGCAGAAAAATTAAGACCAAGAGTTTTTGTTCTTGGCTCGAGTCTTATTCTCTTTCCTCAACCAGTCAGAGAGTTGGCTGAAATTGCATCTGAGTTTGATTCCAAAGTACTCTATGATGCAAGTCACGTTCTTGGATTGATAGCTGGGGAAGAATTTCAGGATCCGCTCAGAGAGGGAGCAGATGTTGTCACAGCCTCAACCCATAAAACCTTCTTTGGACCACAGAGAGCAATCATACTCTCGAAAAAAGAGCTTGCAGAGGAAATAGATAAGGCTGTTTTTCCAGGAGTTGTCAGCAATCACCACCTCAACACGTTAACAGCTTTGGTAGTCTCTCTTGCCGAGATGCTTGAGTTTGGGAAGGATTACGCATCCCAGGTTGTTAAAAATGCGAAGAGGCTTGCGGAAAAACTCTATGACTTAGGATTCAAGGTTATAGGTGAGAGTAAAGGATTCACCGCCTCACATCAAGTTGCTGTGGATGTAAGTGATTTGGGTGGGGGCTCAAAGGTTGCAAAGTCTTTAGAAAGGATAAATGTGGTTCTCAACAAGAATCTTCTTCCATGGGATGAGGTCTCCAAGTCTCCTGACCCTTCTGGAATAAGGATGGGGGTCCAAGAGGTAACCAGGCTCGGAATGAGGGAAGATGAAATGGAAGAAATAGCTGAGATAATCCATTCCTGTCTCATCAAAGAAGATGATGTATTCAAACTGAGGCAGAGGGTTAAAGAGCTTAAACAAAAATTTAGGACAATAAAATACACATTCGAAGAAGAAGAGGCTTACAGCTGGGAATGAGACTTAGGGAAATCTTTGTTTTATCCTTTTGGAAATATTAGAAATTAGAAAAATATTTAAAATGTACCACCTATCCCGCTCCACCTTAAGAAAAACTTTAAATCTCAATTGATAAAACCGTGATGGGGAAAAAACTCGAACCCGTCCAAATATCAAAAGTCATAATATTAGGTTCATGATAATGGAGGGAAAGATTAATTGAGAAAACTTAAAAACCCCATCCGAATCAATCGTACAACCGGCCTGTTGTGAGAACATGATGCTGGAAAAACTGATCGAAAGAAAAGAGCAACTTGAAAATGAACTTCAGGAGCTTGCAAAGAAACGTGATAGCCTTAACAGAGCTGCAAGAGAGTATGCCGATAGAAGGGATGAGCTCAATGCCGAATTCAAAGAACTCCTTGCCAAAGTAAAGGAGATCAAGGAAAAGAGGGATGAGTATAATCAGAAAGCTAAGGAGATAAAGGCAAAGAGGAATGCAATTCATAGAGAGATAGATAAGCTTTACAGGGATCTTGACAAACTCAGAAGAAGCCTTGACAAAGGTGGAAGGCCTTTGGGAGAGATTGAGAAGGAAATAAGAAAACTCGAATTCAAGCAGCAAACGGCTGTGCTTACAATTGACAAAGAGAGGGCGCTCGTTGAAAGGATTGCCAAGCTTAAAAAGGAGCTTGAAGAGAGAAAAGATCAGCTTGAACGGCATGAGGAATTTAGAAAACTAATTAGCAAGATAAGAGAGCTGAAAGAGGAAGCAAGAAAGCTCCATCAGCAGATGCTGGAGTATGTTGAAAAGGCAGATAGTTATCATGCAGAGATGACAAAAACTTTCAAGATAATCGATGAGAAGAGGAGTGAAGCAGATAAGATGCATGAAAACTTCATAAACAGCAAGAAAGAGGCAGACAGACTCCATAATGAGACAATAAAGATCAGAAAGGATCTAAAAGACCTCGATAAGGTTATAAAGGCCTTAAAGGCGAAGCAGGCCAAGAGCAAGGTTGATAGGGAAAAAGAAGAGTTGATGAAAAGAGCCAGAGAAGTTTACGAGATGTTTAGGAAAGGGGAAAAGCTGGAAACAGAAGATCTCCTCCTTCTCCAGAGGGCAGGTCTGATTTAATCTTAATTAATCTTAATTTGGTTTTAATTTGGTTTTAATTTGGTTTAATTGGTTTGATATGGTTTAACTTGATTTAAATTGATCTAACTTGATCTACCTTAACTTGATCTACCTTAAGTACTTCGTAAATAAATCTGTTCACCTCGTAAACTGGTGAACCGTACCTTTTTCCATAGGCCTGGAAGGAATTTCCACAGCCAGAGAAAGGGCTGATTATTCCTGCTCCTTTTAGCTCTGAAATCACAACCCCTCCGTCCCTCCCATATTTATGGCATATTTTGGTAATTGTGTTCCCGCAGACAAGGAAGTTCTCAACCTCACCGAATATTTTTTGGACGATCTTGACGAAGTCTTCAGCGTTTTTCTCCCCTATCTTTTTGAAGTACCTTATTATGGCATCTTCGAGCTTTGCTTCACCTTTTTCGGAGATCTCAGAAAAGATGAACCGGATGATGTTTGGGATCTCAAGCTTACTGGTATTTGAACTCAAGATTCTACTGTTCCACGAAAGAGAATCGTTTATTGAATTTAGTGGAAGGGCAAGTTTAAAGTGAGTAAGAGTTAAAAAAACCTCAAAATCATCGGAATTAAGGCTTTTTAGCTTTATTATTCCATTTCTACTGTTTTTTAGAATTAAATCAATAGCTTTTTTAGAGTATTCGTCATCACCAATTATCTTCTCCGCTATTTTTCGATCAATTCTGTGCATTTTTGGTCTTTTCAGTCCATTATCACAAGAGCCCCGTAAGGACATACATCTACACAAGCGTAGCATTCCTGACATTTTTCCGCATCTATCTTTGCAACCTTCGAGCCATTTCGAATTATAGCACTATATTTGCAGACCTTGTCACAAGTTCCGCAGCCCTGACAGCTCAAAACCGCGATAGTCATGGAACTCTTTAAGCTCTCACTTCTACTCCTGCTTCATTCTCTAACTCTTTTTTGTCCATCTCTACAAATTCTTGGATTACCTTTTTCATTCTAAAATACCATCTGTCAAGCAGACTGTTCATTTCATCGACCAGTTTCTCGGTACTTTCTACGCTGTAAAGATAATAGTATCCACCATCATCGATCGTTTTTTTCTCTCTTATCACCAAACCAGCAACCATCATCTTCTGGAGGGATTTGTAAATAGAGTTCTCACCTTTTCCCAGCTCTTTACTTAGAACATCTATTTTCGATGATTTAAGTCTTCTGAGTGTTTTGAATACCTGTATATCTGCTTCATTCAGACCATAAAAGCATTCAAGCACGTTATCGCAGTTCAACCGACTGATAGCCTCTTTTATTGACTTCATGGTTCTATTTTCTCAAGGGCTTTCTCAATCTCATGTCTTACAGCACTCTCTGGCATCGCACCGATGAATGTGTTTACGATTTTGCCCTCGTAGAACATCATAACCGTTGGAATGCTGAATATACTAAATCTGGCTGCAATATTTGGGTTCTCGTCGGTGTTCAGCATTGTAAATTCCACCTTTCCGTCGTACTCCTTTTCGAGCTTCTCCAGTATGGGAGAAAGCATTCTGCAGGGCATGCACCAAGGTGCCCAGAAGTCCACCACTACTAATTTCTTTTTATTCACTTCTTTCTCAAAATTCCCCTCATTTAGATCTCTCATACTATCACCTCTTTTTTGATTTAACTGATTTAATAAATTTAACTATTTTACTATATCAGCTACTTTAACTTGCTCTTAACCTCTCCACCACTCTTTCGAGGTCGGACAATTTTGGAACTCCGAACATTACTGTTTCATCGTTGATTATTAGTGCTGGAACTCCTCTTATCCCGAATTTCAACGCCTCCTTCAATCCTTCATCGGTATTCACTGGGATCTCTATGGCTATCACATCTCTGTTCTTCTCCACGTATTTCCTCACAACCTCTGCTGCCATCGGGCAATACGGGCATGTTGGGGAAGTTAACAACTTTATCGTTATCGGTTCTCCCATTTCACATCACCATTATCTTATTTTGCTCCCTCTACTATATAAACTTTTATCGGTTTTTGCAATCTCATTAAAAACTGTTATCAAGAGTAGATTGTGAGAATGTCACCATCGTATAGAACATGATCTATGCCCACTCTCTGCCCCTCAAATTTCACAGAAGAGCCACGAACCTTCGCATACCTGAAATTCTCGTACATCTTTTTGTGGAGTTTCTTGCACACATCTCCAACCGTTGAACCTCTTCGGATGATCATAGGTTCATCCAAGTTTGCTTTTACACCCGGAGGTTTTAGATAGATCCTTATGAAGTCAAGACTCTCATAAATTCTTTTAGCAAGTAAATTGAGATTGATTCTTTTTTCGGCTGAAATGGCTAACACATCATCAGAAAGCTTAGGTTGGTAAAGGTCTATCTTGTTTACTGCAATTATTGCTGGTATGTAAACTCTATTTCTAAGTACACCATCAATCAATCTATCAACAGTCACATCTTCCCTGATGAGGACCTCGGCATTGTGGATCTTGTACTCTCTCAGCACTTCAATTATTGTTTGCTCATCGAGAGAAAGAGGCACGGTTGAAGTAATCTTTATCCCACCCCTATCTCTTTTTTTAACGTAGACCTCAGGGGACTTTTGATTGAGTCGTATTCCACCGTTGTAGAGCTCTCTTTTGATTATGTCTATTGAATGAAGGTTGAAGGGGTCGGCTAAAATTATCACGAGGTCTGAACTCCTGACTGCTGAGATTATCTCTCTGCCCCTACCCCTACCCTTCGATGCCCCCTCAACCATGCCGGGAAGATCTATTATTTGGATCTTTGCCCCGTTGTACTCGAGCATTCCTGGTACTGGCTTTAAAGTGGTGAAATCATATACTCCAACCTCACTTTTCGCTCCAGTCAGAGCATTGAGGAGGGTGGATTTTCCAACTGATGGAAATCCCACTATTACGGCAGTTGCATCACCCTCTTTTTTAATTGCAAAAGCTGGTTTTCCTGACTTCTTTACCTGCCTTTCAGCCTCTTCTCTTAGCCTTGACAGCTTCGCCTTAAGTCTGCCTATGTGATGTTCTGTAGCTTTGTTGTAGGGAGTGTTCTTTATCTCTTCTTCGAGGTGTTTTATCTGCTCCTCAATGCTCATCCAACGGAAGTAAGAAGAATGGTAAAAAAGTTTTTTCAACTCATGCTTAGCCCACCCTAACCCTTAAAATCTCAGCATCCAATTTCGTTCATGCTCATTTTCATTGGCACCGGAATATGGAATGAAATGGATATAAGTTTGAGGGGCTTAGAAGCGGCAAAAAATGCAGATGAGGTTTATGTAGAGTTCTATACTTCAAAACCGGCGACCGATGTGGATAGATTAAGCAAATTATTGGGAAAAGAAGTAAGAATTTTAGAAAGAAGTGATCTGGAAGAAAACAGCATAGAAATCGTCAGAAAAGCAAAGGAAATTGATATCGCCCTCCTAATTCCTGGAGATCCCATGATTGCTACGACGCATGCAGCGATAAGGGTTCAAGCTAAGCAATATGGAGTTGAAACCAAGATAATTCACTCCTCAAGTATTGTCAGTGCGGTATGTGGCATAACGGGACTCCATAACTATCGATTTGGAAAGTCGGCAACGATAAGCTATCCTTATGGGGTGGTCTCATCCTTTCCTGCTGAAACGGTAAAAACGAATCAAATTATGAATGCTCACACTCTACTTTTTCTCGATCTCCATCCTGAGCCGATGAGGATAGGCGAAGCTATTTCAATTCTGGAGAAATCGAATAGAGAAATGCTAGATCTTTTTGCGGTTGGTATTGCAAGAGCAGGCTCAGAGGATTGTGTGGTGAAATGTGATAAGCTGAAAAATCTAAAGGAGTTTGAATTTGGCCCGCCAATGCATGTTTTGGTTGTGTTATCTCCAAAAATCCACATTACAGAATTTGAATACCTAAAGGAGTTTGCAGATGCACCAATTGAACTCGAAACCTTCGTTGAGTAATTTGAAACAGTTTAACTTAATTTGAAAATAATAATTAATTTTTGTATTAATAGTTGAAAATTATATTTTGTTTTAACTTGAAAAATATTTAGAAAAGATATATATACTCTGGGAAACAAATATATTTGGTGACGGATATGCAAAACCATATCCGAGGGTCTGATGTTTCTCTCCCTAAAATTGACGAAACAGCAAAAATTCATGAAGTAATCTACTATCTTAAGAAGTTATTTGAAAATCCGGTTGCTAAAAATCTAATTTCAAAGATCTCGACTCCTAAAAGACTTGAAAAAATTCTCTCCATTTATTGTGGTATTGATGAACCCTCGGGAATTAAAGAAAAGATTTATGCAAAGGGAATTACCGAACTGATTGCGAAAGCAGCGGAGAAGTTCGACATCGACGAGAATCTGCTTAGGGAGGGATTGAAAGATCCATACTATCGGAGAGGAGTTGCAAACGTTGTTGCCGGGATTGCAAAATACGGGATTACAGTTCCTCAGAAACTCTATGCCCCCTTTCTTGTAGTTTGGAATTTCACTAGAAAATGTAATCTTCGCTGCAAGCATTGCTATGCCAATGCAGGGAAGACTGAATATGAACTCTCACTTGCTGAGAAACTTAAGTTGGTAAAACAACTAGATGACGCTGGGGTTGTAGCGATATCTTTCTCAGGAGGAGAACCTCTCCTCCACAGAGACTTCTGGAAAGTGGCTGAATTCGCCTCAAACCTCGGTTTCCACGTAAGTATAGCAACGAATGGCACCCTAATCACTCCAGAGGTTGCAGAGAGACTAAAAAAAGTTGGTGTGTGTTATGTGGAGGTAAGCTTGGATGCTGCAAGTCCTAAAACCCACGATAACTTTAGAGGTATCGAAGGGGCTTTTGACAGAGCCTTAGATGGAATAAAGAATTGTGTGAGGGTTGGAATTCAAACATGCATTGCAACGACAGCAACGAAACTCAATATTTCAGAAATACCAGAGATCATATCGCTTGCTGAGGATCTTGGCGTTTATAGACTTGTAGTTTTCAATTTTATCCCTACTGGAAGAGGAAAGGAGATTACAAAACTCGATCTGAGTGTAGAGGAGAGAAAATGGCTCCTCGAGTTTCTCTATGACGCTCTACAGAAAAGCCATCTTCAAGTTCTTTCTACCTCACCCCTTTTTGCTGTTGTGGCAGTTGAGAAGGTTCTTCAAAGGAGGGGTGAGAAGATAACTCCCACTCACTTTGCAGACGTTTGCATGCCCTCAGATAGTGCCCTCGTACTTTCAGACTTCCTTGGCGGTTGTGGCGCAGGAAGGCTTTATTGCGGGATCCAGCCGAATGGAGACGTCACACCGTGTGTTTTCATCCCTCTCATAGTTGGAAACTATCGGGAGGGATTTCTGAAAATATGGCAGGAAAATAGCGTACTTGAGTCTTTGAGGGACAGAGATAGCTTAGATTATGCATGCAAAGATTGTAATTTCAGGTATATTTGTGGCGGTTGCAGAGCAAGGGCATATGGGTATTTCGGAGATCTTAAAGGAATGGATCCAGGCTGCTTCATCGGTTCTGCAGACGTTTAGTAATTTATTTTTCAATTTTTTATTAATAATTAATAATTCTAGTTTTAATTGATTTTTAAATTGAACAAGATTCAACAGCGTTTTTTTCAAGATTACTTGTTTCTTATTCTCAGGCTTTCTTGATGTGGAGAGGTATTTGTTGTAAATGTTTATTGTTTATCATGCTTCAACTATCTCCCCTCTTTTTATCCTGTAAACGACGTCTGCAAAGCTCTTGACATGAGAGATGTTCGACTCTGCAAGAAGAACAGATATGCCTTCGTTCTTCATCTCCTCTATCCCATTTGCAAACCTCGATCGAACGATTGGGGCTAAACCCTCTAATGGTTCATCAAGCAGAACGAGTGACGGGCTGGTTGCAAGCGCTCTCGCTACAGCCACCATTTTTTGCTGACCACCACTGAGTGTGTAGGCAAGTCTGTGGGTCTGATCTTTCAGCTCCGGGAAGATTTTGAAGACCCTCTCTGTAATCTCCTCGTCGCTGATGCCGAGTATTTTAGCTGGGAAGGTTATGTTTTCCCATACTGTGAAATCTGGGTAAAGTCTCCTATCTTCTGGAGCGTAGCCAATTCCAAGCTTCGCCCTCTCATGTGGAGGCATCGTGGTAATGTTTTCCCCCTTAAAAATGATTTTTCCAGACACGACCTTCAAAAGACCCATGATACCCTTTAACGTCGTGGTTTTTCCAGCACCGTTAGGTCCTATTAGGCATACGATCTTTCCCTCTTCAACCTCAATAGAAACATTGCGCAGAACTTGAATCTTTGCTATGTTAACACTAACATTTTCAACTTTAAGCACACTAATCACCTATCAGAATCCTCCTAACCTCCTCATCTTCCAGAATCTCTTTTCCACCCTCTTTTAGAACTTTACCTTCATGCATAACAACTATTCTGTCTGAGTACTCCCCTACAACCTCCATATCGTGCTCGACTATTACAGCGGCGATATTCTGCTCTTCGATAAAACCTACTATCGTCTGCATAACCTCATCCCTTTCTTCTAAACTTATCCCAGCCGTGGGCTCATCAAGGAGTATCAGCTTAGGTTTGAGGGAAAGTACCATGGCGACATCGAGAAGCTTTCTCTGGCCATGTGGCAGCTCACTGACGAGTTTTACGGGTATGTTGAGAATCTCTAGGAGTTTTATGGCTTCCTCTCTCGCCCCATCGAATTTGTCTTTGGTTCTGTAGAATATATTGGAAATCCCCTCATGTGAAAAGATTGAAACCAGAACACTGTCCAACGTCGTGAGATTCTCGTAAATTGCGGGTATCTGAAAACTCCTTCCGATACCGATCTTTACCCTTTTGTGAACGGTAAAATTTGTGATATCTTTCCCCTCAAAGAAAACCTTTCCAGAATCGGGTTTTAGACCGCCTGATACGAGATTAACGAGTGTTGTCTTTCCGCTTCCGTTTGGCCCGACTATTGAGATAATTTCGCCATTTTCCACACTTATGCTTACTCCATCCACGGCATGAACTTCTCCAAAATACTTTTTGAGGTTCTCGGTTTTTAACAGCTCCATTAACCGATCCTCCATCTTTTCTCGATTTCGCCCATTAAACCTGTTGGAACAAATATCACGATTGAGACTATCAGAATTCCAAAAACAAGGTACCAGTAAAGAGCTGCGGATGAAATTATTGCTTTGAGGTAGGTGAATAAGAATGACCCAACTATTGGTCCTATAAAGGAAGTGTAACCGCCAAGCAGAGTCATGGCAACGAACTCTCCAGATCGCATTACGCTCAGGACATCATCTGGGGATATCTGTCCTAAAAATAAAGCGTACATCGCTCCGGCAATTCCAGCAAAAAGACCGGAAGTTGTAAAGGCTGCAAGTCTGTAAGTCATAATAGATACCCCTGCAAATCTTGCCCTAAGTTCACTATCTCTTATGGCTTGAAGGGTAAGGCCAAATGGGGATCGGAGTATGATTCTTAAGCAGAAAAGGCTGACAAAAAACGTGGCGAGAATGTAGTAGTAGAATTCGGTAATCGAGGCCACTTCATGTCCGAAGATGTGTACCGAGTAAATCCTTATCCCATCATCGCCTCCCGTTATCGGCCTTAGTTTGTGGGTAAGGGCGTAAAAGAGCTGACTTATTGCAATCGTAAGCATGGTAAAATAAATTCTCGTATGCCTTACACAGATCAGACCCACAAGCACGGCAAGGCCAACAGAAGCTGCAATGCTTACAGGAAGCAGAATCTCAAGTGAGGTGATGTTGAAGTGCTTTATAAGCAAGCCCGCGCTGTATGCACCACATCCAAAGAAGAGGGCATGACCAAAGGATAGGAGCCCAGTATAGCCGAGAAGAACATTTAGTGAGAGTGCTGCAATTCCGAATACCAATGCAAGCCCAGTAAGGTAAGTTACGTATTCTCCTCCAAAAGGAATTATGAAGAGTACTATGACAAGTGGGATGTAGAGGAAGATTTTTCTATCCTTCAACCTCTACACCTCCGAACAAACCGCTTGGTTTTACAATAAGAACGATAACCATAATCAGATAAACGATTGCAAGCTCTATTGCTGGAAACATAGAGATTCCAAATGATCTAACCAATCCGATTAGGAGTGAGGCGACAAGGGCTCCTTTTATGCTACCCATTCCTCCTACAACCAACACAACGAGAGCGAGTATGAGCATGTCAACATCAAGTCCGATCCAAGCACCTGTGATAGGAAGCATTAGTCCACCCGCAAACCCAGCGAGGAAGCAGCCGAGAAAGAAAGTTAAGGCGTAGACCCAGTTAACGTTTACACCGAAAGCACTCGTGACTTCTGGATCGAAGGAGGTGGCCCTTATAATCATCCCAACCTTCGTTCTGATGAGAAGAAACCACAGCAGTGCAGCAAGGATGGCGGCGATGACTATCAAATAGATGTTGTAAAGCGGAACGACTGCCCATCCCAAGGATATTATGCCGAGTTTAAATGTGATCGTTGGATCCGAAATGGGCATGCTTCCCCAGATGATTCTGAAGACATCCATAAAGACGAATATCATACCGTAAGTTAGCAGCAACTCAAAGAGCTCCCCTCTGCCGTAAACGTTCTTTAACAACCCTCTCTCGAAAGCGATCCCGACGATTCCGGCAATAGCTCCCGCTATGAAGGGTGCTGCAAGGTGTAAGGCAGGTTCTGTTGAAAAACGTGTGATTGAGTAGGCTATGAAGACACCCATAAGGTAAAAGCTTCCGTGGGCAAAGTTAACGACTCTCAAAATCCCCCATATTATCGTTAAGCCTGTTGCAACCAAAAATAAAATAGAGGCAAAAATTAAACCATTTATAATTTGAGGGATCATCCCGACCACTTTGTCTCAGTTTACCACTTTGCAATCCAGTCTGTACCTTTCATGAAGGCTGGAGGCTCGTGTTTTGATGGTTCGAGTTTTATTTTCGGCTTGTAAAGATATGGCAGACCGTATCCTTTGGTATCTTCAACAAGTACACCGCACTCAACTGTCCAGAGCACTCTGTGGTCCTCCTTTCTCATAATGCCTTCCCCATAAGGTGTAGGAACCTTCCCTAAATTCTCCATCGCATCTCTGATTTCATCTCTAGTTGGAAATGCCCCTTTCTCGTCATATGCTTTTTCTACCGCAGCTTTAAAGGTGTAGAACGCCGAGATTATGTCTGCGACTGCCCCCATCTCCAAGTTACCGTACTTTTTCTTATACCAGGTAAGGATATTGCGGTATTCTTCGTATTCTATTGAGCCCTGGTTGAATGGCTGCGGATGTCCATAAACTGGAATATCTCTGCCTATTGCTGGATAGAAATCCCAGTATCCTTCGAGTATGGTGTTGCCACCTGTCCCCTTCAGAAGCTTGTAGGGAATGAGCTGGTCTACGAATCTGGTAAAGTCGGTTCCCCATAGGCTCGTGAATATGAAGTCTGGTTTTGCATCGACAAGTTCTGAAACGTAAGGGGTGTAATCTGGAGAGAAAATCTTTGGATAAAGTGGATCGAGAAGTTCCGCTTCAGGCATCAATTTTTTGATTGCAGCAGTAAAGTAATTGTAGTTGTCATATCCATAAGCGTAGTCCTGATGGATTTGGGCTATAACTTTGGTTTCAGGAAATAGCTCTTTAACCATGTATGCCGCCTGCACAGCATGGGAGGTGGTAGAATTTGCCGTGTGGAACACCCAGTCAAAAACACCCTTAGATGGATCCTCAGGATCCTTCCATGTGCCATATTCCGCTCTTGCCTGACACTGTAGGAAAAACGTGTTGTTCTCATCACAGACTGGAGCGACAGCAAGGCTGTGATTTGTTCCAGGGATGCCGGTTACGACGTCAACCTTATCTTGCAAGCATAGCTTCTTCGCTTTTTCTACTGTATCTGAGGGGCTGAGACCCTGATCTTCATGTATTACCTTCACCTTAGCCCCGGCAATACCGCCAGCCGCGTTTACCTGCTCTGCCAGATAGTCTAGGGTGTTGTGGGCAGGTACACCGAAGGCTGCAGCAGGTCCGGCCCTAAAGGATATTATTCCGATCTTTAAATCTTTTGGCGGTGTCGGAGTTGGTGTTGGAGTGGGTTTTGGGGTTGCAACGGGTTTTTGTGGTTGTGCACATCCTAACAATGCCCAAGCGGCACCAACACCTAACAACTTTAGAAAATCCCTTCTTGTGGGTTTGTACATACCATCACCAATTTTCATTAAAGATTTCGAAATACTTATTTTTTTTGCAGAAATTTAAAAGAAATTAAAAATTGATATTAAAATGACTTATTTTATAAATTTTAAGAATAAATTGAATTATTGAATTATGGGCTGAAGGATTGGAGGTGTAACTATTAACTAGCCAATTTGAAATAAGCTTTGATCCAAGTTAAAAAAGTGTGATCACCGACAACCAAATGAATTCGTTTTAATATAAAACTAATCGATTTCTGTGATCTCTGCCTTTCCAATAACACTTTTTTCAAGTTCAACAAGGTTGAATCCTTCAAATCTCTCAAATTCCTCAACAATTTCCTTCCTCGCTTTCGTCTCTGGATGTTTTGCAATCATCAATGAACAGCAGTCTTCGTATGGTAAAATGGATGTCTCGTATGTTCCGATTTTTTTGGCAAGGTTAACTATCTCTTCCTTGTCAAAACCGATGAGCGGAGACAGTACAGCAAGCTTTGAGACGGAAAATATCACGTTTAGGTTCTCGAGCGTCTGGCTTGCAACCTGTGATAGGTTATCGCCGGTTACGATCGCCTTAGCATTCTCCCTTTCTGCGATCGTGTTTGCCATTCTCATCATGCTTCGCCTATAAATGATCATTCTAAGCTTTGCAGGCACTGTGCGTATAATCTCCATTTGTATTTCCTCGAAAGGTACCATGTAGAGCCTCATGTCTCCTTGGTACTCAGAAAGTATCTCGGCCAGTCTGTAAATTTTTTTTCTCACTTGGGGGGAATGCAGGGTTCTGTTGAAGAAATGAAGCATTACAACCTCACAACCTCTCTTCATGGCCATGAAACTCGCTACTGGACTGTCGATACCACCAGAAACGAGCGAGATTACTTTGCCTGCAGTACCAATCGGCAATCCGCCTATTCCCTCCATCCTAGTTGAGTAAACGTAAGCTTCCTTTTCACATACCTCAATCCACACGGTAACATCAGGATTGCCTAAATCCACTTTCTTTCCTGTTTTTTCAGCAATGAAACTACCAACTTCTTTGTTAATTTCCATTGAGTTTAGAGAGAAGTTTTTGTTACTTCTTGAGGCACTAACCTTGAAAGTTTTAAATGAATCTGGCAGTACTTGTAGCGTAACCTCCTTTATACTTTCCAAGTCCAGTTCCGTTTTAAATCCAACGCCAAAATACCTTATTCCTGGGATCTTTTTTAGCCTCTCCTCGAATCCATTTACATACTTAACTTCTATTCTTCCAAATTTCCGTTTTGCCTTTGATTTTGTGATTCTTTTTATGTTTTCCACCAGCTTCCGCTCGAAGAAATCCCTGTTCTTCCCCTTTAAACCTATCTCGCCATAGTGAACAACAACACATTTCTCCATTTTCGTAAAATTGGCAACTCGATTTTTAACCTTTACATCGTTGCAGATTTTTTGTTCGTGAGAATTTTACAAAGAACCTAAACTTCAGAGAAGAAAAATCTGAAATATTTTTATCCTTGGAACTGGAGGTGTAGAGTGCTTGATGTGAAGGAAAGATGTGAGAAATCTCAAAGTTACTGATATTATGGCTAAGAAAGCTGGAAAATTAAAAGACGTTGAAGAGCTGGCAAAAATTGAGCTTGAAAAGGGAGAATTCGTAGTAGTTGATGGTATAGAGGACGTTAAGATTTTGATTGGGAGGAAGAAGGAGGTTACTCTCAGACCTTAGCCTGTTTTTTATTTTGTTGCTCTTTAACCTGCTCACTTATATTAAATGTCGAATTTTTTCACAAGAATTTTTACTTTGAGACCGGCTATTGCCGAAATAAAAATTTATAAGTGTAAGTTTGTAGAGAGAATACGGGAAGAATTATATAAAAGCTGAATCATTTTATGGAGGAATGAGGAGATACTTTCGAAAATTTCAGGTTTTGGGGTTTCTTGCCAAAGCAGGAGGGGCAACAGCAAAAGAAATATACGAAGGAATTTCTCCCCTTTGTGAAGTTCAGCACCCTCGCAACCCATCTCTCGCACTATTGGAAGAGTGACCTACTGAAAAAGAAAGTCTTCAAGGGGAGAATCGTCTACTCTCTATCAGCAAGAGGACTGGAAAGATACAGGTATTTCAAGTCCATCAAGTTCAAAGAAGTTTCAACCTGAATTTAACAGGGTACCACAAGGTATCACTTCCTTGGATGTCGAAGAACCATCAGTCAAAAGTTTGTTAAGCGAGCTAAGCCGTGAGTTGGAAACTAAATGAGGTTCAAGCATCTTTCGTATTTTTATAATTTTATGATTATTGAAATAAAAAAAACTGCCGAAAAGTTTTTATTTTTCAAATACAATTTTCAAAAAAGAGAAGAAAGCCAAAACGGCTCTATACTTTCTCCTTTATGCCCGGAGCCGGATTTGAACCGGCGACTATTCGGTCTTCAGCCGAACGCTCTCCCAGACTGAGCTACCCGGGCTTGAGGTAGTATTAGGTATATTGTCTTGTTTGCTTTTAAGATTTTCTGTTATGTCTATTGTGTATTTGGATTTATTTTCATAACTTTTGATATACAATATACTAATTTTTCATAAATTCCTCGATGCGAATCTTTTAATTACTTCAACAATAAATTTCAGGCAGGTGAAGTTTATGGAAGGAAAATCCAATGATCTAGATGATTTAGATCGAGCAATTGAGAAAATTTCTGAGGTAAATTTAATGTACGAAATTGGGCTTATAATGTTGATAGTTTCCATTGCATTAAGGCTAATTAGCATTGCTGGCTATTTTGTGATGGGCTCCATCGGTATAATATCTCTCCCCTCCTTTCTTGTAAGTCATGATTTCCTCCTCACAACTTTAGGAATGGTTGTTTTCCTTACTGGTTCATTTTTTGCAATGATTGCCTACCTGCTTTCAAAGAATGAACTTTCAAGGAATATGATATTCTTAGGTGCATCTCTTGCCCTCTTAGGATCGTTACTTCCACCGCTGGACATTTTTATGATACTTGGTGCAACACTTCTCTTCCTTAGTTTGAGGAAGTAAATAGTGACGCAAATAAGCAAGCAAATAAGCAAATATACTCATTAATAATCATTACTAATTTATAACTGCTCATACCACATTTTTTAAATGATTGTGAAGGGGGCAGAACTTAAGGTTGATAAATTGGAGGATAGGGATAGTAGGATAGATCTCAATCAAATGTTGTTGAATACGGCTAAGAAGTTTCCAGACACTCCTGCGATCTCTTGGTATGAAGGAGATGAAACTAAATCCTACTCATACTCTGAATTTCTGAAAACTGCTGGAAAGTTGGCCAACGCTTTTAAAGAATTGGGGATTGAGAAAGGAGATAGGGTTGCGATATACAGTAACACCCGATACGAATGGGCTTTATGTGATTATGCCACACTAATGGCCGGAGGTATCGTGGCAACTGTACATTCACTTCTGAACAAAAATCTGGTTGAGTACATAATCAGGGATAGCGGAGCCAAGTTGGTTGTGGTTGAAAACAAGGAGATGCTTGAAAATCTCGAAAATATAGATGCAGAAATTTTATCGATTGAGAAAACCGGAGAAAAAACGATTTTCGATCTTATTAAGGGCCAAACCTTTGAGGAGAATCAGATAGTGTTTTCCTTGCCAGAAGATGTTGCCTCTCTTGTGTATACGTCAGGCACGACAGGAGAACCGAAGGGAGCGATGCTTACCCACTGGAACTGGGTTTTCAATGCGATATCAGTTATGTCTGTGACCCCCTTCTATCCCGGCGAAGAATACATATGCTATCTACCTCTAAGCCACGTTTTTCAGCGGATAGTTTTCTTTGCGGGAGTTCTTAAAGGAGCGAATGCTGTATTCACGTCTCCTTCAAGATTTGTTGAAACTTTAAGAGAAATAAGGCCTGTTGCATTTGTAGCGGTTCCTAGGATCCTCGAAAGAATGAACAAAGGGATTGTAGAGGAGGTTGAAAGAAAAGGTGGGATCAAGAAGAGGATCTTTTACTGGGCCAGAGATGTTGCCATAGATTGTGGCAAGAGGATGAGCGCTGGACAGAACTTTGGTTTCTGGCTTGGATTTAAGAGAAAAGTTGCCGATGCTCTTGTATTCACTAAAATCAGAAACGCGCTTGGGCTTCAGAGAATCAGATTCATCTGCTCTTCCGCTGCCGAACTTCATAAGGATCTGGCATACATGTTCAACGGAATGGGGATTCCGGTCATTGAGGGCTATGGAATGACTGAAACTGCCGGCCCATCGAATCTCAACCCGTTAGGCAGATTCAAACCCGGAACGGTAGGCCCACCAATTCCAGGGACTGAGGAAATGATAGCTCCTGATGGGGAGATTCTAGTCAGAGGAGACAATGTTATGAAAGGCTACTGGAATAAACCGGAAAAAACTGCTGAAGTAATTGAGAATGGCTGGCTGTATTCCGGGGATTTGGGAGAATTTGATGATGATGGATATCTAATTTTCAAGGGGAGAAAAAAGCACATAATAGTTCTTGATACTGGCAAGAATGTTTCTCCGATTCCAATTGAGGAGGAGCTTTTGAGAAACCCTTACGTCTCAGATGCGATCGTCATTGGGGATGGCAGACCATACATCGTTGCTCTCATACAACCCAATTTCAATTTGCTGCTGGATTTCGCTGAGAGAGAGGGAATTGAATATGACAGAGAAGAAACAAAGAAAATTAAGGGAATTTCCGGAGAAATGGAGGTTGTAGGTGTTGATGTGGGATTAGTTCATTATCCAAAGGTCATCGAGTTCTATGATAGCATCGTAAATTCAGCAAATCAAAATCTGGCCATCTATGAGCAAGTGAAAAAATTCAGGCTGATATCAGAAGCGTTCAGCATTGAAAAAGGAGAATTAACCCCTACTCTTAAAAAAAGACCCCATGTAATTCTGAAAAATTACAGTGGACTGATAGAGGAGATGTATGGTTAGAATACTTTGCCATTTACTCCTCACTCGAAACTCCTGACTTCTTTTGAATTTTATACCCTTTGAATTTTAGACCCTCTGTAAACGAGAAATAGAGCGAGCATTGAGAAAATCACAGCCACATAAAACGCTTGGAAGTAGCTACCGGTTAGATCTCTGATGAATCCACCACCTACTGCACCCATCAAACCTGCAACCCCCCAAGAGGTGAAAACTGCACCATAAATCCTTCCAAGATACTTTTTACCGAAAAATAAAGCAACTGCAGATGGAAAGAGGGCGAGTAAGCCACCATAGTTAGCATATATCACTCCACCAAGAGGAATCACGAGGTAACGGTTCGAATAACTGAAAGAAAGGGTCATCAATGCTACCATGGTTACAACGAAATTCACCTCCATCGCCCTCCAAGGCCCTATTCTGTCGAGTAGGTTACCCCAAAAGATCCTACCGCCGGCATTGCAAAAGGATGTGGCAATCAGGAAGGCTGGAATGATTAGTTTTAGATCTTGGGGAGAAATAGCCTCCTCCAGTATCGGAACGGCATTTCCTATCACCATCAAACCTGCAAAGGATGAGAAAGCAAATGAGAACCACAAGATATGAAATCTTTTATCTTTTAGTGCCTGTATAAGATTGTAGTCTTCATCTTCCTCAATTTCGGGATTTATTAGAGTTAACTTTCGAAAATCATCCGGTGGCTCCCTCAGAAAAATTCCAAGGAGAAATATGACTGCGAAATAAATCAACCCCATGTATAGGAATGTAAAGAAAACCCCTTGGTCCAGGAAATATTTTATTATTGGGGTAACTACTGCCGCACCTATACCAAACCCAAAAGCAACCGTTCCGACAGCGGTTCCTGTTCTATCAGGGAACCATTTCGCTGCAAGGGGTCTTGGGACGGCATCTACTAATGCTAACCCCAATCCTGGAAAAAAACCAAGTCCAATGTAGTACAATAAGGCTGCTTTTCCCCAATCTTCAAAGTTTTTCATGTACCATCCAAGAACGTATCCTGTTAATATCATAAAAGCTCCCACAACTACGGGTATTTTCGGCCCAAGTCTGTCGTAGATAACTCCTGCAGGAATGATGAAAATTGAGTAGCTAACGGTTATAATCGAAAAAGCCAGAGCAAGAGGCGAAACAACATTTAGGTTGTATGCTTGCTGAAGGGGAGAGTAGTAGAGGCTGAAAGCATAAATACCTCCAAGCATTGCGGAGATAACCAATCCCATCAGCGGATAAACCCAGCGATTGACCATACAGAGTTTTAAATTCTGAAAATTAAAATTTTTTGGGTTTAGCCCTTCATAGATTCCTGTTTAGTCAAGATATTCCCAAATCAACCATCAAATTAAAAGTTACCCGCAAAGTTTATCTATTTAAAATCCTAGCAAGGGAAAATGGCTAAGAAGAGAATCCAGACAACATTAAGTGATGAAGCTTTTAGGATTCTTGAGAAACACAAGGATAAATTCAGAGGCTATAACCATGTTATTGAAGTCGCTTTAAAACTCCTTGATAGCGAATCGTCTCTGATAAATGAAGACGATTTGCTCCTGATCAAGTTAATAAGGGAGCTGGATTTCACTGGGTGTGGGAAAAGCCAGTATATGTATCTTGTTTGTGGGGATCCGAAAAGGGCAGTTGATGAAAGCAGCATGGAGACGGCTGTAGAGTGGTTTTTAAAAAAGCCTTTTGTCGAAATCGAGCTTGAGGAATTTCTAGAAACAGTGAGAAAGGGATGGAAGATTCTGAACAGAGCAGATTATATAGAGGTGACGAAGGGCCAGGGATGGATTCAGTTTTTCTGTGAGCATACAATGAGGAGGAGAGAGGTAAGCGAGTTCCTTTCAGAACATCTTCTTATGATCTACAGAAAGTACTATTCGGAAAAATGGGATGTTTTGACGAGTATATCTACTAATGGGTTTGTTTTGAAATTCTATAGGAGATATTCGGACTGAAAAATTAGTTTTCTTCTTTTAGCTCTATCTTAGTTTTACCTTTATTTTATTTTTTAATGCTCATATGTACTCATGATTGTTGCTTAATCATTTTATATTTGCTCATAAAAAATCATTAATAACATCAACATTTTGGAAGGTGGTTGGATGGCTTTTGTAATTGGGGAAGGCGAACTCAAAGGTTGGCCTAATTACTCTTGGGCTGTGAAGAGGTTGCCCGAAGACATGGCAAAAGTTGAAACGGTAAAGCAGGCGGTTGAATCTTCGGCGAAGATCAGAGGAGATAAAACGTACGCTATTTTCGCTGATACAGGAGAGAGAATGTCATACGAGGAGCTTAACAAAGAAGCGAGCAGAATAGCCAATGCGTTGCTGGAGATTGGAGTGGAAAAGGGAGACAGAGTTGCCCTGTTTCTAAGAAACTCTCTGGATTATTTGAAAGCGATCTACGCATGCTCGAAAATAGGAGCTATAGAGGTGCCGGTGAACTGGTTCTATAGGGAGCTTGATGCGAAGCATGTAATCGGGAACAGCGAGTCTGCGACGATCTTTGTGGAGGAAGATCTGCTGCCCATTGTTGAGGCGATAAAAGGTGATCTTGTTAACCTGAAAAACATCATTGTAAGGGGGGATAGCAAGGAGTATCCAACGATGGATTCCCTTGGTGGCAGATCAACTGACCCTGAGGCTGACATAAAACCAGAAGATCCCATGGCAATTATTTACACCTCAGGAACAACGGGATTGCCGAAGGGGGCGATTCTCTCAAATAAGTCCTATGTTTTATCTGCAAAAGCAATAACTCTCTGGATGGTTGATGAAACTGCAAACGATTATACGGGCTTGCCTCTTTTCCACATCAACGCGCAAATATATTCCAGTCTTGGAATGATGTTTGCTGGTGGGATCATTACCTTGAGAAGTCTTTTTAGTGTTTCCAACTTCTGGCAGGACATAAGCAACTTTGAATGCACGCACTTCAACCTTCTTGGCTCCCTCGCGAACATACTCTACTCTTTACCTCCAGTGGAAGAGGAAAAGGATAACCCAGCAAAATACGTCATCATTGGAGGTATGCCGAAGGAGATATGGAAAGGGTTCGAGGAAAGATTCAGAGTTGAGGTGTTAGAAGGCTACAGCATGACGGAGGATCCTTTGCCCTGTTTGAATCCGCCAGGAGAATATAAGAAAATGGGGAGCTTCGGCGTTCCTGTTTTCCCAGATCTCGGTCATGAGGCGAAGGTAGTCGATGAAGGAGGGAATGAAGTTGAAAGGGGGAAAACTGGAGAGCTTATAAGGAAAAATCCCGCTCAGATGCTCGGCTATTACAAGGCTCCTGAGAAAACTGCGGAAATCGTTAAGGATGGATGGCTTTACAGCGGAGATTTCGTGAAAATGGATGAAAAAGGCTACCTATACTTTGTTGACAGAAAGAAGTTCATAGTTAGGCGGAGTGGTGAGAACATTGCAAGTTGGGAGATTGAAGATGTAATCAAGAGCCACCCGAAAGTTCAGGATGTAGCCGTAATCCCAGTTGCGGATCCAAAAAGAGGAGAAGAGATAAAGGCATTTATTCTGCCGAAAGCGGAACTTAAGCCGGAGGAGATTATAGAATACATGGCGGGAAAGGTAGCTTACTTCAAAATACCTCGATACATCGAACTTGTTCAAATGCTTCCATACACCCCTACTGGAAGAGTAAAGAAGTGGGAGCTAAAGGAAAGGGAGAAGGAAAGAGAAGATCACGGTTGGGATAGAGATAAAGAGATTCCTGACTGGAGAAAGAGGTTTAGTGCACGATAAATTTGTTTTAAGGTAAAAACCAGGTGGTAAAATGAAGGTTGGAATTGTGGGGATAGGAATTACCGATTTCAAAATTCATGACGAGCCTTTTTACAACGTGGCCTATGTTGCTGCAAAAAAGGCAATGGAAGATGCAGAAATTGAGAGAAGAGAGATTGACAGTTTCATCCTTGGTGGATATGACAATCTCGGTGTTGGAAGGACGATTTCCAACATGTACGTAGCTCCAGCAGCCGGTGGCTATCTTCGTCATGAAATAAGAGTTTCTGAAGACGCAGCCTTTGCCTTACCTTTAGCATACATGAGGGTGAAAAGCGGGCTTTCCGATGTTGCGATAGTTTTAGGCTTTGGGCATAGCTCTGAAACCCCTGTCGAGTTGGTTGAACTCCAGAGCTTAGATCCTCTTTTTCATAGGGATCTGAAACTTTCTTTGCAAATGGGTTATGCGATGCAGAGCTATGTTTACAGGAACTCCTTTAACGTTAGCGAAGAAGACACGGCAAAGGTTGTGGTTAAGGACAGGAAAAATGCTCTAAAAAACGAGTATTCCTTCTTAAAAGAGAGCATAAGTGTGGAAGAGGTAATCAATTCTGATATGGCAGTCTATCCACTAAGAAGGCCTGAAATTGCCCAATGGTGCGATGGGTGCGTTGCCTTCATTTTGGCAGAGGAAACCACAGCTAAGAGAATCAACCCAGATCCTATATGGATTAAAGGTTTGGGATGGACATATGACAACTATTTTATGGGAACAAGGGATCTTAGCAAGCTATTTGCAACCGCTAAGGCTGCTGAGATGGCATACGGGATGGCGAACTTGAAACCTTCGGATATCGAAGCTGCCGAAATTATGGATCTGACTAGCGATTATCACTTCATGATTCTCGAAGCTTTGGGATTTGCCGAATATGGTAAGGGTAAGGAGCTGATCGACTCTGACTTTCCAGTAAATAAATCAGGGGGCGCGCTTTGTACCAATGCATATGGTTCCACCGGTGCCTTTCTTCTGGCAAACCTTGCTCTTCAGATTAGGGAGGGAGAAATCGAAAAGGGCATCGCTCATGCGATGACAGGCATCGGTCAGAACGCAGCCATAGCTATTCTTTCAAGCTGAGGTGATAAGATGAAAAGGGTTGCAGTTGTTGGAGTTGGTCAGACTAAGTTCAGAACGAGGAGGGATGATAAAACCCATCCCGAGCTGACATATGAAGCGATGAATAAAGCTTTGGAACATGCAAATCTCGAGATAAAAGACATTGAGGCGATAGCCTATGGAACGATGGATCCGTTCGATGGAATATATCTGCCAGAGAGATGGGATGTTACCTCTGGCGGGATCGGAAAGCCGTTCATGAAGATCTCAACTGGCGGAACGACAGGTATGACCACTGGTTTAGCTGCCTACGAACACGTTGCAAGCGGAGTCTTTGATATTGCAATGGCGGTATGCACGCAGAGGGTTGGAGAGTGTGTTGATGCTCAGCCTGTGCTTAATACTGCAGTATGTCCCATTTTCGAAAGATATTCTGGGGCTGGAGCCATAAGCGTTGCAGCAATTCAGGCAACTGTTCACATGCATAAGTATGGCACTACAGAGGAGGATCTTGCTTGGGTGAGTGTTAAAGATCATAAGAATGCCCTGAAAAATCCCAATGCCCATATAAAGCTCGATATTGGTGTGGAGGAGGTTTTAAACAGTCCGATGGTATCTTCGCCACTAAAGCTTCTGGAGTGCTGTCCTAGGAGCGATGGAGCTGTTGCTGTGATATTTGCAAGTGAGGAGGTTGCTAAAAAGATAAGGGACAATCCAGCATGGGTTATCGCTGAAACAACTATAAGCGATAATTACTATGCCGGCGATAGGCCAGATTTGAGCTACTGGGACACTCTGGCTATTGCGGGAAGAAGATTGTACAGACATGCTGGAGTCGACAATCCAAAGAAAGATATTGATGTGGCGGAACTTTACTCGCCATTTACGATTCAGGAGGTGTTGGAGTTAGAAGCTCTTAGATTTGCAGAAAAGGGAGAAGGTAAAGATCTTGCTAGAGAAGGTGTTACATTTCCCGATGGAGATATGCCAACCAATCCGTCAGGCGGTGTTTTATGTACGAATCCAATAGGTGCTACTGGGCTTGTTAGATTGGCTGAGGCAGCACTTCAGATAATGGGAGAGGCGAGCTACCAAATTCCCGATGTGAACGTATCACTTGCTCATGCGTGGGGAGGAACATTGCAATTCCATACGCTGATGCTCCTCTCCTCTAAAAAGAAGCTTAAATAAGAATTAAGCTTAAAGGAGGTGGTTGAATGGTTTTGAAGTTTGAAACAAAGTGGGAAATTCCATATGTTCATTCAGCTGGCGAACATGGCACGAAATTTTTCGAAGCTCTGAAGGATAAGAAAATAATGGGTGTGAAATGCCCGGAATGTGGAAGAGTTCTCATTCCACCGAGGGCCTTCTGTGAGAGGTGCTTTGTTGATACGGCAGACTGGGTAGAGGTTAGCGATGAGGGGGAGGTTGTCACCGTTACCGTGACTTACATAAAATTCACCGGTTTGCCTGATCCTCCGTATGCCACTGGCATAGTGAAACTTGATGGAGCTGATACAGGCATGCTCTGCTTGCTTGGCGGGATAGATCTCAGCGACTGGAAGAAGGTTCATGAAACCTTCAAGCCGGGGGCGAGAGTTAGAGCTGTCTGGAAGGAGGAGCGTGAGGGTAAGATCACGGATATTTTGTACTTTGAGCCCGTGGAAGGTTGAAAAGATGGAGAGTCTTTACTTTGAGGATTACGAGGTTGGAATGGGACTCGAAACTTCTGGAAGAACTGTTACCGAGGCGGACATCGTGAACTTCGCTGGCTTGACTGGTGACTGGAATCCATTGCATACAGATGAAGAGTTCGCCAAGAAAAGCTTCTTTGGAAAGAGGATTGCCCATGGCACCCTTATTTTTTCAATAACAATTGGTTTGCTCACGAGGCTGGGTTTCATAGAGGAATCGATACTCGCATTTTATGGGATAGACAAACTCAGATTCACAAATCCTGTATTCATTGGGGACACGATAAAAGCTGTTGCGAAGGTTGTTGAAGCTAGAGACAAGGGCAATTACGGCGTGATCACGTTGGAGGCTAAGACCGTAAATCAAAGAGGGGATGTCGTGCTAACCTGTCAGTTGAAGGTTGCCGTGAAGAAACGCGAAACTTAGGATGAGAAATATGGGGTGATAAAATGGTTTTTGAGCTTACAGAAGAACAGAAAATGATTGCAAGTTCAGCCAGAGATGTAGCCAAAGACTTCCCACCCGAATACTGGAGAGAAAAGGATGAAAAGGGTGAGTTTGCTGAGGAGTTCTACAAGGCTTTGGCTGATGCGGGTTTTCTTGGTCTATTGCTTCCAGAGGAATACGGTGGAGCCGGATACGGAATGCAGGAAATGGTTATCGGGATGGAGGAGCTATGTGCGAACGGTTGTGGAGCAGGAGGAGTTTGGTATCTAGTTTTGACCGAGATATTTGGTGGCCTACCAATCGCTCGATATGGGAATGAAGAGCAGAAGGAAAAGTATCTGCCAGGGATAGCAAAGGGTGAGCTTGAATTCTGCATGGCTCTAACGGAGCCAAATGCAGGAACAAACACATTAAAAACTCAGACGTTTGCGAGAAAGGAGGGAGATGAGTACGTTATAAATGGAAACAAGATCTTCATAAGCGGGATAGATAGGGCAAAGGGTATGCTACTCGTAACCAGAACAACACCCATAGATCAAGCTCCTAAAAAATCCTTAGGAATCACCCTTTTCTTGGTTGATCTCCCAAACAAGGCCGTAAAGTGGAATCCTATTCCCAAACATGGTATAAACTTCTCTAAGACATGTGAGGTAAGTATAAGCGATTTGAGAGTTCCAGAAGATGCGATTCTTGGCCAGAAGGATCTTGGATGGTACATGCTTCTCGACGTCTTAAATCCGGAGAGGATGAGCGCTGCTGCCGGGGCTATCGGTGGCGCGAGGCTTGCAATAAGCAAGGCTGTTGAATATTCAAAGGAGAGAAAGGTCTTTGCAGATCCAATCGGGAGTTATCAAGGCTTACAGTTTCCTTTGGCTGAAGCGTATGCGTCACTTCAGTGTGCAGAACTTATGATGAGGAAGGCTGCCTGGCTCTACGATACGAAATTCAAGATCGAGGATATTATGAATCCGGAAAAAAGAGTTCAGATGCAGGCTGCTTTCAAAGAAGTGGGAGATGCATCGAACATGGCAAAGGTTGTTGCAGTGGAAAATTCAATTAAAGCAGTTTACTGGGCTATGCAAACCTTTGGAGGATATGGGTATGCTAAAGAGTACGATGTGGAAAGATGGTGGAGGGAGGTAAATCTGCTAAGGTTAGCACCAATAACGCAACAAATGGCCTTGAACTACATAGCCGAGCATATCTTGGGGATGCCAAGGAGTTACAGAACCTAATTCTTATTTTTTGTTTTTATTTTTACTTTCATTAAATTATTCTTCTTTAAGATTTATTAGGGTTAAGTGTTTCTATGTATTTAGATGTTAAAATTAGTAAAAATCGCCTTTATCTTAGGAAATTCAGAGGACTCTCTAAGCTATTCTAAGTATCTATTTTATTTTTAAGTTATATTTTTAAGTTATCAAAATACTCTCCAAACAAAGGTTAAATACTTTCAATATTAATCATTACTGATCAACCATGAAGTCAGTTGTTGTTTTTCCAGAAAGATGTATAGGGTGCATGCAGTGCATGTTTGAGTGTGCTGTTGCCCACTCCCAAAGCAAGAATTTCAATGCGATTTACGAAGAAACACCACCAAAGCCAAGAATTCACGTGTATTCAGCCAAGGAAAACTATGCTTTCCCCAGCAAATGCAGACATTGTGAGCCAGCACCATGTCTTGAAGCTTGTCCAACTTCGGCGATAAGAAGAGAGGAAGGGATAGTCTTTGTGGATGTTGAAAGGTGCATAAATTGTGGTATGTGTGCAATGGTTTGCCCGTTCGCAGTTGTAAGATTCCATATTGATTGGAAAAGAATCGAGAAACTTCCTGTGAGCTACAAATGCGATGGATGCATAGAGAGAGTGAAAGAAGATGAAATTCCAGCTTGTGTTGAGGCTTGCAAGGTTGGAGCGTTGAGATATGGAGATGTAAATGAGTTGATTGAAGAAGCTGAAAAACGGATCGCATCAACTTATTCACCAATTTTTGAGAGAAGGGAAGAGGTTCCGGAGAACTACAAAATCTGGCTTGAGTTGAGGGGGTGATGTTATGCATTCCATCCACCAAGATGCATTAAGAATTATTAAAAAATTGGATGATGTAGGAATTGAGTTGGTATGGAATAGGTTGGAAAACCAGGAGCCGCAATGTGGATACTGTTCTCTTGGACTTAGCTGCAGAAACTGTACAATGGGGCCGTGTAGAATTGATCCTTTTGGTGAAGGGCCACAGAAAGGAGTTTGTGGTGCTGATGCGGATGTTATAGTTGCAAGAAATCTTGCAAGGGCGGTAGCAAGTGGAGCAGCATCCCATAGCGATCATGGAAGGGATCTGGTAGAGGTATTATCAAAGGCTGGCATGGTTAAAGCCTACACAATAAAAGATGAAGATAAACTGAAAAGGTTGGCAGAGGAGTATGGAATCGACACAACGAAAAAAAGCATTGTAGAGATAGCTTCAGAGCTTGCTGATGCGATGCTTGAAGATTTTGGATCCAAAAAGGAAAGAATTCAGCTAATAAACAGAGCACCACGTAAAAGGATAGAGATATGGGAAAATTTAGGTGTAATTCCTAGGGGGATCGATAGGGAAGTCGTTGAAATGATGCATCGCACTCATATGGGTGTGGATAATGAGCCTGCGAACATACTGCTTCAATGCCTGAGAACATCTCTGGGTGACGGATTTGGAGGGTCTATGATAGCAACTGAGGTTTCTGATATCTTATTCGGAACTCCAGAACCGAAAACATCCACGATAAACCTTGCAACGCTGAAGGAGAATGAGGTGAACATAATCCTACACGGCCACAATCCACTCGTTTCCGATGCGGTGGTTGAGGCAGCTATGCGTGAAGATCTTGTTAAACTGGCCAAGAAAGCAGGAGCAGAGGGGATAAATCTCGCTGGCTTATGCTGTACTGGAAATGAAGTATTGATGCGAAAAGGGATCCCTATGGCTGGAAATCATCTGATCCAGGAATTGGTTATTGGCACAGGTGTTGCTGATGTTGTTGTAGTTGACTACCAGTGCATAATGCCCGCAATAGTTGATGTTGCCAAATGCTATCATACGGCTGTGGTTACCACATCGCCAAAGGCAAAATTCAAGGATGCGATGCATATTGAATTCACTCCCGAAAATGCCCACGAAAAGGCTGTTGAAGTGGTAAAACTTGCAATCGAGAGGTTCAAGCAGAGAAACAGAGATCTCATAAAGATTCCAGATGTAAAACCGGTTGAGCTGATGACCGGTTTCTCAGTTGAAGCGGTTGTTAAAGCTTTAGGTGGGAGCTTGAAACCGCTTATAGATGCGATTAAAAGCGGGAGCATAAAGGGAGTTGTTGGCTCGGTTGGATGCAACAATCCAAAGGTTACGCAGGACAAATCCCATACAACCCTCGCGAGAAAGCTCATCGAAAATGACGTGCTTGTAGTGGATACGGGCTGCGCTGCAGTTGCAGATGCGAAAGTTGGCTTAAAAATGCCAGAAGCTGCTAAATTAGCAGGCAATGGATTAAGAGAGGTATGTGAATCCCTTGGTATCCCGCCGATATTACATTTCGGCTCTTGCGTGGACAATTCTCGAATCCTTGTTGCTTTAGCTGCTCTTGCAAACGAGATTGGAGTTGATATTAGCGACCTTCCTGCAGCCGGGGCTGCCATGGAGTGGTACTCTGAAAAGGCAATAGCGATAGGCACTTACTTCGTTGCATCGGGGTTGCTGGTTGTTTTGGGCGTCCCTCCACCGATATTTGGAAGCAAATTCGTTATTGATGTCCTAACGAACAAAGTTGAAAGCCTAACAGGAGGGAAGTTTGTTGTTGAACCGGATGCAGAGAGGGCTGCAGACATCATTGTGAAACATATTGAAGAGAAAAGGAGAAAACTAGGGATTTAAGCTAACATGATATCTATAATAGGTGCTGGACCAGCAGGAATCACGGCAGCGGAGACAATCAGAAAGCTTACAGACGAGGAAATAACCATTTTTTCCGCTGAAAAAGCTCCCCCCTATAATCCGGCTGTCCTCACAACTTACCTGAAAACCTCTACCCAGGATGTTTTTTGGAAGGGTAAAGACGTTTTTGAAAGGCTAAAACTGGATGCAAGAGTTGGAGAATCCGTTAGGAAACTGGAAACTAAATCAAACACAATTCATACTGACAGGGGTGAATACACCTATGAGAAGTTGATAATAGCCTCAGGAAGCAGGCTGTATGCTCCGCTTAAAGGACTCAACTACCCCAATATCTACAACTTTAAATCGATAACCCAGGTGGAGAAACTTAAAGAAATTCTCGGAAGGGGAAAAAAGGCGATCATCATCGGAGCTGGTTTCCAAGGAACCGAGATAGCTCTCATATTAAATGAGCTGGGTGTTGACGTTACCCTTATCGAAGCAACCAATCGCATAATGCCGGATAGACTCGATAAGAAAACGTCGGCTTTTATCGAGAGAGTAATGGAAGAGAAAGGAGTAAAAATCGTTTTTAACAAACCTGGGAAGGAGTTTGAAGGTAATGGGATTTGCAGGGCTGTGATAACTGAAGATGGAGAGGTTTTTGAGGGAGATTTTTTTATCGCTGCAACAGGCATGATCCCAAACATAGAGTTTTGCAGGGGAGAAATTGAAACGAGAAAGGGAATAATTGTGGATGACTTTATGAGGACTTCAGCTGAGAATATCTTCGCCTGTGGGGATGTCTGTGAGACAAAGAACAGGATTACGGGAGAGAGAAGAATTTTTGCTAATTTCTGGAATGCCGTAAGGCAGGGGAAGGTTGCCGCTTTAAATTTGCTGGGGTTTGAAGTTAAATATGAGGGATCTGACGTCATCAACAGCTTGAAAAAGCTCGGTTTCCACTTCGTAATTGCAGGTGAGCTGAAAGGAGATTATGAAGAGATACAGGCTAAGGGAAATTATTGGAGGTTCTACATCGAGGAAGGAAGGTTGAAGGGATACATCCTCATCGGAGATGTATCCAATGCTGGTTTGCTATTCAGACTCATGATTTCAGGGCATGATATAAGCAGATTCTTGGGCAGACTACATCGCTTGAGAGAGCATGAAGTTCCTGGTTTTAATTAAATTTTTTTAATTTTTTAATTTTTTTAATTTTTATTTTTTATTTTTTAACATTCTCTACAAGAAAGTTTACATGAATAGACACGAGGAAAACTAAA
The DNA here is from genome assembly GCA_002011235.1 of Archaeoglobus sp. JdFR-27. Lineage (GTDB taxonomy): Archaea > Halobacteriota > Archaeoglobi > Archaeoglobales > Archaeoglobaceae > Archaeoglobus_A. The sequence goes on along the minus strand of MTMO01000003.1, from coordinate 38,052 downwards.
ATAGATTAAAAATGATAAAAATGAAATAAAAATAAATTGTAGATACATCTAAATCTTAAGAGATGGCAGGTAAATCATTAAACACTGTAAGGACTCATTAAATACTGTTGAGTAGATTAATAAGTCTATCAAAGAATATTTTGCCGGTTTCAGTTATCATATATTCGCCACCTTTTTTATGCTGAATTATCAAGCCCGCGTCGGCAAGTCTCCTTAGATGAAACCTAAGGTTTCCACCATCCAAGCCAGTAACCTTCGAAAGCTGACTGAAACGTCGGGGATGTTTAGAGAGTTCTATAAGTATCTTTATCCTGATTAAATTTGATATCGGCTCAAGTTTATTCAGGACATCATTGGCATCAACGTCAGTATATTCAATGTTTGGATGAAATGACCTCTTTAAAGTATTTTTAAAGAGTTTTAGCATCTTTTCTTGTCTCTTAAGTAACTCTAAAGTCTCAGAAAAGCATGTGAGACAGTTCTCATACGGAGCGTTTTCCTCCAGTTGAGAAAGTATTCTTGCTTTCTCTTTGTATAAAATCTCGAATTCATTCGATTCAGCTCTTAACTCAACACCATTTCTCAAGGCATCATTTAAGAGCCTACTGAATGTCTCTGTACACTTCGCATATCTACTGCAACTTGTTGATATTTTTTCATGGATTAATTCATTGTTTAGGGTGGAGATTATCGAAATCAAAACTTCACCCAGTTTTCTCTCCACACTACCCTCTATGGACTTGGTCAAATCGTCTGTCACTAGTTTTCTAAATTTCTCAATCTCTTTTTTTAACTCCACTATTTCTTTCTTAATTTCTTCCATAGGTAACACTAGTAACTAATTTTGTTCAGATATTTGATTCTTTTTGCTCTGATCCAACAAAATAGTTATTGAAATAACTAAAAGTTATTGGAATTCTAAGAAATCTTTTATAATTGGTGCTTAAAGAAAAATCATGGTAAAGTTTGAAGAAATAATTAAAGACGTTGCGAAGTTTGTGGCAGCAAAGGCAGGAGAAATAGACAAAAATAACGAAATGGATAGATCAATTATTAAAAAACTCTTCGATAAAATGTTAATGGGAACCCTCACTCCAGAACAATATGGAGGACTTGGAAAAGGATATGTAGAGGCGAGCATGTTAGCTGAAGAGTTAGGAAAAGTTTCTGGAGGTATTGCTCACAGTGTAGTTGTGCACAACATGGTGGTGGATGCATTTCGAAGATTTGGAAATGATGAACAGAAAAGAAAGTACCTGAAAAAGCTTACATCTGAACATCTGGGAGCCATAGCAATAACCGAGCCAACGGGAGGTAGCGATGTTGCGAGTGCTATTAAACTCAAAGCTGAGAGAAGGGGTGACAGTTACGTACTGAACGGCGTTAAAACGTTAATAACGAACTCCACCCTTGCTGAGATTTTCATCGTGGTCGGGAGAACCGGCGAGAGTGCTAAGGGATTGACAGCATTCATAGTTGAGAGAAGTGATGGGATCGAAATTGTAAAGCTAAATCCAAGTGGTATGAGGGGAAGCGGTCTTGGTACAGTCAGGTTCAGGGATGTTGAAGTGCCTGTACAAAATATTCTCGTCGGAGAGGGAAAGGGAATGAGAGTTGCACTGGGCACATTGGCACCCAACAGAGTTCCTTTTGCAGCAATGGGACTTGGAATTGCTGAAAACTGTCTTGAGATGGCTATAAACCGTGCAAAAAAGAGAGAGGCTTTTGGTCAGAGAATTGCCGATTTCCAGGCAATACAATTCATGCTTGCTGAACTTGCAACGGATATTGAATCGACGAGGAGTCTCATTTATCGTGCTGCTGAAATAGCAAATACAGATGATGTTACTGTTTTGGCAGCTATGTGCAAGTTAAAGTCTGCAGAGGTTGCAAAGAAAGCAGCAGACCTTGTAGTGGAAATCCACGGTGGGTATGGAATAATAGCAGGAACACCAGCAGACAGAGCCTACAGAGATGCGAAGATTATAGACATTGCTGAAGGCACTTCAGAGATGATGAAGCTGATTATATCGAGGAGTATACTGGTGTAGTTCAGGTTAAAGAAAATAAATAAAGAAGTTAAATAAGTAAAAGGTGTTAAAAATGGTTAAAATTGGATTGTATCTGCCTGTTTACGGTGGTTGGTTTCCAAGTCGCAAATCTGCTAAGGCTGAAGTGGATGGAATTTATTTTGATAAAGAGGACGAAAAGCTTCCGACGTATGATTACGTTAAACAGGTAGCACTCGAGGCGGAAAAGATTGGCATCGACTCGCTGTGGATTCCAGATCACATGTTAAATCCGATAAAGGGTGAGAGCGCTCCGGCTTTGGAGGCTTGGACTTTAGCAGCAGCAATTGCTGAGGTAACTGAGAAGGTGGTAATTGCTCACACGACCCTTTGTGAAGCATTTCGCTATCCGGCTGTTTTGGCAAAGCAAGCAGCTACGTTGGCTGAGATAAGCAAAGGAAGGTTCTGGCTCAGTTTGGGGGCGTGCTGGTTTAAGCGAGAGTTCGAAGCTTATGGATTGCCCTTTTACGAACACGATGAGCGTGTAGATCGTGCGAGGGAGGCGATTCAGATTATCAAAAGGCTTTGGATAGAAGACAGAGTAACTTTTAAAGGTAAATTCTATTCCATCGAAAGTGGTGTTCTTGAACCGAAACCAAATCCAAAACCTCCGATATGGTATGCTGGAGTCTCTGAAGCTTCTCGCAATCTCGTTGCTGAAGAAGTGGATGGTTGGTTGATGCGTGGATTCAGCGTTGAAGAAGCAAGAAGGAATGTCGAAGACATGTACAAGCGTTTGGATAAGGTTGGTAGAGATAAGATTGAATTTGCTATTCCCGGATTGACTTTCATAAGGGATACTGATGAGGAAGCTAAGAAATATTTAGAAAGCATAGCTGGGAGCAGAAGGAATGTACTCGATCGAACGTTAGATACCGGGCTGGTTGGTTCTCCTGAAACGGTAGCTCAGAAGATAGAGCAGCTGAAGGAAGTTGGAATGGATCATGTTTTGTTACAGCTCACCCCAACTTTAGCGGAGATGTCCTATGTTAAAAAGGTTTTAGAGATTTTGAAAGGTTAATTCTTGAAGAAATTTGTAAAACCATAATATTGTAAAATTTTAATATATTTTTTTGTTTTATTCATAATTTGTTAAATTTGAAGACCCACTATGTTAAATCTCAAGGTTACAACGACCTGAAACACCAATTTAGCCAGTGTAAATAATGAAATCCAGTATATTTACTTTTTTGGCCAAATTTATTGCCTTAACGTATTTATTTGGATTAGGAGACTAGATATAATGTTTTTCTGCATCAGTTTATTTTGTATGGATGATAGCTTACGGGATATCTTTTCTCCCATTAGCTGGGTTTTTAGGATAATTCCCTTTCAAATACTTATTTTTATTTTTTGGGTTAGGTGAGTATCAAAATTGTCTGCGTTAATGCTATACTATTTTATTTTTCATAGTTTTACTTTCTTCCCAATTTATTCTTTTGAAAAAATTGTTTAAAGCTATATCTGATAAAGACGCATCTTTCAAGCTGGTCGCTATCTATCACATTCTAATTAAAATAATTAGCTTTATATTTTTGCGATTTCTTATGAGAGTCAAATGAAAAAGATAGATATCGGGAGCCACAGTTCAATTGTTAATCTATCATTGGGACTTCTGCTTACGTATGGGATAATAAAGTGGAGAGGTTAATATGATAAAACTTGGAAAATATTGAATTTATATCACTAAAAATACCACTAAAAAACAAAAAATCAAACACTTACAACTTTTTCTCCCCTCTGCATCGCAACCATGCCTGTTCTTGCTAACTCCCTAATCCCGAACTGCCTCATCAGGTTTATGAAAGCCTTGATCTTATCCTCATCTCCTGTAATCTCGATAATGATGCTATCCTTTGAAACGTCGACCACTCTACCTCTAAAGATGTTTGCAAGCTCAACAATTTCTCCTCGGCTCTCAGAGGTAGCCTTTACTTTTATGAGAACCAGCTCCCTCTCTACGCTCTTTTCCGTCACATCACTGACCTTTATAACGTCGATAAGCTTGTTAAGTTGCTTCATAACTTGCTCAACAACCCTCAAATCCCCGTTCACAACAATCGTCATTCTTGAAATGTCATCTCTATCTGTGGTTCCGACAGTCAGACTCTCAATATTGAAGTTCCTTCTTCTAAAGAGTGAAGCCACCCTTGCAAGAACACCAGGTTTATTCTCAACTAGGACTGAGATTGTGTATCTGTCATTCGAGTTTGAATTCGCATTTTTTGTATTTTTTGCATTTTTAGCCATACTATCTCCCTCATCCATCTATTATCTGATTTAGCCCTGCTCCCGCTGGAACCATTGGAAAAACATTCTCTAGTCTCTCAACCCTGAAGTCAATTACCACCGGAGCATCTCTAATCTCAAAAGCCTCTCTCAGCGTCTCTTCTACTTCGGTAGGCTTCTCGACAACCATTCCAACTCCTCCAAATCCCTCAGCAATCTTATCAAATCTTAGCTCTTTACATCTAAGACATGTAGCTGAATATCTCTCTTTATAGAAAAGCTCCTGCCACTGTCTCACCATGCCGAGAAACTGGTTGTTCATTATAGCAACCTTAACCGGAATGTTGAAATCAACGCATGTTGCAAGCTCTTGGATGTTCATCAGGAAGCTTCCATCACCTGCAACATCGACAACATTCTTATCAGGAAATGCCATTTGGGCACCTATTGCAGCTGGAAAGCCGAACCCCATTGTTCCAAGTCCACCACTCGATATAAACTGTCTAGGATATTTTGTTTTGAAGTACTGAGCCGCCCACATCTGATTTTGGCCAACCTCTGTTGTGACAATAGTATCAGGCTCTATCGTAAAGATTTTCTCGATAACATATTGGGGCTTGAGTTTTCCGTCATTTTTGTATCTCAATGGATACTTTCTCCTCCACTGGCTGATTTTATCTTCCCATTCTTTCCTTTTTTTGTATTTTATAATCTTTAAAATATCTTTAAGCACTTCTTTAGCATCTCCAACAATCGGCACATCAACCCTAACATTCTTCCCAATCTCAGCTGGATCGATGTCGATGTGGATTATTTTGGCATAAGGTGCAAAGTTGTCTACTCTTCCGGTTGTTCTGTCACTGAACCTCGTGCCAATTGCAATAACCAGATCACACTCGGTTAAAGCATAATTTGCATACTTTGAGCCATGCATACCAACAAAACCAAGACATAACGGATGGTTCTCTGGAAATGCACCCTTGCCCATTAAAGTAGTTACAACAAAAGCGGGAATCAATTCTGCAAACCTTATCAACTCTTCAGAGGCGTTAGACAAAATAATTCCTCCTCCAGCAAGAATTACAGGTCTTTCAGATTCCATTATGAGTTCTGCAGCCCTCTTTACCTGTTTTGGATGCCCTTTTGTTTTCGGTTTATAACCTGGAATGGAAATTTTCTTTGGGTAATTATATTCAACTTCAGCGACAGTTACATCTTTAGGAACATCAATAAGCACAGGACCAGGTCTACCTGTCGAGGCAATGTAAAAAGCCTCTTTTATGATATGGAGCAGTTCGGATGGGTTTGTAACTATATAGTTGTGTTTTGTGACAGGCATGGTTATCCCGGTGATATCGGCTTCTTGAAAAGCATCGTTTCCAATCAGACTTCTTGGAACCTGACCAGTCATTACAATTATGGGTGAGGAATCCATGTAGGCTGTTGCTATACCGGTGACTGTGTTTGTTGCTCCCGGGCCTGAAGTTGCGAATGCAACTCCAACCTTCCCTGATGCTCGGGCGTAACCATCTGCTGCGTGAACGGCAGCCTGTTCGTGTCTTGTTAGGATGTGGTTAATACCAGAATCATAAAGTGCATCGTAAACTTCTATTATCGCACCACCAGGTATGCCGAAAATGTTTTTGACACCCTCATCCTCCAAAGCCTTGACAATCGCGTCAGCACCTCGCATAAAACCACCTAAAAAAAGGCTATTTACAAAAGTACTACCCTTACAATCAAAATCCGAAGTAATCCGGGTGGAAGGGTAGCAACCATTAGTTCCGGATTAATAATGGGCTTTAAATATTTTTTGGTGAGCCAATTTACGGAAATTTCATCACAATAAGGTTTATTGGTTGATTGTAATAGTGATTAACCTCTTAAAAATTTTTATTAAAAGTATTAATAAAGTATTAGCTTTTTAAATCAGCATGTTCAATCCTTCGAGCAAAGCCTCAACGGAAGCCATGATTATATCCGTTCTAGCACCTCTTGCTGTAACAATCTTGTCTCCCTTTGAAACTTGCACAATAACATCAACCAAAGCATCTGTACCTCCTGTTATCGCATCGACATGGTAGCTAACGAGCTTTATGTCTCCAAATTCAGAAACAGCCTTCTTAATCGCATTAATCGCTGCATCTACCGGCCCAAGACCGGTTGCCGCTTCGACTATTTCATTGCCGTTAATCCTCAGTTTTACGCTGGCCGTTGGCATGATATTCATTCCGCTTACAACCGATACATCCTCAAGCCTTACTTTCTTTTCCATCTTTATTTGCAAGACGGTCTCTATTATCGTTTTAACATCAGCATCTGTAACTACTTTCCCTTTATCCCCGATCTCTTTAACTCTGGCGAGGATCTCTTTCATCTGCTCGTTGTTCGCTTTATATCCAAGCCTGCGCATGATCTCTTTTATACTCGCTTTCCCAGCATGTTTCCCTAGGACAAGTTGCCTAGTCCTACCAACCATTTCAGGCGTTATTGGTTCGTAAGTGGAACTGTCTTTCATTATTGCAGAAGTATGAATTCCGCTCTCGTGGGTGAAAGCATACTCGCCTACAATCGGTTTGTTCTTTGGAATCACGATTCTGGTGAGTTTTTCTACCAACTTTGAGGTATCGTATATCCTCTGCTTCTCTATCTTTGTTTTGAAGCCATAGTGGAATTCCAAAGCCATCACAGTTTCCTCCAAGGCGGCATTTCCTGCCCGCTCTCCAATTCCGTTGATTGTGGCATGAAACTCTCTAGCCCCACCTTTCAATGCGTAAATCGTGTTTGCGGTTGCAAGCCCAAAATCATCGTGGCAGTGGATTGCAATGGGAACATTAAAGGTAGAAGAAAGTTTTCTCATTACCTCTTCAGCCCTCTCCGGAATTAAAACACCAACGGTGTCGGCATAGGTAAGTCTATCTGCTTTCGCCTCCATCGCTGCCTTAAAAAGCTTGGTAATGAACTCCAAATCTGCTCTTGAAGCATCTTCAGCCCCGAATTCAACAATCAAACCCCTTTCTTTCGCGTATTCAACTGCATCAACCGACATTTCAATGACATTCTCTCTTTTCTTTCCGGGAAACTTGCTGTTTATGTGGATGTCAGATGACGGTGCGACCATAAATATCGAGTCTGCTCCCGCCTCTGCAGCAAAATCGATATCTTCCCTTTTTATCCTCCCAAAACTACAGATTTCAGCCTTCAATCCAGCATTTGAGATCTCTTTGATTGAGTTGAAGTCCCCCTCTGAAGCTATCGCCGTTCCGGCCTCTATCATATCCACTCCGAGCTTGTCAAGGGCGGTTGCTATCATCAGTTTTTGTTCTACTGTTAAAGAGACACCAGGTGTCTGCTCACCATCTCTTAATGTTGTATCGAACACCTTTATCCTTCTCATCCTCGCCATTGTACCAGACCAAGGAATAAAAAAGAGAGAGTGTTTTTAAATTTTATTGAGGATATAAAACGATCCAGATTCCTTTGCGTTTTTGCTGTAGATTTTAAAAGTTAAAATTTATATACTCTACTGATATAAATGATTTATGATTCACACCACACATGTACTCTTTGCAATTCTTCTAATTCTCTTGGCTGGGAACTCTCTCCACGTTTCAATTTTTCCGGAATCTATCCTTTTTGCATCCTTTGGATCCTTATTGCCTGACATAGACCACCCTTCTTCTTATATAAATCGGAAAAGCTGGCGATTTATTTGGTTAAGTGGAGTAGTGAACTCACATAGGGGTTGGACCCATAGTATCTTTGGTGCGGCAATTATCACTTTTGTCTTTGGTCTAATTCTAAAATATTACTCTCTAAATTTTGGTTATATAATCTCATTTTTTCTTGGTTACATTTCTCACTTAATCTCTGATTCATTAAATCCCTCACGAGTTCCATGGCTTTGGCCAAAAAAGAAGAGATATGGAATAAATCTTATAGGTGTAGGCTCCGGTAGAGAGGTTCTAATTCAGTTTCTTTTGATTGGTCTAATTTTGGTGTTATCTTGTAATCTTTATAGAAATTATATAAATATTTTAATAAGGAAAACATGAAAAGAAAAAATAGAAAAATTCCTCTCTGAGTCATGGCTGTTCTAGGATTAATGATTTTTACCATTTATGCTTATCCACACTCATCAAATTTAAACCAATTAAATCTCAATCAAATGAACACATCCCTAGATTTTCGTACTACGCCGGAACCGATATCTATTTTCTCAGATTCTGACACATCCAATTCAGATTCATCAACCTCCTCAACCTCTCCGAGTCCAGAAGAGATCCCAGAATTTCCGAGTCTTATAATTCCATTGGGGATAGTATTTCTGATTTTCATTTGGAAAAGGCATTGATCTTAATCTCAATGAAAATCAACTAACATTTTTTAATCAAAATCTTAAAGCGTTGATTTAAAACAGTACTTATAGCCCCGGGGGGATTCGAACCCCCGTCGCCGGCTTTCCTCGTCTCCTCCAAAGGCCGGTATGATCGACCGCTACACCACGGGGCTTTTGGTTTTTCTTGATTCAACTTTTAGAATTTTAGGATATATCTTTTTCTTTCTTTGAAACAAATCTGAAGAAAAAGTTATCTATCTTCCAAGAGAATTTATAATGCCGATGATGACTGATGGGCGAACTGAAAGATGATGAAAAGGGAGAGTCTGAGGCCTTACATCATTTTCTTTTGTTTATAAACAATTTTCATCTAAGGGTCCTAAAAGAAATAAAGGAAATACAAAAAACAGATATGTTGCAAAATCAAATTGCTATTATGGTCGAACGAGATAAGGTTTTTGGCATGATAGAAAACATTTCCATTTCCACCTACACGATAATCTCTTTCTTTATCTCCTTTCTCGTTTTCTACTATGTGATTCACTCTTTTCTTCCAACCTTATTATTATCTATCTTGATCTCTATCCTCACATTTCTATATTTCAGAAAAAGGGGAATTTTGCTTGAGCAATCTTCCAAAAAATAGTGTATATTTTTAATTTTAAGTTTAACTTTATTGCTTTTCTTCAGCCTAATTTGAACCCCAGGGATTTTGAGTCGGTAATATCTGCGTTCAAAACCTTCTGCATGTGGTGGATTGCATATTCGTATTCGTATTCAGATAAAGCAACCGTGCAATCTTTTAGAACTTTTACATCATAGCCTCTAGATGCTGCATCGGCAGCGGTATGCAGAACGCAGATGTTTGTAAGAACTCCAGCCAGAATTAATCCATCAATTTTTAGCTCTCGTAAGATCAAATCAAGATCTGTGCCGTAAAAGGCAGAATAGCGTCTCTTCCTGATATAGTAGTCTTCTTCCTGTGGATCAAGCTCATCTATAACTTCAGCACCTTCTGTGTTCATTATGCAGTGAGGAGGCCAGATCTTGAATTCCCTGTCATCTTTTCTGTGCCAGTCCTGTGTAAAAATGATAGGAACTCTCTCTCTTACCCTTTCTAAGAACCGTTTAAGGGGTGGAAATATCTTTTTTACTTCATCACCCGCATATAAAGCTCCGTCAGGATAGCAAAAATCCTTTTGCATATCCACAACGATAACTGCTTCCATGAGAATATGATCCTTCTATGAGGATATATCATTTATTATGGTTTATCTGGAATCTGGACTTTAGATCAAAAGAGATTTATCCTTCATCTCTAAACCAAATCCATGAAGCTTGAAGAACTCGTTGGCTATTTGGACAGCTACCTTGATATTAAAAGCTTTAGAGATTCTAGCAGCAATGGACTGCAGATTGAGGGAAAGAAAAACGTCAGCAGGGTGGCTTTTGCTGTTGATGCTTGTATTGGGTCGTTCAAAAAAGCAAAGGAGATGAATGCAGATCTTCTTATAGTCCATCATGGTTTGATATGGGGTGGATTGAAATTCGTTAGGGGGTTGATCTACGAAAGATTGAAATTCCTTATGGAAAGCAGAATCTCGCTTTACGTTGCCCATCTTCCCCTTGACGCCCATCCTGAGGTTGGGAACAATGTTCAAATTCTAAAACTTCTCGGGGCAGAGCCAGAATCTTTCTTCGCAGAATACGAGGGTAAAAAAATCGGCGTTTATGGTAGAATAAAGGAGCAAAGAATGACATCTTTAGAGAATGAATTGGAAATGAAACTTAAAACAAAGGTTCGAGCACTCAGATTTGGGCAGAATAAGGTGAAAAGAATATCTGTTGTGTCTGGTAGTGGAGCTTTTGCGATTGAAGAAGCCTCAGAGATATCTGACTGTCTCATCACGGGAGAATACAGGCATGAGGCCTATCATGCTGCAAAGGAGCTTGAATTTAACGTGATATTTGCTGGACATTACGCTACGGAAACTCTCGGCTTAAAAGCGCTGATGGAAAAGGTAAGCACTTTTGGTGTAGAAACCATTTTTATCAACAATCCCACACCATGGTAAAATTAATCCATTTTTGTTGTGAAAACATCATTGTTTTAACCTTAACGGTTAAGTGTCCAAACAGCTAAATTACCTAAAAGCTAAAATTTAAACCTCTTTAATTCCTCCTCACCATCCCTAACTTCTTCTTTGAGTTCCTCCTCACTTAATCCTGTTAGTTCCATGACTGTGAGTCCTGTTCTGAGCTCGGAAGCTTCATGCTCCGACATTTTCTCGATAAACACGTCATCAGAGATTATCGCACTGTTACCAAATGGATCTTCCAGAATTAAAGTTAATTCTTCCTCCCCCTTCAGCGTTCTGTCTATCTTATCCAAAATCAAATTGCACCTCTTTACTTTCTCAATATCGTCAGAGTTCCAGTTTCTGGCGATTTTGACGATATCCTCAACTCTGCTCAAGATCCCCTCCAGATTTGTGATAAAAGCTTGAGATGCAGGTCCAGGTTCGATATCCACTCCAAGTTCTGGGATTCTGATCGTGCCAGAGCTTGATCTTATGACCTTTGTGAATAGGTTATTGCTATCGATCTTTATTGTGTATCTTCGAGGCTCTTTTACCTCTGTTATAATTGAATCAGAGTGCTTGTATCCACATTCACATGAAATCGAGGTTAGCAAAACCCTCCCAAAATAAGGGACTTCATAAACACTACTGACAATCTTTATTTCTCTTCCACAGACAGGACAGTTCATTTTTCTAGGAAGTTTTGAAAAAATCTACTTCTTTATTCCTCGGATCTTGTTCCTATCTACTCTAATTCCTGTGGGAGTCACAACAACATAGTCTTCTCCAAGTCCTACGATATCTCCGTTTACATCTTCAGCAAGCTGTCTCAGATCTTTTAGAATTCTGTCAAGCGTGAGCTTGTCATGTCTAAGGAAAGCGATATCAGCAATCACGATGTTGCCTTCATAGATCTGTCTTCTGATTTCAGGAACCTCGTTCAGACCTGTGACCTCTGCGACCTTGATTAGCGTCTCTGCCTCCTCAACGATCTCGGACTCATACTCTCCAAGATCGAGCTCTTCATATTCTTCAACCGAGAGTCTTTCTGACTTGCCAAGAAGCTTGTCCATGAATCCCATAAATTTCACCATTTCATATTCGACCATTCTGGTATTTAAATTATTGCACGGGAATCCAAATGGTTTGTAGGACTTTATTGGATCTGGAAATATTTTTTATTTAAATGGATAATACTGGAATATATAACTCTCGAAATTTTTAAATATTAATAAGTATAGATTCATATGGTGGTTTTATGGAAGAGGTTAAAGAAAACCCTCTAGAAGCGATGGGCCACCGAATCTCAGCGAGTGTCGAGAAATGGATGCCAGATCCTTTTCTCTTTGCCGTAATATTGACCTTCATAGCCTACCTGATGGGGATTTTCATTGCTGGAAGCGGTCCAATGGACATGGTAAAGTACTGGTACAAAGGATTCTGGACTCTGCTAACCTTTGCCATGCAGATGGTTCTAATTCTGGTGACTGGTTACACCTTGGCTTACCACCCGCAGGTGAATAAAATACTTGTCTGGCTAGCAAGAAAACCGAACAACGGAAAGCAAGCAGCGGCTCTAGTTGCATTTGTTGCAATGGTCTTTTCTTGGATCAACTGGGGTTTAGGACTTATTATCGGAGCATTGCTTGCAAGAGAGACTGGAAGACAAGCCTATTTCAGAAACATTCCCGTACATTATCCAGTTATTGTTACCTCCGGTTATACTGGGCTGGGAATAATTTGGCACTGGGGTCTGTCAGCATCGGCTCCCTTGCTTTCTGCTACAAAAGGTCACTTCTTTGAAGAGCTTTATGGAATAATTCCAACCAGCGCAACGATCTTCTCCGGATACGCTCTAACTCTAAGCATTCTTTCGATCATATTTGTTGTAGCTGTTATGTACATACTTTCTCCTACCGATCCATCCAGATGTAGGGGAATTGAGCATTATGCCCCACAACTTATAGAAGAAAAAGAAGAAAAGGAAGAAGAGGTTAAAACTCCGACAATCGCAGACAGAATTGAGCAGAGCAGGGTTATAGGTGGAATTCTGGCAATAATGGGAATAATATGGCTGATCTATTACTTCGGTGTTCAAAGAGGAGATCTCAATCTCAATATCGTAAACTACTTCTTCCTCTTCGTTGGACTTTTGCTTTATCTAAGACCGATAAACTACCTTAGAGCTTTCTACAGAGCCATTCCTGCTTCAGCTGGAATCGTTCTGCAGTTTCCGTTCTATGCTGGGATAATGGGAATGATAAAGTTCTCAGGACTTGGAAAAATAATGGCCGGATGGCTTGTTGGCATCTCAACCCCTGCAACCTTCCCCGTTATTGCATGGCTCACAGCTGGATTTGTCAATCTTTTCGTTCCCTCTGGTGGTGGAGAATGGGCAGTTATAGGCGAAACCATATCAAGAGCTGCAATGGATCTTGGCGTCCCAATGGGGAAGACAATCATTGCGTATGCAGCAGGAGATGCCTGGACAAATCTGTTCCAGCCTTTCTGGGCAATTCCTTTGCTTGGGATCTGTGCAGTTAGGGCAAGAGACGTCTTTGGATATTGTATAACCCTTTTAATACTCTCGGCGTTCTTCTTTGCGATTGGACTGACAGTTGTGCCATACTGAACTAAAAAGCGTTTATTTTCCTTTTATTTATTTTAATTTAGTTAATTATTTGAAAAATCGGTTCCAGATCTTATCTTTGATGTGATGAATATTCTTTATGGCTTTACCTTTATTTCCTATCATCTCTTCTCCATCAACCAAAGCTATCCCAACGGCGAGAGGAGTATCTTTCTCTTCAACTGTTACATAGACGAAATCTCCTTTTTTTATCCCCTTATCAGCCCATACTATCCCAGGCCTCATTATATCTGCTCCGTTCATTACGAAGGGCATTGCTCCCTTATCAACCACAACTTTCCCCTTCTCAGGCTTAAATTTAATTATCGACAGTACTGTAGGGAACCATTCTCCTTCATATTCAAAGAGAAGGGGTTCATCATTGATGAGAATAACCTTCCATCCATCAACCTTTACGACATCCATTTCAGTTGATAACTTAATTCCAAACCTTTCTTCGATGTTTTTTGCAATTTTTTTTGCCTCTTTTCTTCTGAGCCTCTGTTTCATGCTATCCCTTGGCTGATTTAAAACTCCGATATTTTTAAATACTTCACCATATACGCAATTTAAAAGCCTTTTTAACTGGAGGAAGAAAGATGGCAAACAGACCGCTTGACGTGCTGAACAAATCCCTTCAAACGCCGGTAATCGTGAGATTAAAGGGAGGTAGAGAGTTTAGAGGAATCCTTGATGGATACGACATCCACATGAATCTCGTATTACACGAGGCTGAGGAAATTCAGGCTGGAGAGATTGTTAGAAAACTGGGAAGCGTTGTGGTGAGGGGAGATACAGTAGTTTTCGTTTCACCATCGAAATATCAAAAATAAGGGGGTAAAAAATGTCCAAGGGAACTCCATCACTAGGTAAAAAAGGTAGGAAGATCGTTCACATAAAATGTAGGAGATGTGGCAGAGTTTCGTTCCACAGAAGGAAAGGTTACTGTGCAGCCTGTGGTTTTGGAAGAACCAGAAAGCTTAGAAGCCATTCTTGGATAAATAAGAAAAAGTCGAGAAATTAGGAACTAAGAATAATGAGAATTGAACAAGAATTGAGAGCATATTGAAGATCGGATTAGGTGGTTATTATAACTTCAATTTTGAACCTTAACTCTGAAAGTTGGAAAAACGTTAAAAGTTGATTGGATGAAGTAAAAGTATGTGTGGTATCGTAGGTGTTTACAGCGATGATGATTCTTTAACATCTCGTATCGCATACTATGCTCTTTTCTCTCTCCAGCATCGCGGACAAGAATCCGCTGGCATATCTGTTTCCGGTGAAGAAGTCAGAGTTTATAAGGGAATGGGTTTAGTAAATGAAGTATTTGATGACAAGATTCTTTCCCGTCTTCGAGGAACTTCGGCCATAGGTCATGTTAGGTATTCTACCACCGGTGAATCAAAGTTGGAAAATGCCCAACCTCTATTTGTGAAATCGAAATCAGGAACCATCAGTGTCGCTCACAATGGTAACCTTGTTAATTATAAAGACCTCAGAAAGAATCTTGAGAGTGATGGCAGAGTTTTCCTAACCGAGTCTGATACAGAAGTTATAGCACATTTACTTTCCTCTTTCCTTCTTAACAATGATGTTGAAGAGGCTCTTGCTTTGCTGACGGAAAGGCTGTGTGGATCTTTCTCTCTCGCCCTTTTATTAAACAAGAAACTCGTCGGTTATCGTGATCCACTAGGCTTCAAGCCTCTCTGCGTGGGGAGGATAGAAAATGGTTATGTCATTGCCTCTGAGTCCTGTGCCATCGATTCGGTTGGGGGGGAACTGATAAGGGATGTAAAACCGGGCGAGGCTGTAATTATTGAGGGCGGAGAACTGAGGTTTGAAAGGATTGGTGAAGCGGAGCAGAAAGCGATCTGTGTTTTCGAATACATTTACTTTGCAAGGCCCGATTCGATAATAGATGGGAGGAGTGTTTACAGCGTTAGATTTGATATAGGTAGAACTTTAGCAAGAGAAAGCCCGGTTGATGTAGATATTATCTCTCCCGTTCCTGACAGCGGTACAACGTCTTCTATAGGTTATGCGTTCGAATCAGGAATTCCGTACATAGAAGCTTTAATCAAAAACAGATATGTCGGAAGAACATTTATAATGCCTGGTCAGAAGTCACGAGAACTCTCAGTTCAGCTTAAAATGAATGCTTTAAAAGAAAACGTCAGGAATAGGAGGGTTTTGCTTATCGACGACAGCATCGTAAGAGGAACCACCTCGAGGAGGATAGTTGACCTCGTAAGAAAAGCCGGGGCGAAAGAGGTTCATTTCAGAGTCGGCAGTCCTCCGATAATCTCTCCTTGTTATTTCGGAATTGATATGTCGACAAGGGAGGAACTCATAGCATCCTCAAAAACGGTTGAGGACATAAGAAAAACGATTAACGCCGATTCCCTCTCATACCTCAGTCTTAAAGGACTGATAGAATCGGTTAAAATTGAGGAAGGAGATCTTTGCCTTGCTTGTCTGACTTCCGACTATCCTGTAGAGGTTCCTGGAGAAATCTGTCTTCGCTGCTCGGCTAGAGCCTAGTCCTCGGTGATTTTGAGATTTCTCTTGTATATTTCATAGTAAGTTTCAGGGTCGACCTCCTTAATTGTAAGTTCATCGACATTTATTATGTAAACCGAATGGATCCTTGCATTCTTGATCTCTTCAAGTGAGACTGGAGGACTTGTGTAATAAACATCACAGAGCTCTTTAACTCGCTTCAAGTCTGCTTTCAATCTTTTTCTTGGGGGAAGAAGGAATATTCTTTCGAGTGGCATAAGATAGTGCTGGGGGATTCCTATTACAAATTTTGAGCAGAAGTTACTGTAACGGGCAATTTTGCTTGCAATTCTTGCTCTAAGATACCTTTGTGGATCTAGAGCATGGTAGGGTGGAACATAACCAGTTTCAATCTCGACCGTTATGTTTCCCATTCCTTTCTCACCGTAAACATCGCAGCTTATTGAATTAAGATTGTATTCAACCTTAATCTTGTATCCTCTCTTCAAAAGATGTCTTCCAACGATCAATTCCATTACTGAGTGCGCAATGTTAACCATTCTTCTTTCTTTAAGCTCTATTAACCTTTTTCTTAATTCCAAGATCTCTTTCACTTCTTTCTGGTTCAGATCTTTTGAGAGCCTGTCTATCAGGGAATCGATATCTCTTATGAAGTTCTCCATCTCGACACCTGTTCAACTATAAGTCTTAGATTATCGTTGAATGAGATAGAAAAAGGAAAGAAAGCTACGGAAAACTTTAATTTTATTTTATAGGAGGACTCATAAAACAAAAGTGAAACCGAAGGAAGGTTCAAATATATCTGTCCTCTCTCTCCATGCTGAATACGTTTTTCTTTCATGAATCAATCTACTTCGTTACAATTAATGTGAGAGTTGACCTCAACCCAGCTTTTTTTCTAATTTTCTCAACTATTCCTCGCAGTCCATCTGTATCCTCAGCTTGAAGTTTCGCCACGATATCGTAAACTCCATAAACAATATGTACCTCAAGAACACCATCAGTCTCTTTCAAAGCATTGTAAACCTTTTCCTCGTCACCTATTTCGGTATTTATCAAAATATATGCTAATAGCATGAGAGTATTCTGCCTTAAACCTAAATATTTTTTTCTGTTGTTCTAAGGAGGAAATATGGTCTTCTAGTCCATCTAATGGAAATTTGATTCAGGGTTGCCATCCATACAATTCAATGGGTCTACTTTGGTCCCCCCAATTTCTTTCCAACACTTAACAATTTTAATAATTTATTAAATTATCAAAAATATATTTGATAGCCATTAATAATTTATGATTGACTTCTTGCAACTATATTTTTCGTTAGCAATAGAAAAGTTGAGTAAAACCTTAAGTAGCCGCCACATCTTTGACTGAAAGTTTAAGTATCTTTATAGAACACTACCATCAGTTTTGGGGGTGTCTACTTTGGTAGAAATCATAGATCGGGAGAAGGCTTTAAATCTACTCAAAAAGTATGTTAAGCAGAAGACTCTTATCAAGCACTGTATAGCAACGGCTGCTGTTATGAGGGAAATTGCTAGATATTTGGGGGAGGATGAGAAAAAGTGGGAAGTTATTGGTATCCTCCACGACATAGACTACGAAATTGTTGGAGAAGACATGAGCAAGCATGGTTTGAAAGGGGCGGAAATCCTAAGAAATGAGGGGGTAGATGAGGAAATAATCGAGGTTGTGAAAACCCATAATCATACGATTTTCGGAAGTTATGAAAAGCCGGTTGAAATAGCTCTACAATCTGCTGACTCCGTTTCGGGACTTATAATAGCTGCAGCACTTGTAAAGAAGGGAAGATTATCCGATGTAACTCCTAAAACGGTTAAAAAGAAATTTAAAGATAAGACCTTTGCTGCAGGATGTGACAGAAACAGGATAAGGGAGATAGAAAAGCTCAACATCGATCTACCAAAGCTCTATGAACTTGGAATAAGGGGGTTGCTAGATGTTAAAGAGGAACTCGGACTCGAATAGTGTTGCAATAATAGGGGCCGGAAACCTCGGCTCTGCAATAGCGAAAAGACTGGTGCAAGAAATTGAAGTAATCGTCACAGGAAGGAGGAAAGAAATTTTGAACGACCTCAGAGACAGAGGTTGTGAAGTTGAGAAATCAAACACTAAAGCGGCATCCAAGGCAGATTTCGTGTTTATAACCGTAAAACCAAAAGATGTTGACTCTGTGCTTGAAGAAATCAAAGGAGAGGTTA
Organism: Archaeoglobus sp. JdFR-27; assembly: GCA_002011235.1. Classification (GTDB taxonomy): domain Archaea; phylum Halobacteriota; class Archaeoglobi; order Archaeoglobales; family Archaeoglobaceae; genus Archaeoglobus_A. Next base: position 19,965 of record MTMO01000003.1, on the reverse strand, counting down.
AAGATAAAAAGGTCGTCAGTTTTGCAGCAATGAAAAAATTTGAGGAGATTAAAAAGTCCATCCCAAATTCCTTCGTATTTAGGGCAATGACTAACGTTTTTGCTGAGAAGGGTTTAGCCTTCACGGTTTACTATCCAGCTTATGATGAGGAACTTGAAAGGATACTTTCAATTCTCGGAGAAGTTCACTTAGTAAAAACAGAAAAAGAAGTTGATTTGATGACTGCCTTCTCTGGAAGCGCTCCAGCCTTCGTGGCAAAGCTAATTCAGGGTTTCGTTTATGCAGGCTTGAGTTGTGGACTGAATGCAGAGATGGCTAAAAAGGTGACACTATCAATTTTTAGTGGAACAGCCAATGCTTTAAAGGAAAAGGAGTCGGAAAACCTCATAAAGGAAATAACAACACCTGGAGGTACTACTATCCAGGGGATTAAGAAGCTCGAGGAAAATAGGGTTGAATTTGCGATTATGGAAGCGATGGAAGCCACGGCTAGAAAAGCTCTAGGGTGACATGGAAGACTGCTTTCATTTGAAGTAAATCTTCCTATCTTCTGATTTCAGCTTATTAACGATTTTTCTAACAAATTCAACACATTCCTCTCCAATTTCATCGAAACTAAACCACTTTACAGCTTCAGCATCACTGCCAGCTTTAAACTCTCCACATATTATTTTTGCAAGGAAGTCGACGATTATGTAGTGATATTTTATATCATTCTCCTTAAATATCTCTTCCCCTACGAAAGCCACATCTTTAACTTCAATACTGACTCCAGTTTCCTCTTTGACCTCCCTTTTTAAAGCCTCCTCTAGACTCTCACCAAGCCTTACTAAACCACCTGGAATAGACCACAATCCCTTGTTAGGTTCGTACGCTCTTTTTATTAGGAGTATTTTATCTTCTTTTACTATTATTGCCCCAACTCCAACTAAGGGCCTTTCAGGAAACTCCCTCATATTTTTCACCTATCTTAATCTAAAGGTTGAGAGTTTTCCTTCCAGTCCAGAGAAGAAGTACTCAACCGCTATAGCAGCGAGAAATATTGCCATAAGTCTGGCAACAATGTCTGAACCACTCTTCCCCAACACTCTGATTATCTGGGAGCTATAGACGTGAGTTAACCTCACAATTACGTAAGTGAGAACAATGCTGAGGATCACCAAGAGCTTGAGTTGAGGTATTTCAGCCGAAGAATAAAGCACAATTGCAGCTGTTATAGCGCCAGGACCAGAATAGAGGGGAAGTGCGATTGGAAAAACGGCAAGCGAGTCTACATCGATACTTTCCTTGCTTTTTTCCACGTAAATCTCCCTCCTCCTGCTCCCCATGAGAATGTCAACGGAAACGGCAAACAGCAAAATTCCACCAGCGATCTTTAGCGAATCAACGGTAATCCTGAAAAACTCTAGAATACTACCTCCTGTGACTGCTACAAAGATGAGAAGGGCTGCAGCTATAAATGTCGCTTTTTTCGATATTCTGTCTCTCTCCTTTTCGTTTAAAGCCTCGGTTACGGCTATGAACATGGGGATGTTTCCTGGAGGATCGACAATCACAAATATTGTCGTGAAGGCTGTGGTGAAGAATCCCAAGTAATCCATCTTACCCCTCTCTAAAAGCCTTTATCGCATTTGCCGTGTTTTCAAGCAATTTGACCGCTGAACTCTGGGTTGGGAATCCACCCAAACCACAATCAGGGCCAATATAGGCTATTAGGTCTCCAAAAAGATCATATGCTTTTCCTATTCTTCTTAGAATATTATTTGAGTTCTCAAGCTCGTCTATTGCTTTAATAATAAGCTTTTCATCTTTCCAAGCGTTTACGCCATGCTTCTGGTTGAAGTATGCTATCATCGAATCTATATCGCTCCTCGAAATTCCAACCCTCAACTTTTTTTCATAGGACTCGAGTTCCTCTCTATCAATGAAATCCAACGTCTTCTCGTCCTTTGCCGATTCGATTCCAATCACATCTATCGTTTTTACCTCAAGGAGGTTAGAGTAGAAAAGGGGAGCATGGAGGTGGATCTGCATGTCGACACTGAAATCGAAGTTCTCGTAAGCAATCTCAATTTGCTCAGGAGTAGGTTGAAGTTCTGGATTTAAGCCAAGGCTTGGGTCATCTAAACTTATGCAGGTAACATTAAGGTGGGATTTGATAGCATTTTCGGCAAATCTAGCAAGGGATCTGGAGATAGAGGAAAGGATATCCTCGTAAATAACACTTCCAAATTCGGCAAGATAGATCTCGAATGGGCCAGTAATGCAAATTCTAACATCTCCGGAAAAGTTTAAACCTTCCAGAGCATGGAATTCAGGGATTTTTGCATGCTCCTTTTTAATTAAATAAGCATCCTCTTGGAATGCTTCATCTTTTATCAAATCCAGAAACATCCTCACCATGTCTCGGAATTGTGGGTAATTTGCAATCTCAACTCCGGCTTTTATCTTCATGAGGAACGCTTTTTGGCACATCTCTTCGAACTCTTTTGTTGAAAGATTTTCATCAACCCATCCTCTGTCAATTCCAGGAGGAAGGGGAAAGCTTCCGATGTCATCAAACCTCATAAAATCACCTGATGTTTGTGGCATTTTTCTGATAAAACTTAATTAAACTTACGATGCTGATGCAAATGATCCAATGAGGTGGGCTATTTCCAGCAAAGTTTAAATAACGAATTTAATTTGGTTTAGTTCGGGGTGATCAGACATGGCAGAGGAACATGTTGTCTTTGTTGGCAATAAGCCTGTGATGAACTACGTTCTTGCAACAATAACTCAGTTCAATGAAGGAGTAGGAAATGTTGTGATCAAGGCAAGGGGTAGAGCGATAAGCAGAGCAGTAGACGTGGCAGAAATCGTTAGGAATAGATTCCTTCCCGGAGTAAAAATAGATGAAATCAAAATAGATACGGAAGAGCTTGATTCAGCTCAGGGAAGGCAGATGAATGTATCAACAATAGAAATTTACATGAGCAAGTGAAATTGTAAGGCTCGAAAAAGGGCCTTTTCCTTAATATTTTCTGATTTCTGTTTCCCTAAATCATTTTCCCCCCATCAACCCTAAATAAAGGTAGAAGGGCCTGAAATTATTCCCATAAAGCTCCTTATCATTTCTATCTTAAAGTACTCTACAGAATCACAATCTAAGGGTTTTCATTCATCAACTACTAGTGGAGTTGTCGGGGAAGATAAGAACTGAAATCGATGTTAATTAATGTGGTTTTTTATCATTTTGTAATTATCAGGATTAACCTGTACAAAACCCACAAACTATAGCCAGCAAACTATTTATGCAAACAAATATGATTCTGCTCCATGACCCTCCCAAAGCTCGTAAAGGATTACATCGACAAGCTAAAGGAATTAAGAGAACTTGGAAAAGATCCGTTTATCATAAAGAAATTCGAAAAGGATGCTGACGCAGCTTATGTTATCAAAAAATTTTCTGGACTTGAAGCCGGTGAGGAGACGGATTATAAAGTAAAAATGGCCGGAAGATTACTCTCTAAAAGGAAACATGGTGGAGTCATTTTTGCAGACCTTAAAGACTCAAGCGGTAAAATTCAGCTCGTTTTCAGGAAGGATTATACCGATGAATTTAAGGTGTTGAGATTGGTTGATAGAGGAGATATAATCGGTGTTGAGGGTATCGTTATCAAAACGAAAAGAGGGGAGTTGAGCATTCTTGTTAAAAGCTGGGTGGTGTTATCGAAAGCTTTGAGGCCACTCCCTGACAAATGGCATGGCCTTGAAGATATTGAAACAAGATACAGACAGAGATACGTTGATTTCATAATGAATGAGGAAAGCAGAAAATCATTCATCCTCATAAATAAGGTTTTGCATCTTATAAGGAGCTATCTCAATGAAAATGGATTCATAGAAGTCTACACTCCCATTTTGCAGCCAGTTTATGGTGGAGCCTTTGCCAGGCCATTTGAGACGTACCATCACTTTCTTGAGGAGAAGATGTACCTCAGAATTGCTCCCGAACTTTATCTGAAAAGGCTGCTCGTTGGTGGTTTTGAAAAGGTTTACGAATTCGCTCCATGTTTCAGAAATGAAGATGTCGATAGCCTTCACAACCCCGAGTTCATCCAGCTTGAATTTTACTGGGCATATATAGAGTTGAAAGATCTGATGGACTTTCTTGAAAAGATGTTTGAGAGCATTGTAACCAATTTGGTTGGCGACACGAAGATCGAATATCAAGGCAAGATTATAGATTTCAAGAGGCCATGGAGGAGGCTCAGGATGGTCGATGCGATAAAGGAGTTTGGAGGGCCAGATGTTGAGAAAATGGGAGATGAAGAATTATTCAAACATGCTGAAGAGCTTGGCATACACGAGGAAAGGAGAGGGGAAATCATAGAGAAGCTTTTCGATTGTTACGCCAAGGATCGCTTTGTAAATCCAACCTTCGTAACCCACTTCCCCCTTGACATCTCTCCTCTGGCGAAGAAAGCAGGGGGCTATGCTGACAGAATGGAGCTTTACATAGCAGGAATGGAGGTCGCTAATGGTTTTTCTGAACTCAATAATCCTATAGAGCAATATAAGCGTTTTAAGGAAGAGGAAGAGTTGAGGAAGAAGTCTGACAAGAAAGGTCTTGAAACTATGCCGATGGACAAAGATTATGTCAGAGCTTTGGAATATGGGATGCCTCCTGCAACTGGTGTTGGAGTAGGCTTAGGAAGATTTTTTATGATTCTGAATGACAAGGCAACGCTGAGGGAGGTTATAGCATTTCCAACTCTTGCAAGAGAGGAAGGCATAGAAGTAATTCCGGAGTTGTATCCTGAAGTTATGGATTGGTACGATTAAAAGACAGAACACGTTAAGAATACATTAAATACATTAAAAGCAAAAATTAAATATCCTTTCCTTATTTGGCTGGTGATGGTCATCGCTTACCAGAATGAAATCCTCTGGTTCATCCTGCTTATCGTCAACTTCACAGGTATAACTCTTGCATACAGATTTTTCGGGAAAACAGGACTTTATGCTTGGACAGCAATGGCGATAATAATAGCGAACATTCAGGTTATGAAAACGATCAGATTCTTCGGCCTTGTTACAGCTATGGGAAACATAATCTACGGCTCAACATTCCTTGTAACTGACATCCTATGCGAGAACCACAGAAAAGAGGATGCCAGAAGAGCTGTGCTAATCGGATTCTTTGTCCTAATTTTTACAACCCTGATTATGCAGATATGCTTGGTTTTCATTCCGGATGAAAGCGATACTTTAAGCCCAGCATTAGAGCAGATTTTTGGATTATTGCCCAGAATAACAGTTGCGAGCCTTACAGCATACATAATATCCCAGTTCCATGATGTATGGGCATTTAGCTTCTGGAAGAGGAAGACGGCTGGCAAGCACCTCTGGCTTAGGAACAACGCTTCGACGATGGTCTCCCAACTCATAGATAACGTCGTTTTTACATGGATTGCCTTCGTAGGATTTGGAATCGGCTGGACTCAGGTTTTTCCGAGTGAAGTGATAATTGAGATCTTCATCACATCTTACATCATGAAGTTCATCGTTGCAGTTTTGGACACACCTTTCGTTTATCTCAGCACGAAGATGGGGAAAAAGGCTGAGATTGAAGAATACGTCTAGACATCTGGATATTTAAATATGATTTTGGTGGTTATATAATTTATTAACGAGTTAATCGACCAATTAACCTACCAATCAAAAACTCAGGAATAGCCTTAAAACGATATCAACTCAAAACCAATTGGGCATATCAAAACCTCCTATGAAAAATAAAACCCTAATAATTAAGGGACAAGGTATTAGTCTTTTTCTTTCCATGGATAAAAACATGATGGAATTTATTACATTGGTATCTTCTCTGGCTTTGGTAGGTGTGTCACTGTATGGCTACAGAAATAAACGAGAGATTCCGTATGCTTTCTGGGCTGTATCCGGATTGGCATTCCTGATAATATCAGTTGCTTTAGTGGTGCTGGGTTTAAATGCTCTTCAACTTCCCGTTACACCCTATTTAGGCTCGATATATCCTGCTTTTATGGCTTTGGGTTTGATAGCTTTGAGATCTGATTTTTGGAAATACTATCTAGCATTCATAGTCCTGATGCTGTTACTCTTCGGATTGGCTTCATCTAACGTTTTCCAGATAGGATTACATAGCATCTCGGGGTTGGTTATAGTGTTTCTGCCAATAGTATATCTTGTCAAAAAGCAGACAAATACAGCCATCCTGCTGTTTACACTCGGTGGATTCACGATAGCGATTGGTGGTATGGCGTTGGCTGCGATAACGGCAGGAAAGCCAATTCTTCCCCTTGGGCTTGTGATACAGCTTTTACATCCATTGCTTTTTGTATCGGCATTTTTGCTGGCTCTCGGGATCTATGCTGTGAATAATGCAACGAAAAGCTGAAAGGGGTTGTGGAGGATAGAGGTATGGACAGAGACAGGCTGTACATGCTGATAGCCTTCACTCTGGCCATAGGGATAACGGCCTATGGCGTGCTTTTGTCGCCCCCGTTCAAATCTGTGAGGGCTGCAATAGGAATACCTGAGCTTGAAGGGGCTAGATATAACGAAAAAGTCGGAGCAGCAGATATAATCAATCCTTCAGCTGGTAAAGCATTTCTTGGAAGGATTACTCTCGTTTATCACAGCATCTTTGTGGTTCTAATTTTTGGTTCTTATCTCGTGTTTACCAACAGGTATCTAGAAAATTCGAGGTATTTGAGTGACATCATGCTCATGGGTGTTTTGCTAACTGTGTTCAGCGGTATGCTTTATGCCTATCTTGTAAAGGATTTCTTCCTTCATGGTCTGTTCATAGCTGGCTTAGCTTTCATCTTCATATCCGGTTTGCTCACATTTAAGGAGTTCAAACCGAAGGACTTGATAGCTTGGAACATCTATGTCTCAGGTATCTTATTGTTGATAGGAGCCTTTATTGGAGGCTGGCTTGGATCGAGCTTCATGGAGCATAGAGACAGCTTTCTTAACGCTTTGATAGAGAGCAGATTCACTCCAAGCTTGGCTGGAGAGAATGTATACTGGAGGGCTTTGACCGCTCACGAACATGCTATGATAGCTATCGCTTTGGCTTTCGTGTTCTTCACTGCCCTTTCTTTTACAACTCTGAAGGAGGGTAGGTTAACTAAGTATTTGATTTATCTTGCGATTCCCTCTCAGCTCGTAACGGCTTTGGCATCTTATTCGGTGTGGTTTATAGGCGGAATAGCCCATCTCGCCATAACCCCTGCTGCAATGCTCTTGATTCTCTCAACTCTCCTCTTGAGCTTCAGAGTTAAGGAATGGAATCTGATAAAGGCTGGACTGGTTGTGGGCAACATCGTTATGTGGTTGGCAGTAGCTATTCCTGGAGCTTTGGTTGCGATGAGCTTGAGAAAACCACTCTTCTTCAACCCGGAGTTCAGGGCAGAGGTATGGGATTGGGCGGAGCTGGCTTACAATATAGGTCACTGGCACATACTCCTGCTAACTTGGGGGGTGACGCTTCTGGTTATCTACATGGTGTATCCAAGAGACTTTGGAAAGTTCGGCAGAATCGCCGGATATTTTACGCTGGCAGGATTTTTAATCGCCTCGGTCGGGATAAATTTCTACATGCTCGGGAATCCTCCGGGCGAGTATTCTCCAAATCCCTACAACAACATCTATCTTACTACGATTGTTGAACCCGGATTGGGTTTACTCTCTTTAGGAGTTGCAATAGGCTATTTGCTTTATCTAAGAGGGTTTTTAAAGGATTATTTAACTGGTTAGGGGGGCGAAGCCCTAAACCTATTCGTTAAATGTCATTAAACTGTATTAGATATATCCCAGCCATTCTTTTTTAAGCTCAAAAAAGCTGCCATCCCTTATCGATTCTCTTATCTCATCCATGACTCTCAGAACAAAGTGGAGATTGTGATAGGATGCGAGACGGAAGTATGAAAGCTCGTTTGCGACGAAAAGGTGTCTGAGGTAGGCTCGCGAATGTGTTTTGCACACAAAGCACTCGCAATTTTCATCTATAGGTTTTGTATCCTCCTTGAAACGTGAGTTCTGAATGTGAATTCTGAATTTATTCTCTGGATTTCCCTCGGGTGGACTCACGTAGAGATGCCCCCTTCTAGCCCATCTCGTAGGAGCAACGCAGTCGAACATGTCTATTCCTCTCTCAACACAGTTGAAGAGGTCCTCTACCGCCCCTATTCCCAGCAGATGCCTCGGCTTTTCTTCGGGCAGCAGTGGTATCACCCATTCAAGGATGTTGTGCATGTCTTGCTTGCTTTTGCCGAGCGATCCACCTATTCCGAATCCGGCAAAATCCTTTTTGGCCATAAATCTTGCCGATTTCTCCCTCAAATCTTTGTATTCTCCTCCCTGCACCACCCCAAAGAGAGCTTGCCTTCTGTCATAGTATCTTAAACACTCCTCAGCCCATCTGTGGGTTCTTTCAAGGGCCATTGCGGTGTAATCTTTATCCGATAACGGAGATGTACACTCATCGAAGGCGAAGATTATGTCTGAGCCGAGGTTGGACTGTATCTTCATCGATTTCTCTGGTGTGAGTTCAACTACCTCGCCGGTAATCGGATTTTTGAATCTTACGCCCTTATCGGTTACGAATGCCCATTTATCTCCCTTGTACTCCGCCTCTTTAAGCCCCTCGAGAAAAATGTTGTTTGCGATCTTTCCAACTCCGTGCTCCATTCCAAATCCAAGGGAAAAGGCTTGGAAGCCTCCTGAATCGGTTATTATTGGCTTGTCAATGTTCATGAATTTGTGCAAGCCACCCAACCTTTTTATTAGCTCATCTCCAGGCCTTAAATGGAGGTGGTAAGTGTTTGCCAAAACAACCTCAGCCCCGAGCTCCTTGAGATCCTTGTCATCCAAGCCTCTTACAGAAGCGAACGTTGCAACAGGCACAAAAACCGGAGTTCTAAATTTTCCGTGAGCTGTCTTAACAACCCCTGCTCTCATCCTTTTGAAGGTGTCTTTGATTTCGAATTCAAATCTGGTTTCCATTCCAGATCTAGGAGATTATTTTGGTTTAAATCAGTTTCTTTGTTTCAGTAATCGGGTTCCAAAGTAGGTTTTAGACTTCGTAAAAGTTTATGAGAATATAAAAGCTGAATAAGGCTAGTAAATTAACTTGGTAGATCATCTACAATCATGTTTACTCTCGTTTTCTCAAGGCTCTATTACTCTGATACCGGTTAACTCCTCAATTTTACCTGCTCTCTCCAAAATTCCACCATCTAAGGTTGCGAATTCATCCACACCATGTCCATTCATTTTAAAATTCCATGCGTTGCTTATATGTAGCAAGTCAAGGGTTCTAAGCTTTAATTTTGGTGCAAGCATGAAAGCCAGCTTGAATTCAACTGGAACCTCTCTAAATATTGTGAAATCTCTGTCAAAAGAATATATGATCTTTAACCCGTACCTTCTTACACTTAATCTTGCGATAACGGTTGGCAAATCCTCAAGGTCTACATCCAATTCGGTTACCAATCTCTCTAAATTCCTTGAAATCACTGAAAATACTTCAGCTATTACGAGAGGAGATATTATCTTCTCTTTTTCTCTTAAAAGAAACTTCTCAGCATCCCTATTCCTTCTGTCCCCCTTATCGATTGCTGCAACTATTACACTCGTATCGATGTACGATACCATACTAACACTCTGCTACCTTTTTCGTTACCACCTGTCTCTCTCTTCTTCCACCGATCTCCTTAACTGCCCATTGAAGTTGAGTTCAGAGTCAATTATCTTATCAACGATCTGATCGATTTTTTTAAGATATTCGATTTCAGTCTCAATCTTTCTAATTCCGTTCTCTATTATTTTTCTTAAAGCTTCACTCCTATTTTTGTAAATACCAGCTTTGACGAGCATATCTAAATCTTTCAACCTCTCATCATCGAGCCTTATCGGTACAACTTTCATATTTATACGTATTCGTAATTGTATTTAAATTATGCGTAAAAGGTTGTGAGGCTATTTGGTCTAAACTTATAAACATGCACGCCCAATATCAACCTATGAAGAATGTTGCCGTTCTTGGTGCAGGAAATGTTGGCCAAACTATGGCTGCAGACCTCGCTTTGAAAAATTACAGAGTAAGACTCTATGAATTGCCCGAATTCGCTGAAAGAAGCTTGGGAAACGTTCTCGAAACCCATAAAATAGAGCTAACGGGCAGCCAGCTGAATTTCAAATGGTTCAGAAATGAAGGAGTGGCTGAGATTGACGTTGTAACAACCAACATGGCAGAAGCAATTGAAGGAGTAGAATTGATTTTGATCTCTGTTCCAGCAAGTGGTCATCAAGTATTTTTCGAAAAGATGATACCCCATCTTGAGGACGGACAGATTGTTAGCCTATTCCCGGATAACTATGGTTCTCTCCTTCTAAGGCGGATGCTTAAAGATGAGACTAAGATTTTGGTTGGTGGCTGGACCTCAGCGCCATATGGTACAAGAATGCTTGCTCCGGGGAAAATCGATTGTATGGTGAGAGCTTACAGGCTGAGGGGTGACACTCTCCCCTCGAAGGATTGGACAGAATTTCTAAGAGCTCATGAAGATTTGCCATTTTTTATCCCAACCAAGCTTGAACAGGCTGATACGGTGATTGCTGTGGGGCTTGAAAACCCGAATCCGATTGTTCATGTGCCAGGTTCGATCCTCAATGTGGGTGCAATGGAGGTCTCACAAACAGAAGATGTTTTGGGTGTTGGAAAGGGCGAGTGGTCGTTATATAAGCACGGGATGAGTCCGGCTGTTGTTAGAGTAATAGAAGCCTATTACAACGAGCTTTGTGATATAGCCAACTCCATTGGAATTAAACTCCTCAAATACTCAAAGGAACAGTTCTATCACAAACACACGATTATGCATGAGTCATTCCTTGCCCCCTTCTACGAAGCATCGCCGATAATGGGTATAAAGGGACCGTTGAGCATTGAAGATAGATACTTCACAGAAGACATACCAGTTGGAACGGTTATGGCTTGGAGATTGGCAAAGAAATTTGGTGTAAAAACTCCGTTGATTGAGTCTCTAATCCATCTTGGCTCCGTAATCTGTGGAAGGGACTTCTTCGAAAAGGGAAGAACGCTTGAAGAACTTGGGATAGTTAACCTTGATGCAAAAGATCTTGTTAGATATCTTAAAGGTAGTTGAAGGTGAGTTGTTGAGAATGAACACTTTTGATCTTTTACATCCTGATGATTGAATCTCAAAACCTGATTAAGGCTAGATAGGAACCGAAAAGTGAGAAATTATCTTGGTCTGGATTAGAGCTAGGTTTAGAGTCACCGGATCTTGGATTTAAATCTTTAGACCCAATTCAGAAACATGGTCTCTTGGACTCATTCGGTAATCTTCACAATATCTTGATATTTTATTCTAAGATCCTTACCAAACCAACTCCCAGCTAACTTCTGCAAGCTCTCTTCTCAAAACCTAAAGCTACAACGACTCCTCTATTAAAAGAATATTCAGAGCAGTGAACTTATACACAGATCTCATAGTATAGTGATACAATCTCTGCAAACTAAAGGATTTAGCCAATTTGAATATACAATCGGTTAAAGATCTAATTGGTTTAAATTTCTGCTGTCTTTTAAGTAAATTCATAAATTTTGCTTTTAAAGTCTTGAAGGAGCTATTCTGTATTCGTTAATTTCAACTAGATGAGGCCCTTAAAAGATGTTGCTTAAAATTACTCTAAGCCAACATTGCCATCACTAACTTTTTATTTTTCGAGACCTGATTCTTTTCATGAATTCAGAGATGAACTCTGACCTTCGGAAATGTCTTGACGTAATTTTTAACAGGGTATCAATAAGGAGATTCCAGAACAAACCCATTCCCGAGGAGGATTTGTTGGAGATCTTAAGAGCCGGAAACGCTGCCCCTTCAGCTGGAAACCTCCAAGCAAGAGATTTTATCATTGTAAAGGATCAAAAGATGAAGGAACGGATTGCAAAAGCAGCACTTAACCAGATGTTTATAGCTGAAGCCCCCGTTGTTGTGGTTGTCTGTGCTAATTATCCAAGGAGTATGAGAGTTTATGGTGAAAGGGGTAAGCTTTATGCAGAACAAGATGCTACAGCAGCTATCGAGAATATCCTTTTGGCTGCATGCACCCTCGGTTTGGGATGTGTTTGGGTGGGGGCTTTTCATGAGGGTGAGGTTTCGAGGCTTCTCCGAATTCCAGAATATGCCCGTCCAATGGCAATAATACCCATCGGATACCCAGCAGAATCTCCTGAGAGAAGACGGAGATACCCGATCGAAGAACTCCTCCATTTCGAAAGATGGTAGAACGTAGAAGGAGTTGGAAAACCCCAAAAAAGGAAAGGGTAAAATAGTGGGAAAAAGCAGTCTGAGTGATGCTTTATGATGTCAACCAAAGCGCTTGCAAAGATGATTGAGGCAATGAACAGGCACATGCCTGCCAAGAGAAGAACTCTCAAAGACATGCTTGAGGATGATGATCCATCTATTAAAGCGAAGGACGGAAACGAATACATAATCGAGAAAAGAGAACTCGAATACATTGCCGAATACGTTGATGAGTTGGACTGGAATAGATTTACAGTCCCCATTCTGCTTGAAATGAACTATCTCAGCGGGGAGACCGTCATATACATAAGAGACAGGTTGCATCAAGAATTTCTCAAAAAGGCCTTTGGTTTCGATAGGTTCGTGAAAGATGCGATGATGATTTACCCCTATGAAATGCAAAGGGTGAGGAAAAAGCTGAGGACCGCATCACAAGTTATTTTTAAGGTGAGTTTGAGATAGTTGCAACAGCAGACAGATTTTCAAGATTTTCGCTTTATCTAATCTTTTTAAATTCTTAATTCTTTTTTGACCGTCCCTGCGTACATTATAAGCTTTTAAACTATCACAGGAGCCATTACAGGAGGGGCAATACAAATCACTCATCGTTAAGTATTTAAGATTTCCATTTTAGTGTGGTACATGAAGGAGTACGAAAACATAATTTACAAAGAAGAAGGGAAGGTCGGCAGAATTACCCTAAACAGGCCTGAAAAAAGAAATGCGCTGTCATACGCTCTTCTAAGTGAACTAAAAGATTTGTTGGATGGAATAAAAAAGGAGAGAAAGGTGAAGGTAATTATAATTAAGGGAGCCGGAAAAGCCTTTTCATCCGGCCACGACCTCAGAGAGTTGCTTGAAGACCCGGTGGATGTGGAAAGGTTATTCAAAAGGTGTTATGAAGTTATGCATAGTATAAGAGACCTCCCCCAAACGGTAATCGCCCAAGTTCACGGAGTTGCTGCTGCTGCGGGCTGCCAGCTTGTGGCTGCATGCGACTTAGCGGTTGCGGAGGAGGAAGCTTTATTTTCAATGCCTGGAGTTAAAATAGGTCTCTTCTGCAGCACGCCTGTTGTCTTTGTGAGCAGAGCTATTGGAAGAAAAAGGGCATATGAGATGGCGATAACCGGAGAATTCATTACAGCCAAACAGGCTTACGACTGGGGGCTTGTAAACAGAATTGTGCCATTTGATGATCTTGAAAGAGAGACTACAAAACTCGCCAAAAAAATTGCAAGTTACAGCCTTGATGCCCTCGAATCCGGAAAAAGAATGTTCTACAGGCAGATCTCCATGCCCGATTTTGCTGCTTTGGATTATGGAACTGAAGTGATTTCCCTTCACAGCGCCTCCGAGGATGCAAGAGAAGGCATAGCAGCTTTTCTCGAGAAAAGAGAACCTGTATGGAAATACTAAAAAAGGATAGTTTATTCTCTTATTTAAAATCTCTATTTAAAAAAACTTTAATATTTTCAGCACATAGATTTATTCATGAGTCAAAAACTGGATAACTTGTATTGTGCAAGATGCGGTTCAGAATTCGACTTAATCGTTAAAAGAACCACAAGTTATTCGGGAACCCTTCACATCCCTAATCTTTTCTGTCCTTTCTGCGGTGGGAGGAGGCTTATAAAAAAGCAAGGTCTCTTCTTTAAGACTCCAGAAAAACTGTGAGGGGAGATAGAAGTGGACAGGGATGAAGGGATTAGAAAGATCAAAGGTAAGGATGTTAAAGATGAAATAATAAATATTATAAAAAAGCAAGGCCCCATTCCATTCACCAGGTTTATGGAGATCTGTTTGACTGGAAAGAACCTGTTATCTATTTCAGAAATTGGTTATTCAACCCGATTCCTCGATTCCTTCGCAAGAGCTTTCGTAACCGCAGCTAAAGAGATGCTTGAACTCTGCAAGGGCAATTCCATCTACGATTTTGGAGTTTCAGATTTTGGCTTCGTCAAAAGGGTCGCAACAATGATGCAAGAAGTTGATTATTATCTCGTTAACCACAAATATTTGGCTTTTGACTGGAAGGATTTGCCTGAAAATGTAAAAATCATCAATGAAGCGGAGATTTCAGATGTTGAGGGCATAATTATTTCAAATAAACTTCTGAGTATACTCCCCCTCCATATCGTTATCAAGGATGGAAAAGAGAAAGAAATTTACGTGGATTACAGAAACGGCGAGTTCGTAGAGACCTTAATTGATCTCAAAGACCAAGAGTTGAGAACCTACCTTGAAAGAGTCGAGGATCCGAGAACAAGAGTTGAGATTTGTTTGGAGGCAATAAAACTGATTAGTTCTTTTGGTGAGAGGCTTTCAAGAGGTTTTGTCGTAACTTCTGATTACCTTTCTGATCCTAGTGAGATGAGTGATACTGAGAAAGCCTCTGGGACGATCACATGCTATGATGACACCACCCACACCCACAACCCCTTCCTGATGCCTGGGAAACTGATTATAAGGGCCAGTGTCAACATCTCTGGACTGGTGGAGTATGGAGAGGACACAGGATTAAGAGTAGCAGGTCTGACAAATCATCTCCACCTTATGAGAAGCACCATCGGAATCGTGGATGAGTTTTCTGCTGAACTTGAAAAAATCTCAGGTTCAAAATATAGAGATTCCAAGCTTGGTACGGTTAGAATCCTAATCCAACAAAAAGAGATAAGAAACCCAATTTTAAAAAGCCTTAAATTCGTTCCTAAGTTTGGGTTCTGGGAAAAATACAACTACCCCAACAAGGAGGATTTGGAGATTCTACCCGAGGGGTGATTCTTTTTTTAACCCACAACCATCCTTCAATCTCTGCAACCTGCAACCCTTATTCTCTCCACCCCACCTACCTTCTTTATTATTTCTGCAACCTTTTTAGGGACTAGATTTTCCCATCTCTCCCCCCTTAAAATCTTTTCTCGAATTACCTTTCCTCTGTAAATCTCTCTACTAAAAGTCGGAGGTTCAATAACATCTATCCCAGCCTCCCCAAACACCTGCCCTATTACTGGATTTCTCGTTATAAGCGTTTTTATCTCTGGCACCAACTTAATTATATAGTATGCATTCCCAACGTAGATATTCATCGTTGGAGCTGTAGCAGTTATTATCCGCGAGAGGTCTACCCCTTCACTTTTAAGAGCTTCACGGATCATCCATATTCTTTCGCCAGCTGTGAAAGGGTTTCCGAGAGTGTGGCTTTCATCGGCCATGCCGATGAGGATTACCAGCTCTTCAAAATCATTCAGTGCCCACTCTACAACCTTCAGATGGCCCAAATGAAAGGGCTGAAATCTTCCAAAAATTAAACTTCGAGTAATTTCTGTCATCAAGCTCACCTATTCGTTGATTTAAACTGTTTAAATTCTCTCAATGCCCCCATTATCACCTCAGAATCAAACCTTTTCATGACAACCCTTGTTCTACCTTTTTTCAAACTCGTAAAGACTAGGTCAATAACTCTAAGGTTTTCAAGCTTTGAGAGTAGATTGTAAAACTTCGTATAGCTCAATTTTTTCTTCTCTAAAAACCTTTCAAAAAGCTCACCTGTGGTGAGATCTTCATCAGTTGAATAGATTTCTGTCAAAAGTTCTCTCTCTAGATCATCCAACATTAGCATACACTTCCTCAAAAAAACTTTTTTGCTGCCTTCAAAAGACTTTAAAATGTCATCAAGTTCGATTTTTCTTGAGCCTCTCCTTTCAGCTTCCATTCCAGCCATTTTAAGTGTATACAAACCAACTCTCAGATCTCCAGCCTCAAAAGTGAGTTCAGCAACCCTCTCGATTACTTCATCTTCAATTACTCCTTGGTAGAGACCAACTTCACATCTCTTTCTGAGGATTTCAAAAATCTCAACCACACCATAAGGTGGGAAGTAGATTTCATCAGGGTGAAAAATCGAACCAACTCTGCTGTCAAGTCTTGCTGCAAGCTTCAAATCGGTTCCTATCGCAATAACTCCAGTTTTCACACCCTCAACTTCTTCATGGGCTTTGAGGACTGCATATATTGCCTCGTTCATGATCCTGTCGTCGAGAAGAAGATTTATATCATCCAAGGCCACGATTAAAACCTTTTCGCTTTTTGCAAGCTTTTTCAGGATCGATGCATAGAGCTTTGGAAACGGAACACCATAGGATGGAAGAGGATAGCCGTAAACCTTCTCGAAGATCCTTGCAAATATCCCTTGATTTGAATTTACGAGCTGGCAGTTAACGTAAACGGGAATTAAATTCTGGATTTCACTTTCAATTATTTCTTTAAAAATGAGCTTTACGGAAGAAGTCTTTCCTGTGCCTGGGGGGCCAAGGCAGAGCATATTGATAGGGCGGGATTTGTTTAGGGCTGGCTTGATGTTTGAGGAGATTCTGTTGAGCTGCTGTTCTCTGAAAACCAGCTCTTCAGGAAGGTATTCTGGATCGAATACATCTGGATTGCGAAATAAAGTTTCATCCCAAGAGAGGTACTTCATCTTCCCACCTTGCTAGTTACTTGAGATCTCTGGCATGGGAAATCAAATGCCTAAGCGAGTCATTGATTAAGCTTACACCAAGTTTTACAGCATTCTTCGATCCGGGAAGGCAAAACACCGCCTTTCCATCCACGATTCCGGCTGTTGCTCTTGAAAGGATTGCAGCAGTTCCTACCTCTTTAAAGCTTAGATACCTGAAGATCTCTCCAAAACCATCGATTTTTTTCTCAAAAAGTGGTTCTACCGCTTCAACCGTCACATCTGATGGATTTAAACCTGTTCCACCGGTAATTACCACTGCATCAACCTTTTCAATCATCTCAAGGAGAGTTTTAATTATTTCCTTTTCTTTATCAGGGATTAAAGCATACTCCACCACATTAAATATTAGGCTGTTAAGAATTTCATTGCCCGATGGGTCATCGATTTTACCAAGCCCTTCACCCTCCCTCACTCTTCCATATTTTTCGTATCTGGAGGTTGAGACCGTCATTATTCCAACCTTCACATCAACGTCCGCTTCATGTTCATGTTTTTTCACATTTTCCACTAAAACCACCTCTCCAGAGTTACCTGACTTGCCTCCAGTCCCTTCTGTAACTTCTCAACCGCCTTCTCCACTCTTTCCTTGCTGAAATCGTGGCTTTCGCAGAGGAATTCAATAACTCCGTCTGAATCCGGCTTCGAGAACTTCAGATCGTATTCATCCGTCACGGGAGGATGCAAGAAGAATTTGCGAATCTCATTCAGATTTTCGATTTTCACATTCAGATTTTTGAGGACTTCATCTATGCTCCCATGCTTTTTTATGAGGTTGTACGCTTTTTTGGCTCCAATTCCCTTTATCCCCTCATTATAGTCTGTTCCAACAAGAATCGCTATGTCGACGAGCTGCTCTCTTGTGATCTCGATCCTCTTGAGATTTTTATTGAGATCGATTACTTCTGGCTTCACATCTATGTAAACGTTCCTGCCCGGAAGCTTTCTCCTCCCCGTTATAGCAAGGTTTCTTCCAAGCTTTGGACTTCCAAAAAGCAGAGAATCGTAATCTTGGCTGCAAGTGTATTCGGTGTCGCCTTTCAAAGTCATGTATGCTGCCTGAGCTTCCCCTTCTGATGGTGCTTGAACCACGGGAACGCCCATTAGCTCAAGCAATTTTTTAGAAGATTCTAAGATATACTCATCTATCCTCGCGGTAGCCTGGGCGTATTTTTTCAAATCCTTTTCTCCCCGCTCCTTCGCAACAAGAAGTTTTTCTTCCATCTCTATTTTTCTATCCATTCTTTCCTCAATTTCTTTCTTCTTGAATTCAGGAGGTTCTCCATCGAACACGAAAACCGGCTTTATTCCAACCTCAACCATGTTTGAAATCCGATATAGTAATCCTGAGAGGTGAGAGGTTACTCTGCCCTCAGAATCCTTCAAAGGACTTCCATCAGGCTGTCTAATAATCGAGAGAAACTGATAAATCGTGTTAAAGGCATCAATAGAGATTTTCGCCCCCGAGAAGAAATTCAGGTTTACACTCTCTTTCTCGAAGAGGTCTCCTATGTCTGAACCCATAAAAAGAGTTGGTTCAACTGGTTAAATTTTTTGCCTTTAATTTCCAGCAATTCAACGATAAAGTCTCCTTTCAATGTTTTCAAGTCTTTCATCAATCTGCCTGAGATTCATCTGTAAGATTCCCTCGAATCTTACCTCTAGATCGTCGGAATTAACGGCTATAACTCTCTTCGTATTCTCAAATTCCTCCATAACTCTCCTCATTCGCATTCCCATGCTTATGAAAAGGCCCCCAAGGGCAAGGACCAATAGAAAGGCAAAGAAAATAACCCCTATATCTGCTTTGTTGTAGAGTGAGAGCCATTTATACGTTAACATGACCGCTGAGAAAACCATCAGGGCTGAAAGGCCCAGCTCCCTTGTATCCATTTTTCATCACCATTTTTTGATAAGTTGAAATAATATATAATTTTTTCATTCGATTTTCGTTCGAGGCTTTTGAGTTCGTAAGAAGACGCAAGATTCCTAAAAAGAATTTGGGTTTGCAAAACATTAGATTTGATGGATTGTTTACTCTGAAAATGGGAAATGAGCGAGAGTTGAATGTTAATTTTGATTCTTACTCGTTTGTAGAAGATTATCTTTTGTTTAGATTCGTGTGTTCGCCCATCCGCATGTCCATGGTGTTTTCATTTGGAGATTTAAATTTTTATCTGACCTTTTTGTGTTGAGTTAAATTTATAATTGACATAAACTATTTATATTGTCTACATAATTAGAGGCTATGGAGCTACTGAGCTGCATGCTCTCCTCCCCGAGGGTGCTCGAAATCTTGGAGAACGCTTACGAAGAAGTGGAGAGAGATGAGCTCAAGAAAGTTTTGAAGGTATCCAAATCACGTTTCGCTCAGCTGTTGAAAAGAGCATCCGATTTGAAATTGATAGAAAGGGAAGGCAATCGGATTGTTGCATCGCCCAAAGGCAGGTTTGTTTCAAGGATAGTGTATGTGGTAAACGGTTACTGCAGATTTCTCAATGTATTCGGTGATTATCTGGATGTTTACATCCTCGACGACATTCCCGAATGGCTGATCACGAGATTCTACGAGCTTGCTGGGATCGAGATCGTTGAGAGGCAGGAGGATGTTTTCAGACCGCATGAAGAGTTTTTCGAGAATCTATTAAATTCGAAGGAGATTCTCGGATATACAACGGTCTTCTTTAAGGAGTACATCGATTTCTTTCTCAGGTTGGCTGAGGAGGGGAGAAAGATAGAGGTAATTGTTAACAGGGATGTGTTCCGCAGAATATCTGAAGAGTTTGCTGAGGAACTCAAAAAAGGAATAAAACGAGAAAATGTCCGTTTTTACGTTTCCAGAGAAGATTTCAGATTCTCGTTCATCGTAACAGATGTCCTCTTCTCGATCTCATTCTATCTGAAAAACGGATTTTTCGACTATAGGAGAGATTTCGTTTGCAAAGGCGAGAATGCGAGGCGGTGGGGGATGGACCTCTTCAACTATGTCAGAGAGAATTCTGACAGAATAGATAAAGCAAATACAGAAAAACTGAAAGAGCTGGTTCGAAATCAATAATCTTCCTTCCTGTATCTTCTTTCATCAAAATC
>MTMO01000002.1 GCA_002011235.1 Archaeoglobus sp. JdFR-27 | reverse complement strand
AATCTCCCTAAGAAGCTCATCATCATCTACCAATAGTATTCTTTTATTTGATTTTTCCACTCAAACCACGTCCCAAATCGAGATTTCATCATCATGTATTCTCTCCCCTAATCATGACGTAGTTTCCGAAGATGTATTAAAACTTTTCCCAAAACGTATTAAACTTTTTTCCCGAAATTATTCATTACGTAGATCTCACCTGTCTTTGGAACCCTTTGCCCACTTTCCCACCAACCTTTCTGTAGGGTTTGGGAAATGTGGGGTGGTGGAAGGATTTTGTGGTAGGTTCTCTCTCCTAGTTTTACATTCAGCCGGATATACGCCTATTCGTGCTTTTAGCATAGTACTGCTATTCTTTTCGCCTGTTAAGTCAAATTACCGTGCTTAAAGCGCGTGGATATCTCTAACTGCATGCTTTTAGCATTGGTCCACTTATAAGGATTCCGGAACATGCAGTCAAATTAATTTTACTCGACTAAACCAATCTCCTTGCAAACCCTGATTCTTTTAGCAGATAGAATCATTAATTTTTAGATGCCATCAAGATGGAGATTTTTCTGTATTTGTTTGTCTATAAATCTTCCAACTACCACCCAACATGGATTAATAGGTCAGAGAAAAGTTTATAGCTGTACACGCCATGGTAGGGCGTAAAGCCGGAAATACAAATGCCACCGACAGACAGATGTTGGGTTCGGAATACTCCTATCATAGGATTCAAGGTTTATCCTTGGAATCAATAAATAGAAAGTCATTGTTTTAATTGTTTAACATCTATTTTTACTCCAACCAACAATTCACATTCGTCGTTCCTTTTCTCGTGGCCTATTATCTTAACAATTCCTGCATCTTCCATAGCTTCGATGTGGTATTTAACTCTAACATAATCCTGGTTAAAATCATAATCACTTCTAAGGATGTTTATTATTTCAACTATTTCCATTTTCTTTGACTCTCCTCCGTGCTTCTCTAGAATCTCGTATATTTTCCATCTTGTTGGGTGTGACAACCCTTTACAGACCTTTGCAAGAATCTCATAATCTAAATCCCCTATCATGTTCCAACCCCCGACTTCTCAACCCTTAACATATATTTATGATTTTCCTAATATAAAGTTATTATTATAGGTTGACAATTGAGAATTCGAAACTTATATCTAACTTAACACTTATGAACTCTAACTTCTTAATCCATGGTTCTACTACTCCCTTTTTTAACTCTTCTGTATGTTCCTTTCTCAGCCTAAACTCCCTCTCATGTCGGATTTCCTTTAGGTGGGAGTAGCTAACACTACTGTGGCAAATGCAGTAACTGCTGTAGCTATTGCTGTAATCAAAGAGTTGTATTCGTTTGCTATCGAGGACAAAAACCAAAATTTAGGTGATGAAATAAAAAACCAGCAATTGGCAAATAGGAGATTCGCAGAGGATAAAGGGATTGAGATTGTAGAGAGCTTTATGGACTTGTATGTAAGCGGAGCAACACCAATGAGAGAAAGGGATGGCTATTCGAAGATGCTAAAGTTCTGTGAAGCCAACAACATCAAGATAATAATAACCTATGACCTAAGCAGAATTTCAAGGGGAGATGTATTCGATGGATTGAAAGAACTTAGGAAACTTACGGATGAAGGATATATTGTTTATTTCAGTGGACAACCATTCCTACACGATATTAAAGACCCAATGCTGAGAAAAAAGCTGATAATTGATTTTCTGTGGTTTGCAGAGATGTATAGAGAAGATATTAGAAAGAGAACAATAGAGGGATTAAAAAGAGCAAAAGCAGAAGGAAAAAAACTTGGGAGACCTGAAAAGAAGATAAACTGGAAAGAAGTAGAAGAGTGGAGAAAGAAAGGGCTTTCGTGGATGGCAATCAGTAAAATTATGGACATCCCGTATTTAACATTGATGGGGAAAAAGAGAGAATATGGGGTAAAGTAGCTTTATAGACCCTTCTCTCATCCATTTTTCCAACTTGGTAATGGTTTAGTATGTCTTAACATCATAAAGCCCCTCAGAACCCCATTTCTCACGTGAGAATTCATCGAAACTATAATCAATACCTACTTCTTAAGTGAGAAGTAATAGGTGGGAGTGTTAAAATGAAATGCAAGGATTGTGAGTAGGTAATTTCAAACCAAGGGTGAATTGCTACCTAATTTTATTCAGGAGGTGTTTAGCATGTGTAAGTTAGACAATTTTACGAAAGAGGAGATTAGAGGGCTTTTAGAGCAACATTCAGTCCAGTATGTAGCCAGATTGATAGGATATAAAGGAAAAAAGCCACTTATGCCAGAAATGCGTTTAAAGACGCTCTAAAAAGACGTGGATGGTGGGATGAACTCAAAGAACAAAGTATAATCTGAGGGATTCAAATGACCGTTTCAGATAGCATAGAATTAAAAAAATGTCCATGTGGTGGCGAATTAGAGCTTAAACATGGCGATTGTGTTTGCAACAAATGCAAATGGAGAATAAAGATAATAGATTAAAGCCTCTGCTGTCCCTACCTCCACTTATTATAATCTTTTTTTACAAATCTTGAAAAATATTATATAATTATTTAGATTAGAGCAAATATATGGGAATAATCGAGGAAATCGCTGAATATCTATCAAAATTCAGGGAGATACTAAGAGCCGTTAAACGTAATTGGCGAATTCACGATTCAATCTATTTTTAGAGCGTATTTTAAGAGTTTTTTGATATTCCCAAAGAAGTTTTGAAAAATTCAGCATTTGTGTATGTCATAGAAGAACTATATAAAATAATTAAAAAAATTTCATCAGAGTAGTTATTGTGTAGCACTTATTTAAATAAGTGTTTTAGCTGTTTTAAAAACTCTCTGTCGCAGTTAAATCCGTGAAACTTCATTTACTTAAAATTGCAATTACAAAATTGAAATTGTAAATTTGAAATTAGAATCTTCAAAGAAAGTTTTATTTTGGAATAGAACTAGTGAAGTATTATGATTACTGATTTAAAAAACATATTCGAAGATACAATCGGCGATGACGAGATACTCAGGACTTTTTCTGACCTTTCTGTCTTTTCTAAAGTAGGAAAAATACAATTGATTGTCAGAATTCTTCTTGAAGCCTATTTTGTTGAACAGGCAAAAAGAAATGTAATTATGGAAACCCTTCTCAGATTAAAAGATGAAAAGGTATGGGATACAATTTTCCAAGTACACATCGGCAATCTAATCCACAAGGACATGTTACTTGAGGCTATTGAAAAGCTTGGATACAAGTATGAGGGGGATGACAGCGAAATTTTTAAGTTTACAGGAAAAAGCGAAGAAGAGTTACTAGAGATTATATACGACTGGGAATGCTTTTCATTCAATTATTACAAAAATTTACTCAAAATTGTTGACTCCGATGGTTTGAAGAGGGCAATGGTCGATGGTGATGGTTTAAGGAGATTGCTTGAAGATTTAGTAAAATTGGAAGAAAAACAAATTGAGATGCTTCAAAAGATTGTAGATTAGCTTTAAGATATAGTTGAGATAAGCTTGTTTAGAAAAATTAGAAAATGTGCCCACGTAGATGGGAATTTATTTTTGCAAGTTCTTAATTCTAAGCTCCTTTTAATTTAAAGTTGCAAAACTATCATATTTTAGTTATTACAATTCTTCTTTATTGGTAGTTGGGACAGGCTATAAGCTCTTCAAAGGAGTCTTTGAGGTAACAATTTGATTTCCTTTTTTATAACTTATTTCTCACGTGAGAATTAAAAATAATTAGAATTTGAACCTCAACTCTTAGCCACTTTTAAACGTTTATACTCCTCCAACTTTAATTTCAACCTATCTATTTCACCTCTCATAGTCTCTACAACAGCTCTAAATTAGGGTCATTAATCATTGCCTGTATTTCATCCTCTGTCAAAAGTTCTTCAGGTAGTTTGTAGTTTTTAGGAGTAGTTAGGTTAACCCACTCTACAATCTCACTTTTACCGAGTCAAGTCCAAAATGCTTTAACAGTTCTCCTGTAATCATATTTTGTCCACTCACTTAGCTTCCTATTCCTGTTTATCTTGCTCAAGAAACTCTCTATATCTTTTCGAGTAAAATTAAGAAAGCTTTTGTCTTTTAACTCTTTTTTAGTCCATTTTAAGATAATCCTCAAGTTGCAAAGATGTTTTTCAACTCTAGGAGCTTTTAAACCTTTACTAATTAAGAAGTCCCTAAACTCAAATACTAAGTCTAAATTTTCACTGTTACTTCTAACTTCTCAATTCTCTTTTCAGTAGTCCCTAACTTCTCTTCATACGGATAGTAGATTGCCTGCACACAAACACCCCCCGACTAATTTTAGGGGTTGGAACACCCCTTCTATGATGGGGATAATCCGAACCTGAGTTCCAAGCGCCGCCGACAGGATTCGAACCTGTGACCGTCCGGTATCCGTTCAGCCTTTTAAGTTGTTCAGCTGATTAACAGCCGGACGCTCTACCAGCTAAGCTACGGCGGCTCAAAACCATTGAATGTGGAATGGTAATTTAAATTTTATCCTTCCGGTTTTTGGATATTTTCAACTTCAAGAGCTCTTAAAATAATTTGTTGACATTTAATTCTTTAGTTTTTAATTAACTTCAAGTTTAGTTCGTGAAACCGATCTGTGAAACAGAGTTCAGACAATTGATTTAGTTATTGTAGATAATTCGCAGTTACTTTGATAAGGAGTTGGTAAGGACTGAGGTTGAATCGTGTCGTTGACCGGTGTTTAGGTTCAAAAGTATCTACGTAAAAGACTATTTTACTGTAAACTGAACTTGAAGGGGTTTTAAGAGATTTAATAGAGTATATTTGACGAAAAAAATTGTTAATTTAATAAATTTTGAAAAAATTTTATATATTACAAATTCAAATATTAATCCATGAGCGAATTTCTCAGAGAACTCGAAAAAATCGAGATAGAAGATTTAAACCCTTACACAGGCAGATTATTCGCATATGTTTACGAAACTGGTGATAATGAGCTGAAAAAGGTTGCAAAAGAGGCTTTGCTGAGATTCTACGACAAAAATATTCTTGACTTTACTGTCTTCAGAAGTGCGATACATTTCGAGAGAGAAATTGTTGATTTTTGCAAGAAACTTGTTAATGCAGATGAAAAATCTACTGGAACTTTCACATTTGGAGGGACAGAAAGCATTTTTTTGGCTGTTAAATCTGCAAGGGATTATTTTAAAGCGAAGGGTAAAAGGGGCGTACCAGAACTTATTGCACCCTTAACAATCCATCCATCCTTTTACAAAGCCTGTCACTATCTTGGCGTGAAAGTAAGAAAGATAGGGATAACTGAAGAAAAGAAAGCTGATGTGGAGGCTTTAAATGAGGCCATTAATGATAAAACAGCTCTTATTGCTCTATCTGCCCCTAACTGGCCCTATGGAACGATTGATCCGATTAGAGAGGTTGCTGAAATTGCTCAGGATAAGAAAATCTTACTTCATGTGGATGCATGTCTCGGTGGTTTTATACTGCCATTTTTTGAAAAAATTGGTGAAAAAGTTTCTTCATTTGATTTCAGGATAGAAGGGGTAACATCAATATCGATGGACGCTCATAAGTATGGTTACGCTCCAAAAGGAGCATCGGTTGTGCTTTTCAGAAACTCAGAACTCAAAAGGCATTCGATGTATGTGGATGTTTCCTCTCCAGGCTACATTTTTGTCAATACCGCTGTTCTTTCCTCAAGATCCGTTGGTCCTCTCGCGTCAGCCTACGCGGTAATTAAATACCTCGGAGAGGAGGGATATCTGAAACTGGCAAGAAAGATTCTCTCCGCAAGGAAGAAGATTTACGATGGGTTGAGAGAGCTGAACTTCGAATCAGTGGCGCCAATTGAGTCAAGTGTTCTATCTCTCACCAACGAGGATGTAGACCTTCTTGGCTTCGTTTCTGCAATGAGGGAGAAAGGATGGCATTTCCATTTGCAGAAGGGGCTTAAAGAATTCCACATCCCACCGAACATCCATCTCACGCTCTCTCCAATACATGACGATGTTGCTGAGGAATTCATTAAGGACGCTTCAGTGGCTGTGAAAGAAAAAGCATCGATAAAGCTTGAAAGCCTGAATGAAATGGTTCAGAAGGGGGAATTCGCTGAAATACTGAGAGATCTTGAGGAGGGAAGGATCGATTCGAGCATCGTTCCAATTCTGCTTGAAAACTTGCCCGAAGAGGTTGCTACAGAAATCGTAAAGGAGATTGTTATCGGGTGGTATGCGTAATTATGGATGAAATATACGTAGATACGTGAGGTGAGGTGAGTGAGGAAGCTTATACTTACTGTGGGCTTTATTTTAATCGTTTTTGCTTCTCAGGCAGTTTGGGTTACCTTCTCACCCATTGTAACCTATACAGCCGAAGAACTGGGGGTTTCGGTTGAGCTTATTGGGTTTCTCGCGGTAACATACCCCATTTTCTTTCTTGCACTAACGATGCCATCGGGGATTCTTCTGGATAAAAATTTCAAACTCTGGCTTGGTTTAGGTGTACTGTTTACTTTCATCGCAGGAGTTGGTAGACTTGTAAATCTGTTCTCATACTGGTGGCTTCTTGCATGCCAGCTCTTTGGAGCTTTTGGTCAACCTTTTCTTCTAAACGCTTTCGTCCCATTTGCTTCGAGGGTTTGGGAGGAGAGGAGAGCTTTGCTTGTTTCATTGCTAAGCCTCTCAATGTATCTTGGAACAGTCTTTGCTCTTTTTTCCGGGTTTAAGCTGTACAATGTGGGTGGGATACTCTTTGTAGCAATTCCACCGGCCATCATCTCAGTCCTGGGTTTATTGTTTTTCTTAGCTGGAATTCCAGCGATTGAGGAAAAGGTAACGGAAAGAAAGATTTTGAATTTGAGAGGTGTGATTGGAAGGAGAGACTTGTGGATTATCGGCATCATACTCGGACTTGGAGTTGCAGCTTTCGACAACCTCGCAACATGGCTTCAGCCAGCTTTAAAGTCGGTAGGATTGGAGAATGTTGCCGGAGATGCTGTTGCTCTGGCAATAATTGCCGGGCTGATAGGAGTGGTTTTCATTCCTGACAGGATATCAATGAAGAATTTAAGAACTCGTTATCTGCGGACAGTTATACCGATTGTTACAGTTCTATTCGCAATCCTTGCGCTGGCTGTTAATGAGCTTATGCTCTTTTCTTTCCTTGCAATATGTGGATTCCTTATGCTTCCCGCTTATCCGATAATAATGGACTGGATAGGGAAGTTTCATGAAAAAGAGGTTCATGGCAGCGCTACGGGTTTCGTTGGACTCATCAGCAGAGCAATTTCTGTTGCTTTAATGCTTGTCGCAACAAGTTTTATCTTCAATGCAAGAATTTATCTTGCATTTCTGACAGCGATCTTTGTCGTAGCATTGATATTTGCCATGATATTGCCAAAGGATCAGGAGGTTGAAGCGAGAGATTGAGGGGCTGAAGGGTTGAGGGGTTGAGGGGTCGAGGAAATAGGCCGAGCATGGCTGTTAATTACTCCGTCTGTAAAGACTAAATGCTACTCCTCTGCTCCTAAATTCATCATTTTCTCTTTTTTATGTAAGATCGAGGCTTTGTATAGTATCGAAGCAGAAAGCAAAGAGCATACAACAGCAATAAGATATGCTTGATTTAACATCAAAATATCTATTAGTGGTCCAATTGCAAGAACAAAAAATCCCATTACGAGGGAAGATACCGTGCTCATGAAAGAAAGTAGCGTTGCTCTGTGAGTCGAGGGAATGATCTCATTTCTCCACACCATACTGGTAGGAAACCAAAATCCTATACATATTTCGCACAAAATCAGTCCAATCACAGCTATTACTAAATTGTTGGCAAATGCCATTACAGCATATCCCATACCCAAGATCATTGGTGCCCAGTAGTTGAGTTTTGTATGGGGAATTCTTTTTCCAAGAAAACTGCTTAAGAAGCTGAAAAGTGCCCTTACAATCATCAAAATAGAGAACATCCATCCCAGAAAAACTATATCCAGTCCCTCCTTCAAAAGGAAAGGCTGATAGGTGAACATATAGAAGAGATAAGCGACATTAAACATCGCAATGCCAGCAACCAACCACCTCAAAGGATTGGATTCGGAGACCTTTGAAAAAGCCTCTTTTAAGAAAACCGTATAAGGAGTTCTACGCTCTCCGTAATTCTCATTTAGTAAAAGTAAGGCGAATAAAGCCGTTATCAACAGAAGCCCTCCTGAAGCGAGGAAGGGAAGTGAAATGCTTACCCCAGCAAGAAATGTTGCAAAAAATCCTGCTAATATTGCAGTAATATTCATGAGGCCCATTCCCATACCAAACGTGCCAGCAGCTTTTTGCTCGGTTTTTTGTTCAGTTTGCTTAACATCCCTTTGAAGTTCATCGTAGAACCAAGCTTCCAGTGAGCCACTCATAAAAGCAGTACCGAGGCCAATGAAGAATTCACCCACTGCGAACGTTATTATCTCTTTTGCCATCCCGTAGAGTATCATTCCGCAACCTACAGATACGATCGCGAGAACGATACTTTTCTTTCTTCCATACCTGTCAGCAAAATTACCAGTTGGAAAATCAAGGATGCCGATAGTGATTGCAGATACAGCAAATATGATTCCCATTTCGGTGTAATTCAATCCGTTAAACTTGAGAAATGCGATATAGTATGCGCTGAAGATAAAGAAGGGAAAATTCGTTAGCACGTTCAATGTGATAAAGATCTGAGAAGCTGAGAAAACTCTGGTCTTGGCCATTTACATTCCTCCAAAGCTTTTCCAGGAAATCCTTAATTTTAACCAAAGTTATGCTAATCTTGTGGACTTAACACTTCTTGGATAGATATAAGATACTTATTTAAATTTCCAAAAATACATTTACAAATAAGCAAATATGAAAAAATTGTTCGTGATCTTGCTATGCCTTGGTATTATCAGTGGCATTATATTTTTCGCTCTTGAAATTAGCCATAACTACCTGAGCTCCCAAGTGATTTATGGAAAAGATATCCCCGAATTTAATACTTCTCTCCATGAAGTCGCCAATCTAATACAAAATAACTCTTCTAAACTCGAAGTTAGATCTCATACAGAGCTCACGGTTTATCCTTCTCACGAAAAAGGTTTGAAATTGTACGGAAAGAAGGTTTTGGTAGTAAGAAATGTTGGAGAAAGCGATATTAGCAGGCTAGCTTTAATGTACCCCGAAGGAGTTATCTTTGATGGTGGAGTTACTCTTGATAGTGTCACAGCAAAAGGATGTCGGTTAGAGACTTCAATAGCCCTCATGCCCCAAGCAAAAGCCCTGATACTTGTTTTAAAAATCCCAAAAGACAAAACCGGAACGATAACGATAGGATACCATGCTAACATAACCCGTTTTGAACTCTTTACGAGCTACGTTGAGATGAAAAGAAGTTGGAACATTTTTAGAACCACCTACGATGGAAGCGAACTCTCCCTTTCATCCCTGTGGTTATTGAAGGAACTCGGAACCTTTGAAAGCTGGGAATCACAAATACACCTGAACATCCCCGAAAGCTGGGTGAGTGTGGTAATAGACGAAGGGAGAGAAGGATTTTGGAAGATCATTCAAAAAGAATCGACAAAGGAGAGGAATGTTCTTGTGTATAAATCAAAAAATTCAAGAAACCCTCTAATAATTTCGGGCAATTTCTCTTTCGTCTATAAAGATCTTTCAGGGGTAAAAATTGAAGTGTATCAAGCGCGAAAAAGCAGAGAAGATTTACTTCCGGTTGCATCCAAAGTATCCAAGATTCTGGAAGCCTATTCTACGATTCTTGGGAGTTATCCGTACTCCAGCCTCAAAATCTTCTACTTGAAAAGCTTAAGCATCAAGGTAGGCTATGAATTTCCCCAGGGGGTTGTATTGATACACCCTGAAAGAAATGAAACTCTTCTCCTTGCTCATGAAATTGCCCACTCCTGGTTTGGAGATTACGCGTCTTTTGGTAGAATGGACGAAACACTGGCGAATTATGCTGCACTAGCATATACCAACATCTCCCGCGAAACAATCGATGAAGTTGAGCACTCTCCTTTAATTAATTCTTCTCATACGCTGGCACAGGTTTACGGGGGAGACATATACAATCCACGCGTGGAAGGAATCGTGTATTACAAGGGTGCCTTTGTTTTTCGTTCTCTTCAGTTTGTGCTGGGGAATGAAACCTTCTTTAAGGGTTTGAGAGAGCTTTTAAACGAGTGTTGCAATAAGGAATGCAACTTAACGGATGTTCAGAATGCTTTTGAAAAAGTAAGCAATCAAAATTTGGACTGGTTTTTCAAAGAATGGTTTTATTCTGCAAAAGTTCCCGATTATGAAGTTGAAAATCTAAGCATAAAGCAAAAAGGTGGATACCTGAATTTTGAGATTGTTGACAGGAACAACTTCAAAATTCCTCTTGAGGTTGAAGTAATTACACAAAATGAGAAACTCGTTAAAAAAGTCTGGGTTGATGGAGAAGCTGAGGTAGAATTTAAGCTAAAAGAAAAGCCCGTGAAAATAATCCTCGACCCGAACGAATGGATGGTGAACGAGAACAAAGAATATAACGTGAACGGAATTGGAATAGTAGTAGAGTAATTGAACTTTTGACCTTTTCACACTTCCAACTTTGATATCAATTGAATATATAAAAACTTTCTTATATCTCGAACCGTTTACAACACTCCAAAAACCGAAAAAATCAATTACCTGTCGAAAATGAAACTTTATGGAATTTTTATTCTCAAGCATGTTCCTTTACGAGTATGACTTGGAGAGCATAATATATGCATGCGAAAAAGCCGGATACGATGGAATAGAACTATGGGTTGAAACACCATCCTTCTGGATCAACCGGAGAGTTGATAGGATTGAACCCTACAAGGATAAGATTCTCGCCCTTCACTGTCCCGTTTTGGATTTGAATCCCGTGTCCGTGAATCATAATGTTTGTGAACTCACTTTGAAGGAGACACTTTATTCAATCTCCCTCGCAAGAAAGCTTAGCTCATCGATTGTAACTCTTCATGCCGGGAAAAGAAGTGCCGCAAGAGAGCCGGTTTGGGCAGATTATGCTTCCCTCAGTAGATACCTGAGAGTTTCCTCAAAGTATGCCAGGATAAAGAAAGTAAAAGTCTGTCTTGAGAATTCCGAACCAGGAATAAATTATCTCTGCAAAACTGCCAATGAGGTTGAGGAGGTTATCGGAAAATTCAACCTCAGTGTAACTTTCGACATTAATCATGCGGTGAAAAAAAGTTTTGAAGATGCAAAAAAATTTCTGGAGTTAATTGATAAAATAGAGAACGTTCATGTAAGTGGTTATGATTCAAAGGGTAGGCATGTTTCTGCAATCGGATTTAGAGATGTAGAAGGGATTTTGAAAGGTTTGGTTGAAGAAGGTTACGACAAAAAGGTAACGGTTGAGCTCGATGACCTTGGTGAGTTTGGCTTTTCTTGTGAGCTCGATTATGAAAAGAAGGTAGAGATTTTGGAGAGGGAGTTGGATTATTTGAAGTCGATTTTTGGGTAGATGATAGTTGTAGATGTTAGAAGTCTTAGATATGCATAGATAGTCTTAAGTAAGTGAGAGTAATTAATTGAGACAGAAACTCACCCATTAAACTCTTCTAAATAGATCATCTATTAGGTGAAATATTAATTGAAATATTAATCGTCTCCTTAAATCGTTTTAAATCGCAAGGCATCCTGATACATCGTCTTGTTGTTGAACATAACGTAAGGATTGGAGTACGAAGTCACCTTCTTTTTCAACCTCTCCAAATCATCATTGGTGTATGTATATGAATAAACTATCTTTTTCCCCTTATAAGCCCCGTGGAGCCTGAAATAGTTTATCTTTCCTTGCTTCACGGGTTCGGAAACGAACGGGTCTACGCAATGAACGATTCCATGCCTTGTTAAGATCTCCAGAAAATGGTCCGTAAGTTCCACAGCAACGTCTCTGGGCTCCCATATAAAGGTAAAGTCTCCATCGATCGAGTTGAAAAATTCATCAACTTTTTCTAGATTGTTTCTGGTCATTTTGAAAGATGCAGGAGTCTGGAAAATTATCTTATCCGCCCTCAGGATTTCGGCTATCTCTTTTGTCTTCTCCCATGCCTCAAAAACCTCTTTTACAGGATTGAAAAATCCTATATCTTTGCCAACCTCAAGCTTAACTTTCCGATAGGTCGGACTGTTTGGGGGGTGTGTGATTACCTGAAAAGCCTTTATCGTGAATTCAAAATCCTTGTTTATGCTGTCAGCTTTTTCTCTCCATTTTTCAGCCGTCTCGGGTTTTGGAGGGGTGTAGAATGTCTTCTGTACCTCCACAACGTCAAGATTTCTGATGTATTTTTCAAAAGCTACTGCAAAACCGCAGCAACCTATTTTCATTGTGGGATTTTATCTGAAATATCCCAAATCCTCGTCGCTCTTCCACTGCTGAACCGTTGCCTCCTGCATCTCTCTTATCTGAGCGACGAGCTTCTCCATCTCTTTTGCCCTCTCATCCAGCGCTTCAACGCTAACGTTCAAATTGAGCATTTTTATTAAAACGTCCAACACGGCTTTAGCGCTCTTAGGATCCACCATGTAGCCCGACGTTACACCCATTAAGCATGCAGATTCAATCCCTTCGAGCTGGGCAGCTCCAAGAATCAGGCCTGAAGCTCCGATGATACCACCGCCTGGCTCTCCTTTCTCAAACTGGATTCCGTAGGCTGAAAGTTCTTCAATAAGCTTCTTGCTGTTCGCAGCCCCTAAAACATAGGTTTCTTCAACCAACTTCCCTATCCCATAGCCACCCAGTGTGAAAATCCTTTTCACCCCAAACTTCTTTGCGATATCGATGTAAGCGTTTACAAGCTCAAAGTGTCCCTCGCTGCTTATGCTCTGAAAATCGCCAACCAGAATAACAAGATCTGGCGAGCTATCGGTAGATTTGTGGACGTAGACCTCATTTTTGGGCATCCTTATCGTTCCATCTTCTTCCACCATAACTTGGGGTGGGAAATGGTGAGAGTAGATCTCAATAACCTTCTCCGCTCTTAATTCTTTAACGAGATGATCTGCAACAAGCTTCCCAACATGGCCAATACCAGGCAGTCCTTCGATCATCACCGGGTCTTTCAATCCAACTTCTTCTGGCTTCTTCAGAAACCTGACGTCAACCTTGTTCAGCATAATCTTCACCTCCTAATTTTGTGATTTATTTGGCTTTATAACTCAACCCCTTAAACTGAAAAATCCCTTTTCCATTCTCAACTTTCTCCTGTATTCCCCATACGGATCCTCAGGAGAAAATCTTGGAGGAGTGGGATTTATCGTTTTTGAGCCGCAAACGGGACATACATCCCTTAATGTATACCTATTACATTTCTTACATTTTCTCAATCTTGTTTTCATACTAAACTAGTTGATCAAATCGTTATAAATTTTTGCCGGAAGGCAATTAGGTTGCAATTTAAGCTGCAATTTAAGCTGCAATTTAAGCTGCAATTTAAGCTGCAATTTAGGCCGCCTCCTTGACAAAATTCCCCTCTCCACCAAGTTTCTTTATTTTCTTAATAACCCTGTCTGTTATCTTTTTGAGAATCTTTTCTGCGGACTTATAGTCTTCTCCCTCGAGAATTATGCGATATCTCGGAGCTCCGATGTATTCTACTTTTACTTCAGCGTCTTCAGGTTTTACACTGTATATCTCCATCAACGCCTCTTTAATCCTATCGATACCATCGGAAGCATTGCTCATCAGTTCAAAATAACCTCTAATCTTAATTTTATGCGTTTTTATGTTTTCCTTGGCTATCTCCTCAATCGCCTTGGCTAATTCTTCCCCAGTAATTTTTGAAAGAACCTCGTAGCCTTCAAAGGCTGCCTCCTCAAAAGCTCCATAAATGGTCTCAAATTCTTTGAGGAGTTTTCTCCCTATATCTGCAAGTTCTTCTCTTTGAACTTTAATCTTCTCTCCAGCTATCTCTAGCCATTTGAAAGCTCTTTGCTCACTTTTCCACTGTTGCATCTTTTCTCTTCTCTGTCTCTCGTTTACATCCTTTATCGAGAGGTCTATATGCCCTCTCTTTGGATTTATGTCAAGAACCTTACAAACAACCTTCTGACCCTTCTTTACATAGTCTCTTATGTCCTTAATCCAGCCTGGAGCAATTTCACTGATGTGGACAAGGCCTTCTTTATTCTCATATTCATCTAAGGATATAAATGCCCCAAAGTCGAGAACCCTCGTAACAGTACCGATAACCAACTCTCCCTTCGTAGGATATCCAGACCTCTTGATTACAAGCTTATCATTAGGTTTTTCCTTTGCCATGAACGAAAGATGTTTGCCTTGAATTTAAATATATTCCTGAAAATTCGATAATTTTTAACAATAACTTTGACCAATTTGAGTGATTTAAGTGATTTAAGCGATTTAGGTGATTTAGGTGATTTAGGTGATTTAGGTGATTTACCAACAAGTTAAAGAATAACGCTCAGAAACTTCTTGGTCCTCGGATTTTTTGGATTTCTGAAAATCTCGATAGGTTCACCCTCTTCGACTATAACTCCCTCATCCATAAAAATAAGCCTGTCCCCAACCTCTCTAGCAAAACCCATCTCATGTGTGACGACAATCATCGTCATTCCATCTCGAGCAAGCTGCTTCATGACATCTAAAACCTCTTTAACAAGCTCAGGATCGAGGGCTGAAGTCACCTCATCGAAGAGCATAACCTCTGGATTCATGGCTAAAGCTCTTGCAATTGCTACCCTTTGCTGCTGTCCACCGCTCAACTGAGCAGGATATTTGTGAATCTGATCGCCTAAACCAACCTTTTCCAGTAATTTAATAGCGTTTCTCTCCGCTTCATCTTTTTTAATTTTCTTGATCTTTACTGGAGCGAGCATCACATTTTGCAAAGCTGTAAGATGAGTAAAAAGGTTGAACTGCTGGAAAACCATCCCGATTCTCTGTCTGATCTTGTTTATGTCAACCTTCTTGTCTGTTATATCGATGCCATCGAGGAATATTTTTCCGGCTGTTGGCTCTTCAAGTCTGTTTATGCAGCGAAGCAGAGTTGATTTCCCGCTTCCTGAGGGGCCAATTATAACCACGACCTCTCCCCTCTCTACACTAAGATTTATATCTTTAAGCACTTCAATATCGCCGAATTTCTTGTAGAGCCCCTGAATCTCGAGGAGATACTTCATTGGAAAAAGATTGGGTGGATGTTTTATGAATTTTATCATTCTTTGATCTACTGGTGGAGATTTGTATCCTTTGTTCCTTAGTCCAAAGATCACTTCATCTCATAGGTGCCGATTCTCTTCTGAGAGTAGGTTACCAGCCTACTTAGCGGGATCGTCATCATAAGGTAGAAGAGAGCAACTCCAAGGAAAGGTGTCCATGCATTGAAGGTTGTGTTTACTATCTGTCTTCCAACCCTTGTGAGTTCAACGATTGATATGACTGAGAGCAGAGAAGAATCCTTAAGCAAAGCGATGAATTCATTTCCTAAGGCTGGTAGAATGTTTCTGAAGGCCTGAGGGAAGATTATGTATCTCATCGATTGAAGGTAGCTCATTCCAAGGGATCTCGCAGCCTCCATCTGACCTAAAGGAACGGATTGTATTCCGGCTCGGACTATCTCGGCTATGTATGCCCCGCTGCAAACGCTGAGTGCTATTATTCCTGCCGGCTCAGGACGGAGGTTGATTCCGATCGCAGGAAGACCGAAGTAAATTATCAGGATCTGAACGAGTAAAGGTGTTCCTCTGATGATTTCCACGTAAAGGGTTGAAATTCCAAAGAAAATTCGATTCTTTGAGACCCTTGCCAATCCAGCGATTGAACCTATGATCAAGCCAAAGAGAATCGATAGAGATGTCAGTTCGAGTGTTACAAAGGCTCCAAAGGCAAGATCGGGGAGGATTCTTAAGAATAGGTCTATGTCAAACTGTCCAACGCCTACCATGATTCTCAAAAAATAAGGTTGTCAAGGGTTGTTTTTTCAACTCTTTTAACCCTTTCAGCCTTTTTAGCATCAGCCCTTTCCAAACCACTTCTCGTAGATTTGGTCGTAGGTTCCGTCCTTCTTCATTTCTTCTAGAACCTCATTTATGGCCTTGAGCAATCCCTTATTGTCCTTGTGGACTGCTATTCCGTAGTATTCAGGTGGGAACTCTGGGTCATCCACCACTCTGTAGGTCTTTGGATCCTTCTTTGCCGCAAGATAGGCAACGAAGTTATCGATTATAGCTGCGTCGGCATCACCCTTCTGAATCGCAAGCAAAGCTTCCGGTGTACCTTCGAACCTGATTATTTCAAGTTTTATTCCCTTCTCGACCAATTTCTGAGCAGCAAAGTCACCTGTTGTACCCTGCTGAACTGCAACCTTCTTTCCATTGAGATCGTTCACACCCTTGATGGATGTATCGCTGGCACTTGTAAGAATAACCTGCTTTGCTTCGAAATATGGATTGCTGAAGTCAACTTGTTTGGCTCTCTCCTCCGTTATTGTCATCGCAGAGCATATGACATCGTATTTTTTAGCCATGAGGCCGGGAATTATTCCATCCCATGCTGTGTTGACGAATTTCACTTCCAGTCCAAGTCTTTTTGCAATCTCAGTCATGAGATCAACGTCGAATCCGGTATATTTCCCCGTTTTCTCGTCGGTGTACTCAAAAGGTGGATACGCTATATCACTTCCTACGGTGAGTACACCTTTTGTAACGAGATCGAACTTCTTCTCTGGAGTTGCTGTTGGTTTAGGTGTTGTTTTTGGCTGTTCTTGTTGTGCACACCCAAGAAAAGCCAGCGACAAAATCAAAACGACCGCAACAACCATCACCTTCTTCATCGTTTCACCTCCTTTCCTCTGAAAAATTCATAATATTTTAGTCTTTCGAATATTGCTCGTTCATTTATAACTGAATTTTTTGTATACTCTTTCAATTAACGGTGGTTTTTCAAAAATTTTCTTTATCGAGCATAATCGGATTGTTAGCGGTGTGGAAAAGGTTGGGTATAAAGCGAGTTATAACAACCATAAACTGTCCAAAATTTGCCGAAAAACTAAATAAATTTAAATAATCAAGCAAAATTATTCTAGGATGAGTCAGGGATCAAAGCTTTCCGATGAACTCAACTCCCTTAAAAAACTCTTCATAATCGTTGGAAACAAAGCCTCAACTGGAGATTTTAACCTAAATGATCTTCCTGGATCGGGAGGAAGAATGGATATTATATGCAGGTTCATAGCACAATCTCTCTTCATTTCTCATGGGATAAGGGAAGATTCTGGAGTTATTACGATCCTTCTTGGCGAACCAGATCCTCCCAGATCCATCTTCGTTCATGGAGGTAAAGTAAGATACATGTCACCTGACGAAAGAAATGTAGCAGGATTAATCAGAAAAGCGTTGAGACACAAGAGTGAAGAGTGGAAAGAAACCTCTCCTGGAATTTTTATTGCTAAAAAATCTATAAACGAGGTTCTTTCAGATTTAAATGATTTCTCGATGTTTTATCTCAGGGAAGATGGGAGAGATATTTTCGACCTCTCAAATGAACCAGAAGAGAAAATGGCCTTCATTATCGGTGATCATCTCGGCGTGAAAGAGGATATCGAGGAGTTAATTTTAAAAAAAGTAAAGGAGACAATCTCCGTTTCCCCGCTTTCGCTTCAGGCAGATCAATGTGTTGTAATCATCCACAATTTCCTCGATAGACTTGAGGAACTGGAATGTTGAACAAGCCAGAAAATTAGTGTTATAATAGGGGGTTAGGCTCGTGGGAAATGACTCAAAAGATGAGTCGAAAAAGTTAAAAGAATTGGAAAAAAGGTTTAGGGAGGCAATAGAATATGGAAAAAAGCTCTATGAAAAAGGATTGGTAGATGGTGCCAGTGGAAATCTGAGTTTTAGAATTAACAACAAGTTCTTCATCACAAAAACAGGTGTAAATCTTGAATTGCTAAACAGAAATTCCTTTGTTGAGCTGGAGGTAAAAGAGCAAAGCCTTCAGGAGATAAAAAATAGGCAAGCATCCAGTGATGGGCTTGTTCACATCAAAACATATCTAAAAACGGATTACAAGGTAATTTTGCACTGCCATGGTGTATACAACGTTGTTTTGTCTGTCACGAGAAACAAAATTGAACCTCTCGATCTTGAAGGAAAGTTATTCCTGGGAGAAATAGAAGTTCTGGAGGGTCAGTTTATGACGGAAGAGATCGCTGAAATAATATCAGATTCCATTTCAAAGAAGGGTTATGCTGTTGCTAAGAGGCACGGAATTTATGCTACAGGAAACTCTTTCAGAGAAGCCTTTAACCTCATTAGCTATGTAGAACACTCATGTCAGATAATATATCTTAAAGAGCTTTTGGAGAAGTAGAGTTTTGATTTTGAAAGTATTGTGAAAATATTGTGGGGGACTGCAATTTGGGAATTGCAAAACTTCAGATCATTCTAGCTGATCCACCAGACATTCCTCAGGCTTTTTATCAAACCTCATCCTCTTAAAAACTGGAGCCCTGAGCTTCTTATCACTGCTTACCTCTAAAAATTCAACTTCACAAACAAAATAGGGCTTAAGCCACTGAACTTCCCTTTTTATTACTGGTGTTTCCTCAAAAGGACAGCTATCAGTTAAATAAGCCTTCGATATCTCAGTAAACCATTCCATGAATTTTACATCAAATCCGGTTCCTACTCTTCCGATGTAAATATATTGTTCTCCATCGTAAAGCCCGAGAATTAATGAACCGAAAAACTCCTCCCTTCCGCCCTCTCCTTTCATATAACCCAGGATAGCTGCATCTACCGAGTTCTTTTTCTTGAGTTTTATCCAATAATTACTTCTCTTTCCCGGAGTATATATGCTATCTCTTCTTTTCCCAATAACACCTTCAAATCCGAGCTCGATTGCCTTCTCAAAAAATAACTTTCCTTTTTCAAAAACGTATTCAGAAATCATGATGTTTTTTCCCTCTACAAGACCTTCAAGGAGCTTTTTTCTTTCAATAAGGGGTCTTTCGGTTACCCACCCTTCTCCCTCAACCCATAGGATATCGAATACGGCATAGATTGCCGGAAGCTTTTTAGAAAGGATCTCGATCTTCATTCTGTTTTCGATCTGCTCTCTCTGCTGTAAAAGCTTAAAATCTGGCTTGCCTTTTTTCAGAACAACTATCTCTCCATCGAGAATACAGCTTTTGCAGAAGGAATTGTGAAAATCAAACTCAGGATATCGATAGGCTATATCGAGGAGCCTCCGATTCTGCAACCTCAATCTCTTATTTTTTACATCGATAAAGGATATGCATCTTGTTCCATCCCATTTAATCTCAAATATGTAGTCCCTGCTATCGAAAGGCTTACCTTTTATGGCAAGCATTGGTTTTATCGTAAGATCGAACCAGCTCATTTTTCTCTAAGCTACAAAGCCATTTTATTTGTTTTTACTTTTGTTTTTGTTTCTACTTTTATGATTTAACTCCTTCAAGACTTGCCTTCAGTGCATCGATAAGAGATTTGCTCACTTCAATCTCTTCAGCTACACGAATTTCCTTTCCTTCAATCTTCGCATTTATAAGGTTCATTAAAGCTTCTTTATATTCATCGACGAACTCTTCAATCTTCAGAGGTTTTTTCATCGCCATAACAAGCTCTTTTGCAAGTTCAAGTTCCTCATCAGAAACCTCTACTTCCTTCCCCCATCCGTAAACCGTTGACGGATTCCTTAGATCTTCAATAAAATGTAACTGGACGAGAATTAATCCACCGTCATAAGGTTTGATTGCCACTAGGTGTTCCCTGTTCCTTAAAGTTATCTTTCCTATTCCCATGCTATTTGTTTCTTCCATCGCCCTTCTTAGAAGGTAGTATGGCTTCTCACCACCTTTCTCTGGTGAAATCAAGAAGAATCCATTGTAGAAAATAACTCCAAGCTCATCAGGTGAAAAGAACTGCTTTATGTCAATGTATTTGACAGTTTTCAGTGGAATCTTTGAAAAGTCATCATCTGTCAGAATAACGAACTCATCCTTTGAGATCTCGTAACCCTTTACAATTTCATCTTTCGATAGCTCTTTACCACACTTTTCGCAAACCCTTTTGTATCTGATCCTTCCGCCATCTTCGGCATGTACAAGTTTGAAGCTTAACTCCTTTGGGAGGGTGGAGGTGTAGAGCTTTACAGGAATGTTTACGAGACCAAACGAAATCGATCCCTTCCAGATGGCTTTCATAATTTTAATTTAATGCAAGTTTTTAAATCATTTACTCTCAAAGGATTTTTCTTTAAGGATTTTTATTCAAAATATTTTGTATTTTTCAATTTAGCTTTGTTACACTTCTCAAATTTTAAGTCCCAGATTTAGTTATACCTTTTATCTCCTCAACACTGAACTTTTCAACAACCTCGTTCAACTTTTTAAACCACTTCTCAAGCTCTTCTCTAAGAATAGATTTCAAAATCTCCAAATCGATCGGGTTGTAGATGTACTTATAGCCACCGTGTTTTAGTATTCTGTATTCTCTCTTCACCAGACCTTTCTCGAGCAAGGTTTGAAGGCTTCTATAAACCCCGCTCCTATCTTTTCCCATTATTTCAGATAGTTCATCCACTCCAATTCCGGGATTTTCAATTAATGCGAGATAAACTTCAAGTTCAGAGATTGTAAGCCTGAGGACACATTTCACAATGTGTTCAAAGTCAGGCTCACTGATCTCAAATAGCCCTGCAGGCCCATCCACACTCACAACTCCACCCCCATCAGATAAACCCCCTTTAGATGATATTAATTTTTTTGTAATTTTTGTTTTTTATTTCTTTTTCAGCGCTCTAGATCTCAACGATAACGCTAGCTTTCTTCAGTTCGAGAATTACAACATCCCTTCCCCCAACTTGCTTTTCAGTCTCTACATCAAACCAATCACTTCTCAATTCGATGTCTTCTCCATCCAATTCGAGAATGTACTTTCCAGAGTTGAATAATTCTAAAATTTGCCCTTCTTTAAGTTCTTCCACTTTCTTCACAATGTGTTTTGTTTTATCTTTGAAAAGCGGTCCAAGGATGCTATATTTTGGCTTTAATCTCTTTATTCTGCTTTTAACTTCTGGCATCTCATCCAAAAACTCAACCTCAGCATTAACGGCTCCGGCTATGTCTCTCGTATCTATTTTTTGGAGGGAGTATACCATCACTTTCTTCAGAGGGGCATTAAGTGCCATACCTCTGTCGTGTTTCATCTTCCTTATCTCTGCGAC
The DNA here is from genome assembly GCA_002011235.1 of Archaeoglobus sp. JdFR-27. Lineage (GTDB taxonomy): Archaea > Halobacteriota > Archaeoglobi > Archaeoglobales > Archaeoglobaceae > Archaeoglobus_A. Next base: position 169,195 of record MTMO01000002.1, on the reverse strand, counting down.
TATGTTTCTGATAAGCTCCCCCTTTTCTTCTGCATCTGCATTGATAAAAACCTTCTCTACTTTAGGATAGCTCTGTAGATGTACGCTTTCTTCCTCTGCCCCAATGGTTTTGCAAAAGATATTCCAGCATTCCTCTGCTAGGAAAGGAGTGAATGGTGCAAGCATTCTTATCATCGCGCTAATAGCTTTGTATAGTACAAATTGAGCTCCCCTTCTTTCATCTTCACTCCCTGAATAAAGTCTGTTTTTAACAAGTTCGAGATAGTCGTCGGCAAACTCATACCAAGCAAAGCTTCTTATGGCTTTCAAAGCCTCGTCAAATCTGTAGTTATCCATCGAATCGATAGCTTCCTTTATAACTCTATTTAGCTTTGAAAGTATCCATCTGTCAGCGTCTCTCATCATTTCTGCATCCTTTTCATCGGGTTTGTAGCCTTTAAGGTGGTTTGTGGAAAATCTCAGAATACTCCAGAATTTCTGCTGAAATCTTGTGGCTGCAACTACCTCTTTCCAAGTGAATATCACATCGCTCCCCGTTGAACCGCTCGCAGCCCACTGTCTTAAAGCATCGGAGCCGTACTTGGAAATAACCTCCTCTGGAGAAATTATGTTTCCCAAGCTTTTGCTCATCTTTCTTCCATCCTCTCCCAGAACCATTCCGTTTATCACGATCTCATGCCAGGGAATTTCGTCCACTAAAGAGAGTGATCTCAGAATCGTGTAAAAAGCCCACGTTCTTATGATATCATGTCCTTGGGGCCTAAGACTCACCGGATAATCCTTTAACTCATCAGGCCATCCAACGATCGCAAGGGGAGTAATGCTCGAATCCATCCATGTATCGAGGACATCGTCCTCGCCCACAAACTCAATCGAGCCGCATGAAGGGCAAGGAATCTTGGGAGCATCTATTGTTGGATCGACGGGCAACCACTCTTCCTTTGCAACCAGAACTTCACCACACTTCTTACAGTACCACGCCGGAATTGGGGTTGCGAATACTCTTTGCCTGCTTATTACCCAGTCCCACTCCATCCCTTCTACCCAAGCTTTTAGACGGCTGAGCATGTGTTCGGGAATCCAGTTTATCCTTTCAGCCTCTTTCAGAATTCTATCCTTCTCCACTTTTACAAACCACTGCTCTTCGGCCACGATCTCAATGGGTGTTTTGCACCTCCAGCACACCCCGACGTTATGTTCGATTTCCTCCTTTTTCAGGACTATGTCCTCTTTTTCAAGGTCTTCAAGGATCTTTTCCCTTGCTTCAGGTATCGTAAGCCCTTTATACCTTCCAGACTTCTCGTTTAGTCTCCCATTTTGGTCGAGGATCATTCTAAGCTCGAGGTTGTGTTTCTTCCACCATTTTACATCCTGTCTGTCGCCGAAGGTACAAATCATAACGATTCCGGTTCCAAATTCGGGATCAACCTCTTCGTCCTCAATTACCTTTGCTCTATACTCGGTTGTTGGAATCCTTATTTCTTTACCAATCAAATCCTTATATCGCTCGTCCTCTGGATGTACGGCTATGGCAACGCACGCAGGAATTAACTCGGGTCTGGTTGTTGCAATCACAACGTCATCATCAAATTTTATGTAACTGAGTTGGGTTTTTCCAGATCTGTACTCAATCTCAGCCAAAGCTATCGTTGTCTGACATCTCGGACAATGAATGACAGGGTGATAGGCCCGATAGATTAGGCCTTTATTATACATTCTTACAAATGAAACCTGAGTTTTCGAGTAATATTCTGGATACATGGTTATGTACTCTTTACTCCAATCTACCGAAAATCCCATCCTTTTCATTGTTTCTTTCATCTTCTCTATGTTTTCTTCTGTAAATTCAACACAGAGCTTCCTGAAAACGTCTCTAGGTACATCGTTCTTGCTTATCCCATGCTTCTCCTCAACCTTAACTTCCGTAGGCAAACCGTGACAATCCCAGCCTTGGGGAAACATCACCTCGTAACCCCTCATTCGCTTGTATCGAGCGATAAAATCGATATAACACCAGTTTAAGGTGTTTCCTATGTGAAAAGAACCGGTTGGATATGGTGGAGGTGTATCGATAATGTAATGAGGTTTCTTGGACTCCCAATCAAATTGGTAAAGGTCTAACCCATCCCAGATTTCAATCCACTTTTTCTCGTTTTCGAGGGCGTTATACTCCTTCTCCATTATGTAGTTTTGCTCTTCGGTTTTATCGATTTCCATTTTCGTTCTATTCATCCAATCACCCTAAATTTTTTTATCTATGATAAACCAAATCATCCGGAGTGAACTCTAAATCCTAGAAGATATTCGTTTTAAAATATTACCGATCATGATTGCGTTTCTGAGAGTTTTGGAATATTTATTTCTTGCTAAGTGTTTGTTTTTGTTTTGGCATTACCGGGTTTCTCAAGCTTCCGATCCCCTCAATCCTGACCTCCACTTCGTCACCCGCTTTCATGGCTCCCACCCCCGAAGGCGTACCGGTAGCGATAACGTCACCCTTTTTGAGAGTCATAATTGAGGATATGAATTCAATGAGTCTAAAAGCGTTAAACGCCATATTGGATGTATTTGAGGATTGGACAACTTTTCCGTTAAGTAGTGTCTCGATCCTGAGGTTTTCTGGGTTTAGTTGCTCTGATAAGACTATGTAAGGGCCCAAAGGTGCGAAAGTGTCAAAGGATTTGCCCCTAGTCCACTGTCCGTCTTTGAATTGCAAATCCCTTGCAGTCACGTCGTTGAAGCAGGTATAGCCGAGGATAAAATCTTTTGCTCCCTCTTGTGAAACATCCTTACATCTTCTCGATATAACGACTGCAAGTTCTCCTTCGTAGTCAACTCTGCTAGATTGAGGTGGAAGTATAATCGGATCTAAATCACCGATTATAGCTGATTCCGGTTTCAGAAAGATTATTGGCTCTTCTGGAACCTCTTTCCCGAATTCTTGAGCATGATCTTTATAATTCACACCAATACAAATGATTTTGGTGGGTTTTACGGGAGGCAAAAATTTTACAGCTTTTGCAGAAAACTCGAGATTATCGAAGATCAACAGTCCGTCAAGTATCTCAAAAAACCCCTCAAAAAGTTCTCCGTTTGCATAAAATCTACCATAAGCTTCCATGAAATCCAGTTAAAGTGTGGATATATTAGAGTTATGTTGGTTTGTGTTGATGGAGTTACAGATTTATAAGCGGGATAATTGATTTAACTATTTTTTATTTTTAAATTTAATTTATAAAATTGGTCTATGTTGTTTTCATCAGTTAGCTGAAGATTTCAGGAGAGGGCAGAAGAAATATACCCAAGCAAATGCCAAAACAAAATTACCAAAAAACATAAATTCAGATGAGACAACTTCTTTTAAGGGCCCGTAGCTTAGCCAGGTTAGAGCGTCCGGCTCATAACCGGGCGGTCGAGGGTTCAAATCCCTCCGGGCCCAGATTATCGTAGATTCAAATTTTCCTAACAGATTTTTTTACAATCTCAGCTAAGTCTTGGGTTACTTTTTCTGCTTTGTATTCAAACTTCGATACCATATAACAGAATTGTTTATCAACTTCCATGCTGAATCATCGTTTGATAAGCTTCTACCCCGAAAGTTAGATACATCTTCCTTGTATCTCCGTCCACACGATCTCATCGAAGATAGTTCCATACATTGCAATAATTCCAGCATTGTTCCCCTTCATATATTATATTAGCTTATGCGGAACACCCATTGTGGGATTAATAGATTCGAGAGAATGAAGATCTTTGGCTTAAAGCTGAGAACTTCTTCGACCTCATCATGATCGACGATTATGAAGTCGTGTTGCAACTTCCCCCAGTAATGTCTCTTTATCAAATCAAATTTTGCCTTTTTTGTCTCATCGTAAGCTTGCTTGGTCATCCAGCCTCTATGCTGTAACTAACCATTTCGGAAGCAGTGTTAGCTTATTTTTCAGCATTTATTTTGAGTAACCACAACTTAACCCAGGTGTCAACTACAACAACCTTTAGCTTGCTTTCATCATCAACAACGAAGTACACCTCTGTTGGACTCTCAGCTTTATTTCCATCTTCATCTTCAGCAACGAACTTGTAAAATACAACTGTTCCAGCCTTTTGCAGAGCAACTGTTCCCTTTATCTCGTATATTTGAGAATTTACCTCGAAATTGAGTATATCTGTATCAGCTAAGGTTTTGATACTACTTTCCGCTTCTTTCCAGCTCGTCTTATCCGTGGAGTATAACAGCTTTGCATACCTTAATCCATTCTCGTCACATATTGCGGCTGAAACCTTATGGATTTCATCATCTCTAACTACAAAGTATTTGGGATGTAAATCCTTCATTAAAACGATTGGTGGTAATTTCTCCCTTACCTCTTCCACTTTCTCCTTAAGCTTTCTCTTCAAATCGTTAACATTCAGCGTAAATTCACCAGCTATTGGTTCTGTTGGTGTTGCCTGCACCTTAAGCATGTCTAAACTGCTGGAAATAGAGAAATCGAAAATATATAAACTAAAGAGAAAAGAGTTAAAAGAGCTATACCCGTTTCATTCAACTTCATGCAATCACCTTGAATCAGCTGCCAAGCAATTTAGTTGTGAATTCGGACTCCTCCTTAGCCAATGTGAACTTTAACTCCTTACCAGTAACCTCGATAACAGGCTGCAAGACGATTTTAACCTTTGTTTTTTCTCCATTTTTAATATGGCTAACCCACCACTCATCAAGCATTCTGTTCTCAATTCTGGTGACAAACGTGAGCATCGCATCGGATTTTGGCTGTATAATGGTTAGAGCATCACTTGAGCCCTCGACAAGCTTGATTTCGTTCATCTCAACCAAGTAGTGGAACTTCGTTAATGGAATCGGAATTGGATTGTCATTATAGATTGTAGCCAAGGTTATGATTTCAGTGTAATCTTCATTGACCTCTCCCCAGCGAGATTTAAATGACTTGATTGTTAGCGTAATTGGCCCAACGTTAATTTTCTGCGGAATATCTGAGTTTAATCCAACCAATATATCAGTTTCAACTGGGTTTGATAGTTCAAAAGGCCATTTGAACTCTGTAATTTTTAGGTCGAATACCAAATAGCCCTTTACATTCATAGTCGATTTCTCGCCATTCTTTACATGCGAAATCCACCATTCTGGAATTTTAGCATTTTCAAGCTTTGTTGAAATGACAATAGTTGACTCTGAATTTGCTTTAATTTCTGCTTTTAGTGCTGATCCTTGCCCCATCTTTATGTCATTCATGTAAATTTCTGTTAGAACGTCTTTTAGTGGCAGTGGAATTGGATTTGGGTTGTAGACTTGGATACTTGTAAGAATTTCGGTCGTTGAAGGTGTTACTTTTCCCCATTCATGGCTTATCCCTCTAATTTCTGGCTTTCCTAACATTGGTTTTCCTTCTTGGGTGCAGCCTAGCAATAGAGTGGCTATTAGGAGAACAACAATAACTAACAAGAATCTTTTCGTTACCACATCCATCACCCCCATTTAACCACTACATCCTCGCCACTATTTAAGTTTGCTACACTTTAGTAAGCTAATCTATTGTATCGATGAATGGAATGCTTGAAGAATCAGAATTGGATCTTAGATGATACTTCATCGATAAAGAAGACAGAACAATCCATGTTCTTAAGCTTGAAATGAGGGAGAGAATTCACGGACTTCTTCCCGGTTTGGAATTGGCTTCTTCAGATTTACATTTTAAATGACTTTCTGAGTATGAACCCTCTATTGTGGTGAATAATTGTTTTATTTCTCAGTCAAGTAGGCATATTCACAGGCTTACAATTCAAGTGATTAACTTGTTGCTTAAATCTTTTAAATGAAAATAAAAAATTACTAACCATGAAAATTAAGATTTTAACTGAATATGGACTTTTGGAGGCGTAACCACCATTCTTTAGGGTGTTTGTAATCTAGCTTTCAGCCAACCTCTGCAAAGCCTTCTTCTCCTTAAATCCTAGGGCAACAACCATCCCAACCAAAAGGACATTCATAGCAACGAATTTGTAAACAGATTTCGTTGTATAGCGATGCAATCTTCTCAAGTCCATTGATTTAGCAAGTTTGAAAACATCTTCGATCATGGATCTGATTGTCTTAAAATCCTTCCAATTCTCAAGCAAATTTATTAACCTACTCTTTAAAGCCTTGAAAAATCTTATTCCTTTCTTCAGATTCTTGCTGAGAATGCTTAGAGGATGGCTCAACAATCCATCCAGCCTTTCCATTCTAAAGTTACTCCTCAGAAAGATTAAAGGACTTATTCTGTGCTTTAAGCCAACAAGATAGTTCTTGTAGGTGTAGAATCCCTTATCCAAGATCAAAACATCTCTCTGCCTTAAAATTTTTCTTCTTCTAAGCTACTTCCATAGGAACAACAATGGTTTTAGAGGGGACGTTCCATAACGAGAGTTAATTTCATTCCAATGAATTTCCCTTTGGATGAATATCGTCTGTAGTCCTTTTTCAGCAGTTTAGCCTGTTTAATTGGTTTTCTAAAGTAATTGATGTCAACACTAACGTCAATGCAATCAACGATGAGCTTTGAATTCTTTGCCCTTTTCTTTGTAATTGGGTTAAGAATCCTTAGAATCATGTTTATAAAGCTGCTAAGGCTGAATTTGCTGAGAAAGTAGTAGACGTAGTCCTCTTTAGGCACATCATCTTCCTTTTAGAGGGAGATATGGTTGGATAAACCAAAGGGTCAGAGCTTTGACATTGGATTATGACAAACTGATGAGATGAAAACTCATGTAAATGCATTTTTTACCCTAAGCATGTAGAAGATTATTAAAGCATAGATAACAATTCCAACGACTCCTCCTGTCAACACTGGCATTGTGGTGAGGTTTGGAAAAGAGAGCATCATTCCAACCATCCCTAAACTCCAGAGTATCCCTAGGACGCTCAGAATTATAACAATAATTCTTGCCCAGTTTTTGAGGTTCCATAGGCCATATGCAATCACAATACCAAAAGCACCAAAGATCAAGTAGAAAATGCTTAATCCTTGAAACATAGGTCTGAAAGCCATCTCTGGAACCATAACTGAGAAGGATGGTAGAAGGAAGACCAACATCACTCCTGTAGCAATGGAAAGAACACCTCCAATTCCGTAAAGAATTGCAAGCAAGGTTACACCAAAAGGCCTCATTCTATCACCTTTCTGCACTTGCATTACTTTCATTCTTGTATTTAAAAATTTTTAATATTTAATAGATTGAAAATGGTTTCAGGATTTTTGGCATTACTTCTAAGAATGAGGTTAATGAGCTAAAATAACCTAAATTCTCTCAAGCTATTGGACCCATAACGATCTAAAGAAGGATAATGAGTCTAGTTGTAGAAAGGAATTGTCAAAAAATAGAATTTTAAAATTTTGCAGATTTGACTACTTCAACTTTAAATTCTCATTAAAATAAAAATCAGCTCAAAAAGCAAATTTCCAGCAATTATAGATGTCAAAAACCCTGCTGTAATGAAAATGAGGAATGGTAGTCCTGGTGTAACCCAGATTTCTCTAATCGTCCCTTTACTGTAAGCTTTCTCAAGTCTGTAGAGCACTTCGTCATCTGGTTCAATTCCCCTCCTGAGCCTCACAACTTTGCCTTTTGAGTCCACATACTCTAGAAGGTTGTGGAACTTTGGCAAATTGGCTGCATCGGCCCTATAGCCTATGAAGTAGTAGAAGAGATTTCCTTTTATCTCTTTTAACCCTTCTTTAACCAGATTTCTGATAAATAAAACCAAAACAAGTGCTGGAGCAGATATTACTGAGTTCGAAAGGGTTGAGAAGGCAAATACTCCAAAACCTGTATTTAGGAAGGGGAGTGTAAATGACTGGAAATTTAGGGTTGGATAGAATGGAAAGAGTAAGGAAAGAACAATCAACGCTTTTGCATCTGCCCCCCCATAGGCTCCCAAATAGTATAGGCCATAGGCAAGCCCGAAAACCAGTGCAAACTGCAAGCAGGCAAAAAGAATATCATAAAAACCATGTTTTCCGGCTAGAAACTCAGCAATGACGAAGGGAATTATTGCGATTATCATGTATTTCCACAATCTATTTGGTACCCTTCTCTCCCTTAGATCGAGTAAACATGCATAAAGCAGAAATACAAGAGCAATCGAACATTTTGATAGATATATGGTGGTGAGAATCATCTTAATCCTCTAAAAATCGTTATTATTTTAATCCCTTCGATAGATCTCAATAAGATCCGAGACTATGGCACTTGCAGTTTCGTATTTCCCAGCACCCTTTCCCATTACCACTATATCTCCAGCGAGATCCGTTCTTATCAGCGCTGCATTCATAGTTCCCTCAATTGCAAGCGGATGATGGTGGGGCACAAGTCTCGGGGAAACCTTAAGAAAACCCTTTTCTTTGTTTGCTTCGGCGATTAGCCTTATCGTGTAGTTCTTGTTTCCAGCAACCTCAAAGGACTCGGGAGTGATCTTCGTAATTCCCGTTATTTCAACATCTTCAAAGCTTGCATCCATCCGCATTATCGAGTTTGCAAGAATCACAAGCTTGGCAGCGGAATCTATCCCTTCTACATCATAGCTTGGATCCGCCTCGGCGATTTTTAATTCCTGAGCCTCTGAAAGTACTTGAGAATAGGTCATCTTCTCCCTCTCCATTCTTGTCAGGATGTAGTTGCAGGTTCCGTTAAGGACACCCTTTATCACTCTAATCTCGTTTCCTGCAAGATCATTTTTGGCAAGCTTTATTATAGGCATCGCCCCTCCAACAGTCGCCTCATACATAAAGCTTACACCTTTCTTTTCCGCAAGTCTTTCCAGTTTTTTGAAAGCTTTGACTAATGGTCCTTTGTTGGAAGTTATCACATTTGCACCCTTGTCCATTGATTTTACAATATGCTTTAGTCCTGGCTCGCCTGAATGAACATTTGTCGGTGTAACCTCAATTGCCACATCGAAGTCAACCTTCTCGATAACCTCTAACGTTTTCATTCCACTGAATCCCTTGTTCTTCTTGATCTTTATTGCTTCCATCAAGTTTAGGCCCTTCTCGTCGATAAGAGAACCTTTTGAGTCTGTAATAGCTACAACCTTGTATTTACCAATAAAACCCTCTATCAACTCTTTTTTATAATGAAGAACTTCTGCAACCCCTTTTCCAACTGCTCCAAATCCGAAAATTGCTATGTTAATCATATCACCATTTATTACTCTATTACATCGATTATTTCGTCAAATATTTCGTATCTCATAATATGTCTCATAATTCCTCATTAATTGGTTCTACAAGGAGGAGGTTCTTTGTTTTGCAAATTTCTCTCAATATATCCAAAGCCTCATCAAGCTTGTCTTGGCGAGTAGCGGAGATTGTAATCATCGCGGTAGAGGGTCTATTTAGTTCGGGCATGCTCATCTCCATATCTACGACTTCCGCAAAACCAGTTGAATCGATGCGGTTTATCGTATCGCTTAGGTCTGTTTTTACGATATGGCCGATGAGCATGACGGAAGTTGTTGCAAGTAATCTAAGCTCGTTGTAACTTTTGACTATCACACCTCTTTCCTTTATTTTCTCTATTATTCTCATGGCATCTTTCTGGTCTTCAACTGAAAAAGAGATCTCTACCGGAACTCTCTTTAGCGGTGTTATTTTGTCCCTTTGGTGGATTATGCTTATGATATTCCCGCCCCCCTTGGAAATGGGTTCAAGCGTGTTAAGCAGTTGCCCTGGTTTATCAAGGAGTTCAACGACAATCGATATTACTGGCATCCTATCATCCTGAATTTAATCGTAAATCGGGGTCCCCTCCCTTTCTGTGAGTTCTCTAAACTTCTGCATCAACATTCTTGTGATCTTCCCTGGCTTTCCGTCTCCTATCTCTCTTCCATCGATAATCACAATTGGAGCTATTTCAGCAGCTGTACCCGTGACAAAGACCTCATCTGCTGAATAGAGATCAAAAAGCCCAAGATTCATTTCCTTAAATGGAATTCCTAGCTCATTTATAAGTTCTATCGTAGCGGCCCTTGTTATACCTCTCAAATTGTTAAGGGTTGGAGGAGTGAAGATTTCCCCATTCTTAACAAGGAAAATGTTGTCTCCACTTCCTTCTGAAAGATATCCGTTCGTATCGAGGAAGATTGCCTCATCACCTCCCTTAGCATTCGCCTCTATCTTTGCAAGTATGTTGTTGAGGTAGTTCATCGATTTTATGCTTGGCGGGAGGCAATCAATCGCATTCCTTCTAATGCAAACAGTAACAGCTCTTAGCCCCTTCTCATAAAGATCCCCATAAAGTTTTCCCCACTCAATAGTTATGACGATTATCGTTGGCTTAGGACACATTCTTGGGTCTAATCCAAGATCCCCAATTCCTCTTGTGACTATCGGCCTGATATAAGCGTCTCTAAGGTTGTTTTTCCTCAAAGTCTCCAAAATGATGTTCTTGAATTCTTCTTTGGAAACTGGAATCTCGAGATCAATCACCTTTGCAGAATCATAGAGCCTGTCTATATGCTCATCTAGTCTGAAAACCTTTCCGTTGTAGGCTCTTATTCCCTCAAAAACACCGTCACCGTAAAGAAAGCCATGGTCAAATACGCTTACTCTTGCTTCTTCCTGAGGGACAAATTCTCCATCAATATAGACCAATCCCATAGAATTACACCGAAATTAAAAACCTTGGACACATATAAAAATATATCGCAACTTCCATGAACATCCATGAAATTTTTTGCAATCTGACAAATTTGACAATCCAGCAAACATTTTAAATGGATTAGATAAATTAAGTTTATGCGCAGTCAGACGAAATGGGGGATCTTTTTTATCTTTTTAGGATTACTCATCTTAGCATTAACGAGGCTGAATGTAATAGGAGCAATTTATTCAGTTATCCTTTTTTTGCTCGGTGCATCTCTCATAATTTTCCGGAAAAGGGAGGAAGTAATCGAGGAAGTGTAAAAAAGAGCTGAAACTAAAGCCATGAGAAAAACTAATTAAATCCCTTAGTCAATCTAAATAGGGTGATCGAAATTGATAGTATCAACTACCTTCGAAGTTCCTGATAGGAAGATTGAGGAGATTTTAGGAATCGTTACTGGCAACACTGTTAGAGCCAAGCACATTGGCAAGGACATTCTTGCTGGATTGAAAAATATAGTTGGTGGAGAACTTCAGGAATACACAGATATGCTCTCAGATGCTAGAAAGGAGGCTTTAAACAGGATGATAAAGGATGCTGAAAAGCTCGGAGCTGATGCTGTAGTAGGTGTGAGATTCACCACCTCACAAACAATGGCTGGGGCTGCAGAACTCCTTGCTTATGGTACCGCAGTAAAGCTTAAGTGAGAAAATGTTCGGCTGGGGTGAGCTTGGAATTGTAATCATTCTGGCAATTGTTCTTCTAGGACCAGAGAGGTTACCGGAAGTTTTCAGAACCTTGGGGAAAGTATATTACGAATACAAAAAAGCAAAAAAAAGATTCGAGCTTGAAGTACTCTATGGCTATAAACTTCCCGATAAGGATGTCTTGGATAAATTGTCCCAAAAAAGAATTGATGAGATTGTTAAAGCAGAACTCGAGTCGGAAGGTAAGGGATGGGAGGAAAATGTCAAAAAACTTCTTTTGGATTCTGATGAGAAGATGGGGGACAAAATAGAGAAAGACTAAAAAAAGAAGAATTAGGGTGCTAGATGTAGTAGATAAGCTGTAAATAAGCTGAACTTGGAACTAAATCACCGGAAGATTTAAAAAATTGGAGGGAGCAAATTTAATAGGTTGGAGGTGTTTGAATGTTCACGATAGGCCCGAATGAAATTCTCGCCATACTGATAATCGCCTTTTTACTTTTCGGGGCAAGCAAACTTCCTGAACTTGCGAGAAGTTTAGGAAAGAGTATGGGTGAATTTAAAAAAGCTCAGAGAGAGGCTGAAATTGAGCTCAGAAGGTTTGAAAAAGATCTTGCTGAAGGAAAGTACTCCCAATCCGAAAAAAGGGCTAAGCTAGAAAAGATAGCTAAAGACCTTGGAATTGAGCCTGAAGGAATGGATGATGAAAAACTTCTGGAGGAGATCAACAAAGCTCTTCCAAAAACGGAGAAAACTGAGCCTTAATTATTCTTTCTCCAATATTTTACTGTTTTTTGCGGTTTGTTTCTTATTTCCACAAATTTTGTAACTATGGTAAATAATATGAAATATTTAGCGTCTCGTTTAGGTTTAAAAGTATACGTAAGTGAATATGTGAGTATGTAGGTAGAAAATCGAATTTTTACCTCTAATATTGCCAGAGTTCGAAACTACCAAAAAGTCTAGATAATTTAACTAGAAAAATAGAAAAAGTAGATGGGAACCAAACAAACTAAAAATAGTGGGAGACACTAAATACCTGTGGGCCCGTAGGGTAGCGGATATCCTGGAGGCCTTCGGAGCCTCAGACCCGGGTTCAACTCCCGGCGGGTCCGTTTTTTCGTGAATCAATCAAAAAAATTAAAGCAATAACACTAAAAGCACTGATACACGACTGAAAATCGAAGCTAAACATCTAATCTTTTTCTTCTTTGATATTCTATAGCGGATCTTGGGTTTCATTAACCTTGCTTCACACTGGATTGCTGTGTTCCAAAATTTAAATATTGTCTCAATATCTCTCGGTATTACCTCTTGATCTTTCCGGGAAGAATGAACTCATACCTTTTCAGAAGAATTTTAGTAACGATGAACCTATGGATTTTGCGTAAATTGAGATACAAACTCCAGATGAAGGCATCTTCCTTGTAGTACTTTTCCACCTCCTTGTAGGTTATTGGCTCAATTCTGTATCCAATTTCATCAAAAAATCTGTTGGTAAAATCTATGTATGAAGGGATAAAATCAGCCCTCTTTTCTTTAAAGAGGTTGGCGATGAGGTCAACAACCACCTTGCGAAAATCGTAGTATCTGTCGAGAATATCTTGAAGGAAGAACTTTTTGAGGAGTATCCGTACTCCAGGTGGGCAAGCTCTGAGAAATATGTCTGTTTCAAGCTGGTCAATCCCGTTTTTTCTTATCATTGGTGTGCTCGTATCGAAGTAGAGAAGATCTGAGGATGTATCTTCTGAACTTAAAGCCCAGTTCGAGATCTGTCCATCTAGTCCGATTTCCAGACTTTCGCTCACTTTTTTGGCATTGAAATCCCATACTTTCTTCATTTCATTCAGAACTCTGTCAAAAAGTTCAACAGCCTCATTCTCTTTCATCCTCTGGATTACCTTGTTACATACGAGTGAAGGATCCAGCTTTTCCTGTATGAGAAACAATACGATCCTTCCGTCCTTTGTAACTATATATTCTGCTCCTCTCCCGGGAATCCTTATCCCGGCAGAGCTGAGAAAGTCTATGTACTCGTAATATGTCTGAATGTATCTTTCAACCTGTTCAACTGAACGGAACATTGGTATTCTCTTGAACGCAACGTCGCTGTATTCATCAAGCAGAATTTCGAACACGGTGCTTATCTCTCCGTATCCCAGTACCTTTATCGGTATTTTGGATTTCTCTGGTTTTGCTGGGTTTAGGTTCTCTTCAAACTCTCTGAGCAAATCTTTATCGACTTTCAAGGTATCACCGACTCATGATGATACATCTTTTATGATATAACCGCTTTTATCACTTCGAGCATGTCGGTTCGTTGAGACGCTATGGTAAGAGCAGCTCTTAGATTATCAATGATGTAATTAACATGTTCCTCGCTCACGATTAGTGGGGGAAGTAACTGCATGACAGAGGTATCGTTGTTTGCATAGACAGCCAAGATCCCGCTGTGGTAGCATGAGAGAGATAGGAGTGGTCCGTATCCCTCCTCAACCATTTTTATCCCGATGAACAGCCCTTTCTGTCTTATCTCCTCTACGAAGCTGAACTCATCCATCAGTGACTTGAGGTTGCTTGAGAGCAGAGAGGCCATTTTCACGACATTCTCCAAAAAAGAGCTTCTTGAGGTGATCTCAAGTACCTTTTCAGCCACCACACATCCTAATTCTGATCCGCCAAAAGTTGAAACATGGATAAAAGGGTTTTCAGCCATGAAATCGTCTAAACCTTCCTTGAAGCAGGTTGCGGATATCGGATAAACACCACCGGAAAGCCCTTTGGCACTTACAATAACATCAGGAACAACGTCGTAGTGTTCTACACCCCACATTCTTCCTGTTCTTCCAAGTCCAGTCTGGACTTCGTCCATTATCATAAGCACACCTTTTTCATCGCATATCTCCCTCACTCTCTTGTAGAAATCTTCAGGAGGCAGAGGCATACCAAGTGTAGCTGGAATTGTTTCAAAAAGAACTGCTGCTGTATTATCGTCAATTGCCTTTTCAACAGCATCCGCATCACCGAATGGAACTTCGACAAATCCAGGAGCGAGAGGTTCGAATGGCTTTCTGTATTTCTCATCTCCAGCTGCCAGAGCAAAGCCAGTATGGCCATGGTAAGCACCTTTGGCATAGATTATCTTCTTTCTCCCAGTGTGTCCCCTTGCGAGTTTTATTGCAAAATCAATAGCCTCTCCTCCTCCAACTCCAAACACAGTCCTGTTTATGTCTTTAGGCATAACTTCTGCAAGTTTCTCTGCAAGCGATGCACGATGTTCGCTTATCAGATGATGGTTGCCTATGTCCAACTCTTCAACTGCGCTTTTGAGTGTTTCAATTATCTCTGGATGTCTGTGACCGAGATTGAACACTCCACCATTGCAGTGGCAGTCCATTAGCTTCTTTCCATTCATATCCCAGTACCACACACCTTCTCGCTTTCCGGGAATTAAGTCGATGCCCACAGCGGTGAAAAATCTGGCTTTTGCAGGAGAAACTCTCTCTCCAAACAATTCGATTATCTCTTGCTTCTCCTTTCTCCCAACGAACGTCATAGAAAAATAATCGTAATAATCTTTAATATACCTTATCTTCCATCTTTTCTTTTTATAGTACTTTTACCCTTCTGCCCTTCTTCACCAAAGTCTCATGTTTTTTATACTTAACAGATTGAAATGGTAAAATTTTCAAAAAGATTTACAAATTAAAAAATCATCTTTCCCAACAATAAGATGACGTTCTACAGTCTCAATCAGCTCTTTCCTCTTGAACGGCTTATCTATCAGTTCAAGTGCTCCTGCCCTCTCCAAGTAGGTCATTCCTCCATCTCCTTCTATAGGCTGTGATTCCAACTATTTTTGCTTCAGGGTCGATTTTTAGAGTTCTCTTGGTAACCTTTATTTAACCTCATTATTGTCTCTGAAAGCACCTCCATATTTATCAAGATTATTCGATACCTAGGTGGAAGGTTAGATATGCTGATATTGTGTTTACATGAATCAAAACACATGAGATTTTAGGTCTATCCTTTCCAGATATTTGAGGATCTCCCCACGCTGATCTATCCAAAGTGCAACGTAGTAGAGTGGCAAATCCATCTTCCGTATAGTGAAAACTTAACTTTCAACAAACTCCAAGAAAAAGAAAAAGTAATCCTGTCTTTAACCGAGTCTTCCAAGAAGCTGTTATAGTTCATTAATCAGCACATAAAACTGGAAGACATCATCCGGTAGAGTAAATTTAAAGTACTTGCAGTATTCTTGTAATTTGCTTTCCAAAGTTGATGAGTTCTGAGTTGAAGGATTATCGAATGAAATTTGAAAAATCCTATTGTTATTGATCATTATTTCAGTATGCGTCGCCTCTTAGTTATGCTCTTATCTTTGTTTAAGTTCTATTCATCCTACTCATAACTTTAGAGATAGAGATGCACTCATGTATGCTCACGATTTTTAATATTTGCTCATAAAATTTATAAGCATTAATCCTCACAACCGATAAATATTTGCTCATGATTAATTATTACAGGTGTTTTTATGCCTGAGATTTTGGAGAAAATGGGTCTTAAAGAAAAACTCGATTTGTGTGAAAAACTGTATAGGGAGACTGGAGCATACTATGGACTTACTGGAGAACTCGAATTGAAAAAAGAAGACCCCTTCAGATGGATGCAGGCATACGCAAAGATAAGAGGGGCGCTTGTCACAGCGAGAGAGATAGCGGTTCACATCTCTTCTTCTCCAATCGTACGAAGCATTGGTGAGCTTGCATTCGTGCTTTATACACCTGAAGGAGATGCAATAGCCCATTCAACGGGCATACTCGTGCACGTCCATACAATGAGTGATGACATCAAATTCATGATACGCAACGGTTACGAAGAAAATCCCGGAATCAAGGATGGAGATATATTTACCTGCAATGATCCTTCGATAGGCAATGTCCACACTACAGATGTTCATACTTTAGTTCCAATCTTCTATAACGGAGAACTCGTCGCTTGGGCAGGAGGGGTCACCCACGAAGTGGATATCGGAGGTGTCGTGCCTGGACACGATATAACAGCCTCGACTTCCAGATTCGAGGATGGTTTTTATGTGACTGCCGAAAAAACAGGGGAAAACGACATCCCATTTACTCACTGGAGAATAAGATCACAGAGAGGAACAAGAGCTCCGCTTTACTTTGATTTAGACGAGAAATGCCGGATAGCAGGACTATATATGATAAAAAGATTTCTCCTGAGATTTATTGAAGAAGAGGGAATTGAGTTCTACTGGAAATTTATAAGGGAGGTGATTGAGCAGGGGAGGAGAGACCTTCTTTTAAGGGTTAAAGAGCGCTTAATTCCAGGAAGATACAGGGCTGTCTCGTTTAGTGATACACCATTTTCTCAGGAAGCTTGGCAGCCCATCGCAAGAATCGACCACTTGGCACATCTTCCAGTGGAAATCCAGATAACTCCTGAAGGCAAGCTAAAGCTTGGAATGGATGGAGCATCAGCTCCGGTACCATTTCCCTGGAATTGCGGAGAGACCCCGATGCAAGGAGGACTTTGGGTTCAACTAACTCAACTTCTCGTCCATAACGCGATCGTGAACGATGGTTCTTACTATGCTGTTGAGTATGAATTCCCGCCAAATACCTGGTGTAATCCCCAGAATCCCCAGTTCTCTTATCAATGTCCTTGGTACTACCTCATACCCTCTTTCACAGGGATGCAGAGGTGCCTTTCAAGGGGTTTTCTTGCAAGGGGTTTCTGGGAGGAAGTGGTCTCAGGATATGGTATGACAGGAGATCCGGTTCAGGGAGGAGGCTTGCTAAGTGGAAAGGTTTTTGGTGAACCAGAAGACTTTTACTGGCCCGTTGCAACTTTTGAGATCAGCTGCACAGGTTTAGGAGCTTCAGCGGTTAAAGATGGACTCGATCATGGATATGCGATGTGGAATCCTGAAGGTGATATGGGAGATGCGGAGGATTGGGAGCAGATAGAGAGGGGTTTCAGGTTTCTTGGGAGAAGACTTCTTCCCAATTCAGCTGGATTCGGGAAGTATAGGGGTGGAACGGGATGGGAGATTCTAAGAGTGCTCTATGGAACTAAAGGTGGACAGTTGTTCAGTCTTAGAGAGGGCTACTCTTTCTTTGGTTCAGGGCTGTATGGAGGATACCCACAAGCAACTGGCTACAGGTTTTTCATAAAGAACACCGATTTTGAGGTCAGAGTTGCTGAAAAGAAGCCCTATCCTCTGGGAGATGGAGATCCGAAGGAATCGGAGGCGGAATCCCTTGTTGAAGGGGAGGTAACTCGGCTTCCCTATGCAACAACTTATCCGAGGGTTTTCTCTGAAGGAGATATCTTCCATTACACGATTAGTGGGGGGCCAGGCTTCGGAGATCCCATTGAGAGAAGCTATGAACTCTGTGAAAAAGATGCAAATGAAGGAATTTACACCCCTGACGTGCTCGAAAAGGTCTATGGAGTTGTGGTTGAAAAGCAAGGCGATAGATGGGTGGTCAACAAAGAGAAGTCCGAAAAGCTGAGGAAAGAAATAAGGGAAAAGAGAAAAAGAAGATCAATCGATTTTGAAGAGTTCTGGAAGAGAGAACGTTCAAGAATAACTGAAGGAAGGTTAATTGAGCCTGTTAAAAGGATGTTCAGAGAGAGTATAGCACTTTCTAAAACATGGGGTGAAGAGTTCAAACAATTCTGGCTTCTCGATGAGGTGATGCTATGAGGTACGAGATACTTGCCATAGATACAGGAGGCACAATGACTGATACGTTTCTTGTTGATGGTGAAGGTAACTTCATAATCGGCAAAGCTCAAACCACTCCTGATAAGGAGTACTCAGGAATTCTGAACTCTTTAACTGATGCTTTAAAATCATCAAGGGTTGAAGCTGAGATAGGAGATGTTCTTGAAGGTCTAAAAGCCTTTGTTTATACCGGAACAATCATGATCAACCGTATTGTAGAAAGAAAAGGTCTTCATCCGATCGGATTGATTACAACAGCTGGCTTTGAAGACACAATAAGGTTTGGAAGAGGAAAACAGAGCTGGGTAGAGCTTCCCTATTCTGAGAGACTCCATGCAGTTTCACACTACTATCCTACCCCTATAATCGGGAGATCCTACGTCAGAGGGGTGAGGGAGAGGGTCCTTACATCGGGTTTCGAAATGATTCCATTGTATGAGAAAGAAGCGGAAGAAGCGGTAAGGTACCTCATTAAGAAGGGCGTTAAAGCTATTGCCGTTTGCCTGCTTTACTCGTTCGCAAACCCTGAACATGAAGTCCAGGTTGAAGAGATCGCGAAGAGGGTGATGAAAGAAGAAGGGGTGGAAATTCCCATCTTCCTATCACACAGAATCAACCCGGTGATCGGTGAGCTTGGAAGGCTGAATACCACGGTCCTTCAAATTTATGGGGCTGAACCTTCAAGGGAGCAGTTTGAACTCATCAAGAGGCACTTGAAAGAGCTAGGCATGAAGGCTCCCATCCGGATTCTAACTTCATATGGTACGACTGTTTCACCTTCCCACGAAAAACTTATCACAACCGTAACATCTGGCCCGACAGGCGGTATTCTCGGATGCAAGTACCTTGGAGACATATATGGCTTTAATTACATAGTTGGTACGGATGTAGGAGGTACAAGCTTCGATGTGGGATTAATTTCGGCAGGCCAGTACTCTCTCAAAACTGAGTCAACCATAAATAGGTTCCTTGTGAACTTCCCGATGATTTCAGTCGACTCAATTGGTGCCGGTACCGGAAGCTACATCAGACTTGATCCCGTTACAAAAAGGGTTCGAATAGGGCCTGACAGTGCATCTTTCAGGGTTGGAGTCTCTTGGGTAGAAGGAGGAGTAAACACGGTGACAATCAATGATGCACTCGTAATATTGGGACACCTGAATCCTGACTACTTTCTGGGTGGAGAGGTTAAATTAAATAGGAAGAGAGCAGAGGAAATGTTCATTGATCAGGTCTCCTCTCCTCTCAGGGTTGATGTTGAAGAAGCAGCAGAGGGATGTTTGGAGCTTATAAACCTTGACATGAGGATGTATCTAAACGCAATGATAGTCGGAACCGGGCACGCTCCTGAAAATTACCACCTTGTCAGTTATGGAGGTGGAGGACCACTATTAACAGCTGGATACACGAAAGGGTTAAACTTCCAGGGAATCCTCGTTCCCACCTGGGCTGCAGCATTCTCTGCCTTTGGAGCTTCTACTGCAGATTATGGAGTAAGACACGATCTCTCAACCGAATTACTGCTCACTCCAGATGGAAGTATGGATGTTATAGTCACCGAAATGCTCAACCACGGATGGGGAGAGCTGAAGAAGCTGATGGAAGAAGAATTGAAAGCTGAGGGCATAGATCCTGAGTCGGTATTTTACAAGCCAAGTCTGAGAATGATGTACTTTGGAATGCTTGACGACTTGGAAGTACCTGTGGTTAGATTTCCAATAAGGGAGGACCATATCGAGGATATAAAGCAAACCTACGATGACATGTTTGAGAAGATATATGCAAGAGGCTCGAAAAGTCCAGAAGCAGGCTACATGATAAGCAGAATCATACTCTCATGCAGTCTACCCACTCCAAAACCAAAGCTACCAGATATTCCAGAGAGCGAAGATACGCCAGATGAAAAAGCGTATAAGAAGGAAAGAGAGATCTTCTATGGAGGAAAATGGCATGAGGCAGAGATTTTCGAAATGGATTATCTGATGCCTGGAAATGTCGTCAGAGGCCCATCTGTTGTTGAAGCACCAAGTACAACCTTTGTTGTTCCGCCAGGTTGGAAAGCGAAACTTGACAACCACAGAATTTTCTGGCTGGAAGAGGATGGTAGGGGGTGAAATTATGGAAACGAAAGAGCTCGTTAGAGATCTAATTGATGGCAAGCTGTCAATGGAGGAACTTTACAGAGTAATAAGCTCTGACAAAAATCCACATAGATTCAAGCTCATTCTGGATGTGCTACAGGAAAAAGTTCCTTGGGATGATAAAATAATCTTGCCTCTTTCTGATAGCCTTTTCATAGTTTGCAAGGACAACATACCCACTGTAAAATGTAAATGTGGCTTTGAATTCGGTGATTACAGAGTCAATTGGAAACTAAAGGCCAAGATCTATGTTAGGGATAGCGAAGAATCTTTGCAAGAGCTCTATAGACCATTCATGCATTCTGACCCTAGCTGGATGGAAATAAGAGAGTATTATTGTCCGGAGTGTTTCACTCTTCTCGAAACCGAGGTCGTCCCACCAGGGTATCCGGTGGTATTCGACTTTTTACCAGACATTAATGCCTTTTACAGGGAATGGCTTGGAGAAGAACCTCCTTGTGAGGCCGAGTTTGTAGACAAAACACTGAAATACATCCAAGAGAAATTTAAATAATTTATTTATTTTTTAGTTTTATCTTGTTTCAGTCTTATTTCAGACGTTTCTCCCTATTGCGATCAAAATCGATCCAAGAACTGCCAGAAAAGAGCCTATGAAAGTTTTTAAACTAACAGATTCTAATTTTTGGATTAAAAAGTAGGAAAGGACGGTTGTCACCAGTGGATAAAGATTTGAAATTGGGACTGCTATGGTCAGTGGAACAAGGGATAAAGCAAAGTAATAGGAGATATTTCCGAAAGCAAGCGAGGTTGCCGATATTGCAAGGTATCTATTCTTCACAAACCTGAGACGGTTTTTAACAGCTGCAAAAATGCTTAACATTAACAGCCCGGAAATCGAGGCTATAAAAGTACTCAGAAATATGCTCTCCAGCATTCCTGCTTTTATAAAGAAGGATGCAAGTCCATAAAAGAATCCGCTAATGACAGAGATGTAGATTCCAGTCTTGTCGATCTTTTCGGTTGAGAATATGTATAATCCGAATATCATAAGAACCGTGCCGGTTAAAACAAGCGTACTTAAAACCTCGTGAAGCAAAAATACGCCGAAAAACGCAGAAAACATTATCCTGGTTGAGGTTCCAGAAAAAGCTCTGGAAGAGCCAATAGTTGTTACCGAAAAATAGGTTATCACTCTAGCAATGAAATAGGAAATTATACCAGCCAGAATCAGCATCAGCACCTTATCTTGTCTGAGTTCGGTACTCTGGATATCTCCGGCTGAGAAGATGAAGGTAATAAACGTGACGATCAGAATAACTGTAAAGGTTGCGGAAACCACATCTTCATTCTCAAGCCCTTTCCGCAAGAAAATTCCATTTATGCCCCAGAGGAAGGAAGCCGTTAAGGCGAAAAGAATACCTATCATAGTTTTTCCAACCACTCTGGTTTTAAAAGCTATTTTGTTTCCCTTACCTTTTGATTAAACCATCATTTCTCGATGATTTTAATTTCTTCAAACTTCTCTGCTCTTTTGATAAATGCCCTTGTAGAGGGTTCAAATGTGGATATTGTGGATACTATAAGCCATATTTTATCCGGCCAAAGAGCCATGAACTTCTCATCCACTAAGGATGGGTAGGGAGGCGCTGGATGTGAATGGTAGAATCCAATAATCTCCAGTTTTCTGCTTTCAGCTTTTGCAAGTGTTTTTAGAAAATCTTCTGGATCAATTTGAAATCTAGTGGGAGAATTCAAAACGTTTTTTGCTGATTTTATTTCAGTTGCAATAGCACGGCTTCCACGGATTTCTCCGATAATGAAACCACAGATTTCCACTTGATTTATCTTAGCTTCCTCCTTTATCCTATCCAAAAATGTTCTCTTTATTTCGAGTATCATTTCTTCAATTATTATTTTTTGATTCTAGGTTTAAGTTTTGGGTTTAAAGACTCTTGAACCATCCAAGGTTTTTATTAAATTACTGTTTAATTTACTAATTACTATTTACTTACTCTTTGTCTCCTTCTAGCACCTTTTTTATATTATCGGGTATGGGCTCACTTCTCATTTTTTTAAAATCATACCAAACCTGCACCGATTTTGCTTTGGCGACTTCCTCTGAAGTTTCTTTGTTAACAACCGAGTATAGAAATTCCCAGCTTGAGTTTCCGATCTTGCCCACCCACATTTTGACCAAAACCACATCGCCAAGGCAAATTGGAGCAAGAAAGTCAACTTCAGCCCTTGCCAAAACGAATTCAACATCCTTCAGCGATCCTAGGCGGGTCTTGAAGTATTTAAACCTTCCAGCTTCAAGATATGTGAAGAGTTTCGCATTGTTTACATGCCCAAAAGAATCGAGATCTCCAAACCATACCTCGATCTCGTACTCGTAAATGGTATCTACCCCCTTCTCATTTTTAGCCTCTTTTCTAACTCTTTTCACCCAATCTAACAAAATCTGTTCCCGATCCTTGCTTTTGCCTTACAAATTCTGCTGCCAATCTCTCATCTTCAACTTTCGCAACTACCAAAACTCTGTCTAAATTGTTCGTATATCCACAAACGCACTTTCTGGTTTTGTTGGAACTTCTGGCATAGATGTATCTCCCGCATCTTCTGCATCTGAAAACACTAAAGCTCAAGTGATCACCTCAGAAGAAAGTGTCCAGGGTTTTCTGCTCTGCCTTTCCGGTTACAAAACTATCAGTATATCCGAATCTCTCCAAAATTCTCATAACTGAGGGAATTATCTGATTGTTTATGTAGTACTCTCTATCCAATCTGTAAACGTTTCCGTCAGCGTCGACAATTGTCTCTCCGTCGAATGATTCGATGAGGTCGGATGGAAAAGCTCTGTCTCCAACATTTCCGGAGCCTCTCGTGACAACGTATCCTACCTTTGATCCTATTGCATAGTGCAAACCCTTTTTCTCAGCTTTCATAGCAGCCTTCACATGCGCCTGAACGCTCTCATATCTCGAGGGCCTTCTTGTTAAGCTTTTGTGGATGATGTATTCGTCTATTCCAAATTCACCCCTCCTTATCTTATCGATTACATCTTTCACGAGATTAACGGCTCTATCAATGTTTTTCTCCCTCAGTATTATCTCTATAACGCTTTTCTGCACTTTCTTAGCAAGTTCGCACCAGTCTCCCCTTCTCACCTCTAAACCTCTAACTATTATCCTATCGCTATCTGTGTATCCGGCATATCGCTTCTTTTCAACAAAGAATATAGTCCGGTAAAACTCGTCGATCTCGATTTGGATAGGCAACTCCTTCGACAGCTCCTCAATCAGCTTACCAACTTCTTTCTTTAGCTCTGGCAAATTCATACCTTCTTTCTTTATAAAGATCGAATCTGTATCCCCATATAGCACCTCGAACCCCATGTCTTCTGCCATCTTGGCAGAGGTCTTTATGAAATGCCTTCCCCAGGCTGTTGTAGCCTCGGCACACTCCCTGCAATACCACCTGGCCATCCCCCATCCTGTATACCCGTAAAAGGAGTTTGTCAGGATTTTCAAAGTCTCCTGCTTGATGTTAAGGAGGAGGTATTGGGGAGAAGAGTAGTCAAGTTCCTTCATCTGTCTTTTGATCTCTTTCCTTCTCTCTATAAGCATTCTTAAAATTCGCTTGAAGAATCCATCCGGCTTTTTCAGGAATCTATGACCCACTTCTGGCGCGATAAAGCAGTCGCAGTTCTCTCTGGATAATGTATCTGGGCTTATGTTGAAAGAGATCATTATAGAGGGGTACATTGAGGCAAAATCAAGACAGACAACGTTCTCATGCAAGCCTCTCTCGGGCTCCAAAACGAAAGCTCCTTCATAGGGCTGGGAAAATTCAGCTGGATTTGGAGCGAGCTCACGAAGCTTATATGCCTCGCTTAGCAGAAGCCAGTCTACTTGCTTTCCCCTCCCCATTCTAGTGACGTCATCCAAAGGAATTCTAATCATCCTTGAAAGCTCGTAGTGCATTGGCAGAAGCTCTTCGGCGATAAAATATGTGTGCATAACATCCTGTCTTGAGTAACGGATGACCGCCTCTCTGTCTCCCTTGTTCCAGTGCTTTGAGATATCTTTCGCTTCGATATCTGCGATCTCAATTTTTCTTCCAAGGAATTCAGCTATATTCTCGAGGGTTTTTATCTTAACATCTATCGTTCTCATTGCAATATCATACAAATCCACATTTAGCCTGCCAGCAATTCTTGGTCTCCCACCTCTTATTGCAAGTTCAGAACCGTCTCTCCCTATATTCAGTTTTATTCCATGTAGGTTGGCTCTTTTCTTCAAATAGGGCCAGTCAAAGTTATCTTGATTGTAACCCACGATGATGTCGGGATCGATCTCTTTCAAAACCTGAATGAACTCTCTTATCACCGCTTTCTCATCATCTCCGTTTATTATGTTCTCGTATTCTCCAGACTTCACTGAGATGACTATGATCGGGTCCTTCTTTGGATCGGGCATTCCCATCTCTGTAAGCATCTCGCAATCGAAGGCAAGGGTTGAAACATCTGGAAATCCCTCTTTTTCCTCTCTTCTGACATCAAATACTTTGTATGATCTCAGCGAACCAAAATCGGTCTCTTCACATTTCAATCTAATACCGTCGAAGGAGGCAAGATCCCTATCAATGAGGTATCTATAAACGAAGGGTATGTCAGCCTCTCTTACCTCTGCAAACTGTGAGAAAACTTCACGGAGTTTGGGAACGTGTTGGGGGTGTTGGGCATAAACTTTGAAAACCTCCTTTTCTCTCCCAAAAATCTTCATCCTAACCTTTTCAACCCTCTTTGTTGAGATTATTTCTCCTTTCCTTTCAATTTTTATGTTAAGATCGTTCTCGGAAAGATCCTCGCCTAAAACATAGAAATAAGGCTCGAATGAATCATCATAAGCAACGAAAATGCCGTCTTTGTCTTTACACCAGAGCCTTACCACAACCTTCCCGTTTAATGTAAGGTAATCTATGTCTATCAGCCAACCAACCTTTTCAATCATTTTTAATTCGTATACTCGAGAATATTTCTTTCTTTGGTTTTTACTTAGTTAATAAAAACCTTTCCATTCTTGCTAACTCTGAACTCAAAAAATGCACAACGGTAATTTTAAATAACTCTTTGTAAACAACCTTTATGCATTTTGAGATCGAGGAAATAAAGAGAAAAAGGAAGAAACTTGGCGTTACTCAAAAAAAGCTTGCTGAGCTTGTTGGAGTGAGCCAACCACTCATCGCAAGGATAGAATCAGGAGATATAGACCCGAAGCTCTCTCTTGTTAAGAAGATTTTTGAGGTTTTGGAAAATTTAGAGGGAAAAAAGGTTAATGCAAGGAGTGTTATGAATCCGGATGTTATGTGTGCAACCCCAGATCAATCATTAAGGGAGGTAATTGAGGTTATGCTCAAGCATGATATATCACAGATGCCAGTGATTGAGCTTGGCAGAGTCCTTGGAACAGTTACCGAGAGTTCAATAGTAAAGATTATACTCAATAAAGGCATTGAGAGCACGGAGAAGATGAAGGTGAAGGACTGCATGGACAGTCCATTGCCGAGTGTTTCATCTGATGAAAGTATGGAATACGTTTGCAAGATGCTCATTAACAATCCCGCCGTACTTGTAGTAGAAAATGGAGAAATGGAGGGGATAATAACAAAACACGACATAATGAAGTCAATAAGGGGAAAAGGATATGAGAAACATATTCTGGTACGGAATGGCAAGTGAAAAGAAAATAGAATACCTCGAGAAGTTCAGCGTTGGCATCATTGGATCGAGGATGCTTTTGGAGCTCCTATGGAGGAGCGGGGTTGGCTGCATTAGGTACATAGGGGATTTTTTAACACCTGTCGATGCAAGAATAGATTCAACTGTAAAGCCCTTAGAGGCCAATGACTACGATGTCGTACATCCGATGAGTACCGATTCGTGTATAATTTCATATCCTTACCCTGAAGACTACGCTGAGTTTAAAAAACAGCTTAAGGGTATAGATGTTATAATTGCTCATAAACATATCAACAGGGCTGCTAGAGTAGCAGAGGAGCTTGGAGTCCCATTTATTCCTGAGATAATTACTACATTTCTCCCTGATGGGGTTTCGTTCTTCGATGTGAAATACGATCGCCCTGAACATAACCCAATTTCGTACGCTTTGACATGCTCTATTCAGGCGGGGGAGATAATGAGGATTTTCACAGGATATCAACTTCCGGTTATAGCCCCCGAGGCTTATGTTGTTGATTTCGATGAGCCGGGATACATAAAAAAGATAGAGTTAGAAAGGAAAAATTGATTTAGTGAAGTTGATTTGATGGAAGTGGATTGGTGAATTAGATTCGAGAAAGTGAGAAAAAAGGAATGAAGTTAAAAGAAAGTTAAAGAGGGGACTGGTTAAAATGAAGAGGGTGAGGGTTAGGACTCCATCACGAATTCATATGACCCTTATAGATCTCAATGGAGAGCTTGGAAGAATCGATGGTGGGATTGGTCTCGCATTGGAAAATCCATTCATAGAGATTGAGGCTTCGCAATCTGAGGACATTGTGATTGATGGAATAGCAACCGAAGCCTTTCAGCGGGCAGTAAAAAAGCTTAGCGAAGCTTTCGGTAGGGGTATCAAAATAAAGATCCTGGATAACTACAAGACCCATGTTGGACTTGGGAATGGAACCCAGACAGCTCTTTCGGTGGCTGAAGCTTACCGGAGGATTTACGACCTTGATCTCACTTTGACGGATCTCGCGAGCCTGGTCGGGAGAGGTGGGACTTCAGGAATAGGAGTTGCTGCCTTCAAAATGGGTGGTTTTATCCTTGATGGAGGACATTCTAAAAAGGTAAAAAAGGATTTCTTGCCTTCTTCTGCTAGCAGAGCTCCCCCACCTCCGGTCCTTGCAAAGTATGACTTTCCAGATTGGGAAGTTGTTTTAGCCGTGCCAGAATTAAGCGGTTACTTTGGTGAAGAGGAGGTAAATCTCTTTCAAAAGTACTGCCCGATCTCCCTTGGCGAGGTAAAAACGCTAGCCCACATAATTCTGATGAAAATTCTACCGGCTGTGGTTGAAAAAGATCTGGACGAATTCTCAGATGGTATTTCAAGGATTCAGCATATAGGCTTCAAAAGGATTGAGGTTGAGCAGTATGGAGACCTCATTTGGAGTGTTATCGAGAGCGTTAAAGATGGAATTGCGGTTGGAATGAGTTCAACTGGCCCATCTGTTTATGCGATAACTGACACAGATTCTAGAGCAATCTCAAAGGATCTCAGCTCGGCTTTTAGAGAAAAGGGATTTGAATGCGAAACGATAATCACCAAAGCCAATAATCTGGGGGCTAAAATCGAAGAAGTGGAGTGATCCATTCTAATCGGATCGATAGAATTTATGGAATACTGAAAATCAGGAATGCTTGCTTTATGTCAGAATATAAATCAGAATACAAAGTATGGTTTGGTAGAGTTTATGAAAAGGATTCTGAACTCGAAGTAAGAAAATCTGATGATCTCGTACAGTCCTTTGAAGAGAGCAAGAGTGAAAAACTTGATAAAATTCCATTTTCTTTAAAAGAGGCAGGAATTAGAGTTTTTGGATCGGAAGAGGATTATTACTCTTCACTCAGGAGAACAGCAATTCAGATTGCGGAGAAAGAAATTGAAAGAGAGCTTAAAGGATCAGAGAGGTATCTCATCTCACTTCTGAAAGCGCTTGATGAACTAGATCTTGGCATAAACCTCTTTTCCGAGAAAATTAGGGATCTGGAAGAAATAAAGATCGACGAAAATACGGAGAAATTCAGGAGAATTGTTAGAGACCTTAAAAAACTGAGGCGTGATATAGAAGATGAGATAAACTCAGGGGTAGCAAGAAGCATGCCAAACATGAGCGAAATCGTTGGTGGCATAATTGCCGCAAGACTTATAGAAAAAGCAGGGAGCTTGAAGAGACTTTCAAGTCTGCCAGCAAGCACCATTCAGATTTTAGGGGCTGAAAAAAGCCTGTTCAAGGCCATGTCTCGGATGAAAAAGGGTAAAAAAGCTAAAACACCTAAGCACGGTATAATATTCCAGCACCCCTTCATAAGGACTCTCCCCAAATCGCTTAGAGGAAAGATGGCGAGATTTCTTGCTTCAAAGCTTGCTATCGCAGCAAGAATAGATTATTACAGTGGAGAGCTTAAGGAGGATCTCTTCGAATCGGTGAAAAGAAAGTATGAGGAATTCAGAGAAAAATCAAAGGCGAAATCTAGAAAATGAGGGATCAAATCCTAAAAGGAGGTTAACTGGATGACAGATGTAGAGATTTTGAAGCAGATAACTCATAACGTTTTTCTTGTAAGATACGAAAACAGAGAGTTTTTAGTCACTAAAAGTAAATTTAAGCCACATTATGGGGAAAGGAAGTTCTCAGATTTCAGAGAATGGATTCCGTATAGGTCTAAGCTAGCAGCTATGATTTTAAATGGGTATACGGTTGATTTCAGGCCAGAAATCAAAATACTGTACTTAGGGGCTGCCAGTGGCACAACAGTGAGCCATCTTTCTGACATACTAGAAAAAGGGCATATATACGCGATAGAATACTCAGCCAGGCCCTTTAAAAAGTTCCTCGAACTGGCTCTGGAGAGAAAGAACATAATTCCTTTATTAAAGGATGCATCAAGGCCTGAAGAGTATGCTGGAATAGTTGAGGAAGTAGATTTTATCTACCAGGATATAGCACAGAAAAATCAAAGTGAGATCTTCGCTAAAAACGCCGAATTCTTTTTGAAAAAAGGTGGAGGGGGACTGATCATGGTAAAAGCCAGAAGTATTGATTCTGTTGCTGAACCTTCAGAGGTTTTCAAGCGTGTGCTTTCCGAGCTTGAGAGGAGTTTTTCGATAGTTAAGTATGGAAAACTCGATCCATACCACAAGGATCACATCTTTGTTCATGTGGAATTTTAGATTTTTAGATCTTGATCTTGATTTTGGAATATCTAATTTTGGAATTTCGAAAGAATATTAGAAAGATTAAAGTAAAATTCTCCCGTTGGGTTATTATGAAACAGAGATTCGTTCTCGACACCACGGCCCTCACCGATACGGGAATGAGAGATTCAGAAGGTTTATCCACTATCTGTGAGTCAGCCGATAGACTGCTCAACTACATCGCCAAAGCGAGGCTTAAGCTCGATATAAGTTGCTATATCCCATATCCTACAGTATATTCCGAGCTAACGAGTTTCTTGAAGAGATATAACTGTGAAGAGGATGTTTATTCAAAAATAGATACATGGCTTGTAAAAAAGACCCCAAATCGGTATGAAGTAAAGATTCCTGCGGCCATTTTCTACGAATACGTTTTAACGATGAGGCAGAAGATAAATCAGGGTAAGAAGCTGGCAGAAGAATTCCTTTGGGAGAGTTCCGTAGTGACTTCAAAGCTCTGCAATTCAGAAGAAAGCAGAAAAGAAATCGAGAATGAGGTTGGGCAGCTTGTAAGCAGGTTCAGAGAGAGATATAGAATTGCTTTGAGAGGTGGAATCCTTGACAGCGAGCCTGATATTGATGTCTTGCTGCTGGCAAAGGAGCTCGAGGCGGGAGTGGTGAGCAGTGACGCAGGAATAAGGAAGTGGGCGGAGAAGCTCGGCTTAAGGTATGTTGAAGCCTCGAAGTTCCCGAAGATGTTAAGGGAATATTTAAAAGCAATCGGAGAGGCTGAGGAATAAAGGGTTTGGGGAGGGTGACAGGATTGAAGATCGAGAGACCAAGGGGAACGAGAGATTTTCTGCCGGATGAAATGGAAAAAAGGAGAGTGATTGAAAGAATAATGCGCGAAACTGCAGAGAGCTACGGCTACAGAGAGATCAATACCCCAACCTTTGAACATTTAAATCTCTTTACAATAAAAAGTGGAGAGGAAATCGTTCAAGAAATCTATGCATTCAAGGATAAGGGCGGAAGGGATCTGGCCTTGAGGCCAGAGTTAACGGCTCCCGTTATGAGGATGTTCGTTAATGAGTGCTCTGTTATGCCTAGGCCCCTGAGATTTTATTACTTCTCCAACTGCTTTAGATATGAGAATCCCCAAAAAGGGAGGTATAGAGAATTCTGGCAGTTTGGAGTTGAGTTAATAGGCTCAGACTCTTATTTGGCAGACCTCGAGGTCATCGTTCTCGCATGTAACATAATGAAAAATCTCAACCTCAATTTCACGCTCAACATTGGGCATGTAGGCTTGCTGAGAAAGCTTTTGCAGGATGTTGATGAGGCAAGATACTACAAAATTATGAGAATGATCGATAAAAATGATATCGAGGGGCTTGAAAAGTATCTCAGTTCAGAAAGACTTGAAGGCTATTTCGACCCTATCAAAGATCTCATCGGGCTTAAAGGTGGAACTGAGGTCATCAACTCTGCAAAAGAAATAATCCCAGATTTTGATTTCTCTTACTTAGAAAATCTCTGTAAAGGGCTTGAAAAGCTTGAAATAGAATACAACCTTGACTTCAGTATAGTTAGGGGCTTAGACTATTATACTGGCGTTGTTTTCGAAGCTTTTGCAAAAAAGGGGTTAGGAGCTCAAAACCAGATTTGTGGAGGGGGGAGCTATCGCCTAACACATCTTTTTGGCGGTGGTGACGTTCCATCTACTGGTTTTGCCCTTGGCTTTGACAGGATAGCAGAGATATGCAAAATGAAGGCGGATGCTGCCAAGAGCATTTTAGTTGCATACACAGCGGGAATGGAACTGGAGGCTTTGAAGATATCTGAAAGGCTGAGGAAGAGTGGTAAAACTGTGTTGAGCGATGTTATGGAGAGAAGTCTGAAAAAGCAGCTGAGCTTCGCAAATACGGTTGGAGCTAAATATGCTGTGATCGTTGCTGAAAACGAGTTTAAAGATGGAAAAGTGATTTTGAGGGATTTAGAGGAGGGAGAACAGATAATCGTGAATATCGGAGATCTTTTAAAATATTTTGATAAAGAATAAATAAGGAATAAACTAAAGCGCTCGTAGTAACTGCTGAATTTTTAGCATTATAGCTTTTTGCAAATCCCAGTTTTTGATATGCTGAAAAATCACTCAGGGATATATCTTGGGTATGTTGTCTTTGCTTTCTCTGCCTCCTTCAAATCAATCTCAACTGTGACAAAAGGCTCACTTTTTGACGTATTAGCAATTATGTCGCCATTTGGAGAAACTACACATCCGAAACCGTTAAAACCAATTTCTCCAACACGGTTGGATGACAAAACATACGAACCAGACACTATCGCTGCCATTTGTAATGCAACCTTCCATCGCTTCAAATCTGTTGTGGCTCTTGGAACAGCAATTATAAGCGCATTCTGCTTTCCGTAGTGACGCGCAATTTCGTTAAACATCAACTCACTACAGACAAGAATGCCCGTTGAAATTCTATTGACTTTAAAAACTTTGAAATTTTTCTCTCCTCTATGAAACCATCTCGCCTCATAAAATCCACTCTCATTCGGGAAGTAGTGTTTATTTCGAAGAGGTTGGTAGCCATTGAAATAGTAAAAAGCTTGGTTTAATCGTAGATCTCCCTCTTGTATTAGTCTTGTTGAGATTACCGTTGTAGAAAGCTCATGAAGCTTTGGCATAAATCTGTTATAGCATTTAAAGCCTCTTACCAGACGTATTTGTCGAATTCCGGTAAGGAAGGAAACCAGAAATAAGCAGGTATTTCAGGTAAGATTACAAGATCACTTCTCTCCTTTTTCACGTGATTTTTTAGAAGACTCCAGCCATTCAACGCAGACTCAAGTTCGCAAATGGTTACTTTCAATTTCATTGGAAAAATGTAGAATGTAAAACCTTAAACTTTTTTGTTAAATTCGATTTGCATCCTTCAATTGAAACGATATGAATAGATATAAATGTACTAAATGTAATCTTGGAGACTATAGAGTTTCTTTCCGCAGTAATCGCATTTGGCAACAACCTTTCTACCATCGGTGAATATTCTGAACCTCGATTTTATAGGTTCATTGCTATTGGAGATGCAGTATTGATTCGGGCATTTTATTATGTTCTCAACAACCTCCGGTGGCTCAACCCTAAACTTCCTTGTTATTTCAAAGTTCTCAACAAGGTTTATCGTAGCTTCTGGGGCTATTAAAGCGATCTTATTCAGCTCTTCGTCACTTATGAACTTTCCCTCTACCTTAAGGATGTCCTTTTTACCCATCTTGCTGCTATGCACATTCATCGCCATCGAGACAGCTTCCTTAGAACCCGGCCCGATTCCAAGGATTTTAAGGACGAGAGGTGACATTCCTGGCGAGATATGGTCTATTACTGTACCGTTTTTGATTTTGCTCACAACCAGATGTTTTCTATCGCTTTTCGCACCTTTATCCTTCGTGCCTTTCTCCATCGACATTTTTATCACCTTAAACTAACACCTTAACCATTACCATCAAGAAGCTCGCTCAGAATTGCCATTCTTATCGGCACGCCGTAGAAAGCTTGCTCGAAGTACCTCGCATGTCTGGTTTTATCAACATCTGTTGCTATCTCGTTTACTCTGGGTAGAGGATGCATGATGATCATGCTCTCCTTCGTATTTCTCAACAAATCGAGGGTGATCACGTAGCTCCCCGCTACCTTTCTATATTCCTCTTCATCGGGAAATCGCTCCTTTTGAATTCGCGTAACATAAAGAACATCGATCTCATCGATTACCTCTTCTAAGCTTACCTCAAACACCTTGGATGTCTTGGTATCCAATCCCTCGATGAATTCCTCAGATAGTCTTAACATAGGAGGGCTTATGAGGTAGATTGTTGTGTTGAAAAGAGCCAGGGCCTTAATCAAGGAATGAACAGTCCTTGAATACTTCAAATCTCCCATAAGAGCTATCTTTGACCCCTCAAGCTTTGCCTCCTTCATCATCGTGTATAAATCGAGCAAGGTTTGTGTTGGATGCTGTCCAGCTCCATCACCAGCATTCACCACAGGCACTATCGAATTCTCAGCGGCGAATTTGGCAGCTCCAACTAGGGGATGTCTCAGAACGATTATATCTGCGTAGTTTCCCACCACTCTTATCGTGTCGGCAAGCGTCTCACCCTTTGCAACACTGCTTACCTCCTGAGCTGTCATGTTGATCACATCTCCACCCAGCCTTTTCATAGCAGCCTCGAACGACATCCTAGTTCTTGTCGATGGTTCGAAAAAGAGGTTCGCAAGTATTTTCCCCTCTAAGCTTTTATTCACCTTTTTACCCTTTGCAATAGGCTCAAATTTCTCTGCCAGCCTTAAAATATAAATGATGTCCTCTTTAGTAAGTTCATCAATAGAAATTAGATGTTTGAATCTCCCAACACCCTCTTTTTTCAGAATCGACATCAGATATTTTTAGGATATAGGAGATATAAATTTTGCCAAAGCTTTTACTAAAAATGGTGTGGTGACATCTTTTAAGATTCTCCTAATTCTCTTCCTTAAGATTCAAGATTTCTGGATTTATCTCTTGAGTTGGCTTAGGTGAGTTGTAGAGAGATAAACGTGTCCCACACCATATCGCTTATAGTTTTTACCCGGTGAAGACCATAATCTTTAAAAGGCAAGCTATTTCAAAATTGTGAGGGGTCTCATGAAAGTTTCATAAAGGGGCCGTAGGGTAGCCTGGTTATCCTCCCAGCTTGGGGTGCTGGTTGAAGTGAAAATCTAAAACCGTCCAAAATGCTGGAGACCCGAGTTCGAATCTCGGCGGCCCCATTTCTTTTGTCTATAAAACCATTACTTTCATTCCACCCAATAATTTTATTTTGTAAATTTATCCCTGTTCTGCATGAATTTTTTCGCAAGTTGGGTTTTTCGTTGTCCAAAATGGATATATTTCAAGCTAAAATACCCTGATTTGGAAAGAATCGACCCAAAAGTCAAGAAAGCCGGTAATTTGGGAGAAAAAATCGCATTAAACTTCTTAAAAGAGAGGTATCGTCTTTATCCCACTAGGAAAAGAAAACTTCACTTTGATAGCTTTAACATTACAGGAAAACCAGATTTCAGGGTGTTAGGAAAGAATCGTTTCGAGATCGTGGAGGTAAAAAGGGTTTCGAACATTACCAGAATCCCAAAAAAGAGGTGGATTGCACAGCTCAACTTATATCTTGAAATGGAAGGGCTTAAGAATGGATTTATACTAGAAATCTCAAAGAATAAAATCAGAAAGAGCAAATGGAAGTTCAACCAACTTCTTTTTGAAAGGAGCATAGAATTCTATGAAGGAGTTTATAATATTATCAAAAAAGGAGAAATTCCACCTGGAAGGGTTGGAGAGTGTTTTAACTGCAGCTATAAGGAATTATGTAGGGAGTTATGCTTTAGCCACCGATGAGTCGTTTTCCCCTTTAAGATCTTTTAAGCTATATAGTGTTTTTATTGAGTTTACTTCAGGGACGCTCAAAGCTCTCTCTCTTATTTCCTCAATCGCCTCCTTACGCGATGCATGGATCATGAAGTAAAGCGGATACCTCCATTTACTATCTGTTTCTCTTTCCACAAGGTGGGTGATCTCAGGAAAGTTCTTCAGCAATTTCAGGGCAACTTTTTTTGTTTTTTCCGTTTCAACCATGTTCATCGCATTTTCAGCAAATCCAATTTTCCTTTCCTTTAAAACAGCGTAAAATCCTCTGATAACTCTCAGTTCAATGAGTTCTCCAATCAAAGAAATTAACTCTCCCTCCCCCAAACCGTATTTTTGGGCAATCCTTTTGAAAGGTCTTTCTTCAACCTTGAAGCTCCTCTCAAGTTCAAGCAACAGCTTAGCATTAACTCCGACATCTTCCACCTTTGGGACAGATGGATTCTCAATTCCTGCTTCACTGTAAGAAATGCCCCGGAAAAGATCGTACTTCACATCCATTTTATAAACCCTTTTCGATGGTAGGTAAACATAATCGCCGATTGAACATTTTTCCATAACCTTCCTTACAAGCTCTTTTAGTTTTTCAGGACTTCTCTCTTTTAGGGTAAACCAAACGTTATATTCCTCATCATCCCTCAGATAATTATGTTTTGGATTAAAGGAATTGATTATCTGGGCAACCCTCGTAACATCTTCTAAATTAACGGAAGCTCCTATGAGTGCCGCAAATCCAATCTCTTTGAAGGCTTTGTAATTCAACTGGGCACCAACCCTTTTTATTACCCCTTTTTTTAAAAAATCCTTTGTTTTGCTGAGTATGTATTCAATTTTTAGTCCTGTAAAATCTGCCACATCAAAATACGGCTCCTCAGAAAGGGGAAAATTATACTGTAAAGCCATTAAAAGAATTTTTTCTTCCTCACTGAACTTATTCGACTCATCTCCATTTGTTTCTGTGGTTGGTAACATAATTACACCTAAAGTTACACTTAGAATGTCAAGGACTTCGATTTGGGTATCCTCTTTCCGCTGACGTACTCTTGGACGAGTTTCTCTGCAAGGCTCTTTGCCTCATCGATGTTTCCATCTTTAACAAGGTTTCTGAACTCTTCATCAGAACTTATTTCGAAATAAAGACTCATTCTTAGATCTATTGGAACCTTTTCTGCCTTCATGTATTTTTTGAGATAATCCATTGCCTTTAAAAGATAAATTTTCTCATCATCCTTTTTGAGCATTTCCAGGATTGAATCCCTTATCATTCTTGCAACAACACCGCTCTTGCCTTCTGTTGTGACAGCAAACCTAACCCCTTCATATTCCCCATCGAACGGGACTACAACTTCTGTCTGTGAGGAATCATTGGCCAAGTTCAAAAAGCACTTCTTTTTTGCAGCTAAAACCTTTGCAACCTCATTAAGCCTTAGATCTCCAACTGCAACGGTAACGAAATGAGCCCACTCAAAAAGGGGCTCTAGATCGAAGGTATTAGCATCATCTTCAATTAGTTCGAGTCTCGGATTGTTC
This sequence comes from Archaeoglobus sp. JdFR-27, assembly GCA_002011235.1. Classification (GTDB taxonomy): domain Archaea; phylum Halobacteriota; class Archaeoglobi; order Archaeoglobales; family Archaeoglobaceae; genus Archaeoglobus_A. The sequence goes on along the minus strand of MTMO01000002.1, from coordinate 133,072 downwards.
CTCTCCAAATCTTTTATTTCAGGTGTGAATTCGATGCTGAGAACTCTGACATTCGCTCCTGCTTCGAGAAATTTTTTAGCTCTAGATGTACCAACCCCTCCTCCCCCAATTATGAGAACATTTTTCCCTGCCATCTCAATGTAAAGCGGAATCCTCATCACCTTCCCAACTTCCACGGAATTTAAAAAGGTAGTGGTTCGGTGAATTTTCCTGAAGACATCATAATCATGTCAATTTCCTAAAAATTATCTCTTTTTACTTTCTGTTTGAATTATGGATAAAAATTTCCTGATGTTATTCATACTCCTTACGATACTTGTCTCCATCACTGTGTATGTGGATGAGTCTGAGATACCCAATCACAATGACAGAGTTGAGGCGAAGTTCTTCAATTTAGGTGAACAATCGAGTATTAAGCAAACCCAGAAGATAAGGGTTATGTCGATGCTATTTTGACAGTATTCTACGAAGGAGGTTCTGAAACGACAAAATACAGGTTGAAGGTTTGATTTCTTTGATCTAATTTCTAATCAAAATTCAGTACCGGATCAGAACATGGGAGGCACTTTCCCGTCAGTCTCGCCCTTTTCACGGATTCTAAGAGGTAGAGTCTTGAGAGTCTGGCACCATCCTCAAGGCTCTCACCTTTTGAAAGATAGCAAGTTAGGGCTGAACTGTAGATGCATCCGGTTCCCCTAATTTCAACGGGAGAGAATTCTGCTTCAACTGTAAACGCTTTTTTGCCATCAAAAACCACGTCAATTCCGTTTAGCTTTCCTCCTGTTATCACAACGGCTGAATTAAGTTTTCTTGAAATAATCATCGCTGCCTTTTCAGCTGAGGTTCTTTCATTAATTTTCACTCCTGAGAGAAGTTCAGCCTCCTCAACGTTTGGAGTTGCAACGTCAACTATAGCCGAAAGGGACTCAGCCACTCCAACAAAACTTTCATTGAAAAATTCGAGTTTCGTTGTGGATTTGAAAACAGGGTCCCACACTACAGGTCCTCTATTATCAAACTCGTAATCCTTAAGCAAATTCGCAACAACTTCTGCAACCTCTACGGAGTTGAGAAGACCGATTTTAACTCCTGCGACGAGTTTATCTTCAAGAATTGAGTTCAACTGCTTTTCAACCACTGATGGAGAAACTTGCTCAAATCCATATCCTCTACAAGTGTTCTGAAAGGTCAATGCCGTAACAACACCACACGGATGGAAACCGAGGGCTCTTATCACTCTCACATCCAAAAGCAGTCCCGCACAACCCGATGGATCGAGGCCGGCGATAGAAATTAAAGAAGGTTTTCTATATTCTTTTTTACGATTTTCTTGGGCTCCTTTGAAATGTTCTTTTTCCATATGATTTTTCATTCAAATGGAGTTTTTAGGTTTTTGGATTTTGGTTTTTCGAAGTTTATCTGAAACTTAGAATTCATTTCAGTCAGGTTAATCAAGACCAACATACGGTTCTGAAATAATTTATAAACAACAGAGAATCAATTCTTCCATGCAAAAGAGATTTACCAAAATAAACGATTCCATAAATGCAATAGATGGTCTAAAATGCTGGGGGATTAAAGAGGGAAAAAATGGCTTAGGGATAGTGAAATGTGAGGGGAAAGTTTCAGGAGTTTTTACAACTAATCGAATAAAGGCTGCTCCTGTGCTTATCACGGCTAAACATGTGAGAAAGGGGAGGTTTAAAGGGTTGGTTGTAAATAGTGGAAATGCGAATGCCTTCACGGGGGAAAAGGGAATTGAAAATGCAAAGAGAATGGCAGAGATACTGGCGTCAAAGCTCTCATGCAAGCCTGATGAGATTGCCGTTTGCTCCACTGGCGTTATTGGCAGGCAACTCGAAATGGAATGGATAGAATCAAAAATAGAGGAGGTTTTTGTAAAGCTGGAAAACAGCAGACAGGCGGCTAAGAACTTTGCAAAAGCCATTACAACCACTGACAGGTTTCTAAAGGAGTATGCGGTAGAGGTTGATAGTGCTGTTATTGCGGGAGTTGCGAAGGGAGCTGGAATGATAGCTCCATCTATGAGGTCAGCTACGATGCTCGCTTTTCTCTTCACCGATGCCAACCTCGATAAAACGGAGATGGATGAACTTCTGGCGGATGCAGTTGAGAGATCTTTTAACGTTGCAACGGTTGATGGAGATACTTCTACAAACGACACAGTATTGCTTGTTTCGACAGGTAAGAAGAAGGTGGGCAAGGAACTCTTCGGTAAAGCTTTAACTGAGGTTTGCTTTCAGCTTGCGAAGATGATTGTGAAGGATGGAGAGGGAGCAACAAAGGTCTTCGAAGTTCAAGTCAGGAATGCAAAAGACGATAGGGATGCTTTTAAAGCTGCAAAAGCCGTGGCAAATTCTTTGCTCGTAAAAACAGCGATTTTTGGATGTGATGCAAATTGGGGGAGAGTTATTGCTGCTTTGGGATATTCAGGGATTGAACTCACGGAAAACATCTCACTTTGGTTTGAAAATGGAGCTGAAAAGGTTTGCCTTATCGATAAAGGCGAACCAACAGGGTGTGAAGATGAGGCTTCGGAGTTTTTAAGGGAAAACGATGATTTTAAGATTATTATCGATTTACATACCGGGGATGGCGAAGGTTATGCGATGGGTTGTGATCTAACCTATGATTACGTGAAGCTTAATGCAGAATACACAACTTAAAAGTTCAAATGGTGTGGCAATGAGAATAGCGATAATTGGAGCTGGTTTGAGTGGTTTAACAGCAGCAAACAGTTTAAAAGAGTATGCAGACGTTACTATCTTCGAAAAATATAAGGAAGGTGGGCTTGCAGCCTCATACAAAAATGAAGAAAAAGATTACTGGATAGAGAAATTCTATCACCACTGTTTTCGAGGAGACGATGCATTATTGAAAATGATTAAAAAATTTAAACTCTCAAATAAACTTGTATGGAAGATTGCAAGAACAGGATTCGCTTTTGAAGGAAAAATTTATCCCCTAAATACTCCTTTTGAAATTCTTCGTTATCCTTTTCTCTCGTTCTTCGATAAGATAAGGCTTGCATTATTTACCATTTCCTCGAAAAAAAAGAACTATCGGGAGTTTGACGATTATGGGGTTATCGAAGGAATCAGAGATGAACTCGGAGATAAGTTGCTTGACGAGTTTTTCATGCCTTTGCTGAAGAGCAAATTTGGGGAGAATTATTCTAGAGTTAGTTATGCCTGGCTTCTCGCCAGAGTTTCAATAAGAAGCAACAGAAAGTATTCTGGGGAAGAGCTGGGCTACCTGAGAAATGGATTTCAACAACTCATCGAAAGGATGGCTGGAGAAGTTGAAATCGAATACTCCTCACCAAAAATAAGCAAAAATGCAAGATTCTCCATAAACGGAAAGGATTATGATGCGGTAATCTATACTGCCCCCCTGCCACTTCTTAGCGATGAAGTAAGGTATGCTGCGAACATACCAAGAATCGATTACCAGAGTTCTGTCTGTGCGTTGATAGGAGCGAACGGCAAAATTACTGAAGACATTTACTGGACGAACATTAAGGATGCTTCGGTTTTTGGGGCCATCATAGAGCATACGAATTTCATGCCCAGGGAAGACTATGGAGAGGATTTGATATATCTCGCGAGCTACTCAACACCAGATAGTGAACTTTTCAACGCTCCTGAAGAGGAGCTGAAGAAGCTTTACCTCAAAGAGCTGAAGAGATATGGTTTCAAAGAGGAGAACATTAACTGGATTAAAATTTTTAAAGCGAAGTATAGCGGGCCGATATTTGAAAAGGCTTATCTGAAAAAGGTCACCGAATACAGGACTTCTCTCGAAAACTTCTACATCGCTGGAATGACATCTCCACCAAACTATCCCGAGAGGAGCATGAACGGGAGTATAAAAGCTGGTTTAGAGGTTGCAGAAGTGGTTAAGAGGGATTTTGGCTTCGCTTGATTTTAGCAGCATCTTTACAAAAATCAAAAAGAGTTTTATCTTACTCGATCTTGGGATTTTTTATGGCTTACCTGTTCAAAATTGGATCGAAAATACCAAAGTTAGGCAGGGATGTTTTTCTTGCTGAAACGGCAACGGTAATAGGAGAAGTTGAAATCGGGGACTTTTCCAGCGTTTGGTACAATGCTGTTTTGAGGGGAGATCTGGAAAGGATTAAAGTCGGTAGATACACCAGCATCCAGGATAATGTGGTCGTACATGTTGACAGGGGATTACCTGTAGAAATAGGGGATTACGTAATAGTTGGCCATTCAGCTGTTATCCATGGATGTGTTATCGAAAACAATATCATGATTGGTATGAATTCGTGCATTCTCAATGGAGCTCACATTTCTGAAAGGAGTATAGTCGCAGCTGGTGCTGTAGTTACAGGGAAGAAGTATCCCCCTAACTCTGTTTTAATGGGGATTCCAGCCAGAGTTGTTAGAGAGATAACAGACGAAGAGTTCGAGAGAGAAGTTACTGAGAGGTGGAAGGACTATAGAGAACTCGCTAAAATGCATTTGAAAGTTGAGGGGTTTAAAGATTATAAGAAATTATAATTAAATCAAAATTTCAATTTAATTCCGTATTTTTAATTTTTTTAGGCATAATTCTTTTACCAGCAAGCTTAGAGGAATATTTTTTCCCTCTCTATTCTAAAATCGTAAAAAAGTTTTTCATTTGAACTCTACGCCTTACAACGTTGTCCAATAAAAATATAGGTAATTTGCATAAATCAACCAAAATCTTTAAATAGTATAATGTCGGACAATAGACATACATTGTCGGACAAGAGGAGTACAAGTGGGTGGCGTTCGCAATCCGTGCGCCACCCCTCACTTCCTGTAGAGGGATATGAATGAGAAAAATATCGATTCGGCTAACGGATCAGCATTATGAAATGCTTGAAGCTTTGGTGACGGTGGGAGAGTACGCCTCAGTTAGTGAGGCGATTAGAGATGCGATCAGGAAGTTGGTTGCGGAGAAAGTTGAGGTAATAGAGAGGAGCCAGAGGCTTAACTCTTATATTTAGGGAGGAATTTTGTATGAAGTCGTTTGTTAGTAAAGCCCAGAAGTTTTATGAGGAGGAAAGAAACAGAAGAATGAGCGAGAACTTTGATATCGAGGAATTTGGACTGCCAAGGATCGTTGTTGTCGGCTGTGGTGGAAGTGGGAACAACACAATAAACAGGCTTAAGCAGCTTGGCGTTGATGGAGTAAACACGATTGCCATAAACACAGACAAACAACACCTCCTAAGTATTAGGGCCGATAAGAAAGTTTTGATAGGTAGGACTTTAACGAAGGGATTGGGTGCAGGCGGCTATCCCGAGATTGGCAGGAAAGCTGCCGAGCTTGCCAGAGGTACAATTGAAGAATTGCTTGAGGAGGCAGATCTAGTTTTCGTCTGTGCCGGGATGGGTGGTGGAACCGGCACAGGGAGTGTGCCCGTAATAGCCGAGATTGCAAAGAAGCAGGGAGCTATCGTTATAGGAATGGTCCAAACCCCCTTCAGGGTTGAAAGGGCAAGGATCTTCAAGGCTGAGGAGGGGCTTGAAGAGCTGAGAAAGAATGCTGACACTGTAGTTGTGTTGGATAACAACAAACTGCTCGAATACGTTCCAAATCTTCCCATCGAGCAGGCTTTCAGTGTTATGGATCAGCTTGTTGCTGAGACGATCAAGGGAATCTCTGATACGATAACGAAGCCATCGCTCATGAACATTGACTTTGCAGATGTCAGAGCAATCATGGGTCAAGGAGGCGTGGCTGTGATGCTCGTTGGCGAGGCTAAATCACAGTCAAAGGCGAAAGACGTGGTTAAAGACTGCCTGAATCATCCCTTGCTCGAGGTTGATTATAGAGGAGCCAAAGGCTCACTCATTCACATCAGTGGTGGACCAGATCTGACTATAAAGGAGGCAGAAGAGATCGTTGAAAATCTAACCTTCGAGATAGACAGCACTGCAAACGTTATCTGGGGGGCAAGGATCTCCAACGAACTTGAGGGATGCGTGAGGGTCATGGCGATTATGACCGGAGTAACATCACCGAATGTAATTGCAAAGGAGTCTCTGACCTTCAAGAGCTTTACAAAGAGCAGCTCCGCCTACGATGATAGAATATTTTCAAAGCCCCAGAAAAGAGCTGAGGTAAAAGTGGGAACCCCTTCAAGAACAACAAAAACCTACACGGCAACCGCAACGAGAGTAAGAACTAAGGTAAAACCCCTAAAAGCATCAAAACTGAGTGTTAGAGGATTGGATTTCCTGTAACTGAGCAAAAAATTTTTCTTCTTTTTTTCAAACTCCTTTTATGATTGTTGAAGTGTCTGTTGTTCCAATCGGTGTTGGGGAGTCTTTGAGTAAGTATGTAACCAAAGCGGTGAAAATCATAGAAAAATCGGGTTTTGAATTCAGGCTGACAGCAATGGGAACAATCTTAAAGGTAAACAACTTTCAGGAGTTAGGGAAGCTCTTGGATGGGATTGTGGGGGAATTAAAAGCTGAATGTCCGAGAATTTACGTGGTTGTAAAAGCTGACGAGAGATTTAAGGACTTTGATTTGGATTACAAGGTTAGATCGGTCGAGGAGAAACTTTAGATTTAGAAAATTCAAGAAAATTTATAAGGGTGGAATGGGAAACAAGCAGTAAATAACGATTTGATTGTGAAGAAGGAGATGGTTAAATGACTGAAGTGGCTGGAACCATGGAATTAAAAAGAATAATACTGAATTTTTACAAATCAGGGGATTCACCTGTGCTTTACATACATGGCTCAGGTGGGACCGGGAAAGTCTGGAAGAATCAGCTTAAATCGGTTGGTGGTTATGCGATTGATCTTCCCGGGCATGGCGACTCGGAAGATGACAGGAGCATCTCTACTGTCGATGACTATGCCAGACATGTAATTGAATTCATCGGAGATGAAATGGGCAGTGCTTATGTAGCAGGACATTCTCTGGGAGGAGCGATCGCTCAGAAGGTTTATCTGATGGGAAAAGATGTTGTTAAAGGCTTGATTCTCATCGGCACTGGAGCAAGGCTGAGGGTTTTGCCTGAGCTACTTGATGGCCTAAAATTTGGTTTTGAGAACACTGCTAAAAAACTCGTTAACATGCTCTTTTCGAAGAACTTTGGAGATGAAGAAATCAAAGAGGAGGTGCTGAAAGAGATTCTCGAGTGTGGAAGTGAGATAACTTATCGGGATTTTAACGCATGTGATAAATTTGATCTGCTAAATGATTACAAAGAAGGAAAAATCTCCGTTGATGTTCCCGTTTTGTGTGTAGTTGGAAGTGACGACATCATGACTCCTCCAAAATACTCCGAATTCTTCAAGAAGACGATAAATGCAGAGGTTGTTGTAGTTGAAAATGCTGGTCACATGGTAATGCTTGAGAAGCCTGAAGAGGTTAGCAGAGCTATTTTGGAGTTTGTTGAAAAGTAATTGGGAGGTGGGAAAGCATAGGTAGTGGTTAGTTTATAGAGATAGATGAGAATAAAAAAGGAAAAATCTTTGCCATTATTCTCGATAAAGAGATGGATAATTTCTCATTTCTCAAAAAGGGATTATATGGGATCTTATAAAAACCTAGTAACTTGAGTCATTAATAGAAACCGCACATAATACTTTGAAAACGGAGGTTTTAACTTCTTGATTGTTTCATTTCTAAATCTAAAAATTTTTATGTTTTAATCACTTGAACAATATACATGGAAAATATTAGTAATGTCATTCCACAATTTGAAGGGTTAAAAACAAGGATAACGTATGATTTTTCAACAGTTCTAGGGAAACTGTTGTTTCAGAAAATTTTGCCATACTATCTGAAAGAGAAAAGAATTTTTTATACCATATATACAGAACTTAAGTGTAAAAAACTTTATAAACTAATGAAATTAGTTGGAATCGATGATAGTCAATTTAGGGGCATTAATGTGATAAAAATCGGTAAAACTGAGTCCGTCCCATTCGGCAAACTCCATAAAATCATACCTGAAACTGAGGATATTGACGCTATTTTCAGGAAATTACAATCAATCTTTAAAGATGTAACAGAAAAAGATGTGATAATTTTGTGTGGTTTCGATATTTTAGTAGCTTTAAAAGGCCAATCTGTATTAAATAAGCTAAAGGATTTGTATGAAAGTTTGCCTGATTGCACTTTATTTTTCACCTCAAGAGAAAATTTGTACGACAATGTTCTGGATAAACTACTCGTAGAGTTCCACGAGAATAACCTATCTTTAAAACAGCAAGAGTTTTCAGACTCATACACCCTAGAATTTGAAGATAGTATTTTGGTGATGTCTTCATATAGAATTATTTAAAAGTTTAGAGAAATTATTTATTTTCAAAATTTGTTATAAATAATTTTTTATAGTCTCTCTTTAAGTGTCAAGGGTCTCATTCCCTTTGAAATCTGTAATGGAGATATCTTTTCATTTTCTTATTGAAATCTAACATTAATCTAGTAACCTGTCTAATTAGCCAAACTTCTCAATGATCCAGTTCTTAATATCGTCTCTTATCCTTCTGAAAGCATTGAGGGTTTCCCCTTCAATTCCTTTTACAAGTGCAGGATCATCAAAACTCTTGTGAATCTGTTGTCTGCTGGGAAAGAAAGGACAGCTCTCTCTCGCATCATCACAAACCGTGACAACGTAGTCAAACTCCATTCCTCTGAACTCTTCAACACTTTTTGAGCGGTTTTTCGATATATCGATTCCCAGTTCAGCCATTACCCTGATCGCATACTCGTTAACCGTTGTTGGAAAAGTACCGGCACTGTAAACTTCGTATTTGTCTCCATAAAGATTTTTTAGTAACCCTTCTGCCATTTGGGAGCGGGCTGAGTTATTGGTGCAAACGAAGAGAACTCTCCTCTTTTTCTTATCTCCTATGTTACCACCTCTTCTTTTTGCAAGTTTTTAATCTCGATTTTCTTCTCAATGTGATTTAGTATAAAGCGATGAAAGATGTTATTAAAAATTTAGGTACGGAACTCGAGAAATTGAAACCGAGAGATTTATCTATAGTATGGAGGTTTTTGAAAAGCATGTTTTGGACTAAGGGGTTTTAGGGATTTGTTACAACTTGTATAGTTTGTCGCAATTTCAGCCAAAAAATGATAAAAATATAGAAATTAAGTAAAGTTCAGTAAATTGAACTCAATTCTTAAAAATCACTCAACTTTTAGCTCGACCTCATTGCTCCATAACCCATGGATGTTGCAGTAGGACGCGGCGATTAACTTCCCGGACTTCTCTGTTTTGAAAGTGAAGAGGGCAATCGGCTCGGCATAAACAGTGCTCTTATTTGCCCCCTCAACCGATTCCCCATGGGCTAGAAATTCTGCCCTTCCGATTTCATACGGAAACTTTTCTCCGTCAGGCAGGAAAAGTAGTTCGATCCACCTAATGTGGTGTTCCGTTGTATTTGGGTGGGGGATTTCTTTACCAACGCTGACTCTAACCTCCAGGATTTCTCCTTTTCCTACTTTTTCTGGTATCTCTATAACCGGAACATGCTTTTCCTTTTTCCAATCAGCAGACTGGAACAAACCTTCCATATAAAACACCTCATTTCTATTATTTTTTTATTTTTTATAACTTAAAGTTCTATCGGGTTGTTGGCAAAACCCGAAAATGTTTGAATTAATTTGGATTAACAGAAAATTCACTCCTGCATCACTTCAGGTTTGTAGTGTAAGGAGAGTTTCTCTAGAAAATCTTCAAAATCAATTTGGGATAGAACATCCCAGTTAAATGGTTCAGCCTCTCTCACCTCGATGTAAAGGGCATTCTCTGAGCAAACTGCAATGCATGACCCAAATCCATCACAAAGTTTCTCGTCCTTCAGAGATGCTTTGTCGTCTCTCAGCTCAAGGGCGTTGGTGGGGCATGAGTTGACACATCTCCCACAGCCAATGCATAAGTCCTCGTCTATGGCGATTATCATTCTTTCCACTTTTTTCATACGAATCTCCTCCGACTATATCTATGATACTTCCGTTCACTCTCTAACTGAACTTCTGATTTTTCTGATTTCTCCATAACCGGACTACAATCCTTTGTGAGCTCTTATCTCAGCCTCGACCATGCTTTTGTCGACCTTGCCAGAATACTCTTCGACCTCTCCAGTTACTCTTATGATCTTCTTGTTCAGCCTGATTTTTTCTTTTCCGCCATCTTCTCTTTCCTGATTGGCCCTATCTACCATCAAGTGTATGGCGTGGCAGCATGGCACCTCCATTGTGTAAATATCCATCTCTTCTGCCTGCGATTCGTTGACGACCATCCTAATCTTCTCGAAAACCCTTTTTGGATCTTCAAGCATCGGACAGCCGATTATAATCGTTTCCTCATCGAATTTATCCACGAGCTCTTTATGGATAAGCAAAGCGCAATCCGCAGCTATTGTAATCCTTTTTTCCTGCATGAAAGGTGCTCTCGGGTGGACTAGCAATATTTTTAACGGCCATTGTTTCATGAAACTAAATTTAGCTTGTGATCATATCATGCTTTTCCCTAAATTGTTTGGTTTCCAGTTCTGCTGGTTTATGTTCCATAATTAGGAACAAAAAACATCACAAAAACCCGAAGGTTTAAATCTTGATAGATACATGTATTTACAATGACAAAACCACCGTGCATGATCATAGTGAGATACATCCTACCGGCAATAAGAGCTAAGCTAGCAAAGGAGCTCATTGAAAAACATGGATTTAGGAGCAAAGATGCAGCTGAAATGCTCGGATTGACTCAGGCTGCGATATCTCAGTATATGAGTAGCAAAAGAGGGCAGCAGGGGATAGATCTCATTGAAAGCTCTAAGGATGCAGAAACGGTAATTGATGAACTGGTTGAAAGGATCGTTAAGGGGGACTTCAATGTCGATCAGGAAGTTGAATACGTATGTAGAATTTGTGAAATTCTAAGAAAGGATGGTATCATAACTTAGCATAACTTGGTTTATACATTCAATGTGGGTGTAATAACAAGAAATCTAGGTCTCCAGTCTAAAATAACTTTTCAAAACTTTTTTCTGTCCTCTTCGGAGGATTTCCGAAAGAGTAGATGGCGCTATACCAAAGATTTCCGCAAGCTCTTCAAGCTTTATTTTTTTCGGAAAATCAAAAAATCCCTTCTCCAGGGCGATCTTGAGAATTTCTTCTTCCCTATAAGTAATCTTAGATTTTTTACCACTTTCAACCGGTTTTCCTTTGTAAAGGATCTCAAAATTCACTTCAGTCTCCTCAAGGTTCTTCATGAGCTGAAGAAAAGACTCATCATCACAAATAACATTCCAAATGATTTCTCTCCCATCTAAGGTGGCTTTGGTGATCAGACATCCGGAGGCTATTATGGAATGGGCCAGCAAACAGGTATGCTCTTTGACAAGTACCTTAGCCTCTTTGGATGAAAGACTTATACCCTCACAGTAAGAAGGAAGGTTCTGAATTAAATCCTCGATTTTTCTCGCTCTGACATTTAAAAGTCCTTTAATTTCATTGTTTACCTTTGTAAGTCCCTCAACCTCCATTATTGCCTGGCTTAAAATTTCATTTAGAGCTCCAAGTACACATGATTCTGGTAGAGAGGTTTTGATCTGGACTTCAAGCATAATGCAGAGATTGTCTTCAAGTAGATAAGCTTTGCTTGAATGGTATTTCTAAATTTTGTGGAAGACCAATGCATTTTTTCGGTAGTCTACAATCACTTCCCAATCTCGTATTTTGCCTCTGATCTTGTCCTTTTCAACTTTTTTTAATCTAAATGGACGCTTGTGACTCATTTTGATGCTTCTAAGATTGCTTCCAAGATTGCTTTCAAGTCCACCATAATGATTTTTGAAAATCATCTCAGCTAAGTTTATCCCATAAACCCTATCAAAGATTATGGATGGGGTTGTAAGTCTGGCATTTACTTCGATTATGTAGGGCACTTCAGCCAGAACCACATCAACCCCAACATACCCATGTAAACCCTTTATACATTCAACGGCCTTTGTTACTTCCTCAAAAACGAGTTTGAAATCCTTTTTATCGATTTGAGCTGGAACTTCAGCACCTTTATATCTGAAATTCTCAATCAGTTGACCATTAACACTTATCACGTTTAATTCTTCTCCAACGAGCAAACTAACACTCAAATCTCTCCCTTTTATCAACTTCTGAGCAATGAATTCCGATTCAATTTTTGGGTTTTCCTCTTTAGTCTTAATAATCTGGATTCCTTCACCACCGCATGAAATTCTGGGTTTCAGAACAAAAGGTGGTTCAAGGGGTTTTTTTGAGGTTAATGGCACATTGACCCTCTTCTTTAGCCTTTTGTACATCTCCCATTTGTCTGAGGTGACTGAAATCCCTTTAACGCTTGAACCCAGGTTTTCGCTTTTATTTTCAGCTATTTTCGTAAGATTAAGAAGGAGACCATCATCCTCTGGAGCAATTATAAGTGAGCAATCTGATTTCTCAGCAAACTCCTCAACTTTCTGGATGACATCGAATGTGGCTTCGAATCTACCTATTTCAATGCCATTAAAACCCAATGAGTCTCTGTACTCTGGTTTTACAAATGAATTAACTTTTCTAACGCCTTGAAATTTGTTAAAACCTGCATAGAGAGATTTGAACATCCCTAGGCCTTCAGTGATAATCTCTTCAGGAACCTCACCGCCTGAGGTTACGTATTCAAAGAGAAAGACGTCCATGGTCATTCTGGATTTTTTATTCCTTAAAACTTACTTTACTGTTCTTTAAACAAAAAATCCTCCGGCTTAATGGATTTAGTAGATTCAACGGACTTAAGGGCTGAAGTTGTTTTATCTGGAACCTCTGCAACGACTTCATCTACATCGGGATTCGAGCTGAGTTTCACTTCAGCCTCTCTTACTTCAGCCTCTCTCTCCTCTACAACATCCTCTAAATCCTCTTGATTTAGGATTATCGCGATATCTGCTGAGTTCTTAAGAGCGGCAGAAAATCCTGGTTCGGCTCCAATTATTATTGTTTCCTTTCCCATCTCCATTGCCTTTTTAAGCACAGCTTTGAAATCAGCATCCCTTGTTACAAGGGCCAAGGCATCGATTGATTCATTGTAGATAAGTTCCATGGCCTCAACGGCCATTCTCACATCAACATCACCGGATGTGATTATCGGTTCAAAGCCTTGGTTTTCTATCGCTTCTACAAGCTTGTCTCCTGCATACTGATTCAGAAAGACCCTTGCAACTTTAATGTCGCCATATTCGTTTATTATCTCTCTTATTTCGTGAAGATTTATATTAAATTCCTTTCTTAGCATATTTGGGCCATCGATAAGAAGACCTACTTTTTTTCTGTCGGTTCTTCTTGAAGAAATGTAACTTCTTATCTTCTGGAGCTTCCCCAGACTTATACTTTTTTTAAGTGCCATCTCATCACTACCATCAAAAGTCAATAGATTTCTGATTAGGATGTTTAAAAAATTTTTGAGTAACGAATAATCATAGTGGGGTTGAAATTATTATTTTGTTATCTAATTTTTATTGTCATGTTTCCGATTGAAAAGTTAAGTTCAAAAAATACCTGATTCGCTAAGTCCGTAAAAATTTCTTGAGTTCTCGGTTAGAAAAGTTGCAAGTTCGTCTTCATCGATCTCTTTTAATTTTGAGATTTCCTCAAGGGCGAATTTGACGAAGGCAGGTTCGTTTCTCCCCCTCTTTGGTGAGAGAAAGGGACTATCTGTTTCGATAACGAGATTCTCCACTTCAACTTCTCTGGCTATTTTTTTCTGTTTCTCAGAGAATGCAACCATAGTTGAAATCGACACAACGTATCCGGAGTCTTGAGCCATCCTTAACGCTTTAAAGCTTCCGTTGAAGCAATGGAGCATGCATTCAACATCGTATTTTCTTGCTATTTCAATAGCGTCGATCTCAGCCTCTCTTGCGTGAATCACAACTGGTTTGTTAATCTCCTCTGCAAGACTCAAAAATTCTTTAAAAATCCCTTTCTGCTTCTCGAATGGAATTCTGCTTTTCACCCTGTCCAGCCCAATCTCACCGACAGCAACTATTTTTTCCACATTTTCGAGTATCTGAGACTTTATGAACTCGACACTTTCGTTCCTTTTCATGTTTGGGGACAAGCCCAGAGTTACATGGAGAAGCTGCCTTGAATCGAGTTCAAGTGCCTTAAAATTGGAGATTGAGTCAAATCCAGAAACAATGATGTCTACAACACCCGCTGCCAGTGCCCTTCTAATCACTTCTTCCCTGTCCCTGTCAAAGCTATCCATTTGTAGGTGGCAGTGAGAGTCCACAAGCTCCATGAAAACACTCCCAGATTTTTACTCTGAATTGTTGATCTTTTTCTTGATAAGGAGATAATTTACAGCATTTATTACGGCATCAATTGATGCCATAACGATATCCGGCCCAGCAGCTCTGGCTGTAAAGGATCTACCCGTCTCATCTTCCACTGTGACATAAACTTCTGCGAGAGCATCGCTACCACCAGTTATTGCATCCATTTTGAACTCTGTAATCTTGATTCTCTTCCCAACTAAATCTGTGACGGCTTTGAGGGCAGCATCCACCGGGCCAACTCCTATAGCGGATGTAACCTTCTTATCTTCCATTACGTTCGCGTTTATGACAGCTGTCGGAGTTATTTTATTTCCAGTTAGAACTGTGATTTCATCAACTAGTATTGCCCTCTCTTCTTTCTTCAACTCTCCAATTACAACTTCTGCAATCGTGAAAAGATCTAGATCTGTAACCCTTTTGCCTCTATCTCCGATCTCCTTGACTTTCTCAACTATCTTGGATAGGTTCTCCTCTGAAACATGATAGCCAGCTTCTTCAAGGATCTTCTTTATCTGATGTCTTCCCGCATGCTTTCCAAGGACGATTCTCCTTCTGTGCCCAACCATCTCAGGTGTTATGACGCCGGGCTCAAAGGTTGAGGCCTCCTTAATAACTCCATGAGCATGGATTCCGCTCTCATGGCTGAAGGCGTTCTCTCCAACGATGGGTGTGTTCGGGGGTAGCTTTAATCCGGAGAATCTCTCAACAAGCTTTGAAGTTTCAACAAGGAATTCCGTTTTGATTCCGGTTTTTATTCCCTCGATGCTTTCCAGAATCATCACAACTTCAGCAAGGTTTGCATTTCCAGCTCTCTCACCGATTCCGTTGATGGTTACCTGAACTTGAGTCGCTCCTGCTAAAACTGCAACATAGGTGTTTGCAGCAGCCAAACCAAAATCGTTGTGGCAATGTACATCTATTGGAACTTTAAGGTGCTCTCTTAGCTGCTTAATGAGGTTGTGGAATCTGAAGGGTGTTGCAACCCCAACCGTGTCGGGTACGTTTATTATGTCAACTCCAGCCCCCTCAACGGCCTTGTATATCCTTTTGAGGTAGTCGATTTCTGTCCGCGTTGCATCCATCGCAGAGAACATGCATTTTCTGCCATGGTTTTTTATGTACTCTACTGCATCAACTGCAATTTCTACAATCTCATCTCTGCTCTTTTTTATTGTATGATCTATCTGGATTTTTGACGTAGAAATAAAAATGTGAATTAGATCGGCACCGGAATCAAGCGCAGCATCAATATCTTCCTTAACGATCCTTGCAAGCCCACATATTTTCGATTCCAAGCCCAATTCCACTATGGTCTTTACAGCTTCAAACTCACCTTTTGATGCGGCAGGGAAACCTGCCTCGATGTAATCAACTCCGAGTTTGTCAAGCTGTTTTGCTATTTGTATCTTGTAACTAAGGGGAAAAGAAACCCCTGGTGTTTGTTCACCGTCTCTCAATGTCGTATCGAATACTGAGATTCTTTTTACATTTTTCTCCAATTTCTCACCCCTAAAACGAATCGCTTTTAATTCAGAGTTGAGGGTTATAAAATGTTTACCTCGATAAATGGTTATCTTGGATTGATACCTAGTTTATACTTCGGTTTACTCGGTGCTTGCCCTACACAGATTCACTTCAATTACCGATTACATCAATTTAAATCAATAGCATCAATTATCTTAGCTTGTCTTGGTTATCATGATTTTAATTTTTTGAAGTTGAGTGGAGCTGTTTTAGCTTCGTACCTTCTTAATTGTATGGTCTCTGATAACTATTGGCTAGCTTTAGCAAACATTAAGTTGATTTGTAGGGGTTTATTTGCGTGCCATCTCAGTATTTCATTTACTTCAGTAAGTGTTTACATCGTAATGTTGTAAATTTAGCCTTCCCCTCAAATCTTATATACTTCTCGATTGTAATAAATGTATGCCTGTAGTGAGTGTAAGAATCGACGATAAATTGAAAAAGAAGATGGAAAGGTTCCCATATATTAACTGGAGTGAAATAATAAGGAGGGAACTGACAGAAATCGTTGAGAAACTCGAGAGTAGAAACATCGCTGAAGCTCTTCTGATTAATGAAAAAGTAAGGAAGAAATCCGACAGAGATACGACAGAAATCATTCGCGCTTGGAGGGACAGCAGATGGAAGTAGTGGCTGATGCCAGTGTGATTGTGAAGTGGTTTGTGGATGAAATATATACTGAGAATGCAAGAAAGTTGAGGGATGATTACATAAATGGTAGCATTGAGATCGTATCTCCGGAGCTGATGCCTTATGAAGTTCTGAACGCTCTAAAATATACTGGGCTCTTCACTAAAGATGAACTCAAGATAGTTGCGAGATCTCTGAGTCTTTATGGCTTTAAGTTGCACTCCTTATCGGGAAAGCTGGCTGAGAGAACTGTTGAAGTAGCTGTAGAGAAAGAAATTACAGTTTATGACGCTTCTTACATTGCCTTGGCAGAGAGTTTAAACTCCAAGTTCTACACATCTGACAAAAAACTCATAGATAAAGTAAATCTCAATTTTGTCGTGCACATTTCGGAGATTTAGTTTTTTTAGAAGTTGAATAACTTAGGGTTAGTAGTTTGTAAGCTTGGAAGTTAGGAAGTTTTGATATTTTGATACACTCTGCTTAAAGGAGAACCCTCAATGGATCCTCAGAATTGGTATCAACCTTTTCTGTTTCACCAGAGCTATTATAATTAGGATTTTGCTAACCTCACATCCTTTTATCCTTCATTTACAAAACGTTTTTAACCTATCAAGAAAGGAACGATTATGCCCTATGATAGTCTCGGAGATTTTGTAAACAAACTCGAGACGGAAGATGAGCTCGTAAGGATAAAACATGAGGTCGATCCCATTCTTGAGATGACAGTTATCGCTGAGAAAGCGGTCAAGGCTGGTGGAAAAGCTTTGATGTTCGAGAATTCCAAGGGCTACAACATTCCCGTGCTTATGAATGCCTTCGGAACTGAAAAAAGAATGAAAATGGCCTTGGAGGTTGATAGATTTGAGGAAATCGGAGAGAGGCTCATCGGAATGACAAAGGTTAGACCTTCGGGAATTATTGAGGGGATAAAGAGTCTCTCCGTTTTGAAGGATGCTATGAGCTTCATCCCCAAAACAGTGAAGAAAGGGGCATGTAAGGAAGTTGTTGAAGAGCCAAATCTTATGAAATTCCCAATTCTGAAATGCTGGCCGGGAGATGCTGGCAGATTCATAACTTTGCCTGTTGTAATTACAAAGGACCCTGAAACCGGAAACTTCAACGCAGGAATGTATCGGATGCAGGTGTTTGATGCTAAAACCACTGGCATGCACTGGCAGATACACAAGCATGGGGCTGAACATTTCAGGAAAGCAAAATCAGATAAGCTTGAGGTTGCAGTTGCTATAGGCGTTGATCCTGCCATTCTTTACGCTTCAACCGCTCCTCTGCCTTTAGGCTTGGATGAGTTCATGTTCGCGGGCTTCATAAGAAAGGAGAGGGTAAAGCTGGTTAACTGCGAAACGGTCGATCTTAAAGTTCCGGCTAATGCGGAAATAGTCTTGGAGGGATATGTCAAAACCGATGAATTAAGAATGGAAGGCCCTTTTGGAGACCATACGGGTTATTACACACCAGCTGAACCTTATCCGGTTTTCCATGTCACAGCTGTAACTCGGAGGGAAAATCCGATCTATCATGCTACTGTAGTTGGCAAGCCACCAATGGAGGACGCTTGGCTCGGGAAAGCAACGGAGAGAATTTTTCTTCCAGTGTTAAGAATGCTCTTTCCCGAAATTGTGGACATAAACCTTCCTGTAGAGGCTACATTCCACAACCTTGCGATCGTCTCGATAAGAAAAAGCTTTCCTGGACATGCAAAGAAGGTGATGTTTGCGTTGTGGGGTATTGGAATGCTTTCTCTAACTAAGGTTATAATCGTTGTTGACGATGACGTTAACGTTCAGAACCTTAGGGAGGTTCTCTGGGCCGTTACGAGCAGGTTCGACCCCTCCAGAGATCTTGTAGTCATCCAGGGCGCTCCCATAGACTCTCTGGATCACTCTATATACCTGCAAAATTATGGAGGAAAGCTTGGGATAGATGCGACAAAGAAGTGGAAGGAGGAAGGTTTTGAGAGGGAGTGGCCCGAAGTTGTGGAAATGGATCCTGAGATTGAAAAAAGGGCGTTGAGGATTTGGGAGGAGATTAAGTCAATGGTTCTTGAGGGTTAGTTTAAGCGATTAAGCTCTTGAAAATGAATGGTCGCTTTAGGATTCTTTGCTGAGTATTGAAGTTATCTTGAACCTCGGTTCATTCTACTGCTGTTGCTACTCCAGTAGTTAACTACTGCTTTAGAAGTATATTCCTTTGGGACTTTATGAGGTAGTATTTACTTCAAAAATTATAAATCAAACTTTTAATATCTTGACGTACTATTAATACTATGGAAGAGTATTCATATCTTGTAATTGATAGCTCAAACAGGCTTATCAGACATATTGCATCCTTTCCTGAAATCCTAAGAGAACAAAAAGAGAAGTTCGACGAATTCATAAAAATGCTTGAAGAAGGGAAAGCAATACACATTTTCGGAGTTGGAAGGAGTGGGGCGGTAGCTCTATGTTTTGCGATAAGGCTCAAGCACTTTGAAAGGGATTTTGGGCATAAAGTATGGTGGCTGGGAGATGAAGTCAGGGAAAAGATTGAAAAAGGTGATGTCTTAATAATCTTCTCTGGGTCAGGAGAGACGGCTGAAGCCTATTTTATCTCGAAGAAAGGAAAAGAGACCGGAGCAAAGCTTGTGCTCATTACCTCCTATCCCGAATCCTCTATCGGAGAAATTTCAGATCTAATAATCAGGCTCCCAGGGGGAATGGAGAAGGCCAAAGGATGGAAGTATCTCGAGGCTCAGGTCTCCGAGGATGCTGAGTTCTACGGCGGTGGGGAATTCGAGTTAATGGCGTATCTGCTCCAAGAAACGCTTATAATGGCTATTGGCAGGTATAAAAGCATCACTAAAAGTGCTGTTGTAAAGGAGCATTTCAGGGATTCAGTCTGATTTAGTCCAGTTATTTAATTTCTAAATTTTTATTTTATTTTTATTTTTCATTGTTTTAGCTTTTTAGCATTTTAGCTTTTGTGCCTTTGTTGCTTTTTACTTTTTATTTTTTGCTTTTGTTTTCTAACTTCTTTCCAAGGACTACCTAGGGATTTACCTCAAGGATTTACCTCAAGTGAAAAACTTTAAAACCCATGTTTCGAAGGGTAAGTGAGAGATTTCTTCTCTTACATCTCCTCCAGTCTCTGTTCAGGCCGATCAGGATTACTCTGCCTTTTGAGTAGGCGTCAATAACTCTGCCAACAGCCTGAATAAACTCCTTGGAATAGGGGTTCTCGAAATCCAGATGCACTATGTCTACATCCATTTCTTTCTCCAAGCCTGTGTCTACGTCTCCCACTTCGAACACCGATGAGACCGAGAACTTTCTTAGAATCCTCACAATTTCCTGTTTAGATTTGCCTTTGATACCCAATGTGAATATCTTCATGTCAAGGAGATTCTGCATGAGATCATCTTTAAAGAATTCTTCCTCCCAGACTTTCACGTTTTTATCCAGCTCTTTGATCTTTCCAAACCAGTAAACAACGAATCCCTGGCCAAAGAGATTGAGATACTTCGAAAATTGCTTTTTCCAGTAGATCCAATGGGTTCTTGGATCTCCAAAAAGGGCCTTGCTCTCTATCCAGTTTATTTCAAATCCGTTGATCTGTATCGGATCTGAGAAGTAAAAATCGGGGGTTTTTATGCTCTCTTTCCTAAGATCTTTTTCAGTTTTATAGATTATGTCCCTGTTATCAAGCCATCTCTCGATTATCAGCTCCCCCAATCTGCCTCTGGCGAATTGATGTTTTACAGCAAGGGGGGAATAGATGTAGTCGGTGAAGACGGATTTCCAGATCAACCTTCTAAGGTTGGCGTCATCGATCTTCTCTGGATCATTGAGTGAATCCCTGATCTCCCTTTTGGTGTACTCAAGGGCCTTCAGCAAAAGCCTGACCCTCATCATTGGAGTCAACCTAACCCAGTTCGGTATTTTCTTGTGGGTGTTCCAGAAGTTTGAGAGTTCTTCCAATTGATCACAAACCTTTCCATAATCCTGCTTAACCTGGTCCACTTTTTTCTGGGTGAGAATCGTGAATAGCATCCCTCTCGGGTAATTAAATCCCGATAGATCGGATATGTACCTTAATCCTTTCCTCAGTTTTTTGAATTCTTCCAATTTGATTTCCAATTTTTCACCTATGGATTGGGATTTATTGATTTGTTGTGATTTTGTTGAAGTTATTGAAATTGTTAAGAATCATTTAATTTAGGAGGGTTATTTAAAGTTGAGGATTCAAGTTAAAGGGATTCGGTCCTCATTTTTGTTCTCATATCTACATCTATCTGTATCTATGTATCTATTTTCACCTTTATTTCATCCTGATCGAATACACAAACAAAACTCTCACTCTGCCCTTTCTTAGCCCAGCATATTTCGTACTCATCTTCAAATCGAAGTTGAATTGTCTCCTTAGAACTGAAATCAACCTTCTAGCCTCGTTTACATCGGAGAAATATATGTCAAAGCCGTTTTTCTTTCTTTCGATTGAATATTTAAACGACTTTCTTTCCATGTAACTCATGATCTGCCTTTTGGTCTCCTCCTTTATCCCTCTGAGTTGGAGTATTGAGGGATGCTTAACTCGTCCAATCACAGAAAAGATGCAAGCATGTGGTTTAATAAAGGTATTTATAGAAGTTATTTGGGCCATTCAATATTTCAGTATTAAATTATTTACTGAACTATCTGATAAGGCTAAGATTACGCTAGTATTAAATGCCAGTATTAAAAACTATTGAACAAGGCTCCTAGATTAGTTTTATATACATCCGGGCAGAGGTACCAAAAATGGAGAGACAGAGACAGCGATATGGATACAAAGTTTACGCGAGTGAAAGGGATAGCAAGCTTTTAGAGGTAGAGTTCTTTCTCAATTATATTGCAGTAGCTTCAAGGAAGGTGGATGAAGAACACTGCGTAATCAGGTTGATTCTTTCTGCTCTTGCGACTCCTGAAGAAATTAGCAATCTCACCAAGAGAGATTTAAGGAGTGGGAAGTTTTATTCTGTTAGACTTTTTAGCGGGGGAAAATCCAGGATCTCGCCAATAGACGAGAAAACCTTCAGACTTCTCAAAGAAATTTCTGAGAACCTTTCCTCAAGAGATTCTGTCTTCAGGTACTCGAAGGAGGAAATAGATGAGATGGTGAGGAGAAATTCTCCTCCAAGTGTGGAATACGATGCTGAAAAGCTTAGAAGCGATGCGGCGAGAATAATCTCAGATAACATGTTTTTTGAAGAACACGATCCTCAAGAATTTCAGAGATTACAGGATCTTTCAAAGGGTAAAGACCTGAAAAAGATGTATCTCCTATTTGAAGATTCAAATCCACTTTATTCTGGCGCTTGGGATGTGGACGATGACCTCATGCTGGCAGAATTTCTTAGATCTTATCAATTCTTTATAGGTTATTCTGAGAAAGAACTTGAGGAAATAGCAGATAAAATCGGTGAGCCAGTTGAGAGGTTGAAAAGAGTTCTTGAAGAATTTTGATTTTATTTTTTGGTTGAAGTTAAGATTGAAAGTTAAGATTGGAAGTTAAAATTGAAAAATTAAAAGCTTAGAGCAACAAGAGATGACAAAGTTTTCAGCGATTTTGATAGATAGGGGCTAAAAGAGCAATAACGCCTCGGCTATTTCTTCTGTTGTTTTGAGCCAAGAGTATGCTTGAGGGTATGCCGGAAAGCATGCTCGAGGCAATTCTGATTGGAGTTTGTCTTGGAATAATTAGTGGCTTAATTCCCGGAATTCATAACAACACTTTTTCTGCTCTCATCTTAGCATATTTGCCCCTTCTTTTTGAATTCTTCTCGCCTGAAGAGGTTGCGTTGATAATCTTTACGAATGCGATAACCCATACGTTCATTGACATTCTACCCTCTATCTTCATAGGCGTGCCCAATGAGGATACAGCTCTATCGATTCTACCCTCCCACGAGATGGTGCTCGAGGGTAGAGGTTTTCAGGCAGTCTCCATCTCCGCTTTCAGCAGCATGTTCTCCTTTTTGGTATCTCTGCCGGTTTTTCTTCTCTTCAACCTTTTCCTCTCTTCAAACTGGAAGTTTCTTTACGAGATCACCCCATTCTTCCTTATACTCGTGATCTTTTTCCTCGTATTTTCTGAGAAAGGAGATATTTATGCTGCTTCGCTAAACATCTGGTTGAAAAGGGCATATAGCCTTTTCATAATCGTCCTCTCCGGAATAATCGGGTATTTTGCCTTCAAATACTCATTTTATGTCGAGATAAGAGTTGGCTCGAGCGTTTTTATTCCTATGATGCTTGGATTTTTCGCTGTTCCAGTTGTTTATGCAGGAATGCAAAACAGATCGGAAATTCCGGAGCAGAGAGTAACATTGAACGTTCCGAAAGTAAGGCATGTGCTTCCTGGATCCTTTTCTGGAGCCTTGGTTTCGCTTTTTCCTGGTGTGAGTTCTGGGATAGCTGCAGCGATATCAACTGCGAGGCTCAAAAGCAGAGAAGCTTACATTTCAGCAATTTCAGCTGCAAATACATCCAATGTGATGCTATGCTTCTCTGTTCTCTTTTCAACAGGATTTACAAGAAGTGGGGCGGCAAATGCTTTCAAGTATGTTATAGGAAGTCATTTTAACAATAACGAAATAATGAATCTGATTTTTATCGGTTTGTTCGTTGCAGTTTTATCCCTTTGCATAACCTTGCTTTTGGGAGCATTGTTTTCTAAATTTGTTGTAAAAACGGAGAGAGTTTCCAGGCTTTCTCTGGCTATCTTAGTTTTCGTATTTTTGTATAGCTTTTACATGACAGGTGTTTTTGGAATTTTAATCCTTTTAGCCTCATCTTTTACAGGATTGCTAACTGTGAAGCTAAATGTGAAAAGGGTAGCATGTATGGGTTGCATAATTCTCCCTGTATTGCTCTACAGGCTTGGTTATGTTTAATGTTAGGTAAGAGTTCTTAAATGAACTGAAAAAACTGGGAAACTGGAAAGACGAGGGGATTGAGGAACTGAGAAAACTGAAAGGAAGTGAGCTGTGAGTTTTTATGAGATCTTTATGGGATTTATGAAATTCATGAAGTTCATGATAGTACAACTGATATTTCTTCTAAATCTTCTAATCCCGTTTCATCAACTAAAATCAAACATCTGGAGTGTCAGCAGATCTGTACTTTCCTTCCTCGATATATTCCTCGATTTTCCTTATAAACCTGTTTCCCGTTCTTAACACGGGCAGAACTGTTGTTCCACCTCTGATGTCCTCTATTTCGTCAACATACTCCACCTCATCCTCGCTGCTGTGGTAAAGAGCCCATCGCCTGTACTCTCCAACCTCACAGAAGGATGAGTCGATTATCATCTCGACAATCGCAAACTTTCCATCCATCACACCATGAATCGTATCGTAATCAAGAATGTAAAGCCTCCCATTCGAGTAGTAAAGCTTGCCAGATTCGAGGGCTATAGCCTTCATCAACAATTCTTTAAAGCTGTATTCTTCAGGTTGATCCAGCATTATGGGGCCGAGGTGTAAGATAGTCTCAGAATCTGAGTTGTCCTTTTCGACTGGCATAAGTTGCTGGGATTGAATCATCTAATTAAACTTTCGGTATTAAATTCTCTAAATCAAGATTAAATCAAGATAAAAGATGAATTGGGCAGATGTATAACTCAATGTATATACTGTGTGCAGAATGTTATGTGCCAAATGCGAAAGCAAAATTAAATAAAATTGAAATGTAGGGTTTTACATGCTTCATACATCTGTTGGAGCTACGATGGACTTAATAACAATGATTTGAAGGTAAAAGTAGAGAAGTTGAGGGTGATTACTCGAACATAATGTCCTTTGCTGAGTCTGGATTTTAGAGGGGAACCTGGCAGAAATGCTGAAAAAATGTAATGTCTGAGGAGCTATCTGGTTCACAGATACAACAGGGTTGACGATGAGTTAGCGCTTGGATCGATCGATGAGGTTCAGGAAACCTTGTATGAATTTTTAGAAATTGTGGAGAGGTTTCTAGATGAAGAAAGAATTAGAGCTAATATGGAGTTGATAGAGGATAGGGGGGTTGAATAAAATCAAAAGAGATCTTGAGTTTTTAAGTGAGTGTGGTTATTATGGTTCATCCATCACAGGTGAATTCAGGAGAGGATCGGATATAAATATTATAAAGTTGAAAGATAAGGAAAAGAATATGAAACTTTTGAAAGGGTGGATTGGCAAAGCAAGACCCATCTATGACATAGGAATCTTCGAGTTACATCCACTGAAAGTTAAGGCAACTATCATGAGCGATTACATTGCTCTTCTCGGGGATGAACTTGAAATACGGTACTGGTATAGTTTTTTAGTTTGATTCCATATGGGATGCAAAATAGTATGGGTTATATTGACTATATACTACAAATCTTTTGAGTGAAAAGGAAAACCCAGCAAAACTCAGTCCACTCTAAATTGGAATTCCAAGTTAGGTTAATTCACTGAGGATAATTAAAATATAATTCATTAATTTCGTTGTGTTTAATATATAGGAATACGTTAATTTACCTTCATAATTTACCATCTTCAACTTTCCCCAAATGTTATATATAGTTAGGTTAGCCTAACGATGTGAGGGAGATCTACATCAGGTTGGCCTATAAGGCTTTGAAAGATGGGGTTGAAGTTGTTGGTCCAAGTTACTTCTCGAATAGATTGGGGATCTCAAAACCCACAGCCCAGGAAGCTCTGATAAAACTTGCAGAAAATAATTACGGGGATTACATCCCAAAGAAAGGATTTAAGTTGAACAGAGAAGGTATAGCAAAGGGCAAAGAGATTACAATGAAACACAGACTTATGGAATGTCTTTTTTACGATATTGGTCTGAGCTCGGAATTCGCCTGCAGAGAAGCTACAAGGCTGGAAGAGCACGTTAGTGGAGAGTTAATAGCTCGGTTAAGGGTGCTTTTCAACGGTCGAAGATTGTGTCCTTGTGGGAATCGAATCGAGGAAGAGCTTGAAGAGGGGACATAAATGCGAAGAAATGAGGTACTATTCAGGTTCTTACTCTCCAGCTTAATTCTCATTTTCTTCATCAAACCAATCCCCGCTCTGGATGTTGTATGCACGAATCCCGATTTTTTGCCGATAGTAAAGGAAGTTGGTGGGGATGTTAACGTCATCTCCATTCTTCCTCCAGGAAGCGATCCCCATTCTTTTTCCCTTTCCAAATCAGACGTTGATAAGTTGAAGAGTGCAGATTTGATAGTCCTTACAAATTCAGAACTCTTCAGTTTTGAGAAAAAGATTAAGAATGAATATCCGGCAAAAGTGCTCGATTTCGAGGATTACGCAGCAGAAGGAGCAAAGCTCGATGATTTTCCAGGATTTAACCATAATCCCCATGGATACTGGCTTAAAATTGAGAATGCTGTATCGATTGCAAAGGCAATTGAAAAGAGATTGTCTGATCTCTCTCCAGACAAAAAAGAGAATTTTAGCTACAGTTTCGTTTTATTCAAGACTAAAATGATGGAGTTAAAAAAAGTCTCAGCAAAGATAATCAAAAAACATAATGCAAGTTGTGTAGCTGTTATTCCTGGAGTTACGTACATTATTGAAAATTTTGGTCTTGAGGTTGGAGCAGTTCTATTGGGGGAAGGTTTGGGTTTTGCAAGCGGGAAGGAGTATGCAGAAATTCAGAGAAAACTGAAAACATCGGAATACGCTTGCATAGTAGTCCCAGAATCGATGAAAAAATCAAAAGCTGGAGAAATAGCAGAACAACTGTCTAAGGACTCGGGAAAGCCTGTTGTGTATGTGAAATTCGTTGTTGGAAGTGAGGAAACGGATTTCGCAGAGATTCAGATGTACAATCTAATCGCATTCGCAAAATCATTTGATAGATTGCAATCAGGAAACAAAGGTTATCATTTTAACTATTTTAACCATTTTAACCAGTGGTTACTTCTCATGTTGGTTCTCATGGTTGGTATCGAAGCGGTGGTAATTTTTGTCCTGTGGAAGGGTGTTAAGTAGGTGGGAGGTAAAGACAGGTGAGGTAGGTCAGGTAGGTTAAGTATTGGGTTAAAGGTTAAGTAAAGTAAAAAGAAGGTGAACTGATTTGGACTAGCTTGGCTTGATTTGAAACCTGAATTAAAGGTGATAAGATGGTAAAAGGTAAAAATGAAAAGGAAGACATAGAAATAGATGCTATTACTTCAAAAGGTGTTGAATTTGGTTATGGTGAACAGCCCGTACTTTTTGATATAACCTTCACTATCAAAAAGGAGGAGTTTGTTGCTATTACAGGCCCGAATGGCTCGGGTAAGACAACTCTCCTTAAGCTCATCCTCGGAATTTTACAACCTCGTAAGGGAGAAATAAGGGTCATGGGCTATAGCACGAAGGAAAGGGACAAGATAATGAACTTGATAGGATTCATGCCCCAGAAAGAGCATATATCATCCAATTTCCCTATCCTCGTCAGGGATGTTGTGATGCTTGGTTTAGGAGCGAGGAAAGGTATAATGAAGCCCACAGGGAAGGCCGATGAGGAAGAAGGAATTCAGGCGATTAAATCCGTTGGATTGGATGAGGAAATCTGGATGGAAAAATTTGCAGAGTTAAGCGGAGGCCAGCAACAAAGGGTTCTTCTAGCTAGAGCTTTAGCAATAAAGCCTGAAATCCTCCTTCTTGATGAGCCGTTCAATGGTGTGGACATTCCGAGTCAGAACAAGATTCTTGATCTAATTTCCGATCTAAGAAAAAAGGGCGTTACAGTTTTGCTTGTCGTGCATAACGTAAATCCTCTTCTCCATCACATCGACAAGATCATGCTTCTCAAAAACAGAATCGTGGCCTTCGGGAAGCCTGATGAGGTTCTTACGGACAAAAATCTGATCTCTGCTTATGGGGCATCGATTCCGATAATTTATTGCGAAGAAGGTTACGCGCATCCCGTTTACAGTGACATCCATGGTTGATTGAAAGGTGGGAGAATGCCAGATATGGAGATCTCGGAAGTTCTCGTACAACCCTACATGCTGAGAGCGATAGCAGGGATCATTCTGATAGCGATAAACGCTTCGGTTGCTGGATCCTTTACAATCTTCAGAAACGTCTCCTTTCTCGTAGCAGGAGCAAGCCACTCAGCTTTGGCTGGGGCTGCGCTGTTCATCCTTCTTGGAGTCTATGGATTCCCGGCCAATCCACTTATAGGAGCCTTGCTATTTGCAATCGCAACCGCTTTCGTAGCTGGATATGCATCGAAGGAAGAAACGAACACAGCTATCGGTATATCCTTCGCTATGTCGATGAGTCTGGCAATTCTTTTCATTTCGATGATAAGGGAGTATGCAGCAAAGGTGTGGAGTCTGCTCATCGGCGATCTCTTCCTCCTCACCTATGAAGATCTGTACCTCATAACCTTTGTAACGTTCCTGAGCTTGATGATAGCTCTGCTCTTCTACAAAGCTTTTCTCTTCATATCCTTCGATTCTGAAGGAGCCACGGCCTTTGGATTGAACACCAGGAGGTATAATTACCTACTTCTCTCCTTGATCGCCATCTCGGCTGTGATGCTTCTGAAGGGTGTTGGAGCGATACTCGTTTTCGCCATGCTTGTAGCTCCCGCAGCAGCTTCAAATGAGCTAGCTTCAAACCTTAGAGATGTTTTTATCTACGCATTCATAATCGCCTTAGTGAGCGGTTTTGTCGGGATAGCGATCTCCTTCTTTTTTGAAGTCTCCCCCGGGGCTATCGCATCCCTCTTAGCAACCACAATTTACTTCTTCAGCCTCCTTGCAAGAAGATTTCGTGGGGATTAGGAAGTTAGGAATTGTTTATGGGGTTCAGGGATCACAATAAAAGCAACAATAAAAGCAACTAAAATCAAATCAAACATTTTTTAAACAAGCAATGAGAACAGCTGAAAGATGACTAAGGTTCTTGTTGTTGATGCTGGTGGGAGAGGTAATGCAATCGCCCACGCTTTTTCAAGAAGTTCACAAGTCAGAGAGGTTTTCGTCGCTCCAGGGAATGCTGGAAGTGAGTTTTTTGAGAAGTGCAAGCTAGCTAAGCTTGATGGAAAGACCATTCCCTCAATAAGAGCGATAGATGAGATCGTGAAGTTTGCTAAGAAAGCTGAGATAGATCTCGTGTTTATCGGACCGGAGGAACCATTGAGTCTTGGCCTTGTCGATGCCCTTGAAGAGGAAGGAATAAGGGCTGTAGGGCCGAGAAAAGAAGAAACGATTCTTGAAGCGAGCAAATGCTGGGCTAAGGATTTTCTTAAGAAAATAGGCGTTCCTATTCCAGATTACAGAAATTTCGAAAGCGCTGAAGAGGCCGAAGAGTATATCAGAGAGTATTACTCCGAGAACCCGGGAAAGAACCTTGTTGTAAAGGCTGATGGGCTTGCAGCCGGCAAGGGTGTTTACGTTTGCGATTCCATGGAAGAATGTTTGCTTGCCGTTGATGAGATCATGAGAAAGAGGAAATTTGGAGATGCTGGGAACCGAGTTTGTATAGAAGAGAGATTGCACGGAGTTGAAGTTGCCTTTACGGCCCTCTGCGATGGTAGAAATGCTGTCAACTTCGGACATGCAAAAGATTACAAGCGAGCATTCGATCCTGATGATCTCGAAGGCTTAAAGAACTTCTACATAGGCCTGACAAAGAAGTTTCTTACTTTAAAAGATGCTGAAAGGCTTTTCAAGGAAGGAAAGCTACTCAATCCGAATACGGGTGGTATGGGAGCAGTTTCTCCCCATCCATTCCTTAATGGGGGGATAGAACAGAAGATAATGGATGAAGTTATCCTGCCCATAATCAGGAAGTTCAGAGAGGAGGAAGGGAAGAGCTTCAAAGGGGTGCTTTATCCCGTTATCATGCTTGTTAAGGAGAATGATGAAATGATTCCTAAGGTTCTTGAGATAAATGTGAGAGACTGCGATCCGGGAGCTGAGGCAAAGCTTCCCAGGCTGGAAGGCGATATGTATGCTCTGGCTGAGGCTGTGCTGGATGGTAAACTGAGTAAGCTGGATGAAGCTGAGGTGAAGTTCTCAAATTCCTGGTGTGTTGCTGTATGTGCTGTAAGCGGATTCATGAAGGGTAGAGAGGGTTTGAAGCCTGGATATCCAGCAGATCACTACACAAATCAGCCTATAAAGGGGTTAGAAAGCTTGATTTCAAATCCAAATTCAACCTTCATCTATGCAAATGGGATATCTAGGACAGAGAGCTATCAAACAACAGGTGGGAGGGTTCTTACGGTCTCCGCCATGGGTGAATCATTGGAGGAGGCCAGAGATAAAGCTTACAAAGCCGTTTCTAACATCGAATTTCCAGGAATGAGATACAGAAAGACGATTGGCTTAGATGTTCCTGATTGATGAATTGAGTTTCCAGTAACTCGAACTAGAAACAGAATCGAAAGCAATCGAAAGCAATATATCTTTCTTTTAAAAGCCAAAACCATGGAAGAAATTGAGAAACGTTTGGTTAAAGACTTCATGACATCTGACGTTATATCGGTTGAAGAGGGTACTCCGATTGAGGATGTTATAAAACTCATAATCGAAAAGAAGTACAATGCCTTTCCTGTTGTTAGAGGAAGAAAACTCATCGGAATAGTGAGCAAGATGGATCTCATCAAAATGTACTCCTTAATCTCAGGCCCCTACGCCAATTTTTGGGAATCCAGAGTTGTGAAGGATATCATGAGGAGGGCCGTCGTAACTCTAAGCCCGAGAGATCCAATAAAGTATGCTGCAGACTTGATGGTGGAATACCGGGTGAGAAGTATACCGGTCGTGGATGAGAAGTCAAACCTAATAGGGATTCTGTCAATTGGTGATGTGCTCAAGGCTTTTATGGAAATAAAAGAAAGGTTGGAAGATAGGTTGGAAGAAAAACCAAAATAATTCCTAGTCAGATAATCGTTGCACACCTAACACCTCTTCTGCTAACTTTCACACCAGCCGTATTCCTACCATGAATTGGAATGCTCTTAACTTCTGTTTTTATCGCGTATCCATCTTTGCTTAGGGCTAGAAGTTCCTCATCTCCCTTTACAAATTCCGAAAATATTACTTCTCCATTTCTTTTCGAGAGCTTAATATTCTTAACACCCTTGGCCCCCCTTCTGGTAAGTCTGTATTCATCCAAAGGTGTTCTTTTTCCGTATCCCTTTGTTGTAAGCGTTAGGATATGGCCTTCTCCATCAGCGGGTGTTATCCAAGCAATCTCGTCCCCTTTCTGGAGTCTTAGGGCTTTTACTCCCTTAGCCGTTCTGCTGTAGAGTGGAATGTCTTTTATGCGGTATCTTGCAGCCAATCCTTGGCGGGTTGCGATGAGCACTTCATCTCCGTTAACAAGCCTGGCAGCCACCATTCTACCTCCCGCAACCACTCCAGCCCTTTTTGCGTTTTCAAACTCCTTCAGATTTGTCCTTTTTATGAATCCATCTTCGGTAAGCAGAATAACCTCTCTGTCGAATTCCGGAACTGAGACCACAGAAACAATCTTCTCGCCATCCTCTAGTGAGACGAAATTCTTCAGATGCACACCCTTACCCGTTCTATCCTGCTTTGGTATCTCATAGGAATTTATCCAATAAGCTTTACCTCTGTTGCTGAAAAACAGGAGCCTATGGTGGGTATTGCAAACTGAAATGAATTTCGGGACATCATCCTGTCTCAAAGAAACACCTATGACTCCAACCCCACCCCTCCTTTGAGTTTTGAAAGTTTCGAGATTCATCCGCTTTATGTAGCCTTGGGAGGTTATCACGAGCAAGTTATCTTCATAAGAAATGAGATCCTCAAAGCTTATCTCGCCACTCTCAGACACAATCGAGGTTCTCCTCTCATCCCCATATTTTTCTGATATCTCCTCGATCTCCCCAATCAGAATTCCATCGATCCTTTCTTGTGAAGAGAGAATTTCCTTGTATTCCTTTATCTTCTGGCCAACTTCTCTGTGTTCAGCTATTATTGCATTCATCTCAAGGCTAGTTAGCTTTTGCAACCTCATTTGTAAAATGGCGTTGGCTTGCGCCTCTGAAAGATCAAATCTCTCCATTAATCTCTTTCTAGCTTCATCGGGAGATAGAGAAGATTTTATAAGGGTTATGGCTTCATCTACGTTCTCAAGGGCTATTCTCAAACCTTCGAGGATGTGGTATCTTTCCTCTGACTTTCTTAAGAGATATCTAGTTCGCCTCGTTATGACCTCTCTTCTATGGTTTACGAACTCCTCAATTAGCTCCCTCAGATTAAGGATCTTTGGCACACCGCCCACTATAGCGAGGTTAATCACTCCGAAGGTTGTCTGCAAAGGAGTGAAGGTGTAAAGCTTGTTTACAACCGCCTCGAAATCACCCCTCCGCAGTTCCACAACTATTCTTATACCTTCCCTATCAGACTCGTCCCTTACAGCCTTTACCTCCTCGAGCTTTCCATCTTTAACGAGTTCCGCGATCTTCTCAACGAGTTTAGCCTTGTTAACCTGATAGGGAATCTCCTTTATGATGATCGTATCCTCTTCAAAATCTACTCTCCCCCTAACGACGAGCTTGCCTTTCCCGGTTGTGTAAACCTGCTTTATTCCTTCTGTTCCAACGATTATCCCACCGGTAGGAAAATCCGGCCCTTTGACTATTTTTAAAAGCTCATTTACACCTATCAGTGGATTTTTAACATATTCAATTATCGCATTGCAGATCTCCTTCAAATTGTGAGGTGGCATGTTCGTTGCCATGCCTACAGCAATCCCGCTCGATCCGTTAACCAAGAGGTTTGGAATCTTAGAAGGCAGAACTGACGGCTCTTGCAACGTTGAATCGAAATTTGGGGTGAAGTCGACTGTTTCCTTTTCTATGTCTGCGAGTATCTCTTCTGCCAATTTTGTTAGCCTTGCCTCTGTGTATCGCATCGCCGCAGCAACATCTCCATCTATACTACCAAAGTTGCCCTGTCCGTCAACCAAAGGATACCGCATGCTGAAGTCCTGAGCCATCCTCACGAGGGCATCGTAGACGGCAGAATCTCCATGAGGATGGTATTTTCCTAACACATCCCCAACGATTCTTGCACATTTCCTGTAAGGTCTATTGCTGAGCAAACCCATTTCGTACATCGA
This sequence comes from Archaeoglobus sp. JdFR-27, assembly GCA_002011235.1. Lineage (GTDB taxonomy): Archaea > Halobacteriota > Archaeoglobi > Archaeoglobales > Archaeoglobaceae > Archaeoglobus_A. The sequence continues at coordinate 100,456 of MTMO01000002.1, read as the reverse complement.
ATAAAGTATCCTCCGCTGAACTGGTTTTAAGCCATCTCTAACGTCAGGTAAAGCTCTCCCTATGATAACGCTCATCGCGTAATCGATGTAAGAACTCTTTAATTCCTCGCTTATTTCCCTAATTAGCTCCATTTAACCACCTAGTTTAGATATCCAGATTCCTTACCTCTCTCGAGTTCTCTATGATGAACTGTCTTCTTGCCTCGACATCTTCACCCATCAAGGTTGAAAACAGCTCTTCTGCCTGCAAAGCCTCCTCAACAGTCACCTGCAAAAGAATCCTGGTATTCGGGTTCATCGTCGTCTCCCAAAGCTGCTCGGGATTCATCTCCCCAAGGCCCTTGTACCTCTGAACCTCCGCATCTCCCATTTTTTTCAGCAGATCTTCGAGTTCTCTTTCAGAGTAAGCGTAAAAAACCTTATTTCTCTTCTTTACTCTATAAAGCGGGGGCTGAGCGATGTAGAGGTAGCCATTCTCTATCAAAGGCTTCATATGCCTGAAGAAGAACGTTAAAAGCAGAGTTCTTATGTGCGATCCATCGACATCGGCATCTGTCATTATTATTACTCTCTTGTACCTCGATTTTGTGATATCGAAGTCTTTTCCAATTCCAGCTCCTATCGCAGAGGCTATTGCCTTTATCTCCTCATTTTTCAACGCCTTTGTTAGACCTGATTTCTCAACGTTGATTATCTTTCCCCTCAAAGGCAGAATCGCCTGGAAATTCCTGTCCCTTGCCTGTTTAGCAGAGCCTCCTGCAGATTCCCCCTCTACTATAAAGAGCTCTCTTTCCTCTGGATTTTTGGACGAACAATCAGCGAGCTTTCCGGGGAGGGTTATAGATATGTCGTTTTTCCTCTTAACGAGCTCTCTTGCTCTCTTCGCTGCCTGTCTTGCCATTAAAGACAGCATACATCTATCTATAATCAAATTCGCCTCGTTTGGATGTTTTTCAAGCCATTTAAGCATCTCCAGATATACGGTTGACTCAACAACCGTTTTCACATCCGAATTCGTAAGCTTCGTCTTAGTTTGTCCTTCAAACTGTGGTTCAGGTAGCCTGACGGATATCATTGCGGTAAGTCCCTCTCTTATGTCCTGTCCGGTAAGGCTCTTGAATCTCTTTACGTATTTCCTGCCATATTCGTTTATTGCCCTTGTAAGCCCAGATCTGAAACCGCTTATATGCGTTCCACCCTCTATTGTGTGGATGTTATTCGCAAAAGCAAGAACATTCTCAAAATCGGAATCGGTGAATTGAATTGCAACCTCAACTTGGATTCCGTTCTTTTTGCTTTCGAAATAGATCACTTCGTGGAGGGGGTTCTTGTTTTTATTAACGATTGAAATGTATTCTGCCATCCCACCTTCCGAGTAAAATACATCTCTCTTTCCGCTTCTCTCATCTATAAGTTCTATTCTAATCCCCTTTGTGAGGAAAGCAAGTTCCTTAAGCCTCTGGGAGATTATATCGTACCTGAATTCAGTCACTTCGAAAATCTCGTCGTCAGGTTTGAATCTTATGATGGTGCCCGTCTCATTGGAATCATCCAGAATTTCGACATCACCCTCAGGAACCCCCCTTCTGTACTTTTGATAGTAAATCTTTCCGTTTCTCTTCACCCAAACCTCGAGCCTCTCTGTAAGAGCGTTTACAACGCTCAAGCCAACTCCATGTAAACCACCAGAAACTCTGTATGCCTTTCTGTCAAATTTTCCTCCGGCATGTAGTTTGGTTAATACGATTTCCAGAGCATTTTTTCCGGAAACATGCTTTTCTGTAGGGATACCCCTACCATCATCTTCGACAGTTGCTGAACCATCTTTATGAAGGGTTACCTTTATGCTCCTGCAGAAACCAGCCAAAGCTTCGTCTATCGAGTTATCAACTACCTCCCAGAGCAGATGATGTAAACCCCTTACCCCAGTACCCCCTATATACATTCCTGGCCTCTTTCTTACCGCCTCAAGGTCTGAAAGTACTGTTATGTGCCTTGCGGTATACTCCGTTGCACTTTGATCCATTTACTTCACTCCTGTTAATTTTAGATTAAATATTATTTTTGTAAATATGTACCAAAATCTTGTGATATTGGCTTTAGACCATGGAGTTATGAAGGAAACAAATTCAATAATTTTTGATAATCTTTTTTTTCTCCATGAGCATGATTGTTGCTTCTTATTCTTTAAATGCACAATAAACTTTCGATAAAGTAGTAAATAAATTTTTCTATTATTCTCGACTTCAAGGGAGGTCATACGGAAATTATTTTTCTTTAAGAATTAAATACGAGACATCTTAAAATTTAAACATTTTATAAAGCTGAGAGATTAATTAATTTTGAATTATAATTCTTTTTACAAAGTATAGAAGGAAAACTATTTATCGTTAAGAATTTGATACTTTGGTATGAGTGCTATTGGAAAGAACCTGAGAGAAGTTTCCGGTGAGGAAATCGAAAAAATATGGGTTAAGAATTATGATGAGGGTGTGAGACCTGAGATAGAGTATCCGTCAATTCCACTACACGAGTTACTGGAGAATTCTGCAAAAAATTACCCTGATGCGGTAGCAGCGGACTTCATAGGCAAAAGCATTAGATATGGTGAATTGAATGAGTTAGCTGATAGGGTAGCTTCTTTTCTTTATGATAACGGTATAAGGAAAGGCAGGGTTATTTTGGGTATGCCTAACACCCCCCATTTCATAGCCGTTTACTATGGCATATTGAAGACGGGTTCGACAGTTGTACAATGCAATCCCCTCTATACTGAGAGAGAGTTAAGACATATCGCCGAAAACAGTGAGGCGAAAATAATGTTCGCCTTCGAGGCGATGTATCCTAGGCTGAAGCCCTTGCTAGACGATGGTACGATTCAAAAGGTGATAATTTGTAAAATCGAAGACTTTCTTAAATTCCCGTTGAATCTGCTTTACCCGTTGAAAAAAGAAAAAGTTAAAATCGACTCTAGACCAGAAGTAATTTACTGGAAAGACGTTTTAAGATATCCTCCCACAAAGGAAAGGCCAGAAATAGATCCAAAGGAAGATGTTGCAGTCTTTCAGTACACTGGAGGGACTACAGGACTACCTAAAGCCGTGATGCTTACCCATTTCAATCTTGTTGCCAACGTCTACCAGTTGATGGAGTGGTTTCCAGATCTTTCAAATAAAGATGTTATTATTGGAGCGTTGCCCTACTTCCATTCATACGGTATGACAACAAGCATGAACCTCCCGATAGCTTTAGGCGCGAAAATCGTGCTCATTCCTGATCCAAGGGATTTGAAGAGAGTTCTTGAGTCGATTCAGAAGCATCGGGCGACAATTTACTGTGGTGTGCCGACGATGTACAATGCGATAAATAACTATCCTGATGTCAGAAAGTATGATCTAAGTTCGATAAAGGCCTGCATTAGCGGAGCTGCTCCGTTGCCTATTGAAGTGAAAAAAGAATTCGAGGCATTAACGGGTGGTAAGCTCGTCGAAGGATATGGTTTGAGTGAAACTTCTCCAGTTACTCATGCAAATCCCATCAATGGACTAAATAAGGAGGGCAGCATTGGTCTTCCAGTTTCGGATACGTTAGCCGTTACAGTTGATGATGAGGGCAACATCTTACCCCCGGGAGAGGTTGGCGAGATTGCTGTGAAAGGACCCCAGGTTATGAAAGGATACTATAGGATGGAAGAAGAAACCAAAAACACGCTGATAAATGGATGGTTGCTAACTGGAGACATAGGAAGGATGGATGAGGATGGCTACTTCTATATCGTTGACAGGAAAAAGGACATGATCATAGCCGGTGGCTACAACATCTATCCCAGGGAGGTTGAAGAAGTATTATTTGAGCATCCTGACATTCTTGAGGCTGCGGTTATTGGTGTGCCAGATCCCAAGAGAGGTGAGACTGTAAAGGCTTTCGTTGTATTAAAAGAGGGCTCGAAAGTTACAGCTGAGGAGATTGAGAAGTTCTGCAGAGAGAGGCTTGCTGCTTACAAAGTTCCGAAGATAATCGAGTTTAGGAAGGAGCTGCCAAAGACGAATGTCGGGAAGGTGCTGAGAAGAGCCTTGAGGGAGGAAGAGCTGAAGAAGCTCAAAGCAGAGTAAGCCGAGTAAGCTGGATAAGCTTAGACTACATCAAAGAACTACATCAAAGAACTACATCAAAGGTCTCCAGTCAAGATCTCTTGTTTTTATCTCCCTCTTTTTCTTTTCCATGAATCTGAGAACCCTTGAATGCTGGGCCCCCTCGATGAGCATCAGAATTGCTTCTCTGGCAGCATAAACGTTATCCATGTCGCCGATTATCGAGACGGTTTTTCCATAAATTGAGAGGTTTACATCGAGGGTCTCTTCTATGCTAGTTCTCATCTTTCCGTCTTTGCCGATTATCCTTCCCTTAACCCTTTTTAATGCACTTTCTCCAACGTAATCTGCTAAGTTTATTATTTCCAGAACTTTAAAATCATCTTTGAGGAGTTTGAAAGCTACATCGGGGTTAAATCCCCGTGCAATCGCCTTGATCACGTTCTGGGCTTTGATAAACCCAATGGCATCGTTTCCTTTTATACTTACAATTCCATCCTTTGATATTCTTATTTTACAACCGGTTTCATCTTCTATTCTGCGCTTAATCTCACCTTCCCTACCTATAATGACTCCGATTCTATCTTCTGGAACCCTTACCTGAGTTTGCTGGGTGAAGTTTGAATCATTTGAATCTTTTGAATCATTTCTACCTTCTTTTTCTTCGTTCTTTCCTGTTTTTTCATCCTGTCCATTTATTTTATTCATTTTCTCACCATTCGTCAGTTAACTATCTCTTTCAAAACCTCATTGATATCTTTTTTTAACCCAAACTTGTTGAAAAATCGGATTAAATTTTTCAAATCCCTCTCAAGGTACATATTTGCATTGGGGTGATCTACAAGCACAGCCTGTCCCATGTCGATTAGGTATGGCTCTTCTCTGTGAAGCAAAATATTGTATTCACTTAAGTCAGAATGAACGAGTTCAGCCTTTTTGTAAAGCAATCTTATGTTCTTGGTTATCTCATCAAATAAACGCTCACAATCAACAACCTCTGGTAGTTTTCTTCCGATTTCGAAAAGGGAAGGAGAAGGCATCTCATCTTCACCTAGAAACTCCATTATCAGGATGTTTCTGAAGTGAACGATCGGTTTTGGAACTTTTACGCCAGCTTCGTAAGCTCTCTGGAGATTTCTGAATTCTTTTTCTGCCCATAAGTTGATCAAATCTTTTTTTGAAACTCTCCTGAGATCAAACCTTTTATCGCCGAAAATATACTCATCCATCTTGTAAAACTCACTGGTCTCAGTTCTGTATATTTTTATGGCAACTGGAATCAGCTTACCGTTATCAAATCCGTCAGCAAAGAAAACATTGGCCTCCTTTCCTGTACTAACAACCCCTCCCATCGCTCTTATGTATTTTTTTGATAGCTTATACAAGTTAACCAAGGTTCTTTTATCGAGAACCTCTGCAAAAATCTTTCTTTCAGAAGCATCCTTTCTCTTAACCTTTAGTTTTTCAAGGTAATAATCTATATCCTTTATTTTTCTTAGCTTTTCATCAGCCGATTTTTTCATTCATCTTTACCTTATCTTTACCAATCTTTTACCTACTCTTCACCAAGAAAAAAAATCATTATTAAAATTTTAGATACCCTTTCTTTTCCAACCATTCAACCTGTGGTATTGTATACCTCCAGACAATATCTGCCCTCGAATCTTGAAATGACCATGGAACGATTATCACGATGTCGCCTTCTCTTATCCATATCTTCTTTCTCATCTTTCCAGGAATCCTTGCAAGTCTTTCAACCCCATCTTCGCATCTAACCTTGATATGGCCAGCTCCGAGCATCGTATCGACTATGGCGAACATTTCATTTTTTTGCCTGTCTGGAAGTCTTACACGAATAACCTCCTCTTCTGTCAGGTGATCACCTCTTCTCCCTTTTCCATTTTTAACATTTTTAATTTTCATTCAGTTTTCTCCTTGTATTTTCAAGGAGTTTGTTTAAATAATTTGCTATGGATAATTTTAGATCCATTGGATGGAGGTTTCCAGCAGAATAGTCTCTTGAAAGTTCTTCAAATGTCCGATATTCAACGTCTCCTCCAAATTTTTCTGGTCTTTCAACAATAAAACTCTCAAATCTCGGGAAGATGTGGTATTGGGCGATCTGAATAATCGGGTTCTCTTCGATCTGCTTTTCTGGACAGAAAGCCTTTCTGATTTTCTGATTTACAGTTTCAGGTGGATCTCTGACGGAGATGTAATTGCCTTTGGATGAACTCATCTTTTCACCATCCAATCCGACAAGAATTGGAGTATGCAGGCATACTGGAGACGGATATCCGAGTTTGGGCAGATTTTCTCTAGCGAGCATGTGTATCTTCCTTTGATCTATGCCTCCCACTGCGAAATCAACCTCTAAGTGAGCGATATCCAAAGCCTGCATTAGTGGATAGATCATCTGAGAAACAACTGGATCTCTTTTTCTCCTACTCACCTCGTCCATACTCCTTCTTGCTCTGTTTACGGTGGTTATCCTTGCCATTTTATGGACATCGAGGACGTAGTCCTCATCCAACTGAAAATCACTCCCTAAAACAAATTTCACTTTGCTCTCGTCCAATCCAAGAGCAATGAATGCCTTTCTGTTGTATTCGGCAACTTCTTTGATTTCATCAAAGTCTCCTTTTTCATTCAAGTAAGCATGGAGATCAGCAAGGAGGACTATGATATCCACTCCAGCTTGTTGGAGATCTATTAGTTTGTTTACCGTCATCATGTGGCCCAGGTGTATTTCTCCGCTTGGTTCATATCCAACGTAAGCTTTAGGCTTCTTTTTCTCAAGAACTTCGATCATCTCTTCTTCTGTGACAACTTCTACAAGGTTTCTCTTGATTATTTTTATTCTTGATTCTAGATCTGCTGCTGATCCTGATAACACGGCTGAACTCATGAGAGGAAAGTGTCTGAGGAGGCTTTTAAAGGTTTTCAAAGATAGTGCAAAGATGCGAGGATACATACATCAGGAATTCTAAACATTACAAAAACCTAAGGCTATCTAACTATTAACACGAAATTTTAAAAAACCCAAGCATTTAGATAAAAGCATTATAAGCGGGGGTTGCCGAGCCAGGCCAAAGGCGGTGGACTCAAGGCCCAGGGAGAAATCCACTCCCGAAGGGGTCCGAGGGTTCAAATCCCTCCCCCCGCACTCTCTAAGCTTGCTTTCTAACTTTTCAAATTTCATGGGTTATTCTTTGTTCCATGGAGGAAAATAATGGATACTAAAAAAATATACAAGAAATTAAAGTTAACCACTGGAAAAGAGGTAATCCTAAGGAAAACGAGAAAGGAAGATCTTCAGAAGCTCGTGGATATGTACACTACTTTGAGTGAGGAGACACTGATGTTTTTGAGGCCTTACAGGTTTACACCTACTGAAGTCCGAGAGATGCAGGAAAGAGTAGACTGGAAACGAGTTTTTTCGCTGGTTGCAGAGAATTCTGATAAAATTATCGCCGAAGCAAGGCTCATTAGGTATTCGGATTCAGCAGCAGAATTTGGGATTATCGTTCATGACGACTACAGAAACATGAAGCTTGGCCAGAACTTAGTAAAGATGATCATTGAGCTTGCTAGAGATGTCGGTGTCAGGAGATTGATAGCTTTTTGTACTATAGATAATAAAATCGCTCTCCACATATACAAAAAATTGGGTTTCAATGTGGAAAAAAGGCTTAAGGCTGAAAAATCAGTTTTTGATGAGAAGGGTTTTGTAAGGCTTGCGATCGATATCCGATCAATATCTAATCAATATCCAGTATAACACCCAAAAATTAGTCATTCATTTTTTGTTATGATTGCCAAAAAAATACCACTTTAGAGGTTGAAAACAATCGAAAAGCTTAATTGAAATACCGTAAATTATATATTCGAAGAGCACTAGGAAAGCCTAACGAAAGGGGGTGGTTCAAACATGCCGGAGATTGAAGTTAAAGGTAAGAAGCTTTTGCTTGATGAAGATGGATTCCTTCAGGACTGGGAAGAGTGGGACGAGGAGGTAGCCAAGGCTCTTGCAGCTGATGACAGATGGACCGGTGCCAAAGTTGAACTTACAGACGAACATTGGGAAATTATAAGATTCCTCAGGCAATACTATGAGAAATATGGTGTTGCCCCCCCAATTAGGATTCTTGTTAAAGAAGTAAAGAAGGCATTCGGTCCCGAGAAAGGAAATTTGAAATACCTCTACAAGCTGTTTCCACAGGGTCCTGCGAAAGACGCTTGCAGAATTGCTGGATTACCTAAGCCAACAGGTTGTGTCTGAATTTTAAAATCCAAATATTAATTTTTTAATTGTCCTAATTAAATTTCTTAATTTTTTAAAAATGGTTTTTATTGCTATTGAAAAAATCAGTAAAATATTTATACTATAAGTATCAACTTAGAAAACATGAGCACCGTTATTGAGGGGGAAGATACTGCTATTGGACGGAAAGAAAAAAAGAAAGTAAACCTAATATGCTCGAGAAACACGATTGATGGTGTGTATCCGCCACTTATTCTGGCGATTAATGCAGCAAGAAATGGAGCAGAAGCTAGAGTGTTCTTCACTTTTAGTGGTATAGACATGGTACTGAAAAAGAACTATGAAAAAGATTATAGAAATGTGAAATTTTACATACCCGGAGCTATGGGAGCTATTCCGGGAATGAGTAAACTGGCGACAATGATGGTTAAAAAGAAAATTGAGAGTGCTGAGATTCCTGATATTAAATCATTAGTAGAAATGACCCGATTTGAGGGAGTAAAGTTCATAGCCTGCTTGATGACTATGGATATGATGGGTATAGAAAAAGAAGACTTATTAGAGGACGTAGAGGTAATGGATGCAAATCAGTTCATGAAGCTTGCACTCTCTTCAGATCTCAATATGTTTATCTAAACTGATTTATAACTGATTTAAACAAACGTTTAAACTATTGATTTTTTATGTTCTCAATTTTAGAGCAAACTTCTTTACTCTTTTTGCTTTTGATCCAGCCTGATGTTACTCTTTATCTCCGACTCGTATGTTTTCTATAAGATTTTCGATAAATTTCGGATAACTCAGAACATTGAGATGCTGATAGCAAGCCAGAGTTGATTTTTTAGATATCCCATCCCAACCTTCAATTCCCTTTCCTCTTTGAACTTTGAAAGCGAAGTTTAATTTTTCTGATGGTATCACTCTCGAGTAGTGGAATTCGTGTCCTCTGAGAACATCACCCTTTTTGCTGATTATCGTATCCGTAATCGATTCATAGACTGTGTAACCTAGGGCATGGAATTTTCGATTCATTTCGGTTTTGTAAGGGAGAAAGCCCACCATATCAAATTCTCCTTTGTCGGTGATAATGCTCTCCCCCAAGTACATTAAGCCACCACATTCAGCGTAAACGGGTTTCGAAGACTCACAGAATTTGTAAATGTCCTTCCTTAGAGATTTGTTTTCTTCCAGTTGTTCAGCAAAAACCTCTGGAAAACCTCCTCCGATGTAAAGGGCATCGGTTTCTGGGAGTTTTCTGTCGTTTAATGAATCTATAACTTTTATCTCCAAACCACTTGCTTTAAGAGCATCAAGATTATCCTGGTAATAAAAAGAAAATGGCTTATCCATCACAACTCCTACACTCCCCTTTTTTCTTCTGGGAATGAAAATTGGATTGGGATCTACTTCTTCGATTTCGGGAGCATTTCTGCTGATCTCAATAATCTCATCCACATCGACGTACTTTTCTATAAGGGAGGCAAGAGAGTCAAAAAGATCTTCGTATTCCTCCCTTTCATGGACAGGGATCAGACCGAGATGTCGGTATGGCATTACTATCTCTTTTCGGGGTATCGTGCCATAAACCTTCAACCCTGTTAGCTCCTCAACAGCGAGCTTAACTCTCGAGGAATGTCTGGGATTTCCTGTTCTATTAAGGATCACACCTTTCAAATCGATGTTTTCGTCGAATATCTTATAGCCATAAATCATCGCTGCAGCAGATCTTGACATTCTTTCAACATCTGCGACAAGTAAAACCGGAGTCTTTATGATTTTTGCAACATGTGCTGTGCTTCCTTCCTCTTCAACTGCATCATGAGAATCGAAAAGACCTGTTTTCCCCTCTATTACTGCAATGTCTGCATCCCTGGAGTTTCTCTGAAAAGTTTCTAGGATGCTGTAAGGGTCCATCATGAAGCTATCTATATTTCTGGACTTTCTTCCCGTTGCAAAATAATGGAAACCTGGGTCTATAAAATCGGGACCAACCTTAAAAGGTTGTACTTTAAAACCCCTATTTTCTAAAGCCCTCATCAGACCGATAGAGATCATCGTTTTTCCGACTTTGCTCTTAACACCAGAGATCAAGATTCTTGGAATGTCGATTGTACCATCTGAAGTCATTCCCATCGCTTACTCTTTCTTTAAGTTGTTCAAATATATTTTGCCTATCCTTTCAGTCTCAACTCTTTAACCCTTTATAGTTTCCTTCTGCCAACACCACTTCTCAATTGCCTTAATATTGCCGAATATTGTTAAATCCAAGGGACTACCTACGATGCTATAACTTCGTATTTTTCGATCCCTCCGTTATCCTTTCAATGCTGAAGTGAGAGTGGATAGAACAACCACTCAGGGAGAACTATCAATTTCTCAGAAAATAAAGTCTTTAAAGTTGAAAATGTGTAAAAAGCTTTAAAAATTTAATAATGTCGCAAGCATTGGGGATCTGGTTTGTAATATGTATATAAAGGCTCATCCATTGGTTAAGTAATCTTAGGCTTTTATTTTTTAAATTTTTTTTTGGCTTTTCTGTTGATGAGATTTTTATCGCAATCTATATATTTCAGTTGATTAAGATAGATATTTCCATGGAAGAGTTCATTGATGGCAGATTCTTCGATTGGGTGGATGATGCTGCTAGAAAAATAAAAAGTTTTAGAGGAGAGAACATCACCATCGTCCACCACAACGATGCTGATGGAATTTGTTCAGGAGCGATTCTTTCAAAGCTCTGTGAATACCTCGGATTCTCTCCCAAGCTCATTTGTATCGAAAAGGTTCATCCGGCGATTGTGGAAAAGATTCACGAAAAAGTAGACGGCGTTATAATGTACACGGATCTCGGTGGTCTGGCAGCTAAAATGATTGATAAAATCAATGCAGGGAGAAGTTATGTTTTTATAATAGACCACCATCCTGCAAAGCCTATTAAGAGTGATTATGTCTTTGTTCTTGATCCAGAGCTTGGTGGCATCTCAGGAGACATGTTCATTTCAGCTGCCACGCTCAATTATATATTCTTCAGAAGAATAACTGAAGAGGCCAAAAAATACGCATACATAGCCGTTATTGGGGCAGTTGGAGACTACCATGACAGAAGCGGAGGAGTTTTAGGCTTTGATAGATTCGCCTTGCAGGAAGCAATTAATGAAGGACAGGTGAAGATCAAACTAGAACAGTATATGGAAAGATACTACATAAACTTCTTTGATGAATTTGCCGGAGTGGTTGCGAAATATCTTACCGACCTTGGGGCATGTGGTTATGAGATGGAATACTACAGGGATGCTGTAAGGATTTTGTTTGAAGGTTTCGATGAAAAAACCCTTAAGAAAGCAAGAGAACTCGATAAGCTCAGGGAGGAAAAGTTTCACGCTGAAATTGAAAGGCTGAAAAGTGAGGGTTTTGACGAGGGGGAGTACACCCAATGGTTCCATGTTGGGGATAGATTTTCCCCTCTGGGTGTTAAGTCTGTTGGCGAATTCTGCCAGCTCATAAAGGATATGATGTTTGTGGATGGCAGTAAGTACCTGATCGGTTTTCAGAACATGCCCAAGATAATTCCAGACATCGGTGAAATCGATTGGAATGCAGTGAAAATGAGTGGGAGAGCTCCAACTCAGCTTGAGAGGATGATACTCAGAGGTGTGGCACCTGGGTTGGATGTTCTTGTTCCAGAAGCAAGCGGGGCAGTTGATGGTTTTGCCGATGCAACCCATAAAATTGCTGCTGCATGCGTAATAGAGAGGGGCAAAGAGGAAGAATTTGTAGAGGAATTTGAGAGGATTGTGGCAAAAAGCATGAAAAATAGAAAATTAGAAGAGCAGTAGTTCATCTTCTCTTACATTCATGGAGTGATAAGGACATCACGCCTCTAACCTTACCTCAACTAGGTTGGAGACGAGTTTTTTCCAATATCTTTTGTTGTTTATACATCCTGGATCAGGTTTGAGGTAATCTCCGAAATAGTTGTAAGCCCTGGCTCTACAACCGCCGCAGTAGTAATTGTAATTGCAACTTCTGCAACCTTCTATGATGTCTTTGTTCCTTAACTCCTCGAAAACGTTGTTGTGGAGCCATAAGTCCTCAAGATCATCCTCGTGAATGTTCCCAACCTTTAGCGGGAAGAAAACACATGGCTGAATATCACCATTCGACTTCATTGACATGTAGAATCTCCCCGCCCCACATCCTCCTATGAATTCGGCAAGCTGTTTGAGCTTTTCTCCAGCACTCATGTTGTAAAAATGGGTTGGGATGAATCCTGCTTCACACTGTAATGCGACTCTAGCGAATTGAGGGGCGGTTGAGAGTAAATTTAGCTTTGAGTTTGAGCTGGACTTGTTGCTCTCGTAAAGCATTTTAAGCAGTTCCTCTCTTTCTTCAGGAGACAGGTCAAGATCAACTATATTCCCCCCTCTACCAGTGGGAATGAAATTGTAATGCATAAACCAGTCTACTTCTAGTTTTTCACAAAGCTCTATTACCTTCGAGACCTCGTCCAGATTTAGTTTTGTAACTGTCATAGAGACGTTAACAAAAAAACCCTCTTTTACAGCGTTCTTTATCCCGGCAATTGTCCTGTCATAACATCCAGGAATTCCTCTAAAATTATCATGGGTTTCTCTTGTGCCATCTAGACTTATCTGGAGATAGCTAACACCATTTTCTTTCATTTTTTTGGCTATTTCCTCAGTTATGAGGGTCCCATTTGTTGCAATTCCTATATAGATACCCTTTTCTGCAGCATATCTAGTCAATTCAAAAATATCTTTTCTTATTAACGGCTCTCCTCCAGAAAAGGAGAGTATCGCCACACCAAGCCGGTCAAACTTGTCAATTGCATCTAAAGCTTCTTCGGTTGTTAACTCATCTGGCAGTGATCTACCTGCTGTAGCATAACAATGTTTACAGCGAAGGTTGCATGCATAGGTTACATCCCATACAACTTGGAAAGGAGCTCCAGGAACAAACGGTCTTCTAATCCCAAAATAAGCAAGTCCTTTTATCACACTCGCAAGCCCCTTTTTCCAGTAAGTATCTTTAAACTTTTTCTTCAATTCTTCAAGAGCAACATTAAAGGTATCTGCTCCTTTCTGTAAAACTGGTTCGATTATCTTCTCAGCGAGCTTGCACTTCCAGCAGGCATCTTTTTTTTCTCCAACAAAAAGATCTAAAGCTACTTCAATTCTGCTCTTGCCACACGTATTGCAATAACCAGTCAGGCCTTGGAGGGATCTCTTTGTCGCGGGGTTGTTTATAAGATGCATGAATACAGAGAGCTTGTCTAACATATCGCTCCCCCCAATCGCCTCGCTCTTCATTTCATGAGGAATCTTTGAAAATAACTATCAAGTAAGCCTGAGCCCAAGTATTTAGTGTAATCTCAAGATGCTTATATTTTTCGGTTAAACATTGTAGAGTGGTTTTATTTTTCGATTTAGCAGTAACATAACCAATAACATAACCAATAACACAACCTAATGGATCATTTAGATCAAAATTAAAATTGAGAATTAAAAGCTGTTAAGCTTTTGCAAAACGTCGCATGATTCGATGAGGTAAAAGAAAAAGATTAAACAGACGGAATTCTTAAAACAAAGACAGTCCCTTTCGGAATGTTATCTTCAATAAAGACTTCTCCTCCATACCTCTCAATAACTTTTTTGACGATATACAACCCTAAACCAGCCTTACCGGTCTCACCATAGGTAAATCCTTCTTCGAAGACTCTATCTCCCACTTCATCGGGTATTCCTTTACCAAAATCTACTATTTTAATCTCACAAAATCCGTTCATCTTTTTGATTGTTATGTCTACCCTATCCGTCTTTCCATGAACGACTGCATTCCTTATGAGATTGTTGAAAACGGTTTTCAATGCGTCATCAGCCTTAACTATACATTCTCCCTTAACTCCCCCTTTCAGTTTACACTCAATTTTAAACTCATTAAAAACCTCCTTTGCGATCTCATGAACCTTAACAGGTTTTAGTTCCCCGCCAATTGTAAGATCCTCTAGCTCTCTCATCTTATTTATAAGGTCTGCACTTCTCCTAACGGCCAAACCTATAATCTCAAGAAGCTCTTTCTTTTCTTTGTCTTTGATGTCAGTTGTCAGTAGGTCTTTGGCGCCAGCTATAACTGCGAGGTCATTTGCTATATCATGTCTCAAAATCTTGTTTATCAACTTTAAAAGTTCAGTTCGCTTATTTATGTCCATTTCCATCCTGACCCTTTCAGAAATATCCCTTGCAACACCGATCCTACCAACTATCCTCCCTTTATCGTACAGGTTGGTAGCATTAACCTCAACAGGAAGCTTGCTTCCATCACTCTTCATAATTTCAACTCTGAGTAAAGGTGTCTCTTTTCCTTTAATACCCGTCTCAAAACTCTTTTTTGCAACCCCAATGTAGTCAGAAATGAGAATTTTAGTAAAGTGTTTTCCAATCAACTCCTCAATCTTGTGACCAGTCTTCTCTTCAAACTTCTTGTTGAGGAACGTAAACCTGCCTTTGAGATCTAAGGAGAAAACGATATCATCCATCGTCTCAACAAGACTTCTGTATTTTTCTTCACTCTTTTTTAGCTCATCCTCTATTAACTTCTTTTCTGTATAGTCCCTTACGGTTCCAAGGATAGCGGGCTCACCGTGATAATTTATCCGGCTAACAGAGAAGTTTACATATCTTATTTTACCATCTTTAGTGACAATCCTTGCATCAAACAATTCAGGGACTTTCTCTCCTTGGAGTCTTTTTCTACCACTCTCAATCAGTCTTTCCCTATCTTCTTGGTGGACTAAAGAGAACGGGTTCATCGAATAGAGTTCATCTTTGGTGTAACCTGTAAGTTCTGATGCTCTATCATTAACGAAAATGAATTTATCATCCTTGAATATGTAGGTGGCATCATGACCTTTTTCAACGAGTGTTCTGTATTTTTCATCAGATTCTCTGAGTTCTCTTTTTATCCTTTCAGCTTCAGTTATATCGTTGCCGACCAAAACAATAATCTCTTCTGAATCCCAACTAATTTTCTTTCCCTGCCACCAGAGCCTCTTCTTTCCATTAGTAGATTTAAATGAGGTTATAAGTTCTGAATGACCTTCTTTTCTGACTTTATTGAAAAATTCGATCATTTTCTTCCTTTCATCTTCAGGAATGAATTCAAGGAATCTCTCAAGATTTGCCTCCTGTTTAAGAATTCCAGTGAGTCTTTCACTGGTTTTATTGAAAATTATAGCTTTTCCACTTTTATCGAATGCAAGTATGAGAGAAGCGGCATTTTCAACGATAGATTTGCTGAAAACTTTCTGTCTGCTAAGTTCTAGCTCGAGATTCTTTCTCTCGGTAACATCCTCGACTATATGTAGGAAAAATTTCTTCCCTTTAAGCTCCACTTCTCTAACTTTTACTCTAATCCACTTCTCAAGTGATTTTTCGAAAAATTCTCCCACATCACCCCTGTCCTCTTTAAAAGCGATAACCTGACAGTAAGGCAGAGGAGAGTCTGTGGAATGAAATACTTCATAGCACTTCTTCCCCACTACATCTCCGAAAGATTCATACATTTTCTTGTTAATTTTGACAATATTGAAATCGTCGTCTATAATTGAAACCAATTGATCGAGCATATCAAATAACTTCAGCCAAATAGAGGTTAGCTGTTCTGTAGGGGGGTTTAATGATTCTTTTTCTAATTTCTCTGACTTAACCATTTTATCCATCCCAGTTTTTAAATTATGAACGACCGAATATTAAAAGATTTGGAAATGTCCAACATCAGGTGATTTAAATCACAAGGTTTCAAGAAAAGCCTCGAGTCTGTTCTCAATCTGGGACTCGGAAAAGGTTCTAGAATCGGTCATGTCAGCTTCTATAACCACCGATGGAATGTTAAGCATTTTCTGAATTTCATACTGGCCGAAAGAATAGGGCTTACAGCTTCTGTTGCTGTGGATTACAACTCCATCGACATCGAAAAGATCAATAAGTCTGTTTATTTTTTCAACCATAAGATCCAATCCGACGTTAAGGTAGATTGCAATGTAAGTTTCTGCAAGGCTTCTTATAGGATTTTTCTTTTTCAGATCTACCAGAGCTGTCCAAGCATTGGTGTAGGTGTCTGCAACTAGGCATGTGTTTCTTTCGATGAAAAACTCAGAGAACCATCTCATTCTGTACCACACAGGGATGTTATCCCAGAGAAGGCGGTATTTTTCATTATCAACGGCATAGATTCCATTTTTTACCCTATCCTCGAGTTCTTCTTTCATCTCCTTGTAAAAGACCAGGGGGGCCTCTGTTCCTCTGAGACAGACGATTGGAGCCATGTTAAGGAAGGCGTCGAAACAAATTAGGGGTGAAGGTTTATGTTTTCCCATCAACAAAACTTCACCATAGCTTTTAACACCTTCAATCGACAGTCTGAGAACTTCTTTAAACTTTTTCTCTTCAAATTCGGCATCATAAGTTTTTTCAAGAAAATTTATGAATTCATAGAGCTGCCCCTCAACGTAATCGATGTAGCTTTCTTTCAGCTCTTTCCTGACAAAGGGTATGTCGAGGAGAAAGATAGGCACATCAAAAATTCTGCTGAGAACTTCATACCACTTCACCACTGTGTTGCAGATGTTATTACATGCGAAAAGGAAGTCTGGCCTTGGTAGCCCGCCAATGGGACTTGTACCGACAAAGATACATCCCAGATCGGATCTTGCATAAGAGCATAGATCTTGGGAGAATCCTTTAGCCTCAGCGTAGGATGCGAAATGAGGACCCATTTTGGAAGCTCCAATCAACGCACCATGATTTTCGGGATAGACAGGATAGACATCCATTGCATAAAGGAACTCAACCGGGGCTCCGCTTGTCACCCACGATATTCGTTCAGCCTGCCTTCCCTGCAAGTAATATCCAAGCATGATCTCCCGCATTCTTGCCGTTGCTTTGAGCTTCTTTATTTTCTGTTTTTTCTTTTCATTTTCAGGCATTTTAGACATCTTATCCCTCCGAGACCGTTTCATAGAAGGCCTCTATCCTTGTCCTTAGCTGCCCCTCCGATACAGGGAATTCTAGCTCAAGTAAAAGAGTCCTTTTACCCATGGCCTCCAGCTTCTCTCTTAGCTGCGGATAGTCGAAGAAATGAGGTTCGCAGAATTTTAGGAGGAGAAATATTACCGCATCAACGTCTTTGGCTTTTTCTATTACATATTTATAACGTCTATCCTTTTCATAGTTTTTGGTCGGGCATGGGGCTTTTACGAAATATTTTGTAGCAAGAAATTCAATTGCTGAGTCGATGTTAGTTTCATTGAACGCCTTATCGTTTTCGATACCTTCGTAAGTGAAAAATCTGGTTCCGGTGCAGAGGTCATCTACAATATGGAACCCAGCATCGCTTATAAACTGCATCACTTCTGGAAATGGACAGACGCTTCCCGTTACGAGGACTGTTTTTTTATTCCCACGTCTTTTTTCGATCTCTTTCAGCCTTTTCTCCGCTTCTTCTACAATTTTCTTGGGACTTTCAGTTTCAGCCCTGGTAATCAACTCGTAATCAGGAGATATTCTGAAAATTCTTGCCAGTAGTTCTTCCAATCTGTTATACAATCTTATGGAATCGATGAGACCTTTAGGCCCAATTTCTCTTCCTGTCCACTCTTCTAAAGTTGATTTAAAGTCCAAGAGCTCTTTTTTGAAAAAGTTTTTTGTGGAATTATTTATTTTGGTTGGGAACTCGAGATTGTATACCCTCATATCCGAGTTTTTCTCCCAAATGTCCGCCAGCCTCATGAGCGTGTCACAGCTTCTCGTAAATACTACTCCATACAAATCCAGATCTCCTTTCAGGAGTCTTTCAAGGCTTCCTCTTGCTTGAGAACAGCTGTAACTCTGTATGTGTGAATTTGCTAAGCTTACTGGTTGGTTATCTGCTAATATTCTGACTGGCAAGAAGCCAGCAGCCCATATCATTTCTTTTGGGGTGAAAGTACAGAGATAACCTACTTTTTTCATGGGAATACCTCATTAGTTGTATAGTTTTCATTTCTGAAGTTTTCAAACATGTGGATATAACTGAGAATTCTGATTTAATCATTTCGATCTTGTTTTCTGAGAATTCCTGAGATTTTTTGGCTCAAGAAAGTAAAGTTTAAGATAAAAGAAAATAAATCTCCCTCATGAAAACTATCGGATTACTCGGAGGAATGAGCTGGGAATCCACTCTTGAATACTACAAGATAATAAACGAACTTGTATCTAAAAAGCTCGGAGCCTTGCATTCCGCAAAATGTTTGCTCTACAGCTTCGATTTTGAAGAAATTACAGAGAAGCAAAAAGCAGGAAAATGGGGTGAGCTTGGAGAGATGCTTGGAAATGCAGCGGAAAACCTTGAAAAAGCCGGGGCAGATTTTGTCCTGATATGCACGAATACGATGCATAAAGTGGCAGAAGATGTTCAGGCGAAGATATCCATCCCATTGATAAGCATAATCGATGCAACAGCAGAAGATATACAAAGAAAGGGATTGAAAAAAGTTGGATTATTAGGAACGCTTTTCACAATGGAGGATGGATTTTACAGTGAACAGTTCTCTAAACATGGGATTGAAACCGTAATTCCTGAGAGAGAAGAAAGAGAATTCATTCACAACGTGATCTTCAGCGAACTATGCAAAGGGATTTTTAAAGAAGACTCGAAGGAAAGATTTCTCGAAATTATCAATGGATTAATCAAAAAGGGCGCTGAAGGAATCGTTCTGGGATGTACTGAGATACCCTTGCTTATAAAACAGAAAGATGTTGAAGTCCCGGTTTTCGACACAACTGAAATTCACTCGAAAAAGGCTGTTGAACTTGCTTTAGAGTAATATAACAAAATAAGTTGGAGGGGAAACTATGAATGAAACAAACGAGATAAAGTATAAACCGATAGGAGTTATCCATTCTCCTTTTAAAGAACCCAAAGGAACCCCGATACAGCCTACTGCAGCAATAGGAGTAGAAGGGATTGTTGAAGTATTCCCTGAGCACGCTGAGGGTCTGAAAGATCTCGAAGGGTTTTCCCATATAATCTTGCTTTATCACTTTCACCTCTCAGGAAAACCATCCTTAAAAGTAAAACCATTTTTGGATGAACAAGAACACGGAGTTTTCGCAACACGAGCTCCTAGCAGACCGAATCCGATAGGTTTTTCTGTTGTACGTCTTCTTGCGGTTGAAGGGAATAAACTCTATGTTCAGGATTTGGATATCGTTGATAGGACACCTCTTTTAGACATAAAGCCTTATGTTCCGGAATTTGATGCGAGAGAGGTAGAAAAGGTAGGATGGCTTGAGAAAAATCTCAAAAAACTACCATCCTCAAAGGATGATGGAAGGTTTGTCAATCTGAAGGATTGATCGTATTGCCTATCCATTTTCCTGTTTGCTGGTGGTATCTAGTGATAGCAGGAACAACCAAAGAAGGAATAGAGTTATATAAATTTATCTTAAACAAAGATAATTGAGGTGGTAGGATAGAAAAGCTTCTTGTAGTTTTGAATAATGGATTGGATAATCCAATGAGGGCTACAAGGGCTTTTCAGATGGCAAAAATAGCTGCAGAGAAAGGAATAGATGTTATTGTTTTTCTTGTCGATGATGCAGTTTTCCTTGCAAAAAAAGGTATGGCTGAGCATGTTAAAGCTCCAACAGGAGATGAGTTTAAGACCTATTTAGAATACCTCTTGGAGAAAGAAGGTTCCCATTTATGTCTGTAAACCCTGTGTCGCAACGAGGCAAATAAAAGAGGACGAGCTCGTCGAAACTGCAAAGATAGAGACCGGATACACCTTGATAGATCTCACAATGGAGAGAAAGGTACTTTGCTTTTGATTTTTTGGTTAGATACCATTTAGGATTTAATTAAACGAAATTTTTCGTATTCTTCTAACACTTCATAGACTACCGAAAATTTATCTTCTGAGTGAGAAAATTATTGATATGAATTACATTTTAGTCCCGTTTGTCTCTTTCCGGCTAAAAAATGGTAAAAAATTGTGGATAGATGCCTATTTCACTAAAAAGTTAAGTGAGGAGTTTAGAATTGCCAGCCTCATACGAAGCTCCATTGAAGGCAAGGAAGGGAAAGAAAGCGAAGAAACTGAAGTAACAGACGAAAAAAGCTATAAGCTCGAAAAACTCCTTAAACCCTCTGAATTTAAGGAGTTAGTTTTAGGAACGTTGGATAAGGTGAATTCACAGCTTAAAGCGGTGAAATCAGAAAGAGGAAGGTATTATGCTAGATGGAATCTCCTAAGAGTGCTTTTTATCCCTTTTGGATGGTCAAGAAAAATTAAGGAGGATGAAGCCAGATCGGGTTTGCAAAGGGAGTTAACGTATTCGGAGGAAATCCTTAAGGCAATTTCTTCTGCAACTCCCCTTGGTGAGGTTGCTTATTTTAGACTGAAGGTCATAGACGGGAAACCAGCTGATAGGGTCTATGAGAAGCTTTATAAGATTGACCAAGGATTTAAGGACGCTTTTGATGAGATTGTTAAGATGAAAGCTGAAAAAAGTTAAAAGGTAAAGTTAAATAAAAATATGGATTGTTCAATGAACCGATAATCCAGAGTTGAAACTAACGTTTGGGTTCACTTAATAAAGCCAGCATGAAACGAAATGGTCTTTTTCAACCTTTTCCAATGCAGGTTCTTTCTGACCGCAAATCTCCTTTGCGAATGGGCACCTTGGATGAAATCTACATCCAGAAGGTGGATTTATCGGGCTCGGAGGCTCTCCTTTAACTTCGAGCTTATCCTTTCTTTTTTCAATCTCCGGATCTGGAATTGGAATAGCAGAGAAGAGGGCTTTAGTATATGGATGTAAAGGCTCCTCAAAAAT
The DNA here is from genome assembly GCA_002011235.1 of Archaeoglobus sp. JdFR-27. Lineage (GTDB taxonomy): Archaea > Halobacteriota > Archaeoglobi > Archaeoglobales > Archaeoglobaceae > Archaeoglobus_A. The sequence goes on along the minus strand of MTMO01000002.1, from coordinate 79,205 downwards.
TCTTTCCGAATTTCCTACTTCAACAAGCTTTCCTAAGTACATCACTCCTAATCTATGGCTCATATACTTTACAATTGCCAGATCATGGCTTATAAAAAGATAGGTCAGGTTAAGTTCTTTCTGGATGTCTTTAAGTGTGTTGAGGATGTTTGCTTGAACAGAGACATCAAGGGCTGAGGTTGGCTCGTCAAGCACGACAAATTCGGGTTTGAGAGAAAGGATTCTTGCTAGGGCTATCCTCTGTCTCTGTCCTCCGCTGAACTCATGGGGATAGCGGTAGAGGTGTCCTTCATTCAAACCAACTTTTTCCAGAAGATCAATGACAAACCTTTCTGGGTCGTCTACGTCAATTCCGTGATGGTTCACTGGCTCCATAACAATCTGGAAAACTGTCTGTCTTGGATTGAGTGAGGAATATGGATCTTGGAACATTATCTGGGCTTTTCTCCTGAACCAATCCATGTCATTCTTCTTGAATTTGGTTATATCTCTGCCATCATACAGTATTTGCCCGTCTGTTGGTTCGATCAGTCTTAGAATCGTTCTGCCTACGGTCGTTTTACCACAACCGCTTTCTCCAACCAATCCGAAGGTTTCCCCTTTTTTGATTTCAAATGATACGTTATCAACAGCTTTAACGTAACCTTTAGTAAACAGCAAACCCTTCAAAGGAAAGTACTTCTTCAGATTTTTAACCATGAGAAGTTCGGAGTTTGATTTTGAATACCCTGAATCGAAATTCATGGTATCACCTGTTATGGCAGGCAACATAGTGCCCATTTTTAACCTCTTCAAGTTCTGGTATCTTAGCCCTACAAATCTGCGATGCCAGAGGACACCTTGGGTTAAATCTACATCCTGACGGTGGATTGATAAGGCTTGGGACGGTTCCGGGAATCGTTTCAAGTCTCTCTATCTTGATCAGTGGATTCGGAACGGCTTTTAGCAACCCTTCTGTGTAAGGATGGATAGGTTCCTTGAATATAGAGAAGACATCTGCTAGCTCGACTATCTTTCCAGCATACATCACCGCCACTCTATCTGCCATATCTGCAACGACACCCATGTCATGGGTGATTAAGAGGACTGTAGCCCCGTATTTTCTCTTCATCTCCTTAATTAAATTGAGAATCTGAGCCTGAACTGTAACGTCGAGGGCTGTCGTGGGTTCATCAGCTATTAGAATTTTCGGATCATTCGAAATCCCTATCCCTATTGTTACTCTCTGCTTCATCCCACCACTAAGCTCGTGTGGATAGTTGCTCACTCTCTTTTCAGGATCTGGCATTAAAACAGTTCTTAAGATGTCCACAGCTTTTCTTATACCTTCTTTTATGCTTTTCACCTTATTATGGGCATAAAGTGCCTCTGAGACCTGAAATCCTACAGAATAGAGAGGATCAAGGGATGACTGAGGATCTTGAAAGATGTATGCAATCTCTTTACCCCTGTATTTCCTTATCTCTTCTTCTTCGAGCTTGAGTAAATCGACACTCTCACCATTTTTATGGTAGTAAACTTCCCCCTCAACTATTCTCCCTGGAGATTCGATCAGCTGGGTTAGAGCTCTTGCAGTGACGCTTTTTCCACACCCAGTTTCACCGACAAGGGCAAACGTCTCTCCTCGGTAAACGTCAAATGATACATTTTCAATTGCTTTAACCACTCCTGCATAAGTGTAAAAATGGACTGTAAGGTTTTTGACCTCGAGAACTTTATCTGTCATGTCTTTTCACCTTTTTTGCGCTTTACTTTAAATTCAATGCTTCTCCTGAGTTTCGGATCCAAGACATCTCTCAAGGAATCACCGAGCAAATTCCAGCCGAGAACATCAAGTAGCACGATTGAACCTGGAAAAATGATGAGCCACCATGCTTTTGGAAAGAACTGGGAACCATCGTAGACTATTCTTCCCCAATCTGCGATGGGTGGTGTTGCTCCGAGGCCAAGAAAGCTCAATCCAGCTTCGGTCAGGACAACACTTCCAAAATCAAGAGTAACATATACCAAAATTGGCCCAATTATGTTTGGAAGAATGTGTTTTGCCATGATCTTAGCTGAAGACAACCCTATTGCCCTTGCAGACTCCACATAAAGGGATTCTCTCTCTGTTAAGGTAGATCCTCTTGTAATTCTGGCATAGCCTGGCCACCAGACAATGGCCATTGCTATCATAACAGCTAGAAGTCTACTTAGATTTCCTGCCTCTCTGGTATCGAGGGCAAAAAGCCATAGCAGAAGCTGCTGAAGGAGTGGATTATTGTTTATGAGGTATGATATTCTTTCTGGCAGTACAGCAGCAAATGCTATTGCAAGTATAAGTGGTGGAAAAGCGAGAAACATATCGGTAATACGCATGATAAGTTCATCGATTTTTCCACCAAAGTATCCAGCAACAAGCCCAAGAACGATTCCCAAAGGAACACCAAGGATTATAACTATAATCGAGATGACAAGTGATGTTCTTGCTCCCTGAAGGAGAAGACTCACTAAATCTCTACCGAAGTGATCCGCCCCTAGAGGGAAAAATTGACCGGGTGGTGAGAGATATGTGTCTCCGTTCTCGAATATCGGGAAGTAGTTATACTTATAAGGGGCAAGAAAAGGTCCAAAGATCCCAAGGAAAACGAAAATTGTTACGAGAAAAAGACCTATAACTCCAGGAGGTGAGCGATTAAGAGCATAGAACATCAGCTTCCATTCTGCAACTCTCGACCTATTTTTCTCACGCCATCCTTTTTTGACAGTTGAGATAAGTGAAACCAGAACCTCTATAAAGAAATCAGAAATCCTGTCCAATATGCTTCTCTGATACTCTTCTCCTGTTTTTTGTCCTTCCTGTCCTTCATGTATTTCTTGCATTAAACCACCCTATCCTTATTATTTCCAATCTCAATATCTAACTCTTGGATCTACCACCGCATAGAATATGTCTACTATTAAATTCGCTATAACATACACTAGAGCAAAAATAAAAGTAACAGCAACAATTGCTGGGAAGTCGAGTGTTCTAATTGAAAAGATTGCATAGAGTCCGATTCCTGGCAAACCAAATACGGTTTCGGTTATCGGCGCTCCGCTGAGCAAACCTCCGAACTGCAAGCCAAGCACGGTGATAATTGGAACAAGAGAGTTTTTCATTGCATGTCTGTATATCCTAAGCTTCTGAACTCCTTTTGCCTTTAAGAACTCTATGTAATCTCCTCCAATTGCCTCAAGAAACGAGTTTCTTACAAATCTTGCTACAACTCCAGCCCCCATAAATCCCAAAACGAATCCTGGGAGCCAGAATCTTGCAACATGTTGTTTGAAAAGTTCCAAATTTCCTGTTAAGACCGAGTCTATAACCGGAATGTGGGTTATGACCGTTTCAGGAGAAGGTGGCACCCCTGCCAGATTTATGATCCTCACATGGACGAAGAAGATGTAAATGAGAATGTATCCAAGCCAGAAAACAGGCGTTGAAACTCCAATTAATGCGAAAATTCTCACAAATGTATCGATTACTGTGTCTCTTTTAAGGGCCGATACAAGGCCAAGAGGGATGCCTATTGAAAGAACAAAAAAGTAAGCAAATAGGGAAAGTTGAAACGTAACAGGGAATCTTTTACCGACATCATCAAGAACTGGATTTGAAGTTCTTGGATCGATGATCTCGTTTTTTAGCAATCCTGTAACAAGGAAAATGTACTGGTCGTACCACGGTTCATCCATGTGATATTTCTGCCTTATTATCTCAATTGCTTTCTGGCTTGCTTTCTCTCCACCCGCCCAAGCTCTCGCAGGATCGGCTGGTATAAGATAAGCAATTGCAAAAACTATGAGGGTTATACCTACTATTGTTGGTATAAATGTTAGCATACGCCTCACTAGGAATTTCTTCAGCTCTGCCACTTCCTCACCTCTGAGAGCGAAGATACGAATTTGTTTAAATAGCTTTCCAGAAGTTGGGTGATAAAAATCAATAAAAAATAGTTAAAAAATGTTAAGGGATTTAATTTCAAGTTTCATTTTTCGAGCTACTCGGTCAATACCTTCACTTCTTTGAACTGAGTTGCGCCGTAGTATAGAGGTCCAACCCAGTTGTCGGTGTCTAAATAGTCAGGCACCCAGCCGATGGTGTAGTAGTCGTACTGTCCGTGCTCACCTTTGCTAAGATACACGGGCCATTCGAGACTTGTCACAGTACACTTGAATCCAAGCTGACTCCATGTGTTCTGGAGTAATGCTGAAATCTTCTCTCTTGCGGAGTTTCCGGTGTTATAGGCGATGTCGATTGAGTACTTGGTTGGATCGATTCCAGATTCCTGGATGAGCTGTTTTGCCTTCGCCATATCAAACGTGTACTTTTCGATGCCGTATTCCGTATACCCAGGCCAGCCGATTGGAATTGCTGCATAGTTCCTTTCGAGGTTTCCAGAATACACCTGCTGTATTATCTGATCATATGGTACAGCATAAGCTAAGGCCTCTCTAACCTTCGGGTTGTTGAATGGTTCTTTATAGGTGTTGAATACACCGTAGGTTATAACCGGCTGGAGTAGATCCGTTTTAACGACGGAATGGAAGCCCTGGAATTCAAGTCCCTTGACGTCATTTATTCTTTCAGGTGGAGCTGCGACAAAATCGACTGTTCCGGTCTGGAAGAGGTTTATTCTCGAGACGGCATCGTTGTTGATCACCCAGATCACGGTTTCGTGCTTTGCCTTTGAAGCATCAGCATACATCTCATCCCAGAGAGCCTTGCCCCAGTAGTATGGATTCATCTTTGCAACGATGTAGCTGTTCTCTTCGTAGTCAACCACACAGTATGGCCCGGTGCAGACAGGCTTCTGATGCATGAGCTGGTGGGTTGCATCTTCTTCGCCCTCGCTAACGTACGCCTCCCATGCGGATGGGTTCTTTCCGTTGTCTGAGGCGGCCAAAGCCTCTTCATACTTGTCTCCAAGCAGATATTCCATTGGCAACACTGAGAGGAACGGATCCGTTATCACACCCAAGATTGGTGCATATGGCTCAGGAAGAACGAGTTTGTAAACTCCTGCTGTCTTACCACTGTAGCCGAACATTGAGAGCAAGTCATCCATTGATTTTACTTCTCCTGATTTATCACCGTATTCAGCATATATTCCTCCCTTTGCAAGAATATCCTTGAATTCATCTTCCGTTAAGGGAGCCGATTTGCTAAGGTCTGTGAAATCAAGCATCCAGCTGACACTATGGCCTATTCTCTGCACCCTCCAGAAGCTGAATGCAACGTCGGTAGCATCGATCGGATAGGTTTTATCATTCCATGGGTCATAAGCAACTACATCGCCCCTTATGATAAAGTACCATTCTGTACCATCGGAATTGTGCGCCCAAGCAACAGCTAAATCCGGAGAAACCTTCTCTGTTTCCTCTTTCCAATAGGTTACGAGTGTATCACCAATCTGGTGCCATATTTCCCATCCGAATGTTTCATAGGTTGTAGCTGGGTCAAACGATTCAGGCCAGCCTATTGTACCGATTACAAGAGTATTGGCATCGTTCTTGTACTCCTTTATCCCGATATCAACGGATGGAGCGTTTGGTTTTTCCCAAATGAGATCGTATCTCTCGGTAAATGTCGGATGGTAGTATCTTCCTTCAACCCAGTCCCAGTAGGTTCTCATCATTCTGTTCTGTCCAAAGACAAGCAATGGCACTTCTTTATTCGCGATTATGTACATGGCTTTGAAAAGCTCAGCTCTTATTTCGGGATTTGTCTCGAATCTGGCTGCTTTGACAAGGGCGTCAAACTCTGTGTTTCTCCAAAAAGCTGGATTTATTGCTCCGAATCCCTGTCCTGCCTCCATGAGATCCTCAATTGATTTTGTGTTCTCTTTATCGACAACATAGCTTACCTTGATTACCTTCTTACTTGTTGGGATGGAAACTGCCTCAACTTTCCCCTTTTCACCAACTATCACCACGGAGGTGTCAGTCTCGATTACTGTAGCAGGAATAGGAGTTGGTGTCGGTGTGGGAGTTGCCACTGGAGTAGCTGTTGGCGTCGGAGTTGGGGTTGGTGCAGGTGTTGGAGTTGGCTTTACCTCTTGCTGTGCACAGCCCGCCAAAGAAATCACTAAAAGACCTATCACGAGCAAGTAGAACAATTCCCTTCTCATTATTTTCTCCTCCAAAATTTTTGAGTTTACAATACCCTTTCATATTTAAATACTTTCTTATCTTGAGTCAGGTTTAATTTTGATATTCTATAAAACTTAAAAAAGTCATGATAAATCTTACTGTTTTCGAAGGCAAAGTATTTATTATAAAACTCTATCTTATATTCATGGTCAACGGAGACACGACCGGGGTGTTCTTCAATATATTGTGGTTTTTCTTTCTGTTTTATCTAATCTTAGGCCCACAGCTAAAACATCGCCAGCTTTTGATGGCAAGGAAAGCTTTAATGGGAAAGATGGGTGAAAAAAGGAACTCGAATGTTATAACCATGATTCACCGTCAGGAGAGTATTGGGCTTTTCGGCATTCCATTCTATCGTTTTATAACGGTAGAGGACTCTGAACAGGTTCTAAGAGCGATTAGAAGAACTCCAGATGATCAGGCGATAGACCTGATTCTGCATACTCCTGGCGGGTTGGTGCTTGCCTCAACTCAAATTGCAAAGGCGATAAAAGAGCACCCCGCAAAAACCACCGTTATAGTTCCTCACTATTCAATGAGTGGAGGAACGCTGATTGCTTTAGCTGCAGATGAGATAATAATGGATCCAAATGCAGTCCTTGGACCTGTGGATCCCCAGTTAATGAACTATCCAGCTCCCTCTATTCTGAATGCTGTCTCAAAAAAGAAACCGGAAGATATCGACGATAGCACACTTATATTGGCAGATCTTGCCGAAAAATCCATCAACCAAGTTCAGAACTTTGTTTATGAATTGCTTAAGGATAAAATGGGCGAGGAAAAGGCGAGAGAGATCGCAAAGATACTCACTGAAGGCAGATGGACTCACGATTATCCCATAACCGTTGAAGTTGCAAGGGAGCTTGGCCTCAAAGTTACAACAGATGTCCCACCGGAGGTTTATGAGCTCATGGAGATGTATCCACAACCGATGATGCAGAGGCATCCAGGGGTTGAATTCTTCCCTCTGCCGAGAAAAAGAACAGGAAATTCTGAAGCGGTTGACTTTAGATATTAGATATTAGTTCCATTATTTTTGTTTTTGGAGGAGTAAAAATGGATAAAAAATGGAGAAAGTGGTGAAAACATGAATATGGAGGAAACAAAGGAAGCGGAGAAAAATCCCTTGGATGTTATTAAAAAGTTGGATGAAGATATTTTTAACTCCATAAAAAATCTAGAGGAGCTTGCCTTTTCAGATGGAGAGATACCAATAAAATACAAGATTTTAATGGCTATGGCAATAGATGCCGTGCTTGGGGCAGATGAGGGTGTTAGAAGCTTAGTGAAGGCTGCTATAGATGTGGGAGCGAGTAGAAAAGAGATTGCCGAGGCAGTAAGGGTTGCTTATTACATTGGAGGCGCCGGGAGCCTTTACACCGCTGCGAAGGGCTTAAAAGGTTTGAAAAATTTGGGTAATCTCTGAAATCTGTTAAGAGATTTAATCCTTTAAAATTTAAATCATAAAATGAGATTCAAATCCAAAGAGGAGGTAAGAAGGCTCATCTGGAAGAGGATAGAACCGTTTTCCATAGCTCCATTCCCGGTTACTGGAAGGATACCCAACTTCAAAGGATCAAAAAGGGCGTGTGAAAGGATCAGAGAGCTGGAGGAATATAAAAACTCGAGAACTGTTTTCTCAGCTCCAGACTCTCCACTTCTGACAGCGAGAAAAATAGTTTTGGAAGATGGAAAAAATCTGCTTGCCGTTAAACCAAGGATTACGGGTTTTTTGCTCTTGGAAGGAAGGAAAGATATCACTACTAAAGATGTCTCCATCAAGGGTATGATCAGGAATGGAGTTGAAATCAATGAAAGTGAGTTAAATAGGGTTGGGAAAGTTGATGTTTTCATCCAAGGATGCGTTGCTGTCGATAAACTGGGAAACAGAATTGGAAAGGGTAGTGGATACGGAGACAAAGAATATGATATATTGAAAAAACATGGGTTAATAAGGGATTTAGACTGTCTTTATGTGGTTATAGCCCATGAAGTACAGATTTTTGAAGATTTGAGCTATTTAATGGGGAAGCATGATATCAAAGCTGACGTGATTCTGACTCCTAAAAAGATCATCAAGTGCAATGGTTGAGTAAGTTACTGACACTCGGTTGATGGCAAAAATCATTTTTCATGAAGTTTGAACTCCCACATACACCAAATATCTCGTCGCTCATCAGGGGGTGCGAAAATACACTCCACTTCTATCCTCTCATCGATCTCCTTTGCAAAGAATTTGAACTCTCTGTAGTGCATTTCTTTACAGGGAAACTCCTTTTTACCGCTTTTCAGCCTAGCCTCCTGAGGTGGACAATGAGGTACCTTGATAACAACTCTCCCATCCTCAGTCCGTTCGACCTCATAGCCAACGATTGTCGCCCAGGGAAAGTACTTCAAAGCCTTTATGAAACCCTTTAAACCTCTTTCCTCTAATTTAAATCTCCTTTTGATCTCTCTTGCAGATCTTCTGGCCATTTCCTCCCATACTTCTTCATTCAACTCTACTGCCACATTCAAACCAAATCTGTCCTCCACTCCGAGAAACCAAAAAGCATCAACAAGCCTGTACTGCCTTAAAAGAAAGTTGATGTACTCGTCCTTCTCCTTTTCATCTAATTTTAGTTCTATCCTGAATTTTGACTCTCCCATTTTTCCACCTATATTTCCATTCTCTACATTCTCCATATTTTTCATATTCTCCATATTACCATTTTTTTCAAAAAGCAATAATAAATTTGCCACGGCACAATCCACAAACATAATATATGATCGTAATTTCTGATTCTGAGATTTTAGGATAAAACTGATAAAATTGATAAAACTTAGGAAAACTAAAATATCAGAAATCATACTTTTTCTCATGCAAAGAAATCTGGTTTTCCTTCCTGAACACCTGTCCAAAGAGCTTCTCGAGAAGTATAGAATAAAAACTGCAAGGTGCATTTTTGCTGAAAATGAAGACGCAGCTGTTGAAGCTGCAAGGAAAATAGGTTTTCCAGTAGTGATGAAGGTTGTTTCAGCGGATATTGTTCATAAAAGTGATGTTGGTGGAGTTTTGCTTGATATAGAAAGCGAAGAAGAAGTCAGAGAATCCTTCCGTCGCCTGATGAAAATTTCCAAAGCTGAAGGTGTGAACGTTCAGCCCATGCTTGAAAAAGGGATTGAGGTAATAGCTGGGATAATGAAGGATGAACAGTTTGACAGAGTGATCATGTTTGGGCTGGGGGGCATCTTTGTGGAAGTCTATCAGGATGTTTCTTTTAGGATTTTACCCATAACAAAGAGGGATGCAGAAGAGATGATCAAAGAAATAAAAGGTTACAGGATTCTGAGCGGATATCGGGGATTTAAAGGGGATGTAAAGAGTCTCGTAGAGCTTCTCGTTAAAATATCTGAAATGGCCGAAAAAGAGAAGATCAGAGAGATGGATCTCAACCCGATTTTTGTTTACGAAGAGGGATATGCTGTTGCGGATGCGAGAATTTGGAAAGAGGTTTAGATTTAAGATTGGATTTAAGCGAGCTGATATGAGTTAAAGTAATTCAGAGAACTTCCTTTTTATCTTACCATATTCAACCAATCCGGCAAGGGCTTTTGCAGACAGTTCTGGGGTTGGGAATGTTGGAATGTCATTTTTCTCCAGAATTTCCTTTTCCTCATCCCAGAAACCTGGAGGAAAGTTCAGGCACATCGTAACGGGCTTTCTACTTTCTCTATTCGCTTCGATTATCTGTCTAACCGGAAGCTGGAGAAAGTCTTCAGACCAGGAGTAGATATAGTTAACAACTAAAGCATCGACGTTCTCATCCTCAAAAACTGTTTTGATAACCTCACCGCAAAGTTCCCTGTCATTTGCAACATATCCGAGGTCGACAGGGTTCGTTCTGATCGTGTAGGGTGGTAAAAGTTCCATCAGCTTTTTCTTGGTTTCCTCGGTGAAATCTGTAAGCTTGAGGCCTTTTAGCTCACATATGTCCGCAGAAATCATGCCTAAGCCAGCAACAAGCGATATCACTGCCACCCTGTCTCCTCTGGCGGGAGGCTGATATGCCAAGGCCTTTGCGATTGAAACGAGTTCGACTGAATCTTCAGCTACAATTACTCCAACCTGTTTGAACGCAGAAACATAAAGCTCATACTTCCCCGCAAGAGAGCCGGTGTGAGATTTGGCAGCTTTATCAGCTCTTTGAAATCTGCCCGCTTTGTAAGCCACAACGGGTTTGTAGGGGCTTACTTTTCTGGCGGCAAGCATGAGCTTCTTCGGTTCGTCGATCCCCTCAACGTATAAGGCGATGCTCTTGCTTTCGTCGTCGTAAAGCAGGTATTCGAGCATATCATGGAAGTCTGTATTTACCCTGTTCCCCAATCCAACGATCTTGCTGAATCCAATACCTTCTTTAATTGCATAAGGCATTATAACATGGCAAACTCCACCGCTTTGGCTGATTAAGGCTATTTTCCCCCTTTTTATGAGAGACAACGCCGGTGTGAAGCTCGCATTGAGATTTGCATTCAGATTGACCATCCCGAAAGTGTTTGGGCCAACGATCTTTATGTTCCCCTTACTTGCGATCTCTGCAAGCCTTTTATGATGCTCCTCTCCCTCTTCAATCTCAGCCTCTCTGAATCCCGCTGAAATGACTACTGCTGCTCTCACATCCTTTCTTACGCAATCTTCCATTACATCGAAAACTGCCTTTTGAGGTACTGCAATCACTACCAGATCGACTTCATCGGGAATCGAGTCCAGCGAAGGGTATACTTTCAATCCGAAAAGTTCTTCGTAAGATGGATTTACTGGATAAACCTCCCCCTTAAAACCGCTTTTGAGGAAGCTCCGCAAAACATGATATCCCATCTTCTTTGAGTTCGCTGAAACTCCGATTAATGCAACCGATCTCGGATTAAAAAGAAGCTCAAAGGCAGCAAGGATCTCTTCTGGCCTCTTTTCGATATCTTTTCCCTTGAGAGAATCCATATTGGAATCCATTTTGAAACGTATATAACTGTTATGTCATTGTTATGTCAGATTCAAATATCATTGAGCAAAGAATTTAGATTTTAGAATCAATTAATTGGTGTGGAAAGTCTCAACTTAGAGACCTCGCCCTTTGGTGTGAACCTTCTTCCTTGGAGAAAGGTGAAGAGGTGGGTATGTATCAGATGTGGAAGGTGTTGCTCGTCTTTAGATGTTCCCTTGACCTATAGAGAAGAGGAAAGATTGAGGAAATACGGAGATGTTTTTAGAAGAAGCAAGATAGGAGTTTATTTGAAAAAAGATGATTATTGCATTTTCTTTGATGGAAAGTGTGAAATCTATGTAGAAAGACCTGAAGCTTGTAGAAGGTACCCATTTTACTTCAGAGAAAAAGGCGATGACGAGGCTTTTTACCGGTATAATAGTGAAAAAATTTACGTTTATGTTGATGGAAGTTGCAGCGGAGTTGGAAAAGGAGAAAAAGTGGAGAAGGTTATACAGAGGTTGTTAAGTAGATTTAAAGTTTTAGGGGATTAAATTGGATTAAATTGGTTTAAAAGCTCACAATAAACCTCATAAGAGGTTTGATTGAACCACGATAAATGTAAAAATTTAAATCAAAAATCAATAAAAAATGGATAAAAACAAATCTGAGGGGTTGAAAATGGAGGAAAAGGTTGAAACTGTGGAAGTGAAGGTGGAAGATAAAGTTGCAATTGTCTTCCTAAATAAGCCAAAAGCGTATAATGCATTCGACTTGGAAATGATAAGTAATTTCGCAATGCAGATCTCTTCTATTGCGGTGGACTCTTCGATTAGGGGTGTTATCATCTCAGGAAGAGGAAAAGCCTTTTGCGCTGGAGGAGACATAAGATGGGCTGCAAACCACCCTCAAGGCGCCTCAGCGGCCCTTCATAAACTTGCTGGGACTCTTCATACAGCGATAGTTGAAATTCGAAGAATGAAAAAACCGGTTATAGCTGCAATTAATGGCATAGCTGCGGGAGCAGGTTTTTCTCTAGCCTTGACCTGTGATTTCAGAGTCATAGAGAAATCTGCTGTATTAAGACAAGCGTACACCTCTAACGGACTTAGCATAGATGGCGGAGGAACGTTTACACTTCCAAGATTGGTAGGTTTGGCAAAAGCTTTAGAAATAGCAGCTTTTGATGAACCAATTCCGGCAGATAAGGCATTAGAGTGGGGTTTGGTAACGAAGGTTGTTGAAGATGGGAAATCGGTGGAAGAAGCGTTGGATATGGCTAAAAAGCTGACAAATATCTCGCTCAGCTCTTTCGGATGGGCAAAACAGCTGCTGACAGAATCTTTCGACACACCTCTAGAAGTACAGCTCGAAAAGGAGCGGAAGGGACTTTCAACGTGTGCAGCTCATCCAGACGGAAAGGAGGGGATTCAGGCTTTCTTGGAGAAGAGAAAACCGGTTTTTAACAAATAGTTATTTCAGTAAGAATAACATAAAGAATTTCCACCAAATTTTTTAAGTCTTTGCGTTGATATTTTTTGATGTTCAGAGAAGTTGTAATCGTTATATCTTGCATTGCGTTAATGTCTATTCCCCTTTCTATAATCTTTGAAGAGTACGGTATCTCGAATTTTCTATTTTCCTTTTTAGTCATAAACATTCCTATCGATTTACTTCTTATTTTCCTAGCTTTAGATGGTTATAGAAGTACAACCGATTTTTATAAATATACTTTAAAATTATTTAAATTGTGAAGCTAAGTTTTTATAATAAATTTCCAAAATAATATGAAAAACTAATCCAGTAAACCCTTTGAGGACAGATACTCAAAAATTTTTTCTCCCAGCTCTATTAACAGAGATTTATCATATCCATCAGATAGTCTAATCATTAATAAAGCATTAGTGGAGGGTGGAGGGGGAGCAACCATTTCTACTTTTGGGATTTTTAAGTCCCTGATATGTTTAGCAATTCCGCCCTTTGTCATCATCGTATTTTCTTTAATTAAAAAATAGCCGATGTGTTTGGCGTTATAAATCTCTGCGAAAATTAAAATGGTCTCATACCCTTTACCCCTTTCAAATCTTTTTATTTCGATATCTCTACAAAATTTTTTGATCTTAATCCTCATCTGTTCTAGCCAAACCTATTGTTTTTTGGATATTCTGGTGCCCAGTTTTAGCTTTTCAAAAGCCTCTCTAAATTCTGAAATGTTTAGAGCTTCTTTTATTAGTCCTTTCTCGTATAGTGCCACTCCAATACCTATTTTTGCTTTGGAAAAATTGGCGTTTTGCTTAAGAGCAGCTTTAAACTCTTCTATTGCATAATCAAACTTCTCAGCTTTTAATGCAGCGATGCCTGCCAAGTAGTGTGTGAAAGGATTATGTGTAATATCTGTAATTTGTTTGAAAATCTCAAGTGACTCAGCATGTCTACCAACATCAGCCAGAATCGATGCTAAAAATTCCATTGCATCGGTATCTTCTTTTTCTAACTTCAAATGCTCTTTTAAAGCATAAATTGTCTCTTCGACCATACCTTTTTTAAATGCTATCAAAGCTGCATCTTTGAGTCTAGAAGACGGATGAAGTGCCAGTATAGAGTTTAAATATGCTTTTTCAATAATCTCTTTTGTATCTTTAAGCGCTGGAAAACCGTGTCCTGGCAAAATTGCCTTTATCTTTAGTTGCTTAAAAAGTCTGAGACTTGCAATAAAACTTAGGAGATCACCACCGAGTATCTTGTCTATTATCGGTTGAATCGATATCGAATCTCCTGAAAAAAGGGTTTTACTTTTTTTGTGATACAGAGATATGCTATCGATGGTATGTCCGGGCGTATAAATTGCTTTGAATTTCATCTCACTCAATTTTAATTTTTCTCCTCCCGAGATGGGTATTATCTCAATGTCTCTGTCAAACACCCCTATTTTTGATTTTAGATCTTGTGATACGTTGTTATGCACATACACTTTAACGCCCTCAAGTCTTGGATACATTCTGAGTAATTCAAGCAGTCCAGCCGAATGATCGTAATGTGCATGCGTAATGAATATGTTTTTTATGTTTTTTGGATTATATTTTTCAAAGAGCTCTAGAAACGCAGTATAGTCGTTTCCTGTGTCAATAAGGGTTAATTCCTTATTTTTTATGAGGTAGATGTTTGACGAGCTACCATAGCCCAGTAAGAAAAGAATATTTTCAAGAAAAAAATTGTCAGCAAGTTGCGTCCAAGACTTCATCACTCTACATAATTCAATGAATAATGAAGCTGGAGTTTTTCTACAGGCCACATTTTTCTTGTCAGGACTTCACCTGGATAAACTTCAATTTCCTCCCCTTTTTTAATAATCGATTCAATAGTGATCTCAATAAAATGCCATGCAGTTAATTTGTGTTTCTTTATAAATTCCGTATCCAGCACTACAGCCATTCCCGTAAATTTCGAGGTCGACCATTCAAAATTTTCATTAGGAGTTGCAACAACCTCGCCTGATGAGCCTGAGAATATTTTCTCTACAGTTCCTTTTATTATATCTCCCGATGTCAATTCGTAATCTTCGTAAAATTTTTTTGGCAAATAAAACCACAGGGCCTCCTCAGATTTCGTTTTTATATATCCTCTAACCAGCATCGGATCATATCCACAAATAATAATTCTCATTCTTTCAGGCATGAAATCCACCTCCCCCAATCTACTTTAGGATCGGTTGTACTTTTTTCCTATTGACGCGTATCTGGCTTTTGTCGATAATAATCACTTTATAAACGCAATCATCTAATTCGTAAAACAACTTCTGTTTTTCGAAAACTTTTTCGATAAAAAACACAACGAATTTTTTGGCTGATTCATCATCGAAGATGAGCGTGTAAACTCCCTCATCCTCAATTTTCATCTTAAACCAATTAGCTTTTGATAGGTAATTCAAAATTTTGTAAATTGTGTTCAGCCCTTTTAGTTCAAATCGAACTGCGTGGGCAAATGCTACTTTTGTCATTTTATCCCAGAAAAATTCATTATTATCTTTTTCCACTTCAGAAACCATTATTCTCCAATGATCTGTGTCGAGAGTTACACAGCCATCCGCAAGAAAACCTAGCCAGATTTTTATTGTCTCAAGATCGACGTTAAGTCTCTGTAGTTCAAAACCAATATCTATCAATTTCCTGCAGATGTCACTAACGTTTTTGTTACCTTCTTTCAAAACTTCTAATTTTTTTCTTGTTTCTTCATCAATTGAAATTGAGACCCTCTCAATCACATTTCCTTTAATTGATTTAAAAGTATAAATAATTTTTCTTTCTTATATTAAATACATAAATATTAATATTGGATAGGTAACATTCTCAATAATAATTATAATAAAAACTCAATAAATTAATAATCGTATTAATCTTTAATAATTAATAGTAACAAATTGTAAATACAATTAAAAATACGTATTGTTGGTGATATAAATGCCACATGGAGATATAGCCTCCTCGAAAGATACAGTTGGTGTAGCCGTAGTGAACTACAAAGTCCCGGTTTTAAGCACAAAAGAAGAAGTTCTAGAAAACTGTGAAAGAATTGTCAGCTTTATGGAAGGATGTAAGAGAGGACTTCCTGGCCTTGACCTGATAATTTTCCCAGAGTATAGCACTCAGGGCTTCAACCCAGTTAAGTGGAAAGAGCTTTCAACTACGGTTCCTGGAGATGAAACAGAAATCTTCGCGGAGGGTTGTAGAAAATTTGGAGTGTGGGGAGTGTTCTCATTAACTGGTGAACTACATGAAGACCATCCAAAAAGAAACCCCTACAACACTTTGATATTGATGAATGACAAAGGAGAGATAGTCCAAAAATATCGAAAAATCATGCCTTGGGTACCTATAGAACCCTGGTATCCTGGGAAAGAAACGTATGTTTCCGAAGGTCCAAAAGGTTTGAAAGTAAGCCTAATCATCTGTGACGATGGTAACTATCCGGAAATATGGCGAGACTGTGCAATGAAAGGCGCTGAACTAATTGTCAGATGCCAGGGATACATGTATCCGCCAAAAGTACAGCAAATCGAAATAGCAAGAGTTATGGCTTGGTGCAACAATTCTTATGTCGCAGTTGCAAACATGGCTGGATGGGATGGAACCTACTATTACTTTGGACATTCAGCAATAATTGACTTTGATGGTCGTGTACTTGCAGAATGTGAATCATCTCCGGACGAGGTTCAGTACTCAGAACTCTCAGTTTCTGCAATTAGAAACGCCAGGAGAAATTGGATGTCTCAAAATCATCTGTACAAACTCCTTCATAGAGGATATACAGCAACAGCAGCAGCTGGAGACTCTGAGGAAGGGTTTGCAGAATGTCCCTATGAATTCTACAAGATTTGGGCAACAGATGTGAAAAAAGCCAAACAAATGTCTGAGAGTGTAACAAGGACTACCCCCGAACCCCCAGGTGACTAGTTTAATCATTTATTTTTTTATAATTTTATTAAAAAGGAGGGTTCGATATGTCGCTTTTAGGAATGTCATTAGTTTATGTTGGGTTTGTTCTTGTAATCAATGGACTTTGGCTTCTTGATAAACTTGTCGCTAAGGATGCTATGATTATGAACTACTTTACAGGAATCGTGACTTTCCTTAATTCATTTTACACAGCTTATGTTGACAAGATTATTATAGCAGGGGCACAAGGACTGTTATTCTCATTCACATATCTATGGGTTGCCACAAATATAAAAAGAGACCAAGAAGATCAACGAGCGTTAGGCTGGTACTGTTTGATGGTTGCGATTACTGCTGTCCCAAGTGGTATCCTTACATTAATAGAGGGTACTAGTGTTATGTACGGTCCAGTTTTAGCGGTTATCTGGTGGCTCTGGGCTTTCCTGTGGTTCCTGTTCTTCCTTCTGTTAGGTTTAGGGATGAACATAACAAGATTTACCGCTTGGGTACTCATAGGTGAAGGTGTACTCACTGGAATCTACGGATTTATATTGTTCCTCCCCCAATACATGCCAGGCCTCTTTTAATTACATCAATTTTTTTTATTTAAAAATTTAATTAAATTTATTATTGTTAGTAGAAACAAAATTAAGAATAATAACCGTATTAATTTTTAATAATTAATCATAAAAAATTCTAAATATCAATGCAACTAAGGGAAAAACGCCTATTAAAAATTTATCAGATCTGTATGATGGAATTAAGAGTAATAGACGAAGAATGGGTTGATAAACCCTATTTCAATCTTGCAGTAGAAGAGGCAATCGCAAGAAGTGTTGATCGCACCTCCCCCAATACAATAAGATTCTGGAGAAATGCGAATGCTGTTATTATCGGGAGATTTCAGTGTCCGATCCTAGAGGTCGATATTAAAAATTGTCAAAAGTTCAATACAAGGGTATTTAGAAGGTTTACTGGAGGAGGTGCAGTATATCATGATCTAGGAAATCTTAACTACGCCGTATCCATCAAAAAAGATTTTATCGACATAGAAAACATCTTTCAACTGTTCGAGATTGTGGGGGAGACCGTTTCAAGAGGTCTAAATGCATTGAGTGTAAAAGCGAAATTTTCTCCACTCAATGACATCGAAGTTAACGGAAGAAAAATATCTGGTATGGCTGGAACTGTTTTACCAAATTGCTTTTTTGTACATGGAAGTATCTTGGTTAACACAAACTTGGATGTAATGGAAAAAGTTCTGAATGTGCCATCTGAGAAGTTAGAAGGACGAGGCATAAGAAGTATTCGAAAAAGAGTCTCTAATATTGTAGATTTTAATGGGGAAATCTCTATCAATGAAGTAAAAAGGGTTTTAAAAGACTGTTTTGAGGAGACATTTAGTACTAATTCTGAGACAGGCAAACTTTCTGAGGAGGAGATAGAATATGCAAAAAAACTATATAAAGAAAAATATTTAAATTACAAATGGAATTTCGAGCCATGTTTAGAATGTAATAGACTAAAAACTGAGGTAGAAGATCTTCTGTCATTAATGGGGGTTGGCTAATGCAGTTTAGCACTTTTAAGAGGGAAGGAGGAAAGATGATACGAATTTGTGTAAAAACGAGACATAATAAGATAGATACAATCACAATTACTGGTGATTTTTTTATGTATCCTGAAGATAGCTTATATCTTTTGAGAGACCGGTTAGTAGGTGTAACTGCAACTGAACACGATATCAGTGAAAAAATAAAAGATTTTTTTAAAAAAGAAAACATAATACTTTATGGAGTAAATGAGGAAGATTTTGTTAATGCTATACTCAAAGCGATAAATGTATAGGAGGTTACCATGCCTTGTAAGCTTATTATGCCAGCGTTTGGGTACAAAGAAGGAAAAGTTGTAAAGATTTTTAAAAAAGATGGTGAGAAAGTTGAAGATGGAGAGCTTTTAGCGATAGTAGAAACTAAAAAAGCAACATTTGAGATGTATGCACCCTGTTCTGGTAGAGTAAAAATCCTTTTCGATGAAGGTTCTATGGTACCAACAGGGGAGGCTTTTATTTTAATCGAATAAAGGAGGATGTGTGTATGAATGAGCAAAAAAAGGACAAATATCTGGATTTAGAAATTAATAATATCGACGACACTCTGATTCCACGGCCATGGCCCATTACTAAGCCGAGAAGCAAAGAAGAAATTTATGCTCCATGGGTCAAAGATCCAAGAGATCCAGATGGAAAATACGGCGAATTTATAGAAGAAAACATAAGTTGGGAAAAAGCTATTGGTAAACCTTGGGCTCTAGATGGTCTGTTTGTTATTGATTGTACGATATGGAGCCTCTCAGGAGCTATATGTGGGTCTTATCTCAGCGAACTTGGAGCAACAGTTGTTAAGGTTGAACCCCTGGATGGAGACCCTCAAAGGCACCTATATCCATTTGGTAGAGAGGAGTACGCTTTTGAAGATATCTATACAGGCGAAAAAGTCAGTCCAACTTTTATTCATGAACAAAGAAACAAATATTCAATAACTCTTAATTTAGAACATCCAAAAGGTCGTGAACTCTTCAAAAAGCTCGCAAACCAAGCCGATATTGTACTCGAAAACTACCCACCTGAAATCTTTGACGAATGGGGGATCGGATACAGACAACTAAGCAAAATAAATCCGAGGATAATTTACTGTTGGTTCGGACAACTAGGCCAGTGGGGGTCCATGAAAGACAGAACTTCAAAACATGGACAATGGATGCTTGACCCCATTGGCCTTTGCTGTAGTGAATTTGTACATTCAACGGGCTTCCCAGCTGATTTACTCCCGAGAGAATATGGTGGCAATCCAACAAGGGCCGGAGAATGGACGGCAGACATAGTTGCAGGAGTTCATGCAACAGTAGCGATACTTGCCGCTCTTTATTACAGGGAAAATGTCAGTAACAAAGGACAATTTATTGAAGCAACATCCAGTGAGGCTTACATGGAAGTTAACGATTTTAATATCGGATGGTACGGATATGATGGAAGTATAAAAGCAAGAACCGGAGGTTGGGATCCCTGTTTGAACCAATATGCTTGGAATCCATGTAAAGACGGATATATGATGATTGGTGGACAAACTGATCGATTATGGTACAGGATTCTACAGGTTTTAGCAGAGGAGGATCCTGAGGGAGCACGTCTTATCGCTGAAGATCCATTTCTAAAGGAGATGGCTGCAAGAAATGCTCTCGAGGGTTTGATAAAGACATATACGATAACAGCACAGTGGCTTGTAAAGAATACAAGAGCTGAAGCGGAAAAAAAGATGGTCTCAAGAGAGGTTGCTGCTGCTCCTGTTTTAATGATCGATGAGATAGCTGAATACGAGCACTTCGTTTACAGAAGGCATGTTACTGAAGTTTACGATGAACATTATGGTAGGGTTTTGATTGCAAATTCACCTTTAGTCCACCAACACAGAACTCCTGCCAGGATAAAATGGCTTGGCAGACCACTTGGTCTTGACAATGGTGAGATTTTCACAAAGTATCTCGGCTTAGGACCATCTGAATTGAAGAAATTGGCAATGGAAGGGGTTACAACTTGGTATCGTGATAGAGGTGATTAGATGGAGAAAAAAATTTGGAGTCTTGAGCCAATGAAAAATTGGAGTTTCAATCCACCATTTGAAAAAGATCCTGAAACTGGAGAGGATCTAGAAAAAATTCCATTTGAAGAATACTGCAGAAAGGTTTTCGATCCTAACAAAATTTTTGAGAAGTCTGAAGCACTAAAGGGGTGGAGACATATTTCCTCTACCATGTACATTTTGAGTCCACACGTTGGAGCAACGCTTGCAGAATATGGTGCTGAGGTTATAAAAGTTGAACTTCCAAGGTTAGGTGATCCCATGCGACATACATCGCCATTCAACGAGGCGTACCTCTGGCCGGAAAGTGATCATAGACCAATGACGGGAACTGGTTTGGGTTATTTACATGCAAATAGCAATAAATACTTTATCACCCTTGACTATCACGATCCCGAAGCAAGAGAACTTTATTATGATCTTGTTAGGATTTCAGATAGTCTAGCAGAATGTTACAGGCCCGGGACATTTTACAGATGGGGAATAGGGTATCCTCAATTGAAAGAGGTAAATCCTAGGCTTATTTACTGTTGGCTCGGTGGTTTCGGAAATTATGGCCCGAGACGCTATGGAGGAAGCTACGATATCTTGGGACAAGCTTGTGGTGGTCTTGCAGCTCTAACAGGGTGGCATGAAGACTTCGGAGGACATCCAGCAAAGCAAACAAATTGGGTTATCGATTGGTATTCGGGGCTCACGTGTACAATTGGGCTGCTTGCTGCAGCTCATTACAGAAAGAAGACTGGTGAGGGGACATATATCGATTTATCACAGATTAGTTGTTCAACCAGAGCAACGGGCTATGCTATGCCACTTTATGGAAGATTTGGTGTTGTGAGACAGAGATGGGGAAACTGGGATACGCTGCTCTGTGTTCATGGAATTATTATGGCCGGTAAGACCGACGATCCCGAACATCCTAATCCGCAGGTAAGCGTCGAAAGTAGGTATGTAATGGTCTCAGCTTTCCAAGATGAGGATTTTAAAGAATTATGCCATATTATAGGCAGAGCAGATTTATGGGAGAAATACAAAACATTTAAGGATAGGGTGAAGGCTGAGGCACAGATTGAGATATACAGGACTCTTGAAGAATGGGCATCTGATAAAACGAGAAACCAAGTTGTAGAGATACTAAACAACGCTGGTTTAGTTGCCGTACCAGTTATGACTGATAAGGATATTTACGAATGTCAACATTTCTGGGATCGGGGAACTTTGAAGTGGGTTGAGGATCCGATTTTTGGAGAGGTACTAACCCACGGGGCTACGGTAAAATTAAGCGAGACGCCACCAAGGACTAAGTGGATATGGAGACCTATCGGTAGTGATAACATTAGAGTGTATCACGAACTCCTTGGCTATCCTTTAAGCAGGTTAAAGGAGTTGTGGGAAAAAGGAGTTATATGAGGGGGTGTTGAAAAATGGTTTATTACTGGGAACACGACTGTGGATGGGTAAACTACCTCGATCCCTATTATTTCTGGAACTGGAAAGGAAACGTAAAGTGTGCTGGTTGTGATAAGGTGGCATATTTCAATTTCATAAATGGCGAACTAGTTGATGGTCCCAAAGAGGTTGATGAGGTGCCGGATGTTCTACCTTTGTATGCTGACAATCCTAGCGAGGGGTATATTGCTATTAGGGTTGGCACTCCTGGGAAAACGAGACCATTCTACTGTCTTATGAGGGATCCTGAGACGTATACAGGAGAGGCCCGAACTACGCATGAGAATCTGAGAGGTAATTTCATGCGTGCTAAACCGAATCAACCTAAAAAAGCAGGATTCGCAGAAGCAAGGAGGTTCGCATGGATAGATAGAACAAAGAGCATAGAGATCTGGATGAAAGACAAGTATCCAGGTAAACAAATTTACGGACCAAAATTGGAAGAGTGATCGTTATGACTAAAAAAAATGTAGAATTCAGCACTCCAAGTAACGCAGGTCCAAAACCACCTATACTTACATTGGAGCAAGTGGAGTTCATCAAACAATTCCCGCATGTATGCAAGGATTGTAAATGGCTAAAACCGATAATTCCTGGGACTGTATTTCCACCGGCAGATCTTGTTGGCTACTGCAAGATCATTCACTGGCCGTTTTATTGGTGCGTAAGTAAGTACGCAATTGTTAAGAGATGCAAATGGTTTGAAAAAAGAGAGGAAAACCAATACCTTAAACATTAAAAATTTTTATCTTGCACTTAAGAAAAAATGTACAGTCTCCCAGATTATAAATCTCCTAACTTAGATTTTAACGATAAAAGTCCTTAGTGCACGAATACGATTCCAAACGTTACCGCACATGGAAACTCTTCGGGAGGTATCGGTCTGGCTCTAACCGGATAAACCTCCCATCCCAATTTCGTTGCAAGATCTATGACATCTATCCCTACAGCCTCCATCGCTGGACGAGCTTTTAATACGAACCTACACCTCTTTCCTTCTAAAACACTGCATGGCTGCATCATACAAAGAGCATGCTGACAGGAGCCTCCAGCAAAACCCATGGCAAAGTAATAACCATCGCTAAACGCTTGGGCTTCCAGAAGACCGACTATCTCCATGTTCTTTCTGTAATGCCTGGCTATATCCTCTTCCTTCTTAGGGTCTATGAAATCATCTTTAGGTTCAACTTCCCTTTTTATTACAAGGGCATATCTGTATTGAGAGATTGTTCTTGACATTTCTTCTACCGTAGGGGTATAAGGTGGGCAGTTTATGCAGTTGTTGTAATGGTGACATACAGAAATTCTACATTTCAACCTAACCCTCTCATCCACCTTAACCATGGATGCTGGGACTATTTTTGCATCGTCGCAGCCTAGCTTTAAAGCATATCCTTTATACCTCTCAAGATCCCTCAATAGCTCTTCGTCTGAAATCTGATTTTTGTACTTTCTAGGCCTCTTAAACATACCTATTTGCTTGAGAAACTTCATATCAAATCTAGCAAACTTATCTTTTGAAGAAGATTCCTCTTCCATGGTGATATTTTGTTAACTAAGGATATAAAATTTTCTTAGTTTCTTTTTATAGTTTTTATCATAATAAAATTTCTTCGATTTTTAATAAATTTGGAATATGAAGACTTAGAAGAACATTAGAGCAAGATTCAAATCATAAAATATAAGACATTAACTAAATTCTCAGATTAAAAAACATATTAAAAAAGGAGTGAAAAAATTATGTGTGGTGTACCTTTAAAATGTCCAAATTGTGGCGATACTGAAGGATTCTCCAGTTCCACTAATTTATCTAACACAAAAAATGTCAAAAGATACGAACTCACTTGTGTGAAGTGCGGAACTAAATTCATTCATACAACTTGCTCAACACCTTCTACTTAATCAGATCAAATAGGTCTTCTCCTCTTTTTCCTCTTTAGTTATTTATGTAAATAGCGATCAAATAGCAAAAAAGTGCCTATCCAGTTATTCTTTTTTAGATATCTTTTTTAGATAGCTGGATGGCCTTAGGCGAACTTTTTTGAACCTTTAATTTTGGAATCCTATTTTCAGATATTTTCAGATATTCAATTTCTTAATTCTAACAATAGTAGAGTTGAATATTGGACCACCACCAATCTCCTGGGTTAGGCAAGGAACTAAGATGTTTTGTGGTCTCCCACACAATCCAACAAATTGCTTTGGTGACCATAAAACTCTTTTTGGAACGTCAGCAGAGACCTTGGCTCTTATCCTAGTTCTACCAAGTTCATTGTATAATTCAATAACTTCGTTATTTTCAACTCCAAAAAACTTGGCGTCATCCGGGTTTATGTATACTATCGGTGGAATCGGTCCGTAAACTTCCTGAAATTGTGTATGGGTATACTTAAGTGTTGAACTATTGAGTAGAATGAATTCATCCTCTTTTAATTTCAGTAAATATTGCTTCGGTAGTGGACTCAATCCGAGTTCTTCTGCCTTTTTGGAATAGAATTCTATTTTTTTCGTTGGTGTTTGATATTCATTTAATGGTCTATATTTTAACTTTAACGTTGCTCCTTCGGCCAGATCTTTAAACGATCCATTTGTTAATGTATTTTTAAAAGCTCTCTCTAAAGCTTTCCAAGGATCCTCAAAAATCCATTCTTCTTTTAAATTCAGTTTTTCGGCTAATTTCTTCATCACCCAGATTTCGTCTTTGCTTTCACCTAAAGGACTGATTACTTTTTTCGAGATTCTAACGTAGGGGTGACTGTAGGATAGAACTATATCGTCCTTCTCCAAGTAGGTTGGGGCGGGTAAAACTACATCGGCATAATCTGCTGTTTCCGTCCAGTGTGATTCATGGAGAACCGTGAATATATCCTTTCTCAGCAATCCGTTTCTAAAGGCCGTTTGATCTGGGAGAGTTAAAACAGGATTCATGTTGTATATATAAATGAACTTAAAATCACCTCTCTCCAAATACCTGCCTAAGGCTACTTGGCTAACCACCTTTGGCTTCCTGCTTAAGAGCTTTTTCCCCGTTAAATATTGTATATCTACCATCCATCCCTTGCTATTACCATAGTAGAATCCTCTATGCAGTCCTATCAAAGCAGGTATTAAAGCTACGGCTCTAACCGACTCAGCTCCGAAGATGCTTTTTTGAAATCCGAGCCCGATCATAGTTGTGTTTGGCTTCAGCTCACCATATGCACTACCTAAATCCTCAATTAAGCTCCATTTAACTCCTGTGACTTCTTCCACTTTTTTAGGGCTCCACTTGAAAATTTCCTTTTTAAGCAATTCATAACCGAAGGTCCATTTATCAATGAAATCCAGATCTGCATACCCATGCTCTATGATGCATCTAATAACACCAAATGCTAGTACAACATCACTTCCAGGTCTGGGATTTAACCAAATGTCTGCTTTTCGAGTGGATTCAGTTTTTCTTGGGTCTACTACACCAACAACAGCACCATTTTCCTTAGCTTTTAAAGTCAGAGCCCACAAATGTTGCGAACTTATTGCCGCATTAAAACCCCAAAACACAATTAATCTCATCTTAAGAATGTCTTCAGGCAGGATCCCGTAACTTAGACCATAATGCAATGCAATTGATTCATGCCCAGATTTGCTGCATATGCTGTAGTCCGTTTTTGTAGCTCCAATTGCATTCCAAATTCTTTGTGGGAAATACCAGGTTAGCAACCCCATGTTTCCTGCGTATTCTAAATGCAAGACAGCTTCGGATCCATAGTTGGTTAATACTTCTTGAAGTTTATCGGCTACTAAATCCAAAGCCTCATCCCAAGTTACTTTCTTAAATTTTCTACTTGGTTTATTCGCAAACCTAAAATGAGGAAATAGAACTCTATTACGGTAAATTTGTTCATTATCCTTGACACCCCTAGGACAGAGGAATCCTTGGGTGATAGGGTTTTCAGATTCTCCTTTCAATGATTTGATTTTTCCCTTGCTATCTATCACTGCTACCAGAAAACAGGTATCATAGCAATCTCTGGTACATACCGTTTTAACCCTTCTCATCAAAACCACCAATCACTTAAAATAGCTTTTACTGTTTTATTACTTATTATGTGTAGTGGTGAGACTCCTTATTTACTTTTTCAGTTATATAAATAGTTTATTAAATTAGTATATAACTCATTTAATCAGAAGCTTGTGTTGTGAACTTGCTCTTTGTTTTTATAACTGAAATCTTAAACTTCTCATAATTATAAACCGAACGGTTTCCTAAATTTCAAAGCTACGTTAACCAAGCTTATCAAAACGGGAACTTCTATCAATGGCCCAATAACTGCAGCGAAAGCCTCGCTGGAGGCTAACCCAAAAGTTGCGATCGCAACCGCTATCGCCAATTCAAAGTTGTTGCTTGCTGCAGTAAAAGCCAAGCTCGTGGTTTTGCCATAATCAAGCTTTACAAAGTAACCCATTGCAAAAGAGACGAAGAACATGATTAGAAAGTAGAAAATAAGAGGTATTGCTATCCTTGCAACATCAAACGGTATCGAAACTATGTATTCCCCCTTCAGCGAGAACATCACGACTATTGTAAAAAGCAATGCGATTAATGAAGTGGGGCTCAGCTTTGGAATAAACTTTCCTTCATACCACTCCTTACCTTTCTTCTTTAAAAAATAGAATCTCGTTACAATTCCGCCAAAGAACGGTATACCTAAATAGATCAAAACCGATTTTGCAATTTCAAAGATCGACACATCAACAACTGTCCCGCTTCCAGAAATCCACGTTGTTGCAAGGGTTATGTAAACGTAGGCGAGTAAAGAGTAAAAGGCTATTTGAAATATTGAATTTAATGCAACTAATATCGCTGCCCATTCCCTATCACCATCTGCCAGATCATTCCAAACTATAACCATAGCTATGCATCTCGCCAGGCCAACCATTATTATTCCATTCCTGTATGCAGGAAAGTCAGCAAGGAAGATCCAAGCGAGAATGAACATTAAAAGTGGCCCTATAATCCAGTTTTGGACTGCTGAAAGAGTAAACATCGTTTTTGATCCTTTAGCCTTGGTAATCTTTCCTAAATCCTCAAATCTGACTTTTGCTAAAGGAGGAAACATCATCCATATCAGGCCTATGGCGATTGGAATTGAAGTGGTACCAATACTCAATGATCCAATAATTTCAGCAGCATCAGGATAGGTATATCCTATACTAACCCCCATAACCATGGCAAGAAAAATCCACAGAGTGAGGTATTTGTTTAAAGTTGATAGCTTTTCCATCACAAAATTCCTCTCAGCATTGGGCCAATCGCCTCTTTAACACTCTCATTCAGAATTTCAGCTTTGACAAGGATGAAACAACATATCTCATCTCTCTCATCACAACCAGTTACCAAAACTAGCTTGTCTCCAGCTTTAATATTTGCTCTCTCCCTCAATTCCTTTGGCAGTAAAATCTGACCTTTGTTGTCAACGCTTAATATGGCTTCAACTCTTGCTATTCGGCATGTTTTTACCATAGCGATGTAACTAACCAAAATTATTTAAGATTTTTCTAATATTTCTAACTTTTCTGAAAAGTTTCCCATTTCTAATTTTTTGTAGATGAATTGTTGGAAGGATTTCAAATTAATGCCTTCAATCTAATTAAATCAATGAGTTTGAGAAGATTTATACTAGATTACACCACTATACTATGAAATCTGTTTACAAGTTCGCTGCCCTGGATGTCTTTTTGGTTAGATTTGGTTGTTGCTCTTGGTTTTTAGAGAAAAGAAGGTTACAGAGGTTGGCTAAAAGTTAGTTTGGTAAAGATCTTATTTACAATAATTACGCCATTTTACTTTCATCTAACTCGCTCAACCCTGCATGGAATGGCCCGATACATGGGTGCCCCAGTTAAAGGCTCAAAGACATTACCCGTTAAGAGGTTCGCGTTACAATTTTCCCACCCATGCGGGATTGAGACAGTATATGGATGCATCTCCGGTACCACCGAAGCTTTAATTTCAAGTTCTCCAAATTTTGTTTTTATGTTTACAAACTCACCATCAAATATTCTCTCCTTTTCGCTAATCCCTTCTCCAATCTCTGCCAATGGTTCTGGATTCATCCTTCTAAGCGGCTCGATATTCCTGAACTGAGAATGGTAGTAAGATGGGGTTCTTGCCCCCGTTATCAGCACATATGGATACTCTGGAGTCTCTTCCACCGAACTTATGGGAATAAGTTCATACATCTCCATTTGCTTTAGTATCTCGGAAAACAACTCTATCTTTCCTGAAGGTGTTAGGAATCTACTCTTTCTCATTTCTCCAACAGGATTCTCAAGTAAAACACCTCTTTCGAGCTCTTCGAGTGAATAATTTTCAACTTCTGTTCCCTTCAAAAGCTCTTTGAGAATTTCATCCTCGGAAGAGTAAGGGAAATAATCATGATACCTCATCTTTCTTGCGAGAGATATTATGAACTCAACTTCAGATTTAGCCCCTCCAACAGGTTCAACTATCTTTCTCTTTACTCTGACCCATCTGTATTTTTTCAGAGGAACGGCATCGATCTCTGCTTTTTTAAAAAACGTGGAAGCGGGTAGAACTATATCCGCATACCTGCAAGTTGCAGTGAGAAATATGTCGTGAACCATAACCAGCTCCAGTTTCTTCATCGCCCTGACAAACTTCTTTGTGTCGGGCAAAGTCAGGACAGGATTCGATTTGAACACTATCAGCACTTTTATTGGATATGGATTTGCAGAGAGAATCACATCGCTTAGATAGGCACTGCAATCTCTAGCGAGGGGAAATCTTTCCTTCCAGAACGGGATCTTTTCAGGAGTTGGGAGAAGTTCTTTGAGTGTAATATCATTTATTTCAATTGAAGGGTTGAAAATAAGTCCCCCCTCAACATCAACATTTCCTGTTATTGCTGCAAGTGTAGCAAGGGCTCTGGTAGTTTGGAAACCGTTAACGTTATGTAATACACCTTCCCTCCTGTCAATGCTCGCAGGTTTAATGCTGCCAAGCAGATCTCCAATCTCTTCGATGAGTTTAGCTGGAATGTCTGTTTTGGCTTCGGTGTAATCCATGGAGTACTTCTTTACTGATTTTGTAAGTTTTTCGAATCCAGACACGTGTTTTTTAACGAATTCCCTATCATACAGGTTATTTTCGATTAGATAGTTGATCAATCCAAGTGCTAGGTAGATATCCTTTCCAGGCCTAATTTTGAGATGATAGTCTGCGATCCTTGCTGTCTCAGATTTTCTCGGATCGACAACGACTATTTTTGCACCGTTATTTTTTGCACGGATTATATCTTCTACGATCCCATGATATCTGTGGATTCTTGAGACAAGAGGATTCGTACCCCACAAGACTATAAGTTTAGATCTTGCAAAGTCTCCTATCGGATAGGGGAAACCGAATACTAGTTGGGAGGCAAGAACCTTCGGCCCAACGCAGTAAGACCAGCTCCCGGTTACATTTGGTGTACCAAAAACATTGGCAAATCTTCTTACGATGCTTACATCAACTATTCTGGCAGCAGGACCGTAAAGAAATACAAGGGACTCCTCAATACCTTCCTTTTTGAGTTCTGTTAGTTTTTCAGCTATTATTTTTAAAGCCTCATCCCAGGCTATTTCTTTCCATTTCGGATTTCCTCTTTCGCCAACGTTCAAAAGGGGTTTCTTAAGCCTTTCAGGATGATACAGAACCTTCTCAGAATTTTTTCCCCTTATACATATTCTCCCTCTGTTATTGGGATTCTCAGGATCCCCTTTTATACCTATGACTCTTCCATTTTCGATTTCTACGAGGATTCCACAATCACACTTACAAAGCTGGCAGATAGACCTTTTAAAGCCCCCCATGACATCAAAAGTTTGATTGTAAAAGTTTTTCAATTTTTTGTTGTCCTTCCAGTCAAAAATTCTCAAACAATTCATGTAGAGTACAGATAACTCAAAACAGTTTCAAACAGCTTTTTTAGTACGCCGGGGGTGGGACTTGAACCCACGCGTCCCAGAAGGGACACGAGCTATCTGGCGAGCTTTAAGTTTTTACAACTCCAGGCTCGCGCAGTGCCTCTCTGCCACCCCGGCCCGTAATAGTTGCTTTGAGTAGTTTACTTGGACTGAATATAAAGAATTAACGGTCTTTTTGTATGGTGACTGAGGATACTGCAGAGATTGCTTAAACATTTGCTTAAACACTTTATCAGATTTCCCAGCCTCCCCTCTTTTCTCTCGTCTTATCGTTTTCTTTTTTCTTTTCTTTGCTTTCTTCTTTATCTTCGTCCTTAACATCCCAAGTCTTAGTATGTTTTGTAAAAATGAAGAGAATCGCCCCTCCAATAATGAGCACGAGGCCAATTAAGAAAATTGTATTGAATTTAGGACTACCCTTATTGGAATCACTGGAAGTAGTACCACTTGGGGGGGTAGTTAATTTTTTCTCCTCAAATTTAAGATATATTTCTTCTCCAGGGAGGAGATTCTCAGCCTCAAGAATAGAGTAGTTACTCCTACCAAGAGTTGCAGTTCCTCTAAAGACAAGATTTTCAGATCTTTCTACAACATCTATCATTGTTGGGAGAAAAACCAGCAGTTTGGTGGTATTCAGTGTGATTTTCTTTCTGAAAATCTTATTCTGGAGGTGGTACTCAAGAGCTATATGACTTCCATTTATTACTTTCGGATTCTCAAATAAAACTAAATTTCCGTCAATTTTTAGTGAGGAGTAATTGAGACTTCCAGAAATATTGATAAGTTTAGCGCCTTCAGGCATCTCAAGTTTCAATTCCGTTGCATTATCTCCTAAGAAAGAAAGAACCTCGATTACATAGGTCTCCTTTTCAGGAATGATAACAATATGGGATTTTTCCACCATCGGTTCTGCTAAAGCTGACCCGGAGCAAATAAGTACTAGTATATAAAGGAGTATGAAAAAGAGCATCGGAATTTTCAAATTTATCTCCATTCTTAATCCCCCGAAGGATTGGTTTAAATTTCTAATGGTTCTGTTACTCCCGCTTTATCTACAGTCAGTAACATGGCCAAAACATTAAATAGTTTATTTCAAAAAGCAAGCAACATGGGCGAGGTTTATTTTACGGACTCGAGGGCCAGAGTAATGGACCCTTCCGAGTGGTTTCAGCCAAATCTTAGCTTGGTAAACAAATTGAGGTTTCTTATTGAAAAAAGCGGTCTTTTTGATTTTATTGAGAAGAACGATATTGTAGCCGTTAAGACCCATTTTGGGGACAGAGGCACAACTAAAACCCTCAGATCAGTTTACCTCAGAACGATTGTGAAAGAAATCGAGAAAAGAGGAGGAAGACCATTCATAACCGAAACAACAGGACTCGGGCTTACCAGAGATAGAGCAACAGCATTGGGGAGAATCGAGATAGCTGAAGAGAACGGTTACACTTCTCAAACGGTAGGCGCTCCGATAATCATCGCCGATGGCTTGCTAGGCTTCGATTTTGTGAAGGTGCCAATTAACGGGAAAAATCTGAAGGAAATTCATGTTGCGAAGACCTTCGAGCATGTCGACAAAATCATCTGTGCAACCCACTTTAAGCTCCACATGCAGGGGGGAATCGGAGGAGGCATAAAGAATATAGGTGTTGGATGCGTTGCTAAACCCTCTAAATTTGACCTTCATTGTCCCAACCCTCCGGAAATAAACGAAAACTGTACAGAATGTGGTTTATGTGTTGAGGTCTGTCCTGTGAATGCGATAGAGAATTTTAAAATCAATCGCTCGAAATGTCTTAAATGTACAGGCTGCAATGAGGTATGCGAATATGATGCGGTAACTATTGGTCCCTGGCTCAGTGGAGCAGACATCTGTGAGAGAATAGTCGAATGTGCAAAGGGAGTATTCGAGGTCGTTGGGAAGGAGAATTTCGCATTCATCAACTTCATGATAGATATAACCCCTCACTGCGATTGTCATCCGTACAGCGATAACCCCGTTGCTCCAGATGTAGGGATATTTGCCTCGAGAGATATGGTGTCGGTGGATGCAGCATGTCTTGATGTTCTGAAAAAGCTTGAAGCAAATAGGGATGCTTTAACTGGTGAGAAAAAATTCTGGGAGTGGACCTCGCCAGAAGTCCAGATTGAATATGCTGAAAAGCTTGGTTTGGGTGAGAAAAGCTATGAGATCTTCACTGAAGATTGACACCGAAAGATATAGCAGGCAGATAATGATTCCATATTTTGGACTGGAAAGCCAGGAGAAGCTTTTAAAGTCAAAGGTTCTCGTGGTTGGAGCTGGAGGTTTGGGCAGTCCAGTTATAATGTACCTTGCGGCAGCTGGGGTTGGAAATCTAACCATTGTTGACTTTGATACCGTTGAAAAAAGCAATCTCCAGAGGCAAGTCATCCATTCAGGAAAGATAGGCTGGAACAAGGCCGAATCAGCCAAAGATTTTGCCGAAAAACTAAATCCCGATGTAAACGTAGAAGCGATAAAAGATGAAATTGAGCCTGAGAACGTGATGAAAATAATCAAGGGACACGATGTAGTTGTTTCATGCCCAGATAACTTCAGAACAAGGTTTATTCTTAATGATGCATGTAGGATTGTAGATATACCCTTAGTTCATGCTGCTGTATTTGAGTTTGAAGGAGAAGCTATGACCATAAAATCAACCCCCTGCTATCGATGCCTTTATCCTGTAGCTCCTCCGTCAAAAACGCCAGGAATAATAGGGGCAACACCCGGAGTCATGGGGTGCATTCAGGCGGTTGAAGCTTTAAAGATTATAACTGGAATAGGTGAAACCCTCTCGGGATTGCTCAGGATTGATCTCCAAACAATGGAAATTTTTAACATCGAAGTGAGACCCAATAAAGAGTGCCCGATTTGTAGCGGCAAACTCAAGAAAATTCATCCAGAGAACTATTTGAATTTGTGCAAGGTTGTGAAGTTTTAGTGTCTTGTTTTAGTGTTTTAAATATTCTCATTTTTCCCACTTGTAGTTTCTGTCTTAAGGCCTAGATTTGGTGTATTAGGTTATCAGAAAGTTAAAGAAAAATATGAGTAACTGATATTATGGGTAGCTGATGTGGAAGAAATATATATAGCCATAGAAGATTTAGCCTATCCATATCTCAATCTTTTGAACTCCTCAACTATTCTAGGCATGATCTCTCCTGCTCTTCCATAAACGATGGCATCGAAGGTGTGATCTTTCTCTGTCGGTTCGAGATTAACCATCGCAAGCTTTGCACCACTCCTTTTCGCCATATCGGGTA
Source organism: Archaeoglobus sp. JdFR-27 (assembly GCA_002011235.1). Lineage (GTDB taxonomy): Archaea > Halobacteriota > Archaeoglobi > Archaeoglobales > Archaeoglobaceae > Archaeoglobus_A. The sequence goes on along the minus strand of MTMO01000002.1, from coordinate 46,301 downwards.
GACTTGCAGCTGGATAAACTACGAGAGAAGAGCCTACAACAATAAACAGATCACATCTTTTTGCTTCTTCCATCGCCTCCGAGAGCACATCTGGTGGTAGAGGTTCGCCAAAGAAAACAACTCTCGGTTTTAAAAGATCACTCTTACATTTTTCGCAAAGAGGCTGCTTTTCTTCGAGAACCCTTTCGATGTATTCCCACTCATATTCTGCTCCACAATCTAAGCAATCGACGTAGCTCATCGATCCATGTAGTTCGAGAACCTTCTTACTGCCTGCGTTCTGGTGGAGCATGTCAATGTTCTGGGTTATCACAGCCTTAACAACACCCTCCTTTTCGAGTTCCGCAATGGCATAGTGTGCGGGATTCGGTGAGGCTTTCGTTTTGACTATGAGTTCCTTAGCAAATTCCCAGAATTTTGCTGGGTTTCGCTTAAACCCGTAAATCGATGCAACTTCTTCTGGATTGTATCTCAACCATAAACCATCTGTTCCTCGGAAGGTTGGTATCCCACTTTCAGCCGATATCCCCGAGCCTGTAAAAACAACGGCATGCTTTGCGTCAGCAAGCATCCGGGAAATCTTTTTAATCTGTTCTTCGATTATGTTGGTCATGCAAGTACCTTGAACTCAAAGGACAAAAAATTTATTAATTGACTCTTTGATGAAAAGCTAGGAGGGATTAAAACGGCGAGGAAAAGACATGCACGAGTAAAGGATAAATGGACACTGAAAAAGTGGTACACGCTCATAGCCCCAGAATACTTTGGGATGGGTGAAATAGGTCAGACTCCCGCAGATGAGCCGGAGAAGGTCTTGAACAGAGTTGTTGAAGTTACCTTGGCTGAGCTTACAAATGACTACTCAAACCAGAACCCTTACAAGAAGCTTTACTTCAAGGTTTACAAAGTCGCAGGAAGTAACGCTTATACGAGCTTCTTCAGATATGAGCTTGGAAGGGACTACATTAACAGTCTAACACGAAGGAGGACGACAAAGGTAGAGGATGTCGTTGATATAACAACGAGCGATGGATATGAATTGAGAGTTAAGCCCGTGGCATTTACAATAAGAAGGTGTAAGACCTCACAGAGGAGTGCGATAAGAGCCATAATGAGGGAAATAATTCTTAAATCCGGCGACATTAGCTTTGTTCAATTCATCCAGGAATGCATCCTTGGAAAGATTCCATCAGAGATCTATAAGAATGCTAAGAAGGTCTATCCACTAAGAAGGGTTGAAATAAGAAAGATAGAACTGCTAAAGGAGCCAAAAGGGATTGAAAAAGGAGTCGTTGAAGAAGAAGTAGAACCAGAGAAAGCCGAGGCTGAAGCTTAGAGATTGGAACTCAGTTAGAACCTCACTTTTTAATCTAACTTAGATTTGAATGAGAAAGATTGGCCTACTCTTGGTAGCGGTCATCTGGGCCTCTTCATTCATATTCATAAAATGGGGTCTCATCGAGCTGGGCCCATTCAACCTAGCTTTTTGGAGATTTTCGATTGCCTCGCCTTTGCTTTTTGGATACGTTTACCTGAGAAAAAGGAACGAACTCTTTAGTTTTGAAAGGAAAGATTTTATTTTACTACTAATCCTTGGACTTACAGGCGTCTCATTACTTTATGCTGTACAATTCATGGCATTGAAACTTACAACGGCCATCAATGCATCCATCCTCATTAACAGCTCGGTTCTTTTCATAGCTTTGTTTTCAATTTTCCTTCTTAGTGAAAAGATCACTCCAATAAGAGCATTGGGCATACTCGTTGGAATGGTCGGTATATCTCTTGTGCTATCGAACGGAAAACTCAACTTTTTCAGCGGCTCAACCTTTGCCGGTGATTTGCTAATGATATTTGATGGATTTCTCTGGGCGATTTACACAATTGTGGGAAAAAGTCTCTTATCGAGGCATGATGCTGATGCTTTGACTGCATGGGCTTTTTTAACAGGCATAATAACTTTGGTTCCCTTTTTAGCCTTCGAAGGAATTCAGATACCTGTGATGATGCTAAGCTGGGCCTCAATACTGTTCCTATCAATTCTCTGCTCCTTCGTCGCCTATCTTATATGGTACAAGGCTCTGGAGATGGAAGATGCATCAAAGGTGGCGATCTACATTTACCTGATCCCTTTTTTCACGGCGATAATGGCTTTCTTCATTCTGAACGAAGAGATCACAGTTATTAAAATTCTTGGTGGAGTTCTAACAATTTTGGGTGTATACCTGGCAGAAAAAGGATGATATAGGATGATATGGTATGAATTATTGAATTCGCTAAATAAGCAAAAGATTATTTAATTGACTAACCAATACAAAACATGGGATTTGAATGGTATACGAGCTTCGTTGATCTGGAATATGAGCCTTCGGAAGAGATTATATGTCATTTCACAGTAAAATCAGATCTCCCGATCGAGGAGGCTGCTGGAAGGGTTGCATCTGAGAGCTCAGTTGGGACATGGACAACTCTCACAGAACTTCCTGATAGAATAAGGGATCTCATGGCCAGAGTTTTTAGAGTAGATGGAAACAGGATAAGTGTTGCCTACAAAACAGATCTTTTTGAGGAGGGAAACATCCCACAATTCCTCAGCTCAGTAGCGGGAAACATTTTTGGAATGAGAGCCATAGAAGGCTTGCGGTTCGATGATTTTGAGATTCCTGAAGATTATGCAAAGCATTTTAAAGGTCCACAGTTTGGAATCGAAAGTATAAAGAAAAAGCTGAAGATATTTGAAAGACCACTCACATGCACAGTCCCTAAGCCGAAAGTTGGGTTCGATGCAGAAGAGTACGCAAAAGTAGGGCTGAATTCTTGGCTTGGAGGAATAGACATTCTTAAAGATGACGAAAACCTGTCGAGTCAGCCCTTCGTAAGGTTCGAAAAAAGGCTTGAAAACGTGATGAAAGCAAGAGAAAAAGCTGAGAAAGAAACAGGAGAGAGGAAAACGTATCTTGCAAACATAACTTCTGAAACAAAAGAAATGGAGAAAAGAGCTAAGCTCGTGGCGGATTTCGGGAATGAATATGTAATGATCGATATCCTAACAGCTGGATTTGCTGCATTTCAGACTTTGAGGGAAACTTGCGAGGATTACGGACTTGCGATCCATGCCCATAGAGCGATGCATGGAGCTTTCACGAGGAACCCAGAACATGGGATTTCCTTAGAAGTTATCACCAAACTCACGAGAATGGCTGGAGTTGACAACATGCACGTTGGGACTGGGGTGGGAAAGATGGCTGGTAGCAGAGAAGAAGTTCTCAGGCTTGCAGGAATATGCAGGGATGATTGGTACCACTTCAAAAGAGTTTTCCCTGTCTCGTCGGGGGGGCTGCATCCCGGTTTGATGCCGTCGATCATCGAGTTTTTCGGAACGGATGTAATAATCCAGGCCGGAGGAGGCGTTCACGGTCACCCTGATGGAAGTTTAGCTGGAGCTAAGGCGTTAAGACAGGCCATAGAAGCATCTTTACAAGGAATACCGCTTGAGGATTTTGCCGAAGAAAAAACCGAGTTAAGAAAGGCGCTTGAAAAGTGGGGCCGAATCAGTCCCAAATGACTTTTGATTAATTTCCTGTTCTCAGTAAGTATAATTTTTTTATTTTCTGGTTTAATGTAAAGAAAAACCTTTTTTGGTTGCAAAATAGGAAGAATTAAATACTAATGATCAGATATTCTTTTCATGAAAAATGTTCTGGTTGTTGGTGCTGGGACAATGGGACATGGCATAGCTGAAGTATGTGCTCTTGCCGGCTATAACGTTACCATTGTCGACATAAATGAAAACATTCTGGCAAATGCTGTTGCAAGGATAACTTGGAGTTTGAAGAAGCTTGAGGAAAAGAAAAAGATAAAGAGTGCTGATGAAGTGTTGCAGAGAATAGAAACGAGTCAGAACCTTGAAGAGGTAGCATCAAAGGCTGATTTTGTAATTGAAGCGGTAATCGAAAAAACTGAGGTTAAGCATGAAGTTTTCAAAACCCTTGATGAGAAATGCAAAGAAGAATGCATTCTTTCAACTAATACCTCAACGATTCCGATAACCGATATAGCGAAGGCAACGAAGAGAGAGGATAAGGTTGTAGGCCTCCATTTCTTTAATCCTCCAACACTCATAAGGCTGGTTGAGATAATAAAAGGAGAGAAAACCTCTGATGAAACCGTAAACGCAACGAAGAAGTTCGCAGAATCTATAGGAATGGATTACGTCATGGTTGAAAAAGACGTTCCGGGCTTTCTGATCAACAGGATCAATATAAGGGTTTTTGTCGAGGCTATAAGGCTGCTTGAGAACTTTAAACCGGAAGAGATAGATTCTGCTATCAGGTACAGAGCCGGTTTGCCAATGGGCATTTTCGAGGTTGTGGATTTCACGGGCGTTGATACAGTATACAATGTATTGAAGGAGGTTAATAAGAGGGGATTCAATGTTGAAATGCCTCCGATTCTCGAGAAGATGGTTGAAGAAAACGCCTTAGGGATGAAAACTGGGAAAGGATTCTATACCTACAAGAGCTTCTACGATAGAGCCAAGATTCCTAAAAAGTATGCATACAATGTAAATCCGCTTCAGATTCTTGCTCCAGGAATTAACGAGGCTGCATGGCTCTTAAGGAATGGAATAGCAACGAAAGAAGACATCGATAAGGCAACGGTGAAGGGAATGGCGTATCCGAAAGGGATTTTGAGGTTTGCGGACAGCTATGGTATAGGCAAGGTTGTTGATATTCTGAAATCAAGAAAGAGCAAGACTAAACTGGAAGAATATGTACCAGATCCACTTCTTGAGGAAATGCAGAAAGAGGGTAAGCTTGGGAAGAAGAGTGGAGAAGGATTCTACAAGTACAACTTTGAAAGGATTGATTTTGGGCCAGTTAGATACGAAAAACGTCATGACTACGCCCTTATTACGATGCGGAGGCCAGAGAAGTTGAATGCTTTGAATGAAGAGATGTGGGTTGGGTTGAACCAAGCGTTCAAGAGGGCAGAGGATGACGAAGATGTCAGGGTTGCGATATTGGCGGCTGAAGGAAGAGCCTTCTGTGCTGGCGATGACATCGCTGTGATGGGCTCGTGGAAGGATCTCAAGGATGGAACGGATTTCTTTGAGAAAATTGCCCTACCTCTCGTTAATACATTGGCATACTACGAAAAACCCCTGATCTCACTGGTTAACGGTAATGCCTTTGGAGGGGGAATGGAACTGAATCTCTTCTTTGATGTTGTTATAGCAAGCGAGAAGGCAACGTTTTCTGTTCCTGAGGGTTTGATAGGAGCAATGCCACCGATAGCCTCCTCTTTCGGATACATGTTATTTGGTAGGAAGATCGCGAGATATCTGCTGACAGGAGAGATAATGGATGCTGAGGAGGCAAAGGAACTTGGAGTTGTGGATTTAATCGTCCCACATGAGATGCTTGAGGAGGTTGCGATTGAGTTCGTTGACAAGATATCTCTACTGGCTCCTTTGTCAGCGAGGGCGATAAAAAGATCGATAAATGCTGTGAGGGATTCAATAAAGACTTCAATGGATATCGCCGCCAGAGAAATCGAGCTTTTAATCCCGACCAAGGACTTTGCTGAGGGTATGAGGGCTTTCGTTTCGAAGAGGAGGCCTGAATGGAGTGGTAGGTGAAGTTGGTAGGTTTGATGGTAGCCATAAAAGTTAAACCCAAAAGGAGGTAAGCATATGGCGGCAATTACTTCATGTAACGTTTATATTCCTGTGTGGAGGTTGGAGAGGGGAGAGATAACAAAAGCCACGGGATTTCAATCTTTAGGCGGGGAAAGGAGTGTTGCATGCTGGGATGAAGATACAATAACGATGGCTGTCGAGGCGGCTAGTGGAATTGTCGATGCTGACTCCATTGACGCATTAATTTTTGCATCAACCTCTTCTCCTTTTAAGGTAAAGCAGGCAGCATCTCTCGTAGCAACCGCCCTCGATTTGAAACCAGATATCTTTACGGCAGATGTTACCGATACCTTTAGAGCCTCAACCAACGCCCTGATTATGGCTTCTGAAATGGTCGATTCTGGAAAATACAAGAAAATCCTTGTAATTGCTTCAGAAAAAATTCCTGTGAAACCATCCACACTTTACGAACAACTCTTTGGGGATGGAGCTGTTGCCCTTACTGTCGAAAAGGGAAGCGATGGAAGCGATGGTGAGGGAGACGAGGGAGAAGTTGAAATTCTGGGATATTCATCGTATTCCAAACCCCAGCCAGGAGCGTGGATGAAAGCCTACGACGATTCAATGAAGGACTTTGATATGAGGGTGGATGCAAGATTTGGCTATGCTGCAAATCTTCAGGCTGCTGTTATGCCTCTCTTCGCAAAGATGGGTTTGATGCCTGCTGATATTGACAGACTCGTTATCTCCGCCCCCGACCCGAAGAGCTATGTCGGATTGCTTAAATCCGTTGGTGTAAAGCCTGAGGAGTTCTTCTTTGACAAGGTTGGAATCCTCGGAACAGCCCATCCTTTCCTCCTTCTGGCCCATCATCTTGCCAAGGAAGGTAAGATAATCCTCGGTAGCTATGGAGAGGGAAGTGATGCATTTCTGATTGACGTAAAGTCTCCTCTGAAATCCAATCTCGAGAAAATGGTCAAAAGCAAGAAGAAAATCGACTATGGAGAATATCTTTACTTCCGAGAGAAAATCGGAGAGAGAAGTTATCCTGACAGCCCATCTCCGGTTAAGTACTGGAGGGACAAGAAAAGCATCCTGAGATTCTATGGTATGAAATGCAAGAACTGCGGGATTATTAGCTATCCGATAGGCAGATGCTGTATTGAATGCGGGGCCAAAGATAACTATGAGGAGGTAAGGCTCTCTGAAAAAGGCAGAATTTATACTTACACGATTGATAATCTGCTCTCCCCCGGAAATTACAATGCCGACGGCGTTCACCCGCATGTTGTTGCCGTTGTTGACTTTGAAGGAGGTGGAAGGGTTTTCATGGAAGTCACGGACATCTATCGTGGAAAAGAAGAGATCGATGTGGACATGGAGGTTGAGAGGACGTTCAGATTCCTGAATGAGAAGAACGGGTTCAGGTATTACTACTGGAAGGTGAGGAAACCTAGATGAGGTGATTTTTATGGAAGTTGCGATTATTGGTACTGGAGTTACGAAATTTGGACATCACTGGGAGAAGGATCAGGAGGATTTGCTCGTTGATGCTGTTTATGAAGCCGTCAACGATGCAGGAATAGAGCTTAAGGATATAGAGGCAGTCTGGTGCGGAACCTTCTACCCATTCTCTGGAATAAGCGGTAACAATTTCAGCGATCCATTGAAGTTTTTCGGTAAGCCGATTTCAAGGGTTGAGAATTACTGCGCTACGGGTATGGATAACATCAGAAATGCTGCATTTGCAGTTGCAAGCGGGGCATATGACATTGTGATGGCTGCTGGAGTGGAGAAGTTAATGGATAACGGGAGCAGAGGGATTCCTTACATAGAGGGTATCTTCCCACCCTACATGCCTGCTGTATCTGCTCCAGGGATGTTTGCCTTGGCAGCCAACAGAGCGTTCAAAGAGTGGGGCTGGAACAGAGAAGATCTTGCTCTCGTAGCTGTTAAAAATCATTATAATGGAGCAAAACATCCAAAAGCCCATTTCAGAAGTGAAATAACCGTTGAGAAAGCCTTGAACGCTCCAATGATCGCCTATCCTCTCGGCCTGTATGATTGCAGCGCTGTCTCTGATGGGGCAGCTGCTGTTGTGCTGACAAGGCCCGAAATAGCGAAAAAGCTCGTCGGAGATGAATATGCTGTAATAAAGTCGATCGGCATGGCAGTTGAGACAATCCATCCGTGGGCAAGACCATCAGAAACTTTCCTGAGCTTTCCTGCCACCGTTAAGGCAGCGAAAATGGCTTACAAACAGGCAGGAATAGAGAATCCGCTGAAGGAGATAGATTTTGGAATAGTCCATGACTGCTTCACGATAACGGAGTTGATTAATTACCAAGATATGCAGCTCTGCAGACCAGGAGAGGGAGCCAAGCTTATCAGGGATGGTGTGACAGCGATAGATGGTGACTTCCCGATAAATCCCGATGGCGGGTTGAAATCTTTTGGACATCCAATAGCCGCTTCTGGTGTAAGGATGGTCTGTGAGCTTACGAGGCAAGTTTTAGGAAAAGCTGAAGGGTTGCAGGTTAAAGACGCTGAAGTTGGGTTTGCACACAACTTAGGAGGGCCGTATTCCGTTGCAGCAGTCTCTATAGTTTCAAGGCCCTAATTTTTTGGTTTTGATTATTTATTTTTAATTGAGCTTATTTTTATTTTCAAGGCTTGTTTCGATCAAATTGCCTTGGTCAACCAAGTCAACTAAGAGCGCTCATTCAGTTATCGCATCACCTATTGTGAGAGTGGATACGATGAGCATTACGGCTGAATATATCAGAATTAGCAATAAGGATCCTTTAACATCGTAAGCTCCAGCCACAATCGAAGCTGAGATGGCTGAAATGGTTGATGTAACAATTGGGAAGAGCAATGGAAAAAGGATAACTGGAAGTAGAAGCTCTCTCGCCTTTGATCTGATCACAAGAACAGATAGAGATGAAGTTATAATTACGAATCCCACGTTGCCTAAGGTAATCGAAACAAGAAATAGCGAGGGATCATGAATCTTGAGATCGAATAAGGCAACAAAGATCGGAAGCAGGATGAGCTCGATTATGAGCATTATCGAGAGGTTGTAAAGGATTTTTCCGAAGAGTATAGCCTCCGCCTCAGCACCCATTTTCAACCCATCGAGTGTTTTCTCATCAATTTCTCTCAAAAAGGCCCTGGCATAGCCGTTTATCCCCACGAATAGGAATACGAGCCACAAGAGTGCCGGAGCAATTCTTGGCACGAAGCTCGCAGGAATGGATATGCTGAAAATCGCGGTAGTTAGAAAGGCGAAGAGAATCATGAAGTTAAGCGTATTCTTGCTTCTGAGTTCAACTTTCAGATCCTTAATCGCGATTTGGATTGAGGAGGTAAGTACGCTGGAACTCAATCGATCACCCCATAGAGTTTCTTTACCCCAGAAAGATCATCAACTGCTTTGATTTCTTTTTCCAGCAAAATTCCCTTTTCACAGATCTTCTCAAGCTCCTCGAAATCGTGACCAGCCATCACTATTGTTTTATCTGAGAAATTCTCGTGAATATAACTCAGAATCGAATTTTTTCCTTCAAGATCTAAGCCTGATGTTAGCTCATCAAGCAGAAGGATCTCTGGATTCGCAAGTAGCATTCTCGCTATCGCAAGCCTTTGCTCCATTCCCTTTGAAAAGGAGGAAACCCTTTTGTTTCTGTGATCGTAGAGACCAACGATCTCTAAAATTCTTTGGACTTCAGCTTTCTCGGTTTTACCGGCTTTACCGGCTTTACCAATCCCATACAACTTTGCGTAGAAGTTGAGATTCTCAATGGCAGTTAAATCCCTGTAAAGGTAGCTAAAGTGGGATACAAAACCTATCTTTTTCCTTGCTTCAACTCTTTTCCATGGTTTAAACCCAAATACTCTAACTTCCCCTTTTGAGGGTTTGAGCTGTCCGGCAATAAGCTTTAGGAGAGTTGTTTTTCCCGCCCCGTTTGGTCCCACAATAGCTACTTTCTCACCTTCCTCAATTTCGAGATTCACATCTCTAATGGCAACCCTCCTATCGAATTTCTTCCATAGATTTTTTAGTTCGATTATATGAGCCATATTACTACCTTAAAACTACAAATTCCTCAAATTTAATCAGCTTACCCTATGTCAATCTTTTCCCCAAACTCTCTTTTTAGCAATTCAGCAATTCCTAAAGCAATTCCATCTACCTCGATATCATCACCCTTTGCAGCATCTCCGACAACGAAAAGGTTTGAATATGGGGTTCTATAACCCATATCAAGGCCACTTCTGACTCTATTTACCGGCCAACCATCAAAATAGCTCTGGATGGCGAGTATTTCATACTCAAAACCCTTCAAAAGAATTTTGAGATCTTCAAGACCAATTCTTATCTCTTCCTCGACATTAGATGTTATCATGGGTTGATGAGCCATCAGCAAGTGTTTGCCAGAAGGAGCTAGATTTGGATCGGCATTCGTCACTTCATTCATTCCCGAAATCCTTTTACAATTCAAAGTGAAGAGAACGCCGGTATGCCCAACAAAGGGTTTTTCCAGGGAAATTGAGTACTTTATACCTCTGCTTTCCACTTCTTCAGCATACTCTTCTCCCAGAAGTTTTCCGGTTGCTTGATGGCCGATGTTTGAGATGTACAGATCATATTCAATTTTTCCATTTTTGTTTTCAAGTCCTGTCACCTTTTTATTCTCGCTATATAACCTCAAAACAGGGTTTCTGAGATGGATTTCTCCATCATTGCTCTTTATTATCTCGGCCAACGAGTCTACAACTGCCTTACAACCTCCAATAGGAATTCCAGGGCCACCATATTTTACAACATTCCTGTAGATTGCAAGAAGCTTTGAGTACTTTATTTCTGCGGGCTGAATGCTTAAAGACCACCCTAAAAAGCTTTTTAGAAACTTTGCACTAAAATTATCGAGTTCTTTCTCATATCTGTCCATATAGGGGTTTGCTCTCAAAACTTTAAACTTTAAGAGCCACTTGAAGAATTTCAGCTTCGACCCTAAAGGAAACACGGAGCTTCTAACTGTGATCCTTTCATTAGTTTTTTCATTTCCGTATAGAGCCTCCCCTTCTGGCTCTGAATCTATTATCTCAACTTTCGAGCCAACCTTCCTCAGCAGAATTCCAAGAGGCCCCCTTTTCCCATGGGGAATCATGTGTAAAGCCCCGGTACTTATTTGAAATCCCTTGTATTCAAGATTCGTGAATCTTCCCCCGTAAAACCTTAATTTCTCGAATATGTCAACCTTATATCCTTTTTCAGAGAGAATTGCAGCTGTAAGAAGTCCGCCCAGTCCAGAGCCAATTATCGCTACTTTCATATTTTGTATTTTATCAAGTTTATCAAGAATATTTTACACAAAAGATCCTGAAATTTTAGCTCTCGAGCCATTTGACTTCTCACTTCTTTTCGTCACAACTTCTATAGCTGAATTAGGGCAATACATAATGCATTTCATGCACACATTGCATGTTTCGTAATCCACCTTACCCCTTCCAAAAACCTCAATTGCATCGTAGGGGCAGACGAGCATACAGAAGGCACATCCTACACAAGCATCGGTGATGAAAATTCTCTCCTCCATTTAAATAACTCCTTAGATCTTAGATAACTCCTAGCTCTGAAAGTCTTTCTGGCAGATACACATCGGTCACGTAGTCCAGGCCGTATTTGGCCAAAGCCTGCTGTTCAGACTTTTTCCTCAATTCGAGCTGCAGGTTCACTTCATTTTTCCAGAATTCGGAGTCAAACCTTGGATCGGAGAGAATGGAGTTCAACGCCTTTATATCCTCATCCGTCAGCTTGTCAGATGGCAAATCGTATTTCACTATGTCGCTTGGCCTTATTCCCACGAATTTTGCAGCTGGAGTTGCAAGGTATTCGGAGAGGTGGGCAGACTTGATCGATCCGTAGGCAACGCTTGCATATATTCTGTAGCTCCAAGGATCGCCATCCGTAAAAACAACAACTGGAAGGTCTAGCTCGGTATTCAGTCTCCTAAGCAATCTTCTCGTGCTTCTGGCAGGCTGACCTTTGAGATGCACGATTATAGCGTTGAATTTCTCATCGAACCCGTTCTCAATCAGCCTGTCACGCATACCACCAGTTTCAATCGCAATAACGAACTTCGCATCGTGATCCAAAAATTCTATTCTGTCCACATTAACTGGAATCTGATACCCTCCCTCACCAACATCCTCCTGGCAGTGTATCTCCCTGAATCCCCTTCTAGTTTCTTCTCTTATCCTTATCGGTCCGACAACAGTGGCTCCGTCTTCTTCCGGCCTGATGTGGAAGTGTTCTCTCTGGAAGTAGGTTATAATTTCCAGATCCTCGATAAGCCTGTCACTTTCAGGCTGTTCGCTGAATTTGGCGATCCCCCAGTTCTCAGATATATAATAAAGCTCTCTGAGTGTTGAAGATTTATTGTTATGGAGCTGATCTTTTAGAAAACCTATAACGTAGGCCATTCGCAGGAGTTGGTATGCTCCTTTTACAGATTTTGCACTTCTAACGCTCTTTCTATCGCCATAAACCCACACCTCGCTCCGTTCATCGAATTCGATGTTTTGCTTCGTTCTGGTTGCTATTTCTATCTCTGGAATTCTTCCATCCTTTATCTGATCATATATGCTTTCTGGGATCTTTAGAAGAGTTTTAAGGCACTTTTCTTCGATCTCTTTCAGCTAGAATCACCTCCCAAATCCATTCCAATGCCAAAATCCATAACTTCAGCTCCATTCAGAATCTCCCTCTCAATTCCTTCGACATACGGTTTCTTGTTAATTATCTTCCCTTTCAACGAATATCTGAGTGATTTCTCTCCATTTGGTGGAAGCTTTAAACTCCATAAAATGCTCGTGTGATTTCCAGTTTGGGAAATTTTTGCACCTTTATTATCTGAAGATACAACCTCTCCTGAGCATATTTCATAGATTCTGAATTCTTTTCTTGATTTTGTGAAGTTGAAAACCCTCAATTCCACTTCAATTAGTCCATCTTTTTCAGTAACACTTCTCTCAACATGCACGTTCCCCATAATTCTAGAAACGACCCTTCCAACATCTATCTCTTCTTTCTCTAGCACCTCAGAAACCTTCTTTGCAAGCAAAGGAAGCAGTTTGTTAAGGAGCTCTTCCTTACCCTTTTTCTTCTTGTATCTCTCCTGTCTTCCAATGTGTTCTTTAAGTCTCCTTCCAACCTCTTGGAGACCAAGTCGTATCTCTTCGAAGATTTCCGGAATCGCGGTTACAGCCTCCTTTGACTCTGAAGTGTAAGGAATGTTCGTTGAAGCTACGTGAATTAGAATGACTGCAGGGCCTATCGGGACTTCATTTCTGGACTGGGTTAAACCGTAGTTCTTCCAGTTTATGCTCTCGACGGCCTTCGTCAGGGCGCATCCACCCTGAGAATAGAGAAGAGGTATCTTATTTGCAAATCTGAGAAGCCTAACCCTTTCATCAGCTTTCAGTTCACCACCATAGCCAATCCCAACCTCAACGAGAAAAGGATTTCCAGAGAATACTTTCGGTTTCCTTGTTACTGCAAAAGCCCATTCAACGCTGAATCTGTTGATAAGACTCTTCATTATGAATTTTTCTCCAATAGGAGAGAGGCAGTCTGTAGGAGGTGGGAGAAAATCAGTTTGATTGAAAGCCTCAAGCAACCTTGTAACTTCATCCCTTGAAAGGTTCGATGGCCTTGAATTTGAATCCAATCCCGATTTTTCTAAAACCTCCCCAGCCTTTTTATCTCCAACCCTCACAAATTCAGTTCTCAGAAAGTTTAGAAGTGTATTCGCATTAGTTGTTTTTAGCATCCACATGAGTTTTCCGAGCTCAATGCCATGGGGGTGGGGAGGGATTTCTTTTGGTATCTCAGGAATCTCCTCGATTATTCGATTGAACTCGAATATCTCACCATCGGGATCGACAAACGTTATCTTTGCATGAGGATTTACCACAGCCGTTTCTGTGATGTATTCAAGAACGCTTTGCTTCCGTTCCTTAACATAAGCTCCGGCAATCTCAAGCTCGATTCTTGTCCCTCTAGGCCTGAACCATTCAATCCTTTCTTCTGAAACAATTTCAGGCTCGTTTCTTCTTGTATCGATGAACAGCTCTACTTTTATTGCTTTATCTCTTGGATCTGTTTTAGAGGTTATAATCGCTGGCTTGCCAGTTGTAAGCTGGGCATAAAGCACGGCTCCTGAAACCCCAATACCCTGTTGCCCTCTGCTCTGGCGAATTGAATGGAATCTCGACCCGTACAGAAGCTTTCCGAAAACCTTTGGAATTTGCTCCCTTACAATTCCTGGTCCGTTATCCTCTATAATTATCTTGAAATTTCCCCTTTCGGCTCTAGTAATCTTGACAAAGATGTCTGGAAGAATTCCAGCATCTTCACATGCATCCAAGCTGTTATCTACGGCCTCCTTCACACAGGTTATGAGGCTTTTTGCTGGGTTTGAGTAGCCGAGAATATGTTTGTTCTTTTCGAAGAATTCAGCTATGCTAATTTCCTTTTGTTTTTTGGCAAATTCTTCTGCGTTCATTTTTGCTGTGTTGAGAATTTTCCTAAATTTCAGCTCCTACAACCGTCTGGGTCTTTGTTACCCCTTCTATTGCTCTGATCTCATCTACCGTGTTGTTTAGTACCGAGAGACTTTCTGCTTCAATTATCACAACAAAGTCAAATTCCCCAAAGACGTGGTAAACTTCCCTTACAACCTTCATCGCCTTTATGGCGTTGTAGACCTCTTTTTCTCTCCCAGGGAGGACGTTAACCATCGTTACGCCAATTACCATGTTTTTGAATAAACCTGAATAAATTATAACTCTTTCGGCTACATAAAAAGTAAAAGGATCAATCGAGGTTTCTGCTCGGAAGATCTCATGTAAAACAGCGAAAGTTTTAAAAGTAGCTCTGCATTATTATCATATGCCATACAAAGGCTATACAAAGGCCATATGATGGCTCTTCTTTAAAAACCTAAAGAAGTGAGATAGTATGATACAGGATAAGATATATAAAGGAACCACAACGGTTGGAATGATTTGCAAAGATGGAATAGTGATGGGAACGGAAAAAAGGGCCACTATGGGTAATTTTATTGCCAGTAAAAGGGCTAAAAAGATTTATCAGATAGCTGATAGGATAGCGCTTACAACAGCCGGAAGTGTAGGAGATGCCCAATTCCTTTACAGGCTGATTAAGGTTGAAACTAATCTTTATGAGATAAGAAAAGAAAGGAGACCTACCGTTAAGGCTGTAGCAACGTTAGTTTCAAATGTACTCAACCAGACAAGATACTTTCCGTATTTTGTTCAACTCCTAATCGGCGGTGTTGATGATAAAGGGCCAGCAGTGTTCTCTATTGATCCCATCGGAGGTGCAATAGAGGAGAAGGATATCGTAGCAACAGGTTCTGGTTCACTTACAGCATATGGGGTTCTGGAGGATAGATACCATGAGGGCATAACCACCGACGAAGCACTTGAATTGGTTACAAGAGCGATTTACAATGCGATGAGGAGGGATTCGGCTTCGGGAGATGGGATAGATATTGTTAAAATAACTCCTGACGAATACGTGCAGCTCGAACCAGAAGAAATAGACAAAATCATAGAGAGGTTTGCGAGAAAGTAGTTAGAAGCAATTATGGGCTGTATACTGTTATTTTAATTTAAATTTCACAAAAATCGAAAAGAAACAAATGGGAAATTACGATTGGAATTGAAAGCAATTAAAGGGTTAAAACCGGATATGGAAGATTTGAAGATCCAAACGTAGGAACAATCATAGAAATCAACGGTAACGGTTTGATAAGATGGCAAGCGGTGAATACCTTTCGGAGTTAAGGGAAAGAGTTGTATCTGCATTACCTGTGGGGGTCAGAGTTAAAAATGTGGAGTTTGAGGGGCCGGTCTTAGTTATATATGTTGATAATCCCCAAGAGCTCGCTGAAAGCGGAGACATAATAAAGAAGCTCGCAAAGGATCTGAGGAAGAGAATAATCATAAGGCCCGATCCAAAGAACCTAAAACCACCAGAAGAGGCCAAAGAAATAATCAAGCAGATTGTTCCAGAGGATGCTCAGGTTTCATCCTTCTTCTTCGATCATGAAAATGGAGAGGTAATTATCGAGGCAGAGAAGCCGGGAGTGGTTATAGGTAAACAGGGTGCGATGCTCAGGGAAATAATGAAGGCAGTTGGCTGGAGCCCCAAAGTAATGAGGACACCTCCAATAAAATCAAAGACTGTAGACAGTATAAGACAGTATATTCTCGCAGCCAAAGATGAAAGAAAGGAAATTCTCAAAAAAATCGGTGAAAGAATTCATAGAGGGGCAATATATGAGGACAAATGGGTAAGAGTAACATTTTTGGGAGGTTCAAGAGAGGTTGGGAGAAGTTGTTATCTCCTTCAGACACCGGAGAGTAAAGTCTTGGTTGACTGTGGTGTGAATGTTAGTAACATCCACCAGTCTCCTTACCTCTATGTGCCTGAAGTTCAGCCACTCGATTCGCTGGATGCTGTTGTGATAACGCATGCACATCTAGATCACTGCGGACTGATTCCAATTCTTTACAAATACGGTTACAAGGGGCCGATATATCTGACCCCTCCAACCAGAGACCTTATGGTTCTTCTGCAGCTTGATTTCATTGAGGTGGGGGCAAGAGAGGGAAATCCAACGGTTTACGAGTCAAGTTTCATACGGGAAGCTCTGAAACATTCGATAACTATCGATTATGGAGTTGTTACGGATATAAGCCCGGATGTTAGGCTCACTTTTTATAATGCCGGACATATACTTGGTTCATCAATAGCCCATTTTCACATAGGAGAGGGGCTTTACAACATCGCATTCTCAGGAGACTTCAAATTTGAGAGAACAAGACTTTTCGATAGGGCAGAAACAAATTTCCCGAGACTTGAGGCTTTGATAATAGAAGCAACCTACGGTGGAGGACAAGACTTTCAACCAACGAGGAAAGAGGCAGAGGAAAAGCTCATTAGCATTATAAACGAGACAATAAAAAGGAATGGAAAGGTTTTAATCCCAACTTTTGCCGTTGGTAGAAGTCAGGAAGTGATGATGGTTCTTGAGGAGGCTTTAAGGAACAAAAAGATGGAGGAGGCGACTGTTTATTTAGATGGTATGATCTATGAAGCCACCGCCATCCATACAGCATATCCTGAATACCTGAATTCAAGCTTGAGAGATATGATCTTCCATCATGGTGTGAATCCATTCATTTCAGAAAGTTTCATAGCCGTTGATTCATCTTCGAAAAGAATCGATGTAATCGAGGAAGAATCACCCTCAATTATCCTTGCCACATCAGGAATGCTAAACGGTGGCCCTGTTATGGAGTATTTCAGGCATTTGGCTGGAGACAATAGGAACACTTTGATATTCGTAGGCTATCAGGCAGAAGGGACACTTGGAAGGAGAATCCAGAAGGGATGGACGGAAGTTCCTCTCCCTACAAACGGAAAGAGAGAGGTTGTAGAGGTAAAGATGCAGATAGAGACCGTTGACGGATTCTCGGGGCATTCTGATAGGAGACAGCTCGTTAACTACGTCAAATCTCTAAGTTCAAGGCCGGAAAAGGTAATAACCGTGCATGGAGATGAATCGAAATGCATAGAACTTGCCTCGACAATCTATAAGACATATAGAATCGAAACAAAAGCTCCAATGAACCTTGAAACCATAAGATTTGTGTGATCGGATGAACTTTAAGAGAATGGGTTTTAAAAACATTTTAAATGGGAAATGAAAAAAACAATCAGTTTTATCGGCTTTTCAAAATCAGGAAAGACGGCTATAATCTCAGAGCTCGTAAAATACTTCTCTGAGAGAGGTTACAGAGTAGGTGTTATCAAACATACCAACAAAAATTTCGAAATGGACAGAGAAGGAAAGGATTCTTGGAGGATTTATAGAGCTGGAGCTGATGTAATCGTGCTTTCCCCAGTTAAGATGGCTTACCAAATCCATCTCGAAGATTTAAATCTACAAAGTAACCCTCCCTCAAATAAATTCTCTAAAAAAGAACTCTCCCTCGAAGATCTAACCAGATTTTTTTCAGAATATGATATTATCATTACAGAGGGGTTTAAAAAGGAGTTTTGCAAGGGTATAGCAGTCGCTAGGAATGAGAAAGAGCTTAAAAAGCTTATTGATTTACTGGATAAAGAGGATAAAGAGACGAGCAATGAGCACAAAAAAGGAGATATTTTAGCCGTTGTTCTTACAAAAAGTGGCAGTCCTATCAGTCCCATCGGTCCTATAAACCCCAATATGCCTAAGTTTTTCTATCCCAATCAAATTGAAGAGTTGGCCAAGTTTATTTTATCTATTATAACGGAAAAATCGGATTAACATGAGTTTAAAGTGACAGCTATATAGGTAAACTACTTATCAAGAGAAGAGAAACATAAACGTATGAAACTGATTTGCACTTCTTGCGGAAAAGATTACTCTATGGATGGTGCCTATCAAAGGTGCAAAGATTGTAATGAGCCCTTGGAAGTGGAACATGTGAAGGGTAAGATCAAAGACTCCGAAATCGTCTGGGAGAGGTTCTCAGATTTCTACCCCTTTGTCAGTCAACAATTGATCGGTGAACTCAGCTTGGGTGAAGGAAACACACCAGTTATCCGCTCAGACAAGTTGTCTGATGAGCTGGGTAATGTAATATACCTAAAAGATGAAACCCAAAATCCTACTTGGTCATTTAAGGACAGAGGAACATTAATCGGCGTTATAAGAGCAATTAAGCTTGGTTACCAAAGAATAGGAACTGTTTCAACAGGAAACATGGCTGCCTCCATATCTGCCTACGGAGCAAGAGCAGGTCTGAAAACCACGATTCTTGTGAGATCAGATATACCTGAAGAAAAGATATATCCAATCGTGGTTTATAGCTCGAATCTCATCGAAGTGGAAGCTAAGTTTGGGGAAATCTACAGAAGGAGCTTGGAGATAGGGAAAGAGACTGGCATCTACTTCATAAATTCAGATGACCCGTTTAGGGTTGAAGGTTACAAGACTATTGGTTTTGAAATCGCCGAGTGGATGTCAAAAGGTGAAAACATCGATTACGTGGTTGTGCCCACAGGTTCCGGAGGACTTTTGAGGGGAATATTGAAAGCTTTTCTTGAATTAAAATCCTCAGGAGTACTATCAAAAATTCCTAAATTTATTGCTGTTCAGGCTGAAGGGTGTTCACCAATTGCCAAAGCCTACGAAAAAGGTGTTGATTACATTGAGGAAGTTGAAGAACCTAAAACGATAGCAGGAGCAATAGCAGACCCATCACCTCCAAGCGGAAATGAGGTACTGAGGAAGCTCAAAAAACATGGAATGGTGATGGCGGTTTCGGATCACGAGATCCTTAAAGCTCAAAGAATGCTCTCGAAAAGTGGTATATTCGTTCAACCAGCTTCTGCGACGACGATTGCTGCAATAAAAAAGCTATCAGAAAATGGATATTCTGGCAAGAAATTCCTGTGTGTTCTCACGGGAGCTGGAATCAAGGTTCTTACTGCGGTAAGGGAGATGTTGAAATTAGAAGGTTTTAGTATCCAAAAAACAACTCTTGAGGAGTTGAAATCCGCGTTGAAGTCCAATTAAGCTCTATATACTTTCAGATAAAGTTACATCTCTTAACATATTTTTTCCGATGATTTCTGCGAATAAATCTATAAATTGCCTCCCGGTATTCGATTAGAGCATAATTAGAGTATCGGAGTATAATTCAACTTTTAATAAGAAAAAATTTAATTAACCTTGCATTTCACTAAACTCAGCTAGATCAAAAGCCGCCGTAGCTCAGCTGGCCAGAGCGGGTGACTCGTAATCACCAGGTCGCGGGTTCAAATCCCGCCGGCGGCTTACTTTCTAATTCTGTTTCCTGGTCAAAAGAAGACATCAAGAATGTTATCAGAGATCTAAAGCTTGCAGGAGATACGGAGAGATACATCCGCAGCGTTGAACGGAGATTGAACCGATTCTCAAGGGAAATGTCTTACTCTTGTAATCTTGACGACATAATTATTTATATAAACGAAATTAAATCGAAATACAGCTACTCAGAACTTCATAAGACTGTTTTAGCGATAAGAATGCTCATGCGAGAGATCAGGGCTCCATTCGCTAGCCGTTTAAAGCTGCCAAAGAGACCTAAGCGGCGGAAACTGGTAATCAAGCGACAGAGGATCAGTTCGTTGTTGGAGAAAATCGATGCGGTCCTGACTGGGGTAAACAAACTCAGGCTGAAGTCCTGCATCTTATTGGGAGCTACATCAGGCCTCAGAGCCGAAGAGTTATACAGGCTAACTTTAGATGACATCAATGTAGATGAGAGGATTATCTACATTAAGGCAGAAGTAGCGAAGGATTTCGAAGATCGGGTAACATTCTTTACAGAAGAAGCGAAGGCTCAGCTTTTAGAATACCTAGAGAATATTTCCAGCTTGTCTAAACTGAGGCTCTTCTCCGACACGACGATCAGGAGAACTCTCCGATATCTCCAGCCAGACTTCAAGATAAAATTCCTCAGGAAATTCTTTTCTCAGCAAAGCGATAGGTTGGGGATGCCTACAGCAGTAAAAAAGATCTTACTTGGTCATGCATTGAGTGGAGATGTGGATTTGGTTTATTACGATTTCCAAGATGAAGAGGAGCTTAAGAAGATCTACGACAAGTACTGGAGAGATTTTAGCTTCTCTGATCAAGTTCTACAATCTTGAACTTGTCGTAGAGTGGGTACGGAAGAACAGGGTATCGATAGTCAAAACTTTCTATCAACCTCTCTGATGTATTCTTTTTGGAATATACTCCTTCTATCTTCTTTCCAGTTAAATCTTTCACAACTTTAATGGCATCTAAGAAATCATCATCACCAGCAACGATTACAGCGAGATCATAATGATTTAAAAAAGCTTTAACTGTCAGATCTATTGATAAAAGTACATCAACACCCTTCTGTTTTGTTTCTTTTCCTCTAATTAGTCTACCAAGTTTTACTTCAAAAGAAGTCAATTTCTGCTGGATGATTTTAAAATATTTTTCTTGCTCATTGTATTTTTCATCGCTAGGTAATACTATTGCGTCATAATAATATGTTCTAACAATTTCAGGATGAGCATAAGGCGAAAAACCATCTTGGATTCTAGATATTAAATAATTTAATGCTTGAAAGAAAATTAGAGGATCATCAACAATTCTATCACCAAACTCCTCTTTTAAAATCTTTTTCAAATAACCTCCATCAATAAAAACCATTACTCTTTTTGAGGGACTAATAATCATAATTTTACATCTCAGCAGATCTATAAAATCTTTTTTTCTCGATTCAGATCAACATTTTAGTTAACTTAGAATTAACCTCAAACACCTTACACCAATCTACAAGTCGTGAATTTGGTGGTATTTAAAGTCTAATTTTTTTTGCTATCGGCGACCGAAAATTCATAAACAGTTAAGCCTGCTAGTCCACGAATGTTTTAAAACTAAGTAGTTCGTCAATTTCCGAAGAAGAAAATTTTCCGTACTCATTTCAGTACCAGAAATTTGGATCATTTTGCCTTGATTTGTTTTCGACGTTTAACGGTTAAAAATTGATTTCTATTCTGCGGATGCGGAGTGAAAATCGTATCCAAGACTTTATGAATTGACTTATAGATGGTTTGAGGCTCGCTGTTCAGCGGTTTTTTGCTTAAATGGAGGAATTAAAACCCTTAATTACATTACTGTAATCGCTCTTTTAGAGTCTATCCTCAAGACTATTACGAATATTAATTCGATTTTTGTCGAAGAAAATGGAGCTTAAATTAAACTATCGAAATAAACTGAACCGTGTGTAGTTCGAATTTTAGATTAATTTGTATGGGTTTGATAACAAACACTTCACTTTTACTTAGACCAATAGATTATTCATGTCTATTTAAAAAGTCTAAGATGAGGTTTGGATTTGGACTTTAGAATTTGCTTAGAGAGGTGAGATAAAGATGGATGAGGTCGTAAAAGTTCGGAGACAAAAGATCTGGCGGATTAAGGAAAGCAGAGTGATTCCTCTACCAGCTTGGTGGTGCAGAGATAAGGCGAGGAATGACGAGGTCTCCATTAGCATAACTAACGATGGAAATCTCCTGATCAAGCCAGTAGAAGATTAGCCGTGAAGACCATGAGCTCTTTCAGCGTTAAGAGGTATTCCTTGGAGAAGCTTGAACTGGAGCGTAAAATGAGAGTGATTGATGTCGTGGACGAAATAACAATGCTTGTGAGTTCCTTAAACAGACAACTTGGGCGAGAAGATAAAAAAGCGATGCACGCTATCTCAATGGAAATTTCAATCAAGATCTCAACATTAATTCAATTATTGAATAACAAAAATAAAAAAGAGGATGAGAGAGTATGATTATGTTCTCTAATATATTAGAGCCCTCTAACAGAACTGTTGTTAGAAACTTCTGTTATAGTACTAGGTTATTCCTGTTATTTATTTTTAGAAAAGAAAGACAAGCAATTCTAACAGGACTTTCTGTTAGAACTAACAGAGTTTTAAGGTGAGCTTATGCAAGGGTGCATGTCAAGATCGTTATACTTAAGGATAGATCTCCTGGAAGAAGCAAAGAGGAGAAATATTAACCTCAGCAGGTTAGTCAATCAGCTTCTTGAGAACTACCTCTATGGAAACAACAGTAACGTTTCTCAAGACCTCCTTAAAATCATGGAACTAAAACAACAGATTGAGGAGATTAAAGAACGAGTTTCTAAGCTTGATGAGATTGAGGTACAATTGGACGAATTAATAAAAGAGAAAAAAGAGGAGCAGGAGATCCAGCAAGCCGAAGAAGACAGCCATCTTATCACACTCATAAAAGAGCATCCAGTTCTTTCAAAGCTGAACGATTTTTGGACTTTTAAACACGAAACTGAGAAAACTGGAAATACGGTCGAAGGAGTTGTTAATACGAACCTAGATGTTTTTGCTCAGAAGAACAACATAAGCCTCAGGAGGGCCCGGGATCTCTTTTTCAAAGCATTTCCCGAGATGAGAGAGCAGATTAAAATTTGAGTTTAAAATGACTCAATCTCTTGGATCCTCATGATCACATTCCTCATTTCGCTAAAAACCATTAAGGAGGTGATGAATTGAGAAAAGCGGCAGAAATAAAGCTTGAACTTGACAAACCGCTTGAGATAGAGATAGAGATAAATGAGCCAATAGAACTTAAGACGCCGAAATACATACAGCACGACATCCGTACACTGTTGACGATTCTGAGAGCGATCGAGGATAAACTTAGGAAGATAGACATCAAAAAAGAGGGAGAAGCTTACCTTACATCCGCATTAGTTATATCGAGATTAAGCATATGTCTCTCCGAAGCGGGTATGCTCTTTAAACAAATACGGATAAGTCAGTTTGACTTCAGAAAGATGGTAAAAGAATTCTTGAGGGAATTAGAAGAGAAACCCAGTAGTGAGGTCGAGAGATATGAAGAAGCGGATAAAGAGGCTTGAAAGAGCTATAAAACCAACGATCGACTTAAGCACTAAGGGACTTTTGGCATTCCATCCCAAATTTATTGAATTTCAAGAAAGTATCTACAATACCATTTGTGAGGATTGTAGGAGCGAAATTAAATCGAAATTCAGTGAATACCTCGAAGATGTAAAACACCTTGAGAAAGAACTGAGACAACTAGCGTTGCAGGCGGATCCTAGAGCACTTAAATGGCATGTTGACGAGGTCGAATTCATACGAATTTGCGCATCTGCTCTGAACAGGCATAGGAGTTGCCGCGAAGCAGTCATCAAGACTCTAGAGGTCGATTGAGTTTTTAAAGTCAATTGGCTTAACAACCTTAACATGGCGCAAAACAGACTTAACAGCTCAAGCTCTGGATCCAACGGAAACGGGCAATGTAAGATCTGCAGGAGCCCGTATAGGGAACAAATCGACCGGATGCTCCTAGAGGGCAAAACTTCTGGCGAAATAATCAGGAAATTCCCCAATCTTGGATTGAATCGAACAAATATCTTCAATCACAAGAAACACATCACACCAGTCGAGTTAGAAGAATTTAGGCAAATTAAGCTTCGCAAGATTGACGATCTGCAGTCCTTCATCGAGCGAATAGTCCAGGAATTGCTTTCGAAGAGGATCCAGCCTACTACAGTAAACTCACTTTCTCGACTGCTAAATCTGCAGCTCAAGACAATCGAATTCTCAGAGCTTGAGGAGCGAATTTCGAAGCTGGAGAAGCTTGTTGAAAAAATGAGGAGGTGATTTAGTTTTGTTAAAAAACAAAGTTGAACGGTTGGAGAAGCAAATTCGAACTACAGAGAAGCCCGAAATACACATATTTTGTTCGAATCTGTTCAAGTACGAGAACCAAGCCAAGAGTGAAGAAGAAATGAGACAAATTGTTGCTCAAAGCTATGGTTGCAAGGATTTCGACGAACTTGAGCGATTCTACGAGGTCAGGATATTCAACTTTCAGGTACGCAAAGTGAGCCGGGATGAGGAGGGCAATATCGTAACTGAGGATCCAGGAGATGGCAGCATCTATTTCATGTATTATATGGTATAGGGCCCTGTTTTTAATCCAGTAGATAACGACAATCAATATCTATACCTAATTTTTAAATAGAAAAATAGCTAGATTATTTTGGTGTTTAGAAGACGGAGAAAAAATAGAGAAGAGAGTTATTTGGAGGAGTTGGTTTTTGCGGTTACCTTACTTGCAGGTGTGTCGGCAGCTTTATTGAAATTGGTGGAGTACTCCAATCAAAACATCTTAGCCTCGATGTATATCTTGTAATGCATACTGTCGTGTTTATTTTGATATTTGAGGGCGTAGTACTGTTATTGTTTTTGCTGACAAGAGGTTACTCAATTTGGACGTGGGATAAAAAACGAAAAAAGCAATTGGAAGAACTTAGTGGAGTTTTAGGTTTTTTAATGTTTTTAATCCCAATAATTATGTTAACATATATTTCTCTTACATTTATTTTTACGTTTTATTTTAGAAACTGGAAGCTATCATCCGAGGCGATAAATGTAATGGTATCTTTAATTGCAATCACTTCTATCCTTATCGGCTTTTATTTTGGAGGATATGATTTAAAATTTTTGAAAAACTTAATTAAACGTATAAATAGCAAGATTGAAACTACCGCTAAATTAAAAATTTTTTTAGGGTACGTCTTTGTTATATTCTATTTCCTTGTCATTTCATTTTTTGTAATTTTTCTATGGCATTTGTCTTACTTTTTACTGTGTGGTTCTTATTCAATTGAGGTTATTCATTCCCCACGTACTGAAACTGATGTATTGTCTCTCATGATAAAAGATACAGGCCAACCATCAGGCAAATGTTGGATAACTTTAAGCAAAATAAATGAAACTGATAAAAATTATTTCCAACAGATTGATTTCATAATACTAGAGGAATCGAAAAACTCTTCCACATATATGTCAGGTAGGAAGAAGGACGGAATATACTATTTGTTCATTAATACCTCTAATCTGCCACCAGGGTATTATCTGTTGCATGCTGAGGTAACTCTATCTAGAATTAAAAATTTTGAACTGTTTACATCCAAAAAATACGATAATTTGCTGTTTTATCTCCCTTCGAGAGAAAGTGATCAGAAGACGATGAACCTCATCGGCTACTGAGATTGACCTATCCTTAAGAAGTCTGTTGCAGTGAACCAATACCGTGAAAATGCCTCGTCTTCGCTTGCTTTGAGCTTGGTCTCGTAGGCTTCTCCCCCTCACATTTTTTTAAATCCAATCGGAGACCAGGCTACTTCTGCTGCTCCCTCTAACTCTTCAACTATAAAATATCTCATGATTTTATAATTCTGTTGACGATCTGATTTAAAAAGTCTATTTTCGCACAAACTAACATGTCCACAAAAACTGGGTTTGTTCGGATAGATCGGTCCTTACTGGACCAGTTGAGAAAAATTGCTGTGGAGAAGCACGGAAAACTTCACGGCAGTCTGAAGGCTGAGATCGACGCCGCCATAGAGGAGTATTTGAGAAAAAACGAGGAAGGAGTGAAAAAATGAGTGGAATAGAGCTTAGTGAAGGGGATATAGAGTTGATCAAGGCCCGAGTTTACGAGGAACTCTTTGGCGAGGAGTACCCTGGAAGAAGAGAGAAACTTCTGGCGTATGAAGAGAAGAAAGAGAATCTCGAAGCGGTCGAGAAACTCTCAGAGCATGAAGCCCTGATAGACTACACCAGTTTCGAAGAAGAAGTTAGAGCTGAACAAGCAAAGAGAGACGAAATAGACCGACTTCTCGGGATAAAGAGGTGATAGGATGGCTTTTCGGCCTGATTACGGTTTCGTTCACAGGTATTTGAATGATGCAAGGGACAAGATTTTCAAAGAGATTACGAGCGTTGAAGGGCAGCTTAAGGCTGCTTTAGCCGATGAAGTTAGGCAACAGCTCAGGGAAGAGAGAGCGAGATTTTATTCCAGACTCCACGATCTCACCAGCCTATCAAAACGCAATGTAGATAGCTATGTAAGGATTCTCAAAGCTATAGAGGAAATAAAGAGGCAGGTCGTAAGAGATGGTAGAATAAACTCAAACCTCGCTCACCTGAACACATCTGGGCGAAATCGTTCAGTTCGCAGAGGTCTACAATATTCTCATGAAGAACAAGGGCCAGCTTGTAGATTACATGCTGTGATGGTTATGATCCTCAACTCTTTTTTCGGTCGTGTTTTCAACCACCAAGGAAGTAGAAGCGGAGTGGAGCTCCACACTCTTCGGGCTAGATGGGTGGGGATTTCCCCACCTTATTTTTTAAATGACTTGTGAGGAGGTAGAAATGAGTGAATTCACGTTCAAAATCAAAGTTGGCGGCAAGGAAGAAGAAATCGAAATAGCCTCGTTGAATGCTGTCCTTGAAGTATCCAATCTGTTCCAAGAGTTCAGCAGGAAAATAATTGAGGTAGTCGAAAAAGCTACTCAGAAAGATGCTAGAGTCTTAATCCGGTTGAAGGAACTGGAAAATGCCTCAGCAATCTCACCAACAGAGATTAAACAGCTCATTGAGGTTTTCAAATTCGGCGAAAATCTGTCAAAAAAGATCCACAAAGTGGCAATAAAGTCTTTGAAAGACTTTCGCAAGCTGGAAGCGGAGATCGAGAAGGAGGAGAAGAGATTCTTGAAAAAGTTGGTCTCAATAACTCCAATTTAATTTTTGGAGGGTGGTGAGAAGTGAACATTGAAGATATCGTAATAAAGATCAAGGGGGATGTAAGAGGACTTGAGACGGCAATAGCGAAAGCTAAGGGTCTCACTAAGGAATTTGGTTCATCTTTGTCCAGTATTGGTAAACATATGCAAAAAGCTGGAATGATGATGACTGCCGGAGCAGCGGCAGTTGGAGCAGGATTCGCTTTGGCTGTCAGAGAAACAATGAAATTCGAGGATGCGATGGCGAATGTCCGCAAAACGACAGGAATGAGCAAAGAGGAACTGAAGGAGCTTGAGAAGGGGTTAAGGAAACTAGCAGCGACAATACCTCTCAGCCATGAAGAGCTTGCAAATATAGCCGCTGTAGCTGGCCAGTTAGGTATTCAAGGTGTGGAGAACATCCTCAAGTTCACAGAGACCGCTGCAAAGATGGCCACAGCTTTCGATGTGCCTGTTGAAGAGGCAGCTTCGGCAATGGCAAAGCTCGCGAACATATATAATATCCCGATAGCGCAGATAGACAGACTCGGATCCGCCATCAATGCTTTGGGCAACACAACGGCAGCCTCTGAAGCAGAAATTATCAGGGCCATGTATCAGATCGGTGCAGCTGGAGCTCAGCTTGGTGCGACTGAGAAACAGATAGCGGCAATGACTGCAACCCTAATTTCAATGGGTATGGCCCCAGAACGAGCTGGAACTCGTTTGCAGTCGGCATTCAACCAAATGACAGCAAATCTCGACAAAATGGCAGAAGATATGGGTATAACGGTGGATAAACTTAAGGAAAAATTTGCAGAGGATTTCTATGGAACCCTTATGGAATACCTAGACACCCTAAGCAAAGAATATCCAAACAAGCTTGAATTTCTGAACAGAGCAAATAAGGTCTTTGGAACTGTTGGTTCGAAAGCTGTTTTATCTCTCGCACAGGCTTATCCTGCCTTGACGAAAAACGTTGAAACTGCAACAAAAGCCTACAAGGAAAACATAAGTTTAAATCAAGAATTTGCAGCAAGAACGGAGACCCTATCGTCCAAACTCCAAACTTTGAAGAATATGTTCATGGACATAGGCATAGAGGTCGGTCAAACGCTTGTCCCGATACTCAAGGAACTGATTCCAGTAATCAGAAAACAATTACCGAATTTGAAGGAGCTGGCGGTTACATTTACCAAAGAGCTAATCCCTGCATTGAAGCCAGTCGGAAAGATGATTCTGGACTTGGTGAAGTGGTTCAACAATCTCCCTGGTCCAGTCAAGGAAAACATTGCAAGGTTCGCGGCATTGGCAACAGCATTCGCTGCGGTGGCTGGGCCGTTACTGATGGTTGGAGGAGGAGTTTTACAGCTGATTGGATCCTTGGGCGGTCTCTCCACTGCCGTCACAGCTCTGGCTGGAGTTGGTGGAAGTGGAGGGATATTAGCGGCCCTTCCCCTAGCTCTTAATCCAGTTACCCTCGCCATTGCAGGAGTCGCAGCAGCAGGAGTCGCCTTATACTTTGCATGGACGAATAACTGGTTCGGCATCAGAGACAAAACTAAAGCGGTGATAAACGCAATCACGAAGATCATAGGTCCGTTCGCTAATTTTCTCAGAGAAACGATTGGAAGAGCTTTAGAATGGTTAGGCATAAAATTCGACGAAACGAGAGCAGAGTTCGATAAAGTTGGGGATTTAATCATCGAAGACCTCGAAGATGTATCGGTTGCACTGGAGGAAGTCACAGCAGACTCGAGCGTATTCAGAAACGAGATTAACTTGGCTGTAACTCACCTTAATAGCTTTGGCCAGAGCTTGGAGTTAGTAACTCAAAACGCTCGGGTTTACGAGGAAGAGATCCAGCGAATGAAGATGCATCTTGGAGACTTCTCAACGACGATTAATATAGTGAGTAACACGGTGGACAGCTACGCTGATAAGACGGCAGAAGCCATGAAGAAAGCGACAGAGGCGACTAGGATACACCTCACCGAGGTAGAGAAGTTGTTCTGGCAGTGGGGAGACTGGGAGAAAGAATACGCTAGGACGATTCTAGGTGGATATGCAGCGGTCACAGGAAAATATGAACCATCAGCAATTAAAGAGAGGACTACTGAGGCTTCTTATCTGAGGGCGTTAAAGAAAATATCTGAGCAAGCTCCGGAGCTACTGAAGCAATATCTCTATCCTGGTTCACCAGCTTTAGGGGCCCTCAAGCGAGCAGGGATTAAAGTAGACCTAAAAGCAGATGCGAAAGTGATAGCGAGCGGGTTGAAGGAAGCTCTCAAAGAGACCTCGCTCACTGCTCCATCTCAGACAAATGTCCAGAATAATATAACAATCAACGCAAAAACGACTGCCAGTGCTAGAGAGATCGCTAGAGAGGTTGATAGAGTTCTCACGAACAAGATCCTTGCTGCTAAGCTAGGGGGTTAGAAAATAGCTGCATTCCTGAATAAATTTATTTAACCTCGCTATTTTTTCCTCTGAGCCTGGATCCAGGGCCTAGGTATATTCTAATACTTCTTTCGCAGTAGAACCGGTCAGAGAATAAAATAAACTCGGTTATAAAATTCGATTTTGGAGAATAGAGGTTGAATGGCATTTCATTTACCCGATCGCTTTCGATCTACTCTAAAATGCTTTTTGTTGTATCTATTTGCTTTTAACAAGATTCAACTTCATATTGTTCTCTACTAACATCATATTTGTACACCAAACAAATATCTCGATAAAGAAGATTGGCAACTTTAATCTCAATTTTTTTAGGAAAGTTGTTTAAATCAATTTTAACTGCTTTGTCTACTGGAATTACTTTAGTGGTTAGTCGCATTGGCTTATCTTTTAAAAGAAACTCAGGATCAAGAGTTGGTTGTATCGACTCACCATTAACGTGAATGTCCAAAATGCGAACTGGATATTTTGATAGGTTATGTATACTGCAATAGGGCTTCTTACTAGGGTACTCTTCAATTTGAATATCTACAAACGGTTTTTTATCGATTTCAGCTAATTCGGCTTGTCTGCTTATTAATAAGGTTTGTTGTTCAGAAATTCTTGCCTGAATTAATATGACGACAATTAAAACCACATTAATTATTATTCCCATTATTTTAATTCCTATTTCGGTTATAACTACATTTGATACCAAACCTGAAAGGACATCTGGCACTAGGAAAATTAAATTTAGTATTATCCCGGTCAATGGTAACAGCAACAGTAATAATACAAATCGAGGAATTAGAGGTTGATCCTCCATTTTTTTCACCTTAGGCTTTTCTTATGAAGACCTCCCCGTCTTTCTCAATGAAGACGATTCTATCTCCTGGATCCAGATCTAGCTTGAATCTTACGATTTTGGGAATGGTAATCTGCGATTTCTTGCTCAGTTTTGCTATGTCTAATATAGTTTCTTTACTTTCCATGTTTGTAAAGTTTGTAAAGAAAACTTTAAATACTTTGTTGTTCGTAAAGAAAGTAAAGAAAGTAAAGAAGTGAGAGGATGGGAGGAGTTGAAGAAATATTTAGGAAAGAACTGAAGGGCTTTCGTGGAGACGGCAAACCGCAGTTCTACAACAAAACGGTTTTCTCCGAGGGCTTGGAGTACTCGACGTATATGAGAGTAAATGGGTATTTTCTGATATTCGGAGCTTGCGTTAAGAAATACTATGGCAGTCGAAAGAAGTTCTCTGGGGAGACCTGGGTGTTCAGTAGTTATCCAAGATACATGCTGCATGAGGCGTTTGCTGATAATCTTGAAACCGGAGCATGGGGCTCAGAAATTCTATACGAGCGAAGGTTGTCTAAGGAGGAATTTTGTCAAGTCTTCATTGAATTTGCCGAATGGTTCAACCAAGTAGAAGATAACTCACTTGGCGTCCTAGAGGTTGTGGATCTCGTTAGAGCTTACTTTCCAACTCGAGGGAGGATGATATGAACAAGTTTAGACTGCTTGAAATAGCCTCGGAAGGATTTCAGGCCCTTGAAACAGCAAGAACGAAGTTTGCAGCCATAGAGGTCGATGTCGAGGAGCTTAGCAGGATTAAAGAAAAGCTCTTTCAGGAAGTTGTTAAAAAATTGAGAAGTTTTTAATTTTTTCTCTTGTTTTCTTTCCCCAAGATTTATTTGGATTCAAGCCGAGATTATTTGAGAATGAATTGAGGTTGAAAACATGACCATGCCCCCTCAGAAAGTCAAGGTGAAATGTCCTCGCTGTAGGACTGTTTACGAAGACTGGTTCCGGCCGAGCATCAATCTGACTCTCATGCACTATTCAAAAGAAGAAATCGAAGAAATGGCGACCGTTTGCTGTCCTGAATGCGGGAGAAAGATTTGGCTCACTTCACTAGTTGTTGAGGATCCTGAGTCATGGCTGTGGTTCGAGTCTCGAAGATGCTTTGGATCCAAGAGGGTTGGATCCAAGAGAAAGATGCTCAGGCGGCGGATTAGGATCGAATGGATTGATTAAAGCTAATTTTTACTATGGAGAACTTCTTTGTCAAACTTCTTCGTCAGAGCGAATTTGCTACAAACAGCTATTGGGGTTGTTGTGGTGTCTAAGAGTTTGCAGTAGGCCTCGTCTACAGCCTCGAGATAATGCTCGCAGAGATAACAGCAAAGCGGCAAGAGTATCAGCTGTCTCATAAGCGGATTGTACGACCTGAGGAAAAGAGATTTTAGGCGGTTGTGCGGTTTTGGGCCAGTTTGAGCATAGTCGATTGGTTTGAATCTTGACGATTCTTGACAAATCATAACTGTTAAGTAAGTTGGATTTAATTCTTTCCTGAGCGGTGAGCGGCAGGTGGGGGGTTGAGGTAGTTTAGCTGCTTTAAATGGCTTTATATAAATTTATTCGGAGAGATAAAAATGAAAAAGAGGAGTTGCATATATATTGATGCTGATTTGCTTGAGTTTGCTAAGAAAAACAAGATAAATGTTTCCAAACTTGTTGAAAAAGCACTGCTAGAGCTTAAAAATCCAAATACGACTCGTAATCACCAGGTCGCGGGTTCAAATCCCGCCGGCGGCTTATGCTTATGTTTAGAACTTGGTGTAAATAAGGTAAGTATCAGTTATTTGAGACAATGCTCACTGATGAGTATGACCCATTTCAATTTCAAGATGCTTTTCCAAAGTATTTTCGAATGCAATGTTTATTAGTTGCTTTATTCTTGCCACAGCCTCTTTTGGTGCTTTTAGATACCTTTCAGCAACCTTTTTACCCCTCCCCTCAAGCTCTTCCGGCTTTACGACCTCATTTACTATCCCAAGCTCATATGCCCTTCTGGCACCAAAAGTCTCTCCGAAGGACATCAGCTCAAAAAGCCCTCTTTATACCTACATGTCTTGGGAGGAAATACGATATTCCAATATCGGGGCTGAGTCCAAGGCGAATAAACCCTCCAAAAAAGATTGTGTCCTCGGAGGCTATCGCGTAATCGGAAGCCAGAACGATACTAAAACCGGCACCAAATGTAAATCCTCTGGGCAAGGTAATAACAGGTTTAGGTAGATCCCTCATCTTTTTTATCACGTCGAAGTTGATAACTGAGCCATGTCTTTCAAAGAAATCTTTGTTTCTTAAATTTTCAAGATTATCTAGAAATTCTTTTACATTCGCACCCGCACAAAAGCTTGGACCGTTTCCAGAAATCATTATAACTCTTACAGATCTATCCTCACATAGTTTCAACGCCTCTGCAAACTCATCCGTCATTTTTAGACTGATCGAATTGTGATATTTAGGCTGATTGAAGATAATCCTTGCAAGCCCTTTTTCCTTTTTAAAAATAATTGTCTCAAACTGATTAGAGTCCATGTCAATCCCGCTCAACTTGGTTTTGCATAATTATCTCAACTGTATAGAATTTTTACCTTTTTAATCCTCGCTCCTTTCAGCCTTCTTTTTTTTGCTGAAAAGTGTAGAAAGATATGCGAGATAGGCATCTAACTGAATTCGTTCATTTGAGCCCTCTGTAAGACGAAAATCTACTTCGCCAAGTTTGTCAATGAGAATCACCTTCAGTTTTTCATCGAAATTGGAGGAAATTATTTCTCTGAAAAGCTGGTTTACCACATCCTCTCCTGACATTCCGTATTCAACAAGTAGTTTTTCAAGTGTGCTCCTTGCCTCGAGGAAGTTTCCATTTAAAGCTAGATCAAGAACATCTCTTAACTCTTCAGGTCTCGCAGTTGCAGTTATCTGAAATATCGCTTCAGCATCAATTTTTTCTCCAAAGGCAGCCGCTCCCTGCAAAGCGTTGATTGCTTTTCGAAAATCCCCTCCTGCAACATAGATCAGAGCATTTAACCCGTCTTCTGTAATCTTTAGGTTCTCCTTTTCTGCAATTTCTTTGAGCTTAGCTTTCATGGCCTCCTCAGAAATCGGTCTGAACTTAAAAACAGCACATCTGCTCTGGATTGGTTCGATAATCCTACTGACGTAATTACAACTTAAGATAAATCTACATATCCTCGAATACATCTCCATTGTTCTTCTGAGAGCAGCCTGAGCGTCAGGAGTTAAAGCATCGGCTTCATCAAGAAATATTATCTTGAATGGGGCCCCTCCGATAGGAGCCGTTCTGGCAAACTCCTTTATCTTGTGCCTTACAACATCTATTCCTCGCTCATCGCTTGCGTTCATTTCAATGAAGTTATCTCTCCATCTTTCTCCAAAAAGGTCCCTTGTAAGGGCGATGGCTGAAGCTGTCTTTCCTGTTCCTGGAGGACCCGAAAAGAGAAGATGTGGGATATTTTTTTGAGTAACGTAACCTTTCAGTCTTTGTACAATATTGTCCTGTCCTACGATTTCATTGAGAGTTCGTGGTCTATACTTTTCTACCCAAATTTCAGATTCAAGCATTGTTTAAAAAAAATCAGAAATGTATTAAAAAATTTGCATTCTTTGATTAATTTTAGTTAGGTTCTTATTTAGCTTAGTTAGTTTAGCCTTTTTTTAATTGCTCAATGAATTCATCAACTGGAACGGCGGGCATCGTAATCGTTCTTACTGTACCCCTTGATGCGAGCTCCGTCATGGCTTTTGCAACCACAACATCACTTTCAGCTTCCACTATATTCACAAAGTCGTAGTTTCCGAGAACCAGATATTGTTCCAGCACTTTAACCCCCATTTTTTCAAGCTCTTCGTTAACTTCTTTAACCCGATCTGGATGTTCCTTCAGGGTTATTGCACCCTCATCCGTTAACCTAGATAGGATAACGTACTTGCCCATTTTACCACACAACTCTCTTACTTTTTTAATATTTAATTATTTTGAATTTTACAAAGATACCAAAATAAATTTTGACATCTCAAAAACCGCAAGTTTAAATAATACAAATTCTCTGAAAATCTTTTGATGAATAAGCCAATAGGAGTTTTGATTTTAGCTGCTTTGATTGCGTTTGTTGGGGCCTCTATAATAGGTATGGGTCTGTATTTCCTTACGTTTTTGTTTGCACCTATAGAAGATTTAGATAGGTTATACACCTTAATGGTCTCACTCGTCGGAATTGGGACTGGCGGCATTGGTATTTACATCGCTAAAGGACTCTGGGATTTAAAACCATGGGCGAGAACAACCTCTATGATTCTTCTGGCTTTTGCGTTTATTGGTTCCGTGGGTGGGGCGGTTAGCGGAAAACCTGCACCCATTGCTGTGGTTATAGTATCGATGCTTTTTATCGTATATCTACTCAAAAAAGATGTTAAATCGTACTTTTCAGACTCATACCAAGCCTCCTTAAAAAGTGATGCTACAAAATAATATTTTTAATATATAATTTCTAATATTTTTTTCTTTTTCACTCACTTTCAAACTTTGTCAAAGACTAACTTTCACTCTATTTTATAATATTGATATTACTTAATTTTTAATAAAAATGTTTAAATTTATTTGATAATTTAATCTTTTAATATTTTTTAATTTCATTTAATATGCTATTGAGTTTATCAACTCATATTATTATTTAATTAATGATTTCATAAAATAAAATAAAAATGTTTAAAATTAATCAAACTGAATTGGATTGGATTTGAGTTAAAATTTCCACTATTACATCATTTATGTGATAGATTAGTATAAGATTGAACAAAATTTAACAACCATAGGTATTTTTGCAGTTAATCCCCCCTTTTTGCATGAAGAACCCCATATTCATAGCTATTATGGAACAGGTTACATCCCAGCTCATTAAAATTTAGAGACACCGAAAAATTTTTATTACATAAATCGTGAAATAATATTATGGATGTATTTACATATTATACCAGATATAAATTTAACAAAGAATATAATAGAATATAATTTAATTAAACTTAAAATTTATTATAAAAAATATTGTAATAATTTTTTAGCAAATTGATAAAATAGATAAAAACTATGTATAACTATTATATTCATTAGATAATTAGAAGATCGATTGTGTAAAAATTGACCGTAAAAGTGAAAAAATAAGGGGGTTTTAAAGTGAGCAAAAAATTTGGAGAGAAAACAATTTAAATCCCTATAAGAAGTTAAATAGAAGCCCAGAGAAATAGAGGTGGATTCGATGGGAGATGAAAGAGAGCAATTTGATCTCATAATCGTCGGAGCCGGTCCAGCGGGCGCTACAGCCGCAATTTATGGAGTGCGGTATGGATTAAAAGTGGCTTTTTTTGAGACTGTAGACCCCGTTTCACAGCTTACTTTAACCCCCGTAATAGAGAATTTTCCAGGATTTGGAGGGAATGGATTTGAGTTACTTCAAAAAATGAAAGAACAAGCTACGAAATTTGGGGCTATCCACAAATTCGAGAATGTTGAAAAGATAACAAAGAATGGAGAACACTTCACCATAAAAACCGATTTAAATACGTATGATGCTAAAGCGGTGATTATAGCAACAGGAGGAAGGCATAGAGAGATCGGAATCCCCGGTGAAAAGGAATTTGTAGGTAAAGGAGTTAGCTACTGTGCAACATGTGACGGCAATTTCTTCAGAGGGAAAAAGGTTGCTGTGATTGGTGGAGGGAACACTGCCGTGGAGGAGGCAATCTACCTTAAGGAGATCGGTTGTGATGTAATGCTTATCCACAGAAGAGATGAACTCAGGGCCGATAAAGCATATCAAAGTGAGTTTTTCAGTAGAAAAATTCCAGTGATTTGGAATTCCGTACCTGTGAAGATAGAAGGGAATGAAGTTGTGGAAAGGATAGTGCTCTATAACAAAGTTGAAAATAAGGAATTTTCTATGGATGTGAGTGCAGTTTTTATTGCAATTGGAATCACACCTGCAACGGATATCGTATCCGATCTGGGTGTTGAGAGGGATTCGAGAGGTTATATTAAGGTAAATAAAAAACAGGAAACAAACGTTCCAGGGGTTTTTGCTGCCGGTGATTGTTGTGATAATCCTCTTAAGCAAGCTATAACAGCTTGCGGAGATGGTGCAGTGGCGGCTAATTCTGCGTTTGAATACATTAAAATGAAATTTCAAAAAGATAATTCCTAGAATTTCTAAAATATCTAAAATAAATGTCTAAAATAAATGAATTGTTTGATTATTCAAGGTGAAAGTGTCACAATTTTCATGTGAGTTACATACAAAAGATCTGCAAGCTCGATAAGGTATGAGGAATCTTTAACTTTATTTTTCCACTTATCTGGGATTGAATTTTCGCCGAACTTCGCACCAGAAATTCCTCCAGCGATAGCAGCTATGGAATCTGTATCTCCACCAGCATTAGCCCCTTTTTTAACAGCATCACTGAAATTATCAGATGAGAAAAAGCAGTAAAATGCCATTGGAACAACATCCCAAGTCATAATCGAGTTACCAAGTTTTTCAACGGCATACTCTAGCCCCTCATTTTTTATCTCCTCAGAGTATTCTATTTTCTCTGATATCAGTTTATCGTATTTCCTTGTTCTTGAAACAACTTCTGATAGCATTTCTTCATCACTGAAGTCTGAAACTAAGCAGGAAATTGCTGTTGCTACGGCAACAGCTCCAGCTATCGCAGACTGATTTTTATGAGTTATCGAAGCTGAGATTGCAGCATACCTCTCGACGAGATCGATATTAAAGTGATAAACTAGACCGATGGGAGCCACTCTCATAGCAGCCCCACATGTGGCTGAATCGACTCCAGCCCTATCCCAAGATGCACCACGAAGGAGATTTCTCAATGCCTGTCTTGTTGTTGGGCCTGTTCGAATCTTGAAGGCATTTTCAGCCCATGAAATTAGTTTTGAAGTGAAATCTTCTGGATCGAGATATATCCTGTCAACGATGGATTCCGCGAGTATTACCATCTGCTCAGTATCATCGGTCCATTCTCCAGCATTTAGGTCTCCAAGAGGCGATGGAAAGAAATCCTCAATGTATCCGTAAGTCTCCGTTATCTCTTCAATTTTCATTCCTTCAGTAGGCATTCCTAAGGCATCACCTATCGCAACACCGAGGATGCTTCCTCTGAAAAGATCCTTAAGATCCGAATTTAAACCCATTAGTTCCATTCGATTTTAAAAAATAAAAATTTAGCTAAAAATGGACTTAAGGATTTCAAATGCGTAATCAACTTCCTCTTTTTTCAGAATTAGTGGAGGTACTAGCCTTATCGTATTTTCAGATGTGTAATTCAAGATTAAACCTTTTTCTAAGCTCTTTTTAACGATTTCTACTGCTTTGTTTTTGTACTCTCCTTCCAAATCGAAACCCAACATTAAACCTTTGCCTCGTGGATTGAATCCTAGTTCTTCAAGCCTTTTTTTCAAGTAATACCCAACTTTTTCAGCATTTTCAACAAGATTTTCCTTTTCTAAGATCTCAATAGTTGCAAGGGAGGCACTACAGGCAAGCGGATTTCCACCGAAAGTGGACCCATGCTCTGAGAGCTCAATTCTTTCAGCGATATCATCCTTAACACCTATCCCACCAATAGGTATCCCAGATGCCATCGCTTTAGCCATAGTAATGATATCTGGCTGAACTCCGAAATGATCCTTTGCGAACCATTTTCCTGTTCTACCAAAACCAGTCTGAACTTCATCAAAAAGGACTAAAAAACCGAGTTCTTCTCTTTTTTCAAAAATAACTTCTATAAAACCATTACTCACTTCATAAACTCCGGATTCACCCTGTATGGGTTCAACGATTATCGCAGCGGTTTCTTTATCAACTTTTTTTTCAAGATCATTGATATCATTAAATTTACAGAATTCGACAGGCGATATCAAAGGCTCAAACGGTTTTCTGAACTTCTCCTTCCATGTTACTGAGAGGGCACCCATCGTTCTTCCATGAAATGAATTTTCCAAAGCGATAAACTTTTTCTTGCCAGTAACTTTCCTAGCTATCTTTAATGCTCCCTCAACAGCCTCAGTCCCAGAATTGCAGAAGAAGAATTTAGATAAACCTGTGATCTCTCTCAACTTTTCTGCAAGATCAAGTTGTGGAGTTGTGTAGTAAAGATTTGAGACATGAACTAGCTTTTTTAGCTGTTCGGTAACCTTTTCAACAAATGTGGGATGAGAATATCCTATCGACACACAGGCAATACCAGCAACAAAATCAAGATATCTTTTACCGTTATAATCGAAAAGCCAGCATCCTTTTCCCTTTTCAAATACCACCGGCAATCTATTGAAGAAAGGGATAAAGACTTCCTTTTCTTTTTTGAAAATTGCCTCCATGAGGTTTTGATACAATAAGCTGTATTTAAAATATGTGTAATTTATAGCATAATTTTAGCCCTAATTATCCAAGTTATTCGTATTCAATCGTAGCGGGAGGTTTGGGGGTTATATCATAAACCACTCGAGCAACCTGGGGAATTTCTCCTGTAATCTTGAGGGCTATCTTTCTCAAAACTTTGTAATCAATTTCGAGAGGATCTGCGGTCATTCCATCCCTTGATCCTACAGCCCTTACTGATATAATGTACCCCCATACTCTGTTGTCCCCCTTAACACCCGTCGACTTGCCTACAAGAGCAGCGAAACACTGCCACTTCTTATATTCCTTTAGCTCTTCTTCAACTATCGCATTAGCCCTTCTTACGACTTCAACTTTTTCTGGAGTAACTTCTCCAACGATTCTTACCGCAAGTCCCGGCCCAGGAAATGGCATTCTTTCAGAAATTTCCTCAGGAAGTCCGAGGTAGCGAGCAATCTCTCTTACCTCATCCTTGTAGAGTTCTCTCAGCGGTTCAATCACTCCTTTAAACTCATAGCTAATCGGAAAACCACCAACGTTGTGATGGCTCTTTATGCCACCTTGACTCTCAATAATGTCTGGATAAATCGTCCCTTGAATAAGATACTCAGCGTTCTTTTCCCTAGCAACCCTCTCGAAAATTCTTACAAATAATTCGCCGATTATCTTCCTCTTTTCTTCTGGATCCTCAACACCTTTTAAAGCATTGAGAAACTCATCTTTAGCCCCAACGAAGACTAAATTCATCTCACTGAAGATTTCTTTGATCCTTTCAGGCTCTCCAAGCCTCATTAAACCAGTATCGACGAAAACAGGGATTAAATTCTCCCTGATTGCTTTATAAGCAAGTGTTGTGCAAACACTGCTGTCAACTCCTCCGGAAAGGGCTATAATTGCTTTGCCGTTGCCAACTTTTTCTCTGATCTCTTCAATAGCTTCTTTAACAAATTTTTCCGGTTTAACCATACTATCTTACCTTCTTATCGTTCGCTTCTTTAATCTTTCAGCTCCTATTTTCAGCATACTCCAACGCAGCACTCACAAAACCTATGAAAGGTGGAGACGGGGCATACGGTTTGGATTTGAATTCTGGATGAAACTGGGTTCCAAGGAAAAATCTTTTATCATGAAGTTCTAAGATTTCCATCCTTCTTCCAGAATCGGAATATCCTGAAAATACTATTCCTGCTTTTTCAAAATCTGGAATAAACTCTGGATTTACTTCATATCTATGTCTATGCCTCTCTAAAATCTTTTCTTTTCCATAAAGTTTCCATGCAATGGTGTTTGGTTTAATTGTAATCTCAATGTCTCCAAGTCTCATTGTTCCTCCTAATTTATCTATCTCTTTCTGCTCTGGGAGCAAGTCTATAACGGGGTAATCCGTGTCTGCAAGTTCACTGCTGTTTGCATTTTTCAACCCAAGCACGTTTCTTGCGAATTCTACAACCGCAAGTTGGAATCCAAAGCAAATACCTAAGAAGGGAATATCGTTTTCTCTGGC
The DNA here is from genome assembly GCA_002011235.1 of Archaeoglobus sp. JdFR-27. Classification (GTDB taxonomy): domain Archaea; phylum Halobacteriota; class Archaeoglobi; order Archaeoglobales; family Archaeoglobaceae; genus Archaeoglobus_A. The sequence continues at coordinate 6,202 of MTMO01000002.1, read as the reverse complement.
GTATTTGATTGCAAGAATCTTCCCCTCACTCCCTCTTGAGCCAAAGCCTCCTGGGACTAAGATTCCATCAACATCAAGCTGAAACTCTCCGAATTTCTCGAGCTCTTCGCTATCGATCAGGATCATATTCACTTTACAACCAGCGGCAATTCCACCGTGCTTCAAGGCTTCTCTTATGCTTATATAGGCATCCTTCACGTGGATGTATTTTCCTACTACGGCGATTGTAACCTCTCTTTCAAGACTTTTGAGCCTTTTTACCATGTCAGTCCAGGTCGTGCTCTCTTTCCTCTTTTTAAGCTTGAGCTTTCTGATCAAATATTCATCAAGTTTCTCCTCCTTGAACATCAGTGGGACTTCATAAATCTCCCGGGCGTCATGAGCACTTACAACCGCCTCCACGGACACATCGCAGAAAAGGGCTATTTTTTTCTTCGTTGAAACGAGGAGTTTTTCCTTACACCTCCCAACGATGACATCAGGTTGCAAACCTATGCTCCTAAGTTCTTTAACACTATGCTGGGTTGGTTTTGTTTTCTGCTCGCCACCGGAATCTAATGGAACTAGAGTTACGTGAACCAGGGCAAAATCCTCATCTTTTTCTTCATTGTGCATCTGTCTGATGGCCTCAAGAAAAGACATGCTCTCTATGTCACCAACGGTGCCACCAATCTCAACAAGACAAATCTCAGCTTGACTTTTTTCCGCTACCCTTCTTATCCAGTTTTTGATCTCATCCGTTATGTGAGGGATGATTTGTACTGTACTCCCAAGGTACTCCCCTTTTCTCTCTTTTTCTAGAACAGACATGTAAATTTTGCCTGTCGTTACGTTGTGTTCTCCTGTTACCTCTACCCCTATAAATCTCTCATAGTGTCCAAGATCAAGGTCAACTTCGGTACCATCTTTGAGCACGTAGACCTCTCCATGCTGGAAGGGATTCATTGTTCCTGCATCTATGTTAAGATAGGGATCGACTTTAATCGGAATTACTTTGTAGCCTATGTCGGTAAGCAATCGGCCGATTGAGGCGGCAGTAATACCTTTTCCCAAACCACTCATCACACCGCCAGTAACAAAAATGTATTTCACCATTAAACCACCGATTCAGCTTTCTCGAAGATCTGGAGGAAGCATGTTTGGTATTCCTTCTTCTATTGGATATTCCTCTCCGCATTTTTTACAAACAAGGGTTCCAACAATAACCTCATCATCCTTTTCCTCACCGATATGGAGTTCAAGATCCCCTTTACAAACAGGACATGCAAGTATATCCATCAGGTCTTTTCTCATGGAATCCCATCAATGGTGGAGTTTAAAAATTTTTAGAAAATTTATCCTACTTTATTAATATTTTTTCACCTGAACAATAATTTTACTACACATCTTTCAGAATTATTATTGATCTTTACACTCCTTGTTGTAACTTTATTCCAGGCAGATTTTCTTCAAATCTTTCGATAGAAAGGTTTGATCAAGGTTATGTGAAGACTACACCCTATCCACACCCCCCACAAAACTAAATCGTACAATGGATTGTTATAGGAATTTTGTTTCATGGTAATATAAGAGGTAGGGTTGGGTTGGAGTTAAAGGTTTTATTAAACTCTGCATGAACCGGGTTATGGTCGAGGTATATTCGTATCCCACCCATATGGAGGTAGGGTAGTAACTTACCCACCAAACATTATTATGAGGGATAACAAACAAATTAAGAATGTTTTAGTCCGCTGCACTTTGAACAGGCAACCGAAAGACCTTTTTCCAAACCCATTCATGTTCGCACTTTGGCATTCTCTCAATCAATCCATCGAGTTCTCTAACGAATATTTTTCCTCTAAAGAAGGATAGCTGTGAGAGCTGTCTTTCCGCATTCTTAACTCTCTGTCTTTCGATCTTTACAAGATAATCTCCGCCCCTTCCACCTAATCTGGCTGTGAGAATGATGCTGTCGTATGCTTCAGGAGTTCTGATTGCTCTTTCGAAATCCTATTCGATTTCAAAAGAGAGTCAATTATTACCCATCGTTCAATCTTACCACCAATAGACAATCAAAGAAAAGCTCCAAAAGTTTGAGGCAGATATAGCCGAGACTCTCAGCAAAAGATGGTTTTGCTCTCGCCTACAATCCCCGCAGCATCAGCTCTGCAAAATGCACAGTGCCTCATCTGATTCAAGTATTTTTCACACTTCTTCTTAACGCTTTCAACAAGAGTTTTTGATGGAGAGCTAAAATTTGAAAATTTCCCAGTCGGAAATAAAGGAATGATGTTCTGAATACACGCATATTCCCCAATTCTTTCGGCCACCTCGATTAGATGTTCATCGTTTACTCCTGGGATTAAAACAGAATTTATTTTAACCGGCATCCTCTTAGATGCAAGCCTTAACCCCTTCATCTGATTCTTTATCAAAATTTTAGCACATTCCGAGCCTTTAACAAGCTTTCCATTGTAAAATGCATGTGAATATATTTTTTCTGCTACACTAACGTCAACAGCATTTATCGTTATTGTAATGTACTCCAAACCAATTTTATTTAATTCACCTATTTTCTGAGGTAAAAGCAGACCATTGGTACACAAACAAGTCGGTACATCAAACGTTTCCTTTGCACTCTTTAATACCTCAAAAGTCTCCCTATTAAACAAAGCATCTCCCGGGCCTGAAACTCCAACAACAAATTTGCTCTCATACATTTTATCGAGAATTTTTCCTACAATTGCCAAAGCCTCATCAGAACCGATAATTTTTTCAGTTTTCCTTGGATTCGTGGAGTTTGAGCAGTAATTACATTTGAGATTGCACCTTTTTGCGACGGGGAGATGGATTCTGCCCACTTTATTACAAACGCTTTCATTAAAGCACGGATGATTTAATCCTCTGTTAGTTCTAAAAAGTTGAGAGGAGGCTGAAACAGATGGCATTTAACTCATCTAAACCCAGTACATTTGGTTTTACTAAATTTCTGTTCTTAAAAATAGTTTCTGCGATATTTCTATATATTTTTGCCTGTTTACTTTCAGGTGCGCACTCAACTACGGTCTTGTTTTTGCTTTCGCAGTGCTGAACGATCTTATCCCTCGGAATTATACCAATTAAACCCCCACCGATCCTTTCTGCAAAGCTTTTAACAATCTCTTCTTCATTTTCCACATTTCTTGAATTACATATCACACCACCAAGTTTTGCGCCAACTCTTCTTATCGCCCTACATATATTATTTGCTGCAAATAAAGAAAGGTACTCTCCAGAAGTGACTATATAGACCTCTCTAGCATTCCCCTCCCTCATTGGAACTGCAAATCCTCCACAGACAATATCTCCTGGAACATCGTAGATAACTAGATCCAAACCATTGAACACTTCAATTTCCTCAAGTTCTTTAAAGGCCAGAATTAAGCCTCTTCCCGCACACCCTATCCCGGGTTCAGGACCGCCAATTTCAATACATAGAACTCCTCTATACCCCTTATGAATTATGCTTTCCTTACTAACGTTTCCTTCAAGAATCATTTCAAGAAGGGGTGTTAAGCGCCTCCCTACAAGTGTCAGAGTTGCGTCTCTTTTTGGATCACACCCGATCAACATGACTTTTTTACCTTTTTCAGCCAAAGCAGCAGAGACATTGGCAGCTATAGTCGACTTTCCAATGCCACCTTTACCATATATCGCTATCTTCCTAATAGAATCACCCCTATATTTTTAGCAAGATTTACTGCCCCCTCAAACCCCATGGTTTTCTTTTCTCCGTGCATCACATCTAAAAGTGGGATTCCAAAGATTTTCGAGACTTCGGTTTCGTATAGACCTCCAATAATCAGATCCGGTTTCTCCTCTTCTACAGCCATAAGAACCTCTTCAGCATTAGGTTCCACGATAATCCTCGGATTTATGCCCAGTTCCTTCGTTACTCTGTTTAGATCTTCCAGCGTTGTCTCTCCTGGCCTATCGATTGAAACAAGTACGACATCGAATCCAAGTTCACATAGGAGCTGAGTTAGCGGGGCTATTCTGCTTGCTCCACTGACCACGCAAGCTTTCCTGCCAGTCGTTTTCTCCTTTAGACTCTTAACTTTTTTCAACGCACTTCTCTCTTCTCTGAAGAATTCGCTAGGGATCCTTTTATCGAAAAACTCTGAAATACTTTCTAAAAACTCCCTCGTCGCTTTGAAACCAATCGGCAGCAAAGGGTGAATATATGGGACACTAAACTTCTTCTTCATCAACCTTGCAGCATCGAAACCACTGGCTTCACACATCACTACATTTAGAGAAGCTTTTGAGGTTTTTCTTATCTCCTCCAAACTTGTTTTGGCAGTTAAAATTGAGTTCGTTTTTGTAATCAATTCTACAAGCCTCTTTACCTCCTCAAGATCCCAGCCGTACCTATAAACTGCAAGCAGGTTCACCCCCCTCTTTCTCACCCTCATCAAAGGATTCAACCAGATCTTCCACTATTCTCCTCATAGCTTCTTTATAGCCATCGATTTGATCCCCCTCAAAGCCTCCCGAATGGATAGGAAGGAGCTTGGCTTTGGTTTCTGGTTCTATATCTCTGCATATAAGCTCAATATCCTCTCCGATTATGCTACTCGCACAAGACGTTAAAACTGCAATTAAGTTTGGCGAATATTTTTCGTCAACTGCTTCTATAGCTTTCCTTAGCCTTGACTCCCCTCCAAAAATGACATCTTTCTCATCCATTTCTGTAGTAAGAATCCTGTTAACCTTAGCCCCTCTCACACTCAGAAGATATCTCAAGTTGTATGCGCATCCTCTTGGGCTGTGCAGAAGTGCAATAGCATCCAGAATACCTAAGACAACTCTCAATGCCCCAAACAGTTTGCATGTTTTGTATGGCTGCACGTTAAATCCTCATCTTTTGATGGCATATATCTATCGGTTTTCCATATCTATTGGTTTCTATTTATATATGTCTGTATTTTTCCACGGATCATTCTGGCCTGAAAAACAGTGTCCCATCTGGTAAGACATCCATGACCAAACTTTCCAGATAAAGAAGCGTGCCTTCATCGGCAACAACATTGATTCCACTGATCTCTATACCTTCACGCTTTTATTCTTATGTAATTCGATCTTAATTTTAATCGAGCAGTTAAAGAAAAGGCTTAGTTTAACCTCCCTAATTCCATTTTCTCCCAAAAATTGTAGGGCTCTCTCACTGATAAGCATGATCGTAGTTCAGCCTCTTGATTTAAATCTTTTAGGAGACTAACTATTAACCTGAAATTGATGACAGCTTTAAGGGTGGAAATAACTGGAATTCGCAAAGGCTCCTGCAAGCAACTGAAAGATAAATTTATCGGCGTTCTGAGATTGAGGGCAAAAGAAGTTTGATGACAGAAGGATCTCGAGGGTTACAAACCAATTTAGCGAAAGATTTTTCTGTCCGAAGCAGTACAGTTTCTTGTTTTGCCTTCCATATCAGAAGGTGCCATGCATGCACGTGTTTGAGGAGGTTGTGGAGGTAAACAGGAAGATGTTTGAAGGGGGAAAGAAACCCTCTGCACATGCAATACTGGTTAAGGGGAACAAAGTCGTAGCAATGATTGCTCTGTTTTTCACGGACGAGTTCACAAAGCAACAGACCTTCAACAATGCGCTTCCCCAGGTTGTTAGAGAATACATACCAGAAGATTGCATTTTCGTTCTCCCCTCCAGGGTTAAGATGCTAGACTCCGAGACAGGGAAGATAATTCGGAGGGAGGATGCGGTAATTGTGTATGAGGTAGATGCAATCAAAATCAAGGCAGCAATCATCAGGAAGGGAAAGAGGGGAGTAGAAGTTATCGAACCGGAGGAGGAAGGAGTACATGCTCCTCTTATGGAGCCCATAAGAAATGCGATGAAAGTTGTTTGGGCAGACATGATATAAATCTGAGCTTCTTGATCAAAAATCTCATGTAATGAAATCCATTAAGGCACTAAAATTAGGTAAAGGCAATTTCATCAGACGAGAAACTAGTTAATAACCCTCAGCCAGTGTGTTGAAGCAAAGAAAGGTAAAGAAGAGGAAAGTGAGGGAAAAAGAAGATGAGGAAGAATGCTTAATGCTGGAAAAGTTCTAGGTGAGCTTGATGAGATGTTTGGTTTTTACAGGTATATCAAGGGCAATTATTGAGGACATACTCAGAAGGATGATCAGAACCCTAGAACTAAGAAGTGCCCATAATGTTGC
>MTMO01000020.1 GCA_002011235.1 Archaeoglobus sp. JdFR-27 | reverse complement strand
TCACTTGTAGCAGTTGCTGCAGGATTTATTTTCGTGCTTTCAGCATTGAAGCTTCCTTCTGTCACTGGAAGCTGCTCTCACCCCACTGGCACTGGAGTTGCTGTAGTTCTGTTTGGGCCATCAATAACAGCTTTCCTTTCGATCATCGTCCTCCTCTATCAGGCATTGCTTTTGGCCCACGGTGGCATTACGAGCCTCGGCGCCAACACGGCGTCGATGGGTATAATTGGCCCATTTGTCGGATGGCTGGCTTACAGGGCTTTGAAAAATTTTAACCTTAAAGCTGCTATTTTCGCCGCAGCCATGCTTGCTGACCTTGTTACTTACATTGTAACATCAATACAGCTTGCTTTAGCCTTTCCGGCAAGTGAGGGGGTTTCCGGGATTCTGACATCGACAGCAACATTCATGGGTGTTTTCGCCATAACTCAGATTCCTCTGTCAATTGTGGAAGGAGTGGTTGCGGTATTGCTGGTCTCGTACCTTATCGAGGTCAGAAGCGATGTTCTGGAGGTGGTAAAAGCATGATCAGGAATTTTTTACTTATCCTCTTCTCCGTCGCCCTGCTTTTAGTCACTGTCCAAGCAGAGGAATGGGCTGGGACAGATGAACAGGCAGAGGAGATCATTTCACAAATAAATCCCAATTACGAGCCTTGGTTTTCTCCAATCTGGGAACCGCCGAGTGGTGAGATAGAGAGTTTGCTATTCAGCCTTCAGGCAGCAATCGGCGCTTCTCTGATTGTTACTTCCTTGGATATTACAGAGGACTGAAACATGCACGAAACGCTTGAAATTGTACAGATGAGGTCGAGAAAGATTATAGATGGAAATCTCAAGGTTTATCTTGCCTTATCCTCTCTTTTTCTTGTACTGGTTCTTGGAAAATTCTCTCAAATCCTTGCAGTAGTGATTTTCTCAGTGCTTTGCATTTACGCTGACTGGAAAGCTTACCTTAGAATAATACGGATTCCAGCATTCTTCCTGTTAGGAGCAATGGCTGTAATTCTTTTTACGATTGATGGAAAGGTTTTGGCGAGTTTCTGGATTTTTAGGATAACTGAAGAGAGCACTGGCATAGCTTTCTCTGTCCTGCTGCGTTCGACGGCATCTCTATCCATACTCTCCTTTCTCATAATGACCACCTCCATCCCTGAATTTATTACTGCACTCTCAAAGCTGAAAATCCCAAAGTTCGTTGTAGAGATGCTTATGCTCGTTTACAGGGCATTCAGATTCTTTTTGAGGAGATATCAAGACTCGACACCGCAGCATCATCCCGTCTTGGCTTCCTTGGGTTCAGGAACATGATAAGAACTGCATCTCTCCTCGCATTTTCAGCATTTATGAAATCTCTGAAGAGGTCNGAGATTATGGAAGAGGCTTTGGAGTCGAGATGCTACCGCGGTTGCTACCCGTTGCTGGATTCCAGAACCGAGGGTGCTGGCATTTCAGCTCTGATACTCTCTGCACTGTTTCTCGCAGGGTGGTTTGGTTGATTCTTACGGAGAATCTTTGGTTCAGGTATGGTGAAAAAGACATTCTGAAGGGAGTCGATTTTAAAGCTGAGAAAGGAGAGGTTACAGTTCTGATGGGGAAAAATGGTGCTGGAAAGACGACACTGCTGAAGCACTTCAACGGTTTACTCAGGCCGTATGAAGGTTACGTTTCGGTTGACGGTGAAAGGCTAAGATACGACAGAAAAAGCCTCCTCAAAGTGAGAAAGAAGGTCTTTTACGTTTTTCAGAATCCGGANGACCAGATTCTCTCCCCAACTGTCTGGCAGGACGTTGCCTTCGGCCCGAAAAATCTCGGTATTGATGGGGAGGAGCTTGAAAAGGTTGTGGAAGTGGCTCTCAAGGCTGTTGGTTTGAATGGCTATGAGAGGAGACTTTGCAGCACATTAAGCGGTGGTGAGAAGAGGAGACTAACCATAGCATCCGCCCTTGCCATGAATCCTGAATACGTTATTATGGATGAGCCTTCCGCTAACGTCGATGGTTACGGCTTCGAAATGATTGTTGAGCTTATCAAAATGCTCAGAGAGGATGGTAAAGGAGTTGTGATTTCNACGCACGACCTTGATCTGGCCAAAGCCGTTGGGGACAGATTTTATTTTATGGACTCTGGCAGAATTGTTTGGNAAGGGGAAAGACTGAGCTGGGACATGGCAAGGAGGCTTGGGATCAGAACTTTTGCGTTTGGGAAGATTGTTTTGTCCTCGTCTCTGGATGGGGAATTTGATTTCGTTGGTGTTGTGAATNGGAGTTCGAGTGGGTTTGAGATTGAAAATGAAAGAGTAATNGAAAGTAAGGGGCTTGATGTTGTTGAAAAGGCCATTTTGAGGGCGATTGAGGGGAATGAAGTTTTNCTAATTTGCGATGATGGCTGCATGCGGGATGTGGCTCAAATTATTGAGAGATATCCCGTGGAGCTTGAGGTAAGGGTGGGAAAAGATGGGGAAGTACACGAAAACTGAGGTTATTGGGGTGGTTTTTTCAAAGCTAAAACCAGACAAAAGCAAGGTTTTTGCAGATATAGGGTGTGGGAGTGGTGCCGTTACGGAATTTTTCGCTCCATACGTCGCGAAGGCCTACGCTGTGGATTCAGGCGTTGAAGCCATAAAGCAGGCTCAGGAGAGGCTGAGGGAGTTTGAGAACGTTGAGGTGATTTGTTCTGACGGAAGGGAGTTTCTTGAAAGCCATAAGGTGGATCTGGTGTTTTTTGGAGGTACTAAAGGGATTGAGACCATGCTTGAGGTTTGCAGGGTTGAGAGAGTGGTCGTGAACGCTGCAAGAGTTGATGTTGCTGTAAAGGTTGCAGAGAAAATGAAGGAGCTTGGGATTTTTGAGGAGATTGTGGTGGTGAATGTTGCAAAAAGTTATGAACTTGCTGGTGGTCTGGCCTTCAAACCTTTAAATCCGGTTTTTGTCGTTTGCGGTCGGATGTAAGTTATTTATGGTCTTAGCATATTTATACTAAAAAACAACGTGGGTAGAAAGCGAGTTTACGAAGTTGTAAAACATCTGCCAGTAGAAGAACT
>MTMO01000043.1 GCA_002011235.1 Archaeoglobus sp. JdFR-27 | reverse complement strand
CCTCATCGGCAACAACGGCAAACCCTCTGCCGTGCTCTCCTGCTCTTGCAGCCTCTATAGCCGCATTCAAAGCGAGGAGGTTGGTTTGGTCTGCGATAGACTTTATTCTTTCCGTGACTTTTCCTATGTTCCTTACCGTGACTTCTAAGGTTTCCACAACCTTTGCAGCATTCTCTACTTCTTCAACAATAGTTTTCATTATTTCAAGGGCCTTTGCCCCCTCTTTCCTTGCCATCGTCGCGTTTTCTGCTGCCTCAGAAGCGAAGTTTGCAGATTCTTCGGATTTAACACTGAGTTCTTTGAAAATTTGCTCAGCTGCCTTCAACTCTGCAGTTGACGCGTTAGCCAACCTCGAAAGGTTTTCACTTCCCGTGGCGATTTGCTGGGAGGCTGAGCTAATCTGCTGCATTCCTGCATTCATCTGATTNACAGCTTCATGAGCCTCTCTCACTTGGTTGGCAGTTTCCTTCATATCCTCAGCGAGACTTCTTATAATTTCATTTAGCCTCTCTGTGAATTCGTTGAAGATGTCGAAGGTCTCCCCGAATTCGTCATCCTTTATCTTCTCAAGTCTGACACTTAGATTGCCAGCCTGCAGTTCTCTAATCCCATTGCTGAGCATGTTGAGGCATTTATCGGTGTAGGCAAGCATTTCTTCGATTTCTTTCTCTTTCTCTTTTATCTCCGTCAAATCAACTACGTACTCAACACAACCTGTGACTTTGCCGCTATCATCTACAAGCGGTGTTCCAACGTACATTATTGGTATCTCTTTTCCTCCGGGTCGTGCGATAGTNTCTGCACTTATCGCCTCCTTCTCCGACATCGCTCTTGCACAAGCACATTTTTCGGTTCTGCAGTTTTCAGTTCTGAAGAGGTCGTAACATTTTCTACCGATAATTTGATCCTTTGCTATACCAAGAACTTCCTCTGCTGCACGATTTGCAGTAAGGATTGTAAACTCGGGGTCTATTTTTATGACAGGTGCACCAACTCCATCTAACACCTCTTGAACTTCTTTTTCTTTCTTCTTGACCTCAGTAAGGTCTTCAATAGTCTCAACAACTCCAAGGATTTTGCCCTTTTCATCATATACTGGTGCTGCTGTAGCCCTTACATAGCTCCTCTTTCCAACTTTTGGCAGTTCTATCCATGTTTCAACAACAAAAGCTCCTTCGAGGCTCGGGTGCTTTTTGACAATGTCGTAGTATCTGTGTGCATCTTCTGGATTGTCGAGGACTATATCTGCGAGTACTGGTCTTTGAGAGTCGTAGAAGGGATACCAAGTATTTGTAGTCCCCACAAGCTCTTCTGCTTTAACACCCGTGAGCTCTTCAGCGGCCTTATTCCAGTGCGTTATTCTATGCTCAATATCCACAACAAAAGTCGGTACTGGTATTTTNTCCATCACCTCTGCCATCTCTCTTTCTTTCCTCTTGATCTCGCTTATATCCTTCAGGAACACGATAGCCCCTTCAAGTTTACCGTCAACCCATCTCGGAGAGACATTAACGAGAACAGGAATAGTACTGCCATCTGCAACTCTAATCGTTGCTTCAACATCCATCACAGCCTCTCCAGCCTCCATGGCTTCAATGGTTGCCCTGCAAACCTGACAGTCATCGTCAAGTGCAAACAGGTCTTTAGCCCGCTTCCNAACTGCATAATCTGCCGTGTAACCCGTCAGCTTTTCAGCCTGTCTGCTCCATTTAATTATACGACGATCTCTGTCAATAACATAGAATGCATCTGGAATACCCTTCATGATTGANTCGATTTCCGCAACAGTACTCTTGAGCTCATCCTCCTTTCTCTTCATATCGCTGATGTCGTAGAATACTTCAATGTATCCGGCAAACTCCCCGTTAACATACACCGGATAAACAGACACAGAAGCGATGAATGCTTCACCACTCTTTGGAATGAGCTTTAACTCAATGTTCTCGACCTTCTCTCTGTTCTTTATCGCTCTTACAAGCTCTCTGGCCCTTTCGACGTAATCCTCATGAGCGACCGCAACGTCTGCTGGTTTGAGTCCAACAAGCTCATCGGCGCTCTCGAAACCTGCCAGCTTTGCAGCGTTGTTGTTCGCATACTTTATGACACCACTCTCATCAACAAACAGCACGTATGTTGGTAGGTTCTTGAACACTTCCTTTACAAGCTCGTATGCTCTCTTTACCTCCTCTTCTTTCTTTTTCTGCTCCGTTATGTCTATGAAAAAGTCTATCATCCCGGCGAACTCTCCGTCAACGTATACCGGTGCGCATGATGTCAGTATTGGCATTGATTTACCGGTTTTGACTTCCAGGAACCCCTCTTTTCCTTCAATTTTCATTTTGTTCTCGAATGCCAGCTCTACGAATGTTTTTCCACCTGCAGCAAGATTTTTTGCAATCTCAGACGGTCTTTTACCCACTAAATCCGCTACGTCTCCTCCGTAGACTTCGGCAGCATACTCATTTATGTNCTCTATAACTCCCTGCCTGTTTAAGAACAGAACAAAGGCTGGTTTTGGAATCTGCCTTATAAGCTCATTTATGAACTTCTTCATCCTTTCCAGTTCCATTTCCTTCTCTGTCAGCTGTTCCTTCAACATCTCAATTTTTTCTCTTTCTTCCTTGCAATCACTCTTTGCTGCTTTTTCCACGAGAGCCTTTAGCTTCACTACTGACTCATCATTTCCTAACACCGACAAAAGTTGATTTAGCTCTTCATTCATTCATTACCACCGATAGTGCTTGTCGAAAATAAAAAATAAAATTTTCTCTATAAAGTAAAATTCCTAATTAGAAAATTCAAAAGTGAAATTAGATTTTGAAAAATGTTTTCTTGAAAAATTTTATTTATGCTATAAGTTTAACGAGTCTACACCAACGATTAGGAAAGTATCTTCTCATAAGCTCTTTTTGTTGAAATTTCAGCATCTCCGAGGTCATCAAGAACTTTTTTCATTTTTTCAGCACTCTCTCGTATCATTTTAATCCCCTTACCNAATCCAATTTCATTTTCAAGCTCTGTAACACCAAGAATTACTGCCANGGGATTTCTCAGACGATCTGCAAGAAATTGAAAGTACTCCAAATTCGCCTCAAGTCTTTTTACCATACCCTCCACTGCTTTTCTGTTTTCAAAGTGCTCAATTGCCCTTGAAAGCACTACGGNCATATCCTTCAAAATTTGAACGATCTCTTCATAGTTTTCTGTAAGAAATAAATATACNGCAGAATTCTCACAAATTGGTATGGTTAGAAGATATTTGTGATTAAAATTTTTACATGAGCACTCTTTAACATTTACAAAACCAAATCTCTTTGGTTGATAGTTGAGATACTTGCAACTCATGACATCCTCATCCATGCGGTAGTATTCTCCAGTTTTGTCTGAGATTACAACAGCCGTACAGAGTTCGTTGTCAAAAACAATGTCTGCAAAGAACTTTATCATTTCTTCTCTACTGTTGTATATCCATATGTAGCTCGAAAAGGTAAATGCGGTGAATAACATTTCATTCAGTTTTTTCAGATAATCTAATTCAGAACACACTATCTCACGCTCGNCAAAGCTTTTAACCTTTGAATTGCTTCCTGTAGCTCTCTCTCAAGCTCCTCAGCAGAGAACTTCTGCCCCTTGAGGTCTCTCAAAAGGTCAATTTCCTCCTCCTCCTTCACCTCAACTTCCTTTGCAAGGCTTGAAATCAGGTCATCTTCTTCGTCGAACTCGATCTCCTCCTCTTCCTCATACTCCTCCTCTACATCCTCGTTTTCCTCTAAGTGCTCATCAGTGAGGCTGATTTCACCCTCAAAGTCCATATCGAGGTCTGAATTCAGCTCAGGTAGGTCTGGAACATCAGGAAGCTGCGTGTCTTCAGAAATTTCTGAATTGGCTGTTATTTTGCTGGCTGTTTCCATCTCTTCGAGAAGATTCTCATCAAGTTGAACAGTTTTTGTCACATCATCTAATGGAGTTGCCTTCTCACTCTCTTTTTTGCTTACACCAGCAGAGACAACNTCATCCAGTTTCTCATCAATTTCTCTTAGCTTCTCCTCCACCTCCTTCTTTTTCAAAAACTTGGGTAGTTTAAACACACCCAACTCAATCTTTCCAACCCTTTCATGGATGTAGGGAAGGGCCAAGACGATTGCCGCAAAGACAACACCAATTACCATCTCAATCATCCTATCACCTCCTCATGTTTCTACAAATGATGGGAGTGTAAACGCCCACTTCACAACAGGTGGAACTACAAGCATGAGTACTCCTGACAGGATTAGGAAGATTGAACCGTAGAAAAGATACATGTATCTCCCCCCACCCCTAACCACATTTGCTGCGAGCATGTTGGCAATTGTTAGGGACAAAATAATCCAGAGAGAATACTGATCAAGAAACTCGACGGGAATTTTTGAAAATATCCCTATGTTCAAACCCTGNAAACCTCCCGGAACTTTGCTAAAAACCTCTCCTGTGCTAACACCTCCAAGTTGTGTCGCGAACAGATTGGATATATANTCNGAGAACACTGTAAGAATCTGAGTTATGAAAAGGATTAAAGCGACCATGGCTATGTGTAATGGAATTATTAAGTTTACAAATCCTGAAGAGATAAGGTCTCT
>MTMO01000038.1 GCA_002011235.1 Archaeoglobus sp. JdFR-27 | reverse complement strand
GAAAAGAAGGAACTTGAGTTCATAGCAAAGCACGTTGATGAACTTGACTGGGCAAAGTTCAGGATTCCGATTATTCTCGAAATGAACGATATTGGAGGAGAGAGGGTTATCTATGTCAGAGACAAGCTGCATGCTGAGTTCATAAAGAAGGCATTCGGATACGATAGAATTCTAAATGGTGTTTTCACGCTTTACATGTATGAACTCCCCGAAATCAGGAGAAAACTAAGGACTGCGAGTCAAATAATATTTCGGATTTCGCTGAAGTAAGACTTCCTCGATTCGTAGAGAATCAGGAAAGCTGGGACTATCGAGACCGCAGATACAAGGCTGAAGATTACCGCGATGAATGCAAGAACTCCGAAGTTGCTTAAAACTGGGAATGACGAGAAGTATAGTGCCCCAAACCCACCCGCCGTTGTAAGTGCTGAGGTTAGGACTGCTTTTCCCGTCCTCTCGATAGTCCTCTTTACCGATTCCTCCACACCAAGCTTTCCTCTCTCCTCGAAGTACCTCTCGGTGATGTGGATAGAATAATCAATGCCCATACCCAGAACTATTGAGTTGAGGGCTATGGAGATCGTCGTCTGCTTTATACCCATAACCACCATGCACAGGTTCATCGCAGCAACAGCCACTGAGATACTGATTAGGGGTATTACCGCTCTTAGGATGGAGCGGTAGGAGAGAAGAAGAAATACAACGATGAGTAAATAAGCAACTGCAGTCATCAGGTTTAGGCTGCTGAACAGAACCTCGCTGAGGTGTGCNAGGATGACAGGGAATCCCGTTATGTAGTAATCTCCGTCCCACCCAAAAAACCGAATATCCTCTTCAAAGTTTCTCATTGCGTGGTTTACCTCTTCNTCTGTTTGTGTATTGGTGTAAAGGAGAATTACCATGTGGTTTCCAGAAACAAATCTATTATACAGACTTTCGGGTATGTTTGAGAGGGCTACTGTAAATTCTCTTTCGGCTGATGGGATAGTGCCAAAAAAGTCCTTAAGAGTTTTTCCAATAGTTTCATAGCTGTAAACTTCTTTCTCTCTATTGGAAATATATTTTGCAAGCTCCTCAGCTTTAGCAACATTGTNTGCGTCAATTCTGTCAACGGAGAGGACGATGGCATAAACGTATTGTGGAGAGACTGATCTTTCCAGTTCTTCAAATTTAACGAGTGCGGGCAAATCTTGTGGGGCGTACTTCCTTCTGTTGGTTTCAAGCTGGACTTGTGTGGTCGCATACGCGCCAAGAATGATTAAAACTGCTGTAAGTGCCAGAATTTTCTTTGAATTCGTAATTGTTAGCTTTGCAATTGATGTCAGAACTTTTTCGAGAATTCCGGGAGCGTAGGATGCTCTTCCTGCATCTTTATCAGCTATCCTCAGCACTGCAGGCAGGAACACGAGGGAGAGGAAGAAGGCAGATAGAAGTCCAAGCGACATAAGAGTTCCAAACCAAACCAGTGATGGGATTCCGGGGGCACCCATTGATGTAAAGCCTATAACCGTTGTCGCCATTGCCATGAAGAGTGGAAATCTGGTCGTTCTAATTGCCCGCACTACAGCATTTTCCACATCTCTGCCTTCGTTTCTTTCCTCTTCAAATCTGTTTTGAAGCTGGGCTGCGTAGTCAATAGCAAGACCTACGAGAATTGGGACGGTTGCAGAAACGTATTCGGTCATTTTAAGTCTGAAGAGTGGCATTGATCCGACCATAATCGAAACGGAAAGCAACGATATTAGCAGTGGGAACAGCACAGTCACTTTTCGTCTGACCACACCGCTGAATACCACAGCAAGGACAAGAACCATTATGACGGAAGCTACAAAGAAAGTTCTGTAAACATCCTCCTGAACGGCCTTCGTGATCTGATACATCAGCACGGCTCCACCCGTAACATCTACAGAAACACCCGAAGGCTGGGGTAGGAATGATATTACCTTTTCAATCTCCTTGGCGACCNCCATCAGTTTGTCACTTTCCATTCTCTCTATCTGGACTGAAATCAAAGCGAAGTTTTGATCAGGAAGCAAATCGCGGGCGTAGCTTTCAGCAATGGTTTCCAGCAGAACTTCATCATCCGGTATGGAGCCAAACATTTCATTGACTACTGAAGCGGGGGATGTGGTGGAGATAACACCCTCTATGTGCACAAGGGCGTTTTGGAGAGAAAGCATNTATTTAAAAACGTCTGCCGTTAAAACGTCATCGGATTTAATAAAAATGTAAACGTTCTCTGGGGCAAGGCCAAAGTCCTTGTAATACAACTCATATCTCAGATAAATTTTGTCCCATGGGGGAAAGCTATCCGAGTAATCTGCTGATCCAAACTTGAGGTTTGATGCAGAAATCATGAATAGCGAGATGATGAAGGAGATGAGAAGGACTGTAGAGAGAGGTCGTTTAACAACCAGTCTTTCAAACATCAACAGTGCCTAAATCACCTGAGTAAAAAACTTTTTGAACATTCATCCTGAATAATCAGCATGAGAGCAGGAGGAGCAGGAGAACTTTTTGGAACCAACGGTGTCAGGGGGATAGCGAATTCAGAATTAACGGCCGAAATTGCTCTTAATCTGGGGAGAACTATAGGAAGTTTNAGGCCGGGAAAAATTGCCATTGCATGTGATACGAGAATTTCAAGCTCAATGCTCAAATCCGCTGTTTCAGCGGGTATTATGTCAACGGGAAGTGACGTGGTTGATTTGGGCATTGCTCCCACTCCAGCACTTCAGTATTACGTTAAAGAGACTGACTGTTCAGCGGGAGTTATAGTAACGGCAAGCCACAATCCGNGAGAGTATAACGGGATAAAATTCGTTCAGGATAACGGGGTGGAGTTCTACAGGGANATGGATGAAGAGAGTGAGAGAGTTTACATGAGCAAGAAATTCAGAATCGCCAACTGGGANNANGTCGGGCAGCTTTACATGGATTGTTACGGTCTGAGGAGATACATTGATGCCATTGTCGAGAGCGTTGAACTCGACAAAAAGTATAGGGTTGCGGTTGACTGTGGAAACGGGGCTGGGAGCCTCTCAACTCCTGAGATACTGAAATCGCTTGGCTGCGATGTTTACGGAATAAACTGCAACCCTGATGGACGGTTTCCTGCAAGAAATCCTGAGCCCGTTGAAGANTCCCTTGATCTACTGAAAAAAGCGGTNGTGGATTTCAATGCGGATATTGGCGTTGCCCATGATGGGGATGCGGATAGGGCAGTNTTTGTTGATGAAAAAGGAAGATTTGTGAGTGANGATGTTATGCTGGCTGTTATGGCAAAACACTATGTTGAAGAAAACGGAGGAGGGGTGGTTGTCACACCCGTGTCATCATCAAAGTGTGTGGAGGATGCTGTGAAGGCTGCAGGAGGTGAGATTCTCTATACNCCGGTTGGCTCTCCGGTTGTTGCGAAGGTGATGATAGAAAAAAACGCCATTTTTGGCGGTGAGGGAAATGGAGGTCTGATTTTTCCGGAGCATCTGGTGGCGAGAGACGGGGGGATGAGCGTTGCAAAGGTTCTTGAGCTGATGGATGCTACTGGCAAGAAGCTGAGCGAGCTGGCTGCTGAAATTCCGAGATACTGCATAGTGAAGGGNAAGGTGGNGTGCAGGGACAAAAAGAAGTTGCTTGAAGGACTCAGGAGGGAGTTTCCAGATGCGAACCACATTGATGGGGCGAGGATTGACTTCAGTGACGGCTGGGTGTTGATCAGACCATCAGGGACTGAACCAATCGCAAGAATTTATGCTGAGGGCAGGACAGAGAGCAGGGCAAAAGAGCTTTACGAGTTTGGTGAAAAAGCCATAAAAAAGATTTTATGAGAAAATTTTCTGAAACTTCCTCGCCATCCTTATACCCTTTATTCTCAGCCTTCTTGTGAGCACCCATAACATCGTCTTAAGCGTACCAGCTCTTCCAGTGGCTAAATCGTTTATGACGTCAAAATCAGCTGAGATAACAGAAAATTTTCCTNTTACGGGCTGTCCGTTGTAAACAGTAATTCTTCCTTGATTGAACTCGACAGTTGCAGTAGCATCCATATCTCTTACCTTCACAACCACAGAACCCTTCATATCTCTTGCTATGTTAGCCCTTGCTGGTTTCTCTGAGAGTATCTGCTCAATAAGCTGTCCGAGAATTGATGCCAGCCCNTCTCTTTCATACGTAACCTCTACTGGTCTAATAGAAATCTCGTCTTTTCCAAGGAAAACACCACTACTGACCTTGAACATCGCGGCAAAGAAACCAAAGAACATCAGGAACAAGCCTGCAAAACCAGCAAAGAATGCGAGAATTCTGATCCCGGATATGAAGAGGAATATTGCACCCACCACAAGCAGAAAGCCTACGATGAACCATAGAAGACCGAAAAGAAATGATTTTAAAGCGAGTCTGAACGCAGTCCCCCACTTCATGTATCAATTGATGATGATGATTTTTTAAAGTTTTCCATGTTAACATCAACCACTGCCTAAAATTACATCAGAAATTGCAGAGTTTTTTAGAACCTCAAGGCTTGGTGGTATGCAGCAAAATCGAGGAGAGGCNACCACATTATCCTTCATACCCAAATTTGTAGATAATATAATTCGCCAAAGAGGTGGAGGGGGTCACGACGATTATCTTGTCTGAGTTGTCTCTGAACGTCT
>MTMO01000018.1 GCA_002011235.1 Archaeoglobus sp. JdFR-27 | reverse complement strand
GTTCTAATGCCTGCTCCCTATTCAGCTGAGAAGTTCATACCTCTGCTGAAGGACAAAGTTGAGAAAGGTAGCTTTATCCACTACTACTCTTTCGAGAGTGAGAATGAAGAGGAAAGGTTGCCGGATAAAATATCGGATAAATTTGCGGAACACGGGATAAAGGTAGAGGTGCTGAAACTGAAAAAATGTGGAAACTTTGCTCCCTACGTCAGCAGATATGTTGCAGACATCGAAGTTGTTGGGTAAAATTTTAATTTCGAGCTAATTAACNCGGTTTATGAAAAAAACTCTGATCCTGCTGTTCATCGTGTTTTTACTTATCCAGCCAGTACATGCTCAGTTTGAACATGCACAGAGGGCAGATATCAAGGCTGTTGCCGTAACAAGTGGCGAAAATCCCACTGGTGTTGTAATAAATATCAGTGTCATTGTCACACCCGGAGACGGAAAGGTTTTCGTCTCGACAACCCCCTACACCGAAATTGACATGCAGGGAAGTGCACAGCTTGCCGCTCTAACAGCCTGCGATNTACTGGGGATGGACTTCACAAAATACGACTTCTTCTATATTATTGAGGCTGAGGCACCAATCGTTGGTGGACCCTCTGCAGGGGGTGTGATGACTGTAGCTACTGTAGCTGCACTCAAAGGTCTCAAAATCCGCGATGATGTTTACATGACTGGAATGATTTACCCTGACGGTTTCATTGGGCCAGTAGGTGGGCTAAAATATAAGCTCGAAGCTGCTGCATCTCATGGCGGAAAAATTTTCTTGATACCTGAAGGGCAGAGGATTACCTANGTAGAAGAGACNAAGGTTAGGAGAGTAGGTATTATCAGCATAGTTACCCCTGAATACAAGAAAATAGACCTCGTGGAGTATGGCAAGTCCTTGGGCGTAGATGTTTATGAGGTTAGAACTCTTAACGACGCGCTGAAGTTCTTCACGGGCTATGAAGTTAAAAAACCACAAGGTGAGTTCAGTATCAAGGCTTACTCCAATATTCTGAAAAAGCTCGCAGAAAAGATGAAAGAGTCTGTCGAACCACTTAGAAAAGCTGTTAAGAGTGNCAAGGCTGAGGAACTAATTGAAAAAGCAGAAGAACGCTACAGTGAAGGGAAATACTACACTGCCACAAGTCTTTACTTCCAGTCGAAAATAATCCTTAGGTATGAGCTTTATAAGAAAAACATAGTTACCGCACAGCAATTCGATAACGAGGTTGAAAGCATCAAAAATGAAATAGATTCTCTCAAGGGCTACCTTGGCAATGAGCAAATCGGCGTAAACTCACTTCAGGTTATTGCCGCTGCACAGGAGAGGATAGCAGAGGCAGAGAACCTGCTTGAGAAGGCAAAGACTGCTAATACAGATGATGAGGCTTTGCAGTATCTTGCTTACGCTAAGGAGAGAGTTGAGAGTGCAAAGGTGTGGCTCTCTATTCTTTCCGAACTGAAGAACGACTACGAGATTTCACCACAGGAGATTGAAAAAAGGGCGGAGTTCTACATAACCCAAGCTGGTTCGATACTCGTTTACGCATCATCACTGAATGGTGAACAGACATTGCTGAATGACGCTTATGAATCGCTTGAAACCGCTAAAAGACTGCTCTCTGATGGCTTGTATGCAGGAGCTGCAGTGATGGCTATAAACTCTATTACTGACGCGAGCCTTTCAATTGAAGTCAAATATGGGGAAGTCAACGATAAGGTGGAGAGTGCAAAAGAAGCTGCCAACTCNGCGATTTCTGAGGCAGAGCAAGTGGTTTTTCCTGTGCTTCCTGCAGCCTACTATGAGTTTGCCGAGAGTATGGAAAACAAGTACGCCAAGCTTATGTACTACAAGCTATCAGAAAGGCTGGCAAAGCTGCTGACTAATATGGCAAAATCAGGTGGAGAAAGAGAGCTTAAGCATGTCGAATTCAATCCTTACACCTACTACACTCCAAAAAAGAAATCAAGAATTGAGCAGGTTATAGAAACGCCGGGATTTGAGGTAGTCTACGGCATAGTGGCTATTTCTACGATTGCAGCTTTGAGCAGAAGGAAGGTTAAGAGGGGAACTGAAAAAGAAGGAGGAAACAAATAACACCGGCAAGAAAGGTTGCAAGAAAATTGACCCCTGAATTTGTCAAATACCCTTTTTCTTCAAGCGTTGCACCAAGAATACTGTCAATGTGAACGCCGATAAAGGCTGAAATTGCAGCAATAATTGCAGCATAAATGCCAATAATCCCCATTAGGAAGGAAAGCACAGTTGTGAGAAAGGATGTGGCTAAAGCTGATATTTCGCCTTTGAACGATACCCCACCACTGACACCTGGTTCAACTTTGTGAAAGTTTGTGATAAGGTAAACATTGTTTTCTGCTTTACCAACTTCACTCGCTGTTGTGTCTGCCAGCGCTGCCGCAACCGATGCGACAAAGGCGGCTGCAAAAAATTGGTTATGGGTAACACCATACTGTATCGCGAAAAAGAGGGGTGCAAGACTGTTTCCAAATACGTTTGTATAACCTCTTGCNCCCCCAGCCTGTTCAGCTATCCCTCTACTCTGTTTTATCTCGTAGCGATATTTCGTGAATGCAGAGCCAAGGGTGTAGAAAAGGAGCAGAACAGCAAAGAATCTGAAGTCCGTAAAGAGGATTAGCGTGGTTCCTACAAGAGTAGCACTCATCAAACCAGATTCATCTGCAACTCCTGTATAGAGGGCAAGAAGACTCAAGAGAAAGGATGCGAAAAAAGCTAAGCTGAGGTCAAATATTGATGCTGAAGGGACGTATATTCTGAATATCGTGAATACGGTGGAGAGGGCTATCATCAGTGTAAACCTCTTATCTGCGTCGGTCTCAACACTCTCCACCAGAGATGCTGTGAGTCCGCCTGCAAGAGCTATAAAAAAGGTCTGAGCTGTGTTGAAATGCAAATCTGTCAGGAGATAGAAGGCAAGAAAGTAGAAGAGGGACGCAGAGGTGTAGGCAGCGATATTCCAGATTGCGTCCCTTCTCAGCTCATGTACAAAAATCAGGAAAATTGACGTATACACGACATCCCTCGGAATAGCAAAACATGCAAGAAGGGAAAGGAAGGTGGCAAGTAGATATGCGTTGAAATACGAATCTTCGTTACTTGGGTTTCTAATTGAGAGTTTCAGGCTCCCTTTATTAGAATAGATCAGAGTAGCGATGGCAAAGGTGGCAAAGGCTAACCGGGGATCGAGTTTGATTGAAATTAGTGCTATCACTGAAAGAGTGATTGCTGGAAGCATTGGGAAAAGTTAAGTAATACATGCATTTAAACTTTGATGGAATGCTGCTGAAAATCTACGAAAAATTACTGGAAAGGGAGATAGAGAAAGTTCCGAAGCATATCGTCGTTATCAGCAACCACCTCGGTGAGGGGTTTCTAAAATTTATCAATTGGTGTAGAAGGTTTGGAGTTGAGGAAATTACTGTTTGCTCCCATAATGAGATCAACAGAGATTTCATTANAGGTTTTAGAGTTAGAATAATTGAAAACGAGCTTGTGAAAGAAAGTGAAGGTGAGCCACCAACAGTTAACATTATTGCTGGCTATACAGGACATGAGGAAATTCTGAATACCATTAAAAAACTTGCCGAGATGGTGATAGCTGGAGAGTTAAAGCCGGAAGATGTTGACGAGAAAACATTCGAAAGGTTTCTGGCTGTGAAAACACCGCCGGACATAATAATCAAAGCTGGAAATGAAGTTCCTGAATTTATGATATGGCAGGGGATTTACAGCGAGCTCTATTTTGCAGATGTGGACTGGGATAATTTCAGGTATGTTGACTTTTTGCGAATTCTGAGAGAGTATCAGAGGAGGGAGAGGAGATATGGTAGATGATGACATCAATCTGAGGAGTGTTAGGGTTATAGCAGACTACCAGTTCGGCAATGGCGCGGGTAGGGTTTTGTTCCCCGACACCTGCACCTTTATTCTTTCCACAACAGGTCGAGTTAGGCAGGTTGTAGACGATGGTAGGAGAATTGCGACGCTGAAAGCTGATTCAGGATGGTTTACGTTGAGCATTGAAGGGGCAAAGAGACTACATGCTTTTTTAGCCTATCCAAAGATGAGGGTGGTTGTGATGGATGAGGTTTCGGAGTTCATNGCTTCGGGAANGAGTGTTTTCGCCAAGCATGTTGTGGAGGTGGATGAAGACATAAGAGCNAATGATGAGGTTATAGTTGTCAATACAAAGGATGAATTGCTCGCCACNGGTAGAGCGATACTCTCAGCTTTCGAGATGCTTGAGATGGAGAGNGGAGTGGCTGTAAAAGTCAGGCAGGGTGTTANGAAATGATTAGGGTTGATANGAAAAACATGNTTCTTTCAGTAAAATCGGNAAGCGTGGTGACAAAAAATCTAAGGTTTGATGGTTTGGTCGTGGCTGGTATCAACTGCAGCTTTCTGGGTAGCATTGAGGCAAGGGAAGTAAATCTCGGAAAAGGATGCGTTGTTGGTGGGAGAATAAAGGCTGAGGAAGTTACACTTGGAGCCTACACTTCGTTTAGTGAGATTTACGCTGATGATGTGGTTCTTCTCTCGGGCTGCAGGGGAAACAGGATAGTGGCAAATGCTGATGTGAGGGTGGCTAAAAACTGCGTTGTAGGGGAGATTCTCGCAGGAAACAGGCTTTTGATAGAGGGAAACTCCAGAATAGGAAAAATGGAGGCAAGAANAATTATTGCCTACGGCTGAAACCCTCTTATTTTGTCGAGTATTATCTTTCTCTCGACTCTCGCAACAACTTCCCTGATTTTTTGCACCGCATCTGGATTGGCTGAAACGCTGTCAATCCCGAATTCAACAAGCTTCTCGACAACATGCGGGTAGCTTCCTGCCTGCCCGCAGATTGAGCTCTTAACCCCGTGCTTCTTACA
>MTMO01000066.1 GCA_002011235.1 Archaeoglobus sp. JdFR-27 | reverse complement strand
CAGCATTTTCCATAGCTAAAATTACTCTTGTCTTATAAAATTTTTTGGAGGAGAAATGGTGTTTGGGGTTTAGAAAACTGAGCTTCTGAGGTAAAAAATTAAGAAGTCATATGGTTTCCCCAGTTCTTATTTTTACTGACTTCTCCACTGGTAGGACGAAGATTCTACCATCTCCATATTTTCCTGTTCTTGCCGAGTTCATTATGGTGTCTATTATCTCCTCGACCTCCTCATCGCTCGCAACTATCTCTATTTTCGTTTTTTGTAGCATGTCTACTTCAATCTCTCTACTCCTAAACTGGAGTTTGATTCCCTTCTGCTCTCCTCTTCCCTTCACTTCGGTTACTGTCATACCTACAATTCCTTTTTCCTCCAAAGCCTTTTTCACACACTCCAGCTTTTCAGGCCTTATTACGGCCACAACCATCTTCATACCAATCCACCTCACGTGTAGGCAACCTCTTCGTGTTGCGAGATGTCTAAGCCAACGTATTCTTCCTCAGCGGTAACCCTNAGNCCCATCACAATATCAACGATCTTTGCAAGCACAAGAGAGACAACAAAGGCGTATGCAACAGTGGCGATGACTGCTATCACCTGAGCTCTCAGTAGCTCCGCATTTCCAAGCAGCAAGCCTGTGTAATAGTTTACTTGTGGCACTGCAAATATCCCCACTGCTAAACTACCCCAGACTCCACCGATACCGTGTATAGCCCAAGCATCCAAGCTCTCGTCTATTCTCCTCCTTATCCTGAAATCCATGGCGAGATAACAGAGAATTCCGGCACCGATTCCAATTACAAAGGCACCCTTCACATCAACAAAACCCGCTGCAGGAGTTATCGCTGCCAGACCTGCAATTGCTCCGCTGACTATGCCAAGACTGCCGGGCTTACCCTTAATCCACCCAACTATCATCCAGACTATTGCAGCTATGGCTGCAGAGGTGTTCGTTACAACTACTGCATTTGCAGCAAGCCCGTTTGCTGCAAGAGCGCTCCCTCCATTGAATCCAAACCACCCGAACCACAGCAGAGCTGCACCGAGCAAGGTCATCGGGACGTTATGTGGTTCGATCGAGTATTCATCAAACCCACCTCTCTTTCCGACTACCAATGCGAGAGCGAGAGCTGCAAAGCCAGAGCTTATATGGACCACTATTCCCCCCGCAAAGTCTACTGCTCCGAGTTTTGCAAGCCATCCCCCACCCCATAGCCAGTGTGCGAAGGGAGCATAAACGAAGGTGAGCCACAGGATGCTAAAGACGATGAACGAAGAAAGCTTAACTCTCTCAGAGATTGCTGAAGTCAAAATTGCAACTGTTATTACTGCAAACATCATCTGATATATCACGAAAACGAGATGGGGTATTGTCAAACCCTCCGCGTCTTCAAGCCCTACGCCGTTCAGAAAAACGTAACTGGCATCTCCGATGACNCCTGAGACGTCATTGCCAAAGGCTAATGAGTACGCATAGGCAACCCATAGGACGCTGACAAATATTAGACTAACAAAGCTAAGAGCTATCATATTCACTGCATTCTTTCTCCTGACCATACCGGAGTAAAACAGACCAACTCCGGGAGTCATTAACATAACCAAGGCTGTAGATGCCAGTATCCATGCCGTATCTCCNCTATCCATGTGTTCAAAATTTTGGGTGGATTTAAAAATTTTTCTCATACTTTCTGTTACATTCTAAATAAAATTTAATTTTCTTAGAGTTTTTTGTAGTTTTCTTCAAATACATTGCTACCTAATACAATTTTTTATGTTAATTTAACTAATTCATATACTAACCAGATAGCATTATCAACAAAGATGGGTGAGAAAGTTTGTGAAATGTGCAGTAATTGTTGTACTGGATGGTGTAAACCACAACGTTTTCTGGAAGTTGTATAACTCCGGTAAACTCCCNTTCATTGAAGAAATTTCTAAAGAGGCCCTTGTGATAAAAAAGTGCTACTCAGTTTTCCCTTCAGCAACCGTGAGTGGTCATGCATCCATATCTACTGCAAAACATCCGGGCGAGCATGGACTTGTCGGACAAGCATGGTTCGACAGAGGGTCTGGTGAGTACATAGGATATGACTTCGAGCTCACAATGCCAGACAACTGGATAGATGCCTCAACCAATTTAAACGATGAGCACTTGCTGGCAAAAACGGGATTTGAAATGGCAAAAGAACATGGATTGAAAACCTTCAGCGTGGATCTGGTCAGGAAGGGGGCNGATATTAAAATGAGCTTTATAGCTCCGGGAGAGGATAAGGGTGTGGGAGTGGCGAGCAAACTGATGTTCCTCAGGAGATTTGCCAGATACAGAGGAAAGAAGAAGAGCTCATGGATCAAAAAGTTGATTTTGAAACTCTTTCCCTTACATGTCCTGCAGCACGAGATTGCTGTTAGAAATGCTTTGAAGGCAGTAGGAGCGGGATGCAGATTTGGAGTTACTTGGTTTATGGAAACTGATGCTGCTTCACACCTATTCGGCCCTGACAGCTTTGAGGGGGAGGAAGGTAAGCCATACATATACGACTCTGCTGAGGACGCTGTAAGAGATGCTGATGAGGAGCTTGAAAAGCTGTACAAAGGGATTTCCAGAAACTACGACCCAATCATCGCCATCGTCACGGATCACGGACAGATAAGGCTGAAAGACGGTGAGAGATACCATGTTGATCTCGCGGAGGAGTTTGAGAGGGAGGGGATTAACGCTTTCACAAATCTTGACCTTCGGGAGTACGAGAAAAGAACCGGAAAGACCGGAGAAGTAGTCTTTGCTCCAAGCGGTCCGAGAATGGCTCATATATATGCACTGAAAAGGCAGGAAGATGTGCTTGAAGCCCTTAAATCCTTTGAAAGTGTGGAGTTCATTTTCTTCAAGCAAAAAGGGCGTATTTACCCTCTCGAATAGGGATGAAGTTGTTCCGTTGAATGACTACGAGTTCAGCAGTGATTATCCAAGGGCAAAGCAGCGGATAGAGGGGCTGATGAGAAGCGAACGCTGTGGAGATTTCGTAATAACCGCAAAACGTGGATTCGAGTTTGAGAAAGCTGACCATAAAGGTGCTCACGGAGGATTACACTTTGAAGAGTCTACGGGATTTGGCTTAATCCACAAAAATGGCCAAAAAGAAGTTCAGAAAGAAGAAGGAGAAATTACAGAGATTTTACCAGCAGTTATGAATCTTCTTTCCGTTTAGCGTAGCAATCCAGCGGTTTGTTCTCGAATATGGCTGCTAAACATAAATTGCAGGATTTGCAGTCGCTCTTATCAACCTCACCNTTCATCATCTTCAACGGCAGATAGGGGTCTCTAATGAGCGGTCTTGACATTGAAACAAAATCAACTTTCTCAAGCAGCGATTCAGCTACTTCAAGACTTTTTATCCCTCCAACAGCTATGACAGGCATGCTAACCGCATCTTTGATTCTGAAAGCGTATTCTTTAAAGTAGGCTTCACCACTCTTCGAAACNTTCTGGCTGACAACGTTGTATCTGTTGTGGTAGATTGACTCATACATCCCCCCGCTTACCTCTATCGCTTCGAATCCTGCATCATCGAGAAGCTTTGCAATTCTAACAGCTTCGTCAATCTCGAGGCCACCCGGAATAAAATCGCANGCGTTCATCTTTATCATCACTGGNATTTTNCTCCTCTCCCGTATCCCCTCGAATATGTCGAGCAANATNTTTGCCCTCTCCTGCCCGTATTCATCTTTCCTTCTGTTAGTGTATGGAGATATGAACTCGCTGAGCAGGTATCCGTGGGCTGCGTGAAGCTGCACCGCATCAAACCCTGCNTTCTCAGCTCTGATTGCCGCGTTTATGAAGTCATCAATAACCCTCTCGATGTCATCTCCCGTCATCTCCTTTGGCTCAATTCCTGTAAAAAGGTCTTTTACCGCTGAGGGTGCGATGGCATTTCCGAGCAGTGTCTGTCTGCCTGCATGAGCAATCTGAGCTACAAAAACGANATCTCTGTCAACGTCCTTTACCTCAGAAACGAGCCTCGACAACCCCTCAATGTGCTCNTCCCTGCTTATCCCAGTCATCTTGTATGACGATCTTCCATCTTCGCTTACATACATGTATCCAGTAACAATTGTACCAACACCACCTTCAGCGAGCTTTTTGTAGAGTTCTATCAGCTCAGGAGTTACAAAACCCTCCTTAGTTGCCATTGACTCTGCTGTCGCTGATCTTACAAGCCTGTTCTTCATTTTAAGATTTTCAGTTTCGGCTGGGGTGAACAGCATAGACTTACTGTGCGAGTAAAGATAAGTATTTTTCCACAAAAATTCGTAGAGCATCAATCAAGAAGCCAGACAACCTTCTTGTCAACATCCCTCCTCGGAGGAACTGGTGGCTCTTTTGCTGGGTATCCAACAGTTATAACAGCAACGAGCTTTTTTCCTTCCACCTCAAGAGCTTTGTTTATTTCATCCTCAACATGAACTGGTCCGGTCATCCAGCACGTTCCAAGGCCAAGAGAGTGGGCAGCAAGAAGCATATTCTGGATGGCAGCAGCAACACTCTGAACATCGCTGTAATCATCACCAGTTGGGGTGTAATAGGCGAATACAGCTGCAGGAGCGTTTCCAAGATTTTTGAAGAACCTTTTTGTCTGCTCTATTACCTTCGGCGTCTCAGCAAAGAACCTCTGAAGACGTGGGAGGATATGATCATACCCTTTCTGGACTATATCTATGAGCTTTTTCAGCCTCTCACCTGAAACGACAACAAAAAACCACTGCTGCCTGTTCATGGCTGAAGGCGCCCACATTGCAAGTTCGATAATTTTCTCAAGCTTCTCTCTTTCAACCGGCTTTTCAAGATACATTCTGTGACTTCTTCGAGTTTTTATCACCCTTTCAACACACTCGAACAATTCCATAAAGTTAACGATGAAGGTAAGATAAAAACATTTTGAAAA
>MTMO01000036.1 GCA_002011235.1 Archaeoglobus sp. JdFR-27 | reverse complement strand
GGGGGGATGCTATGTAATCGTTCATTGCTAAAGGTTACGAAGCTGGAAAGGGATATAAGGCGGGAGGTGAATTTACACCTACGATAAGACACGACCAAAAATTTTAACGCTCATAAGTTTTAAATGAATCTATATTATCTAAAAATAACTGCTTTGCTTCAGAGTTTACGTTGGGGTTAATTTTTGGTTTTGCCAACTCTTTTAACCGTCTTTTGCTGTTNATAATCAAATAACCAACACCCATAAGCTCCGCCATTGATTTTGCCTCCTTGTTAATTTCTTCTTCGAATTCCAACCCTGTATAGGGATGCACGAGATACACATAGTCGAAAATACTTCCTCGAAATTTAGTATTATAGGTTAAAATGCTACTGTCAGTCTTATTTGTAGGAGACTCTTTGATTTTAAATGATATGTACATATGCGCTAAAACTTGATCAAATCCCGCATAGTAGGGAGGCCGATTTAAGTAGTTCAGACCTTTTATTTCGTACGCAATAATTTTTACTTCATTCGATGAGTTTCTCACTTCAAGGATGTCGACATCTGGTGAAATGTAGAAACAATAAATTTTATTATCATATTCAAATTCTCTACTACGGGAAACTTTCTCAAAAAACTTTGCTTCCATATTTGCNCTTTAATTTTTCTAAAAGCCACTTCCGTATTCTTTCTTCTTCTAAATACTCAAGTNCGGGTTCTCCGAGCTTTTTTATTAGTTCTTTCTTTCTCCTTCCTCGCATATATCCGATTGAATCAATTTTTACAATAAATTTTTTGTTTGCTTTAAGACTGTCTACTNAGATTTAAATAAATAAATTTCATTAAATGNAAATCAAAATTACATCCTTTCAAGAGGTTCAATACCCAGAAGCTCAAGTCCATTTCTCAGAACAATGCGGGTTGCATCAACTATAGCAAGTCTATGCATTCTCAGCTCAGATTTTGCTCGTAGCACAGGATGTAAGCGGTAGAAGTCGTTGAAGGTGGACGCAACACTTAAGAGATACTCCGCAAACACATTGGGACGNAACTCCTTAATCACCCTCTGGATAAAGTATGGCAGCTTAGAAAGAACCATCACGAGCTTTCTTTCTTCTGCAGTGCAAAGCTCACCCCTGAAGTCCAAATCAGGCATACCTNCCTCAACAGCCTTCCTTAGAATGCTACATGCTCTTGCATGGCTGTACTGGATGTAGCTTGCCGTCTGTCTTTCAAAATCCAATGCTTTGCTCCAGTCGAAGACCATCGGCTTCTCAGGAGCAACTTTAACAAAGTCGAATCTTATTGCTCCAACTGCGACAGCTTCTGAAATCTTTCTTTTTTCCTCTTCATCCATCTCCCTATCAGCGAGTATTTTTTCAGTTTCTTCTTTAACTCTCTCAATCAGCTCATCTGCTGAGATAAACTTCCCTCTTCTCGTGCTCATACTCCCCTCAGGCAGAGAAACGAATTCGAAGAAAATAATTTCAGGAGGTTTAAGGCCAAGTGTCATGAGAATCTTCGATAGCTGAGAAGCGTAAAGCTTGTGATCTGCCCCCAAGACGTTGATGAACCTGTTGTAGTTCTCATTTTTCCAAAGATGATATGCCAAATCTCGGGTAATATAAAGAGTTGTCCCGTTTTCTCTCCTCACAACAACCCCTTTCTCCAACTCTTCGAGCTCGATTGTCCATGCTCCTTCTTTCTTTATTAGATTCTTCTCTTCTAAATCCCTGATCACCTTATCAACATAACCATTGCGGATGAACTCACTCTCCCATATAAACTCGTCGTGCTTTATATTGATGCTTTCCAGAGTCTGCCTTATTCCACTTAAAGCAGTTTCAACTGCCTTTCTGAACTTNGAAACGATGTCTTCATTACCTCTCTCGTATTCAAGCATCAGGTTCTCAACATACTCCTCAAGCTCTGGTTGAGTCTCAATAAGCCTATTTGCCCCGATATAAGCTTCAGCAATGGCGTGGTCAGGTTTTTTATCCTTCAAGCCGAGCTTCTCCACTCCGAGAACTGTAATCGCCACCTGTCTCCCCATATCGTTGACGTAGTAGTGTGTTTTGACGTCCATCCCAGCTTTACTGAATATTCTTGCTATCGTGTCTCCTATGATCGAATTTCTGATGTGTCCAATGTGTAAAGGTCCATCTGGGTTGGCTGAAGTATGCTCAATGAGAATTTCTCCCTTCGCGTTGAGATGACCGTAATTTTCATCCTCGTCAAGAATGACACTAATTGTGTCCTCAAGAAATTCGTAGCTCGCAAAAAAGTTGATATAACCGTTAGTGCTTTCAACGCTGCCAATATAGTCGCTCTCAACCTCAATCTTCTCAACAATTTCATCTGCAATCTCCTTAGGGCTTTTTTTCATCTCCTTTGCAAGTTTAAAGGCTACCGTTGAAGCAAGATCAGAGTGTTCACTCTCCCTNAGAAACTTTTCATCTCCGTATTCACCCAGTGTTTTGATGACATCTTCTCTGAATCGGAGGAACATTGCTCAGAATATGAGCACGGATTTTTCAATTTAACTGAAAAAAGGTGGGCACGCCTCGGGTCGATCCGCCTTGCGGACACCTACCAGACTCCTAACTCCTCCTCCCCGCACCCCCGGAAGCGCCGGACGTCCAGGGTTAGCCTGCTCCCTTCCGGGCCTGGGCCGTTCCCCCCGGCTAATATGGCGGACAGCCCCTCCGGGCAGCCCAGCCATAACCGCCGACCCTCCGGGACGGGGATTCTGCAGAGTCCGGAGCGGATCAGCGCCCGCTTAGCGGACCTTCCCTCGGCTTCGGCCCCCGCGTATCGGCGGTTTCGGGTTACAGGGGACGCCGAACCCCCCGGCCTAGCCCACCGTATTTACATAATCCTCAAGACTTAAAAACNTTAACTGGGTGGACAAAAATTTTATTTAAGTGTAAAACAAATAAGATTATGTTAAATTTAGATTTGGAATTAACGAAGGAATTGCTGAATTCGGTGAATGTGGGCTTTTACATCTNTCAGGATAATAGGTTTAAATTTGTAAACAGGGAAATTTCGAGAATTACGGGTTATAGTGAGGAAGAACTNTTATCAACAAGTCCTTACGAACTTCTTGCAGAAGACGANGAGAAGGAGAGAATGAAGAATTTTACGAGGCTTGCACTTCTTAGTAAGTTTGATGGGCTACCATACGAACATGAGGTCAAAATAGTAAGAAAAGATGGTAGCATAGGCTGGGTAGTATTAAGACCTCTACCAGCGATATACAAGGGTAGGAGGGCAATAATCTGCAGTGTTTTTGATATAACTGACACAAAGAGTGAAGAACTGAAAAAGGAGGAACTTGAAAATTTTCTTAATTTGGTAAACAAAATTATCAGACACGACCTGATTAACAAGCTCTCTGCGGCAATTAGCTACCTCGATCTCTTTTTTGAGTTGAATGACGATAGGTTGGTTGAGAAAGCATTGAAATCGCTTGAAAAGAGTGTGGAAACCCTTCGGAGAATGAGAGACCTTGAACAGCTGGCTAAATCAGGAATGGAAAAGAGAATTTTATCTTTAAAGGACGTTTTCGAGAACGTCGCATCCCACTACGACATTGAGGTTGTTGTTAAGGGTGATTGCAGCGTCGTTGCCGATGATGGCATTTATTCAATAGCAGACAATTTGATCGGAAACTCCGTAAAGCATGGTAGATGCAACAGGGTGGAGGTCACAATAGCTGAAAGCGACGGAAAGTGTGAGATAAGAGTGGCAGATGACGGAGTTGGTATTGAAGAAAATGTAAGAGATTCAATTTTCGATGAGGGTTTCTCGCAGGGAGGGGGCACNGGACTTGGACTCTTCATTGTCAGAAAACTGGTAGAAAAATATGGCGGTGAGATTGAGGTTGAGAATAACGAGCCGAGAGGTGCTGTATTTCGTATCACCCTTTTAGCTTTTTCGAAATGAACCACATATTTCTGAGCGATCTAACAGCCCTCTCAGGAGTGGTATAGACAGGAAATCCGTTTTTCTCTATCATCATCTTCGCCTTTCTAAGCTCCTCTATGTCATCTTTCATTGTGAAGAGAACCGGTTTGTTATACTCNNTCAGCCATGAAAAGTCTATACCGAGCTTCATAAGGCTTGGAATGAAGATTCCAGCAACTATTGCGTCAATGTTTTCGTCTTCAGCGAATACTCTCAGCACATCAATGAATGCTTCATCTCCGCTTTGCTCAGCAATTGGATACAGATCGAGCGGGTTGTTTATGCTGTGCCACTCTGGGGCGAGTTCGTATATTTTCTCCAGAGTCAAATCAGAGTAGCTTGCAAGCTTGAGACCATTCTCGACCACNGCATCTGCTGACATCACACATTCCGCCCCCGATGGTTGAATGACACCAACTCTATCCCCCTTTGGCAGTGGCTGGAGAGAGATTGCTTTAACCGTATCAACAAGCTCTTCAAAGTCGTATACCTTCGCTACTCCTGCCTGCTTGCACGCAGCATCAAAAATTTCCTCGCTGGTTGAGATNGAGGCTGTATGACTNAAAGCACTTCTCTTTCCAGCTTCAGTCCTACCTGACTTAAAAACAATGATCGGCTTCTTGGACTCTTTCATTATCTCGTAGAATTTCCTTCCATTCGTGAATCCCTCAAGGTAAACAGCTATTACTTTCGTTTTATCATCATCAACAAGGTATTTCAAAACCTCAACTTCATTAATGTCACACTTATTTCCTATAGCAATTATTCTGCTGAAGCCGACATGCCATAGGGAGAGAAGGACAAAGTTTGCAAAAGCCCCGCTTTGTGCGAGAACACCTATATTGCCCGATCCAATTTTTCTGAGTATCGAGAAAAAGGATGTTAGNCCAGATTCAGGGTCGAGAATTCCCATCGTGTTCGGACCTATAATCCTGATCCCGCTTTTTCTCGCAATCTTCACGATCTCCCTTTCAAGGTCCCTTCCCTGCTCCCATCCCTCAGCAAACCCACCGCTTAAAACAACAATGCCTTTCACTCCTTTCTCCGCACATTCCTCAACAACCTGTTTCGCATTCTTCGAAGGAATTGCAATTACTGCAATATCAACATTATCGGGAATTGCTTTGACGGATGGATAGCACTTGTATCCAAGTATCTCGTCGGCATTTGGGTTGACAGGGTAAACTCTGCCTTTAAATCCAAGATTCTTTAAGTTGTCAACCACTTTACCTCCTGGTTTGAAGATATTTCTCGAAGCGCCAATGACAGCTATACTTTGTGCATCGAAGAAGAAACTTATATCTCCTATCTCCATATCAAATGACTTTCGCTCACCAACAACCATCCTCGCATCAACCACGCAGTATCCTTT
>MTMO01000041.1 GCA_002011235.1 Archaeoglobus sp. JdFR-27 | reverse complement strand
ACAGTCAAAAACAAACTTATAAGCTTGTGAGTTAAAGTTCGCTGTGGCTCTGATCGAAGATATAATAGACCTTCTCGAATCTGAAGGTGGTCTGACAGCAAGGGAGATATGTGCAATCCTAAGGATCGAACCTGAAAGGGAAAAGGAAGTCTATGCGGCAATAACCAAGGCTGCAAAGGTTCTCAAAAGAAAGGGGAAGAGGCTCGTGATGCAACCACCGAAATGCAAGAAATGCGGCTTCGAGTTTGAGAAAGTTAAGGCTACAAAATGTCCAAGATGCAAGAGTCAGTGGATTGAGGAGGCGAGGTTCTTTATTGGTTAAACTTTCTGGAAAACCTGGGGGTTAACAATCCAGAATAAGAAGCAGAGTTAAAGAAACTTTGAAGCAAAGGTTTCAGGCCTGCTCTCGCAATCCTCCTTGAAGCTACAGTAGTTGCAGTATCCGCTCTCTCTTCTTTCAGGTAGAAAACCCCTCTGTATCAGCTTGACCCTTTCCATCAGCCTCAGGACTCTCTTCCTGATACCAAATGTGGCTTCAGCTCTTCTCAACTCTCCGGTGTAGGCATAGTAAAACAGTGCCTCCCTGAATCCACCAGCCAAAGAAGCAGCTCCANCTTTTATCAGATCCCTCCTCCAAACACCCTTTTCCGGTGGGTAAAGGCTGAGAAAAAGTGGTAGTTTGTCCTCTCCCACCTCCNCCACCTCTTCAACGCTCACCAGCAGATTTAAAGCTTCAGATTTTATTAAAGCGTCAATTTCAATGCTTCTATATCCGTGATCCATATACACGAATTTCTCGGCAACTCTGTTAAAAATCTCGCAATCAAAGCCGTCATGCAAGGANTCAGCCCTTTTCTTCGCCCATTCGAAGTCGAAACCTTGTCGAAGGCTGAAGTATATTTCCCTTGCAGCGGTCATCTCCGTAAAGCTTGTTTCCCCAAAATGGATTCTGTAGTAGCACAGTCTCGGACAGGTTAGGTAACTTGTGAGCTGGCTTAGCCTTATCATTGCAAAGCGTTGCCATCAACGTTTTTAACCTTTACCGGCTATTTCTTCTGATGAAGAGGATTGTTGCTGTTGCAGACACNCACCTTGGCAGCTGGAATCTTCCGGAAAAGCTGGTTGAGTTGATTGAGAATGCGGATTTCGTAATTCATGCAGGGGACTTTCACAGCTATTCGATCTACAAAAAATTTGCAGATTACANCCTCTATGCGGTTTACGGAAACAGTGATGAGGATAAAATTAAGGAAGAGCTGGTAGAAGAGATTGTTTTTGAAATTGAAGGAGTTAAGTTTGGTCTGATTCACAAGGGAAACTACATCAATCAGTTCCACGACTTGGGATACAAGGCAATGGAGATGAATGCCGATGTTTTAGTTTTCGGACATCTCCACAGATTCGTCCTTGAGGAGATCAAGGGAAGAATCATTGTCTGCCCTGGAAGCCCCACACGGCCAAGACTGTCNGCTGCGAGCTGTGCAGAGATCATTGTTGATGGACGGAGGGTTGACATAAAGTATCACGTCGTTCAACCGCTCTTCTGCGGTATGGAGGTTTTTGAACGGATGAGGGGATGTTTATGAAAATTTTCGTTCCTGAAAACTGGGATAAGCTTAAGGAGGAACTTTCTGAAATTGGAAAGGTTGTTGAAGTCAGAAAGGGTGATGGAGAGGAGGAGTGTTGTGCTCTCATTGGAAAATCACTCAGAATGGTTGCAGGGCCGAAAAACATAAGAGAGGCTCTTGAAACCCTTGCTGACCTCGGATTTGACTTCGCGGCGATTATTGGTTTCGATCTTGAGCTTGAAGGACTGGAGAAGGGGCTGGGCTTCAGAATTCCGAGGGTGAAGACGGTTGAAGAGGCTCTTGGAGCACCGGAAATAGAGTCTCTGAAGTCGGTCGTCCTGAAAACCAAGTGTGTAGAAGGTGTTGAAAGATGCGGGGCTATTGGCGTATTCATAGGCTTTGTTAGGAGACAGTCTGAAGGCAAAATTGTCAGGCAGCTTGANTATGAAGCATACGACGATTTGCTGAGAAAGAAGACTGGGGAGATCGAAGAGAGAATTAAGAAGATGCCCGGAATTGTTAACGCGAAAGTGTATCACAAAAGAGGCATTCTGATGCCGGGCGAAGACATTGTTTACATAACCGTTATGGGTGAGCATAGAAAGGATATCTGGGAGCCCCTGAAGCAGGCAGTGGAGCTGATGAAGGAGGAGCTTCCNATATGGAAGAAGGAGGTTTATGAGAATGGGGAAGTATGGGTTCACGATATTGAGAGAGATCAGATCAAAGAGTAAACCATAACCTTCGTGAGCAATCCGCCATATTTTACGAATCTCTCATGTAAAAGGCTTAATCCCACTTTTGAAGCACAATCCCNAAAAATCCTNTGCTCCACCGTTATTACTACAAGTCTCGACTCATCATGCATGCAGTCTCTTGCAGCTTCGGCAAATTTCTCGTATAGCTTTCTGATCATACCCTTCTTCCATATCCTGAGCCCGTAAGGCGGGTTGGTAATTATCACATCATAAATACCCTCTATTTTCGTAGCATCTCCCTGAGAAAAGGTAACTGTGTCAGCCACACCCGCATTTTCAGCGTTCCTAATCGCCCCCTCTAAATGCTTCCTGAACTTCTCAACTCCGTAAAGCTCCATTTTTTTCTTACTTTCTNCAAATCCAAGATCAGAGTTGCAGAGCTTCTGATATGCAAAGCTCCTCCTGTTTGGGACATTTCTCCCCATCAANGCAGCCTCAATCGGTATGGTTCCGCTGCCGCACATCGGGTCAATGAGAGATTTCTTCACATTCCACTCCGCTAATATGAGCATTGCACAGGCTATGGTAGCGTTCAGATGGGCAGGATGGTTGTAAACTCTCCACCACCTCTTGTGCAGTGCATCATCGCCTGTGGTGTCAACACCAACAAAAAGCTCATCGTCAACAACCTCCACCCTAACTATTACATCAGGCGCATTCAAATTTACTTTCAGNCTCTCTCNATAGCTTTCCATAAAGCTGTCAATAACCGCCTGCCCAGCAACCCTTGCAACGTCAACCGAGGTAAAATNGTGCACTCCTGTCCTCATACTCCTCACTGCGAAAGTTTTCCNCTTTAGAAATTCAAAATCGAGCTTTTTCACAGCAGAGTAAATTTCATTTAGGTCTGAGAACNTCCCACGGTAAAGAAGGACATTCAACCTCTCAAGGATTCTTGAATAGGAGTTTATTGCTGGGATCATCTTCCTGCTTCCTTCAAAAAATACTCTTCCCTTGTTTTGCCTAATTTCAATTACTCTTCCGCCTAATTTCTCTATTTCCTCAGCCGCAACATCTTCAAGTCCGGGGCAAAGAGTTGCGTAGAAGTTCACATTTGCCATTACGCAGCGTGCACAAAATACTTTTCTGCAATGCTGAAAAAGAGGTTTTGTGATCATAGAAGGAAAGCCATACAGCGACGAGGAAATACTGTCAGCACTACACCCTCTTGTCAGAGAGTGGTTTCTTTCCAAGTATTCGGAATTCACACCTCCTCAGCGCTACGCCATAGTTGAGGCTTTTAAGNGTAACAACGTCCTTATCACTTCTCCGACAGGTAGCGGTAAAACCCTTGCAGCCTTCCTTGCTGCAATAAGCATGCTCATAGAGAGGGCTGAGAAGGGGGAGCTTGAGGATAGGGTTTATGTGGTGTATGTTTCCCCCCTCAAAGCCCTTAACAACGATATAAAGAAAAATCTCGAAGAACCCCTTTCGGAAATATATGATATTGCGGAGAGCAAGGGTGTTAAACTCCAGAAGATCAGGGTGGGGGTGAGAACAGGAGATACGGATGCGTCGGAAAAACAGAAGCAGATGAGAAAGCCACCCCATATCCTGATAACAACCCCTGAAACTCTTGCCATCGTTCTTTGCAGCCCCAAGTTCAGCAAATCCCTTTCAGAAGTAAAATATCTGATCGTTGACGAGATTCATGCGATTGCGGAGAATAAAAGAGGTGTTCACCTTTCTCTTTCCATCGAAAGGCTGCAGAGGGTGCAGAAGGGGAAGATGATAAGGATTGGCTTATCAGCAACCATATCTCCCCTCGATGAGGTTGCAAGGTTTCTGGTTGGTTATGATTACGGTGTTGAGAGGGACTGCATCGTTGCTGATGTGACATTCGAGAAACCGATGGATATAAAGGTCGTTTCGCCGATAAACGACTTTTTCTCGGCAACTGCAGAAGAAATAAGTGAGAAACTCTATGATCTGCTGGCAGAATATGTGAAGAAATCAAAGACTACTCTCATCTTCACGAACACGAGGAGTGCGACGGAGAGGGTTGTTTATCACCTCAAGAAGAGGTTAAAGGATATTCCGATAAAAGCCCATCACAGCTCCCTATCAAAGGAGGTGAGGCTTGAGGTTGAGAATGAGCTTAAGAGTGGTTCTCTTAAATGCGTAGTTTCNTCCACAAGCCTTGAGCTTGGTATAGATATCGGCTACATAGACCTCGTAATACTTCTCGGCTCGCCGAANAGNATAAACAGAGCGCTGCAGCGAATAGGGAGGAGCGGGCACAGACTGCATGAAGTTAGTGTAGGCAGGATAGTCGTCGTGGATCAGGATGATCTTGTCGAGTGCACAGTTCTGGCAAAGGAGGCGAGGGAGAGGAGGCTGGACAGAGTTAAGATTCCCAGAAAGTGCNTCGATGTTCTCTGTCAGCATGTTGTTGGTATGGCTATTGAGAAGGTCTGGAGTGTTGATGAAGCCCTTGCTCTGATAAGAAATGCCTATCCTTACAGAGACCTGACAAAGGAGGAATTCATCTCAGTCCTGAGATACCTCTCAGGCAGCTTTTCAGAACTTGAGAAGAAGAGGGTTTATGCGAAAATCTGGTTCGATGAGGAGGAAGGGGTTTTTGGGAGAAGAGGGAAGATGATAAGACCAATCTACTATCTCAACACCGGCACAATACCCGATGAGGTGGCGGTGAAGGTAATCACAAAGGATGGTAAGAGGGTTGGGAAGGTAGAGGAGGAGTTTGCAGAGAACCTCGTTGCAGGTGACATCTTTGTTCTCGCTGGCAAGACATTCAGGTTTTTGAAGGCCAAGGGGATGAGCATCATCGTCGAGGAGGTTGAAGGGGAAAAGCCCACAGTCCCAAGCTGGTTCAGCGAGCAGCTACCTTTGAGCTACGATCTGGCAGGAAGAATAAGGAACTTCAGAGGATGGATGGAGAAGAGCCTTGAGAAGTTAAGCAGAGAGGAGATAATTGAGACCCTCATGGAAAAATTTGAGATCGAAAGGAATGCTGCCAACGCCATCTACCGGTACTTCATGGAGCAGAAGCTGTTCAGCGA
>MTMO01000026.1 GCA_002011235.1 Archaeoglobus sp. JdFR-27 | reverse complement strand
CCAACACAAGAAACATCATTCTTCTTTGAGCAGAGAGATAGGCTCATTCTCATAGGGGCAATAGTGGCAGCTCTTATTGGTGGTGGTGGAGCAGCTTACATTGCTCTCACAAAATACAAGCATAAGAAGAGCTTTGATGAGCTAAAATAAACTTTTTCAGTCCCTTTAATTTTTCAGCGTAGAGCTTAGAGAAATTCTAAATTTTTCCTGAAACAGTTTTTTAGCGTTGCTGGACTTTTTTAGTGGTATTGTAGCCCGGAACTCTCNTATAATGTGTTGCTCAAAACTTCAGCCACCTCCACTGTTAGATAAAGCATAAAGGATAAAATTGGAAAATAACAGGCAGGAAAACATATCTGANAATTTAAAGAAATTTTGAGGCAAAGGGACTTCTGACAGAACTGCACGACTCTCTGTACTGGCAGATTTTAAATCTCCCCGATTCAATTCTTTCAGGAATAAAGCTCTTTTCAATCCTCAAAACCCTCTCGATAAGTTTCAGAGCATAAATTCTCTCTCTTTTTCCAGTTACAACCTTAATAAGTTTCCCCATCAAGACAGTAATAAACGAATCCCCGGTTGTTGAATTCACCTCCAAATGAGTTCTCGATGAACTCTTTGTTATCCGAAATAAGCATGCTGTAGCATGCAATCTTAACAGCATCCTTAAACCAGACACCCTTATCAGGAGCTGAAAGACTTACAGCAATGGGGACNATCTCCGATCTGTAAAGGGCGATCTCATCCAGAGTACCCTTCAATCTGAACTTCTTAGAGGAAAGAAAAACTTCCCCACTCTAATGGACTTAAATTCTCTACATCTTCCCCATAAATGAATTTCTCAACAGCTTCTTCAAATATTTTCTCATCTCCTCCCTTTGCTACGAACTTCTGTTTAGCCCAGTCTGAATCGAGACCTTTCTTCAGAGACAGGAATATTTCCTTGCATGCTCCCTGAAGTCCCGGAACATCCTTCGAACCTCATCCTGAAATAACAGAGTCTTGGACAGAAGGCATAGCTGGACACATAACTTACGGAGGCAAAGTCCAAGTCTTTTTTTAAAGGATTGAGAGAAAGCATTGGTATATTGTAATTTAAATTGGATGTAATCCCCTTTGCGGCTGTGATAAATCACCTCAGCTTTGATTTTTGAAAGGAGAAGTTTATGTTTTGTGTAAATATAGACTTACAATCGATAAAACAATTATTTTCATCATAGAAAAATTGATACATTTTGAGTAAGAACATGTTAGAAGGTATGTTTAAATACTATGGTTTTTGTTAGATGATTATTGATTAAAAATTTTTTGATTTTGGATGGAGTGAGGAAAACGGGGGTGGTTTTGGTTGATATCAACCTATCTTGTACTGGTGGCGGTGGTGATATATCTGGTGCTTTATTACACCTATGGAAAGGGACTGGAGAAAAGTGTCGTCAGGGCATCAGCAGACAAAGAAACACCGGCACACAAGTACTACGATGGTGTTGATTATGTGCCAGCGCATCAGGCAGTGCTTTATGGACACCACTTTGCATCCATTGCAGGGGCTGGACCAATAGTAGGTCCCGCATTGGCAATGGCTTGGGGATGGCTACCGGGACTTCTCTGGGTGTGGTTTGGCAACATCTTCATTGGAGCTGTGCATGACTATCTGGCTCTAATGAGTTCTGTGAGGTATGATGGAAAGTCTGTTCAGTGGATTGCGGGAAGAATAGTTGGGAAAAGAACAGGCCTGACATTTCCGGTTTACATATGGTTCACTCTTGTGCTTGTTATAGCAGCCTTTACAGCAGTTGTATCGAAGTTATTCAATTCAATACCCCAGGCAGCAACCGCATCGATCCTGTTTCTGATTGTAGCGGTTATTCTTGGTTTCCTGATGTACAAGATGAAACTGAATTTCTATGTTTCAACTTTGGTCGGTGTTGTTCTGCTTGTCGTTTCTCTATGGATTGGTTTCAACAACCCTGTTGTACTTGAGTACCATTCATGGAATATGTTCCTCTTTGTGTACATCGTACTTGCCTCTTCACTGCCTGTATGGGTTTTGCTTCAACCAAGAGATTATCTGAATGCCTACATTCTATGGTTCGGTCTGTTAACCTCTGGAATTGCCTTCGTAGCACTGGCAAAGCCAATTACTGCACCAGCATTTACAACCTTTACAGCCAATGTTATTGGAGGAAACCCCTCTCCCTTCTGGCCTGCTATCCCACTTGTCATAGCCTGTGGAGCACTTTCAGGATTCCACTCTCTTGTAGGCTCTGGAA
The DNA here is from genome assembly GCA_002011235.1 of Archaeoglobus sp. JdFR-27. GTDB lineage: Archaea > Halobacteriota > Archaeoglobi > Archaeoglobales > Archaeoglobaceae > Archaeoglobus_A. The sequence continues at coordinate 3,719 of MTMO01000026.1, read as the reverse complement.
CGAGTTCTAAACAGCTTGACAAGGAAGTTCATGGGTTAATGGTGGCTTACGGAGGAATGTTTACAGAGGGCTTCCTCTCAACGATTGTCGTGGTCTCAATTGCAGTGTATGGTGTAGCAATAGTGGGAGTTCCGGCAGTGGAGTGGGGTACCCAGTACATAAAAGCCGGAGGAGGTCTTGGTACCTTTGTTGCCAGTTATGCGAAGGGTTTCGCAGAGTTTTACGGATACAGTGAGGCATTCTGGAAAACATTTGCCACGCTGTGGATATCAGCTTTTGCCCTTACCAGCCTTGATACTGCAGCAAGACTTGGAAGATTTGCATGGCAGGAAATTTTTGAGCCACTTTATGACAGAAACAGATCTCTCCATGGTGTGATTTCTAATAGATGGATTGCATCGGGAGTAGCTGCACTATTTGGAGTCTATCTGGCGTGGGGCGGAAGCTACACAATTCTCTGGCCTGCTTTTGCAGGAATGAACCAGCTACTTGCCTCCATAGCAATGATAACCGCGGCTATATGGGTTTCGAAAGTTCAGAGACCTGCAAAGGTGTGGGGTTATGCAGTCCTCATCCCGGCACTGTTCCTCTGGGTGACAGTAACGGCAGGAATCATATGGTACATAGTCACGATTCCAATCAAGGATCCTATCACGAATGTGGCTGTTAAGTCTATCTTGGGGATAGGGCTGATACTGAACTTCATACTCATTGCAGAATTCGCAAATGCCTACAGAAAGCCTGCTGAAGAGTATGCTGCCATGCCAACCTAAAACTTTTTTATTTTTTTATGTGTTATGAAGCTGGTGTTATGAGACCATCAGACATATTGGATTTCCTGAAGGGTTTTTTTGGCTCATTTAAGAAAGGATCCACAGAGATGATTGAGTTTGAGCTAAGAGAGCTTGAGAACATCTTTGCACTTGTTCAGATGGGTTTTTTTGTTGGGATTCCAAGTCCACCACCGACCATTATAATGAGAACACTTCCCCATCTGGCAAGGGAGATATATGTTATGACAAAGAGAGTCAGTGATGAAGATGCCCTGTCGGAGATGGCTGGAGTCTTCGATGTAACCTGAACTGGTGGTAAGATGAAGCTTGTTTTTCTTCTGGGTAAGGGAGGTGTTGGAAAAACCACAATCTCAGCAGCCATTGCGAGAAAGTACTCGGAGAAATACAAAACGCTTGCAGTCTCCTTAGATCCAGCTCACAATCTGGGAGATGTTTTTGAGAAAAACCTCGGCACCAAACCGAAAAAAATAGATGAGAATCTTTTCGCCTCTGAAATTGATCTCGATGATGCTGTTAAGGACTACATTGACGATCTTCAGCGAACACTCAGGCACGCATATCGCTACCTCACTGTTATTAACCTTGAAAAGTATTTTGATGTACTGAAAAATTATCCGGGTGTTGAGGAAAGCGCCCTTCTTGAGAAGGTCAGAAGTATTGTTGAGAAGGAAGATTATGATGTAATTGTCTTTGATACTCCTCCCACAGGACTCACGATTCGTATTTTGATAATGACGAAGATGACACTGATATGGTTGAAAGAACTGATAGGAATAAGGAGGAAAATTCTTGACAGGAGGAGTGCCATAGAAAAAATCCAGGGGGAAATATGTGTTGTGATAGATGGGGAGAAGTTTGATATACCTGCATCAGAGGAAAATGATGCAGTGATAAAGGAAATGTTGGAGTATCAGAGGGAGATGGAAAATTTTGTTTCAAAGCTCAGAAACAGAAGTCTCACGAAGTTTATAGCAGTGCTCAATCCTGAACAACTGCCCTATCTGGAAACAAAAAGAATTATGGAAAACTTGGATAAAATTGATATTGAACTTAGCAGCCTCGTTATCAACAAATACGAGGACAATGAAATTAGCAGGAAAATAGCAGAGGAATTTTCGAGATTAAGCATATATAGAGTTCCCAGACTTGATGAAACGAGAGGTTTAAAAGCTCTTGACGAAATAGCTGGATTAATTGGTGATATTTGATGGTATCGATCGAAATTCTTACGATATTGCTCCTGCTTGCAGCAGTATCTGTTATTCAGTTTTTCAGGGGGAGGAAACTCAATCTGGAACTGGTTAAATTTTACTCTGCAAAGAGTGTAGAGGTATTCAAGCCAGAAGATAAAATATTCACATGGTTGGGTGGTTACATTGGATTCAGGGCTAAATTTGACCTTCAGGATGGCATGAAGCTCGAATATACGCTGACACTTCTACCCAGACACAGTCTCATGTATTTTCCTGTGTCACTCATTACGAACAGGCATGACAAACTCTACTTGGTTTTTAGATTACGAAATCTTGATGGAGAAGCACATTTAATAAAAAGAGGTTACTACAGAATTAAACCAAAGATAGAGAATGAGATAGCTCTCAGAAAAGAGGTAGTTAAGATAGGGAATTATGATTACGAAATCCTCTATGACAAGAAGGATTATGCTGACTGGATTGTTAACTTTATCCAGGGTTTTTCGAAAATTAGAAATGTCAAACATATATCACTGACTCCCTCAACGAAAGTTCTGTATATCCTCATGAAACCCGAACCAGAGACGATAGAGCGGGATTTCAGATATATTTACGATTATATAAAATCCCACTCAGGAAAGCTAAGGCTTAGCTGATGAATAGACTGGTCGGATAAGAACATAAGAAGATTGATCAAAATACAAACTGAATAATAACTTAGATAAAATAACTTGAATAAAATAACACAATTTAGGCTAACCCTCAGCATAAACCTCTTTTTTCCCGGCCTCGATAATCTTGTATTTCAGCCGCTCTTCACCCATCACTCTCTCAATTTTACGGACGAGAAATCTGACCACAGTCCAGTATATTGGCATACATGCGATACATGAAGAAGTTAGATAGCTGAAATTAACATAAATCAGATATTTTCCATCCTGTATTATGATTTTATCGATTATTCCGAGATCAACTATGCTGGTCCCGGTTTCGGGTTCTTTAATCTCTCTGAGTCTGTCAAGGATCTCCTTTTTACTCATTGATTAAAATTATGCCTTGGGGTGTATTTATATTGTTTCATCTCCAAGAATTCGGTGAGTGTCAGTAGTTTTTGCACTCAGTAACCAAGCTCCTTGTTTACGATATTTATCAGCCCCTCTCCTGCAATATATCTTTTCAAGATTATTTAAAAAATGTTTACAACTCTTTCCCAGTAATTGGGTGCGGATCCAGCAACGGGGATGTTATGGGAAGATTATCGAGTTCTCAGGGGGTGAAGATTCTGGCAGGGGCTCTCTTGAAATACATCAAAGGCAGCAACCTTTTGTCCATTTCTCCTGCAGTGTTTATCAGATGAAACTGTCAAAACTAGCCTCACCAACATATTTAGCTATGTGCCGCCAAAAATAAAATTAACGAAAATAAATAAAGTTCAGAGAATCTTTACGAGCTTTTTCGATCTTGGAACTTTTATAACTAAAAACCTCAGCACTTTATCACTTTCGTTGTACCAACAGTGCGGGACATTCACAGAAATCTCGATTGCGTATCCTTGCAAATTTCTCTTCTCTCATCACCTATCTCAACAACACCACAACCCTCCAAAAAGTAGAACAATACATCAGTGAATGCTCATCCATTGGTTATGCCACATCGATGGCTGAGACAGAGGAAGAAAAGGAAAGAAGAAAATTCAGTCTCAAAAATCTATTCAAGAGGGAAGATAGAGGAA
>MTMO01000005.1 GCA_002011235.1 Archaeoglobus sp. JdFR-27 | reverse complement strand
CTCGTAAACCTTTGTTCTCGGAATTCCTGCACTTTTACTTATCTCTCTCGCAGTTGCTTCCTGCAGGGAAATGAGTGAAACGTATGCAGAGGCTTCATAACNNGAAAGACCTATCTCCTTCAGTATNTCAACAGCTTCATTCATTCACTAACTTTAGTGACAACAGATTTATTAAGTTTAATGGTGTATGTGTAAAAGTGAACATCTTGGAAATCTCAGACCTCACAGTCAGNTTCGNTGAATTTTTAGCGGTAAAAGACCTGAATCTCTCAGTAAAGAGGGGAGAGATTTTGGGTCTTCTCGGACCGAACGGNGCTGGAAAGACCACAACCATAAGAGCAATATTCGGGATGGTTCCCTACGAGGGTGAGATCAGAAACTATGCCTCCTCTGTGGGATGGATGCCACAGCATTCGCCTCTTTACCTCAATCTCACCGTTGAGGAGAATCTAAGGTTTTTCGCCTCGCTTCACGGTTTGAAGAATCCTAAGGAGAGAGTTGAAGAGATGCTTAGGCTCGTTCAGCTGGAAGAGTCCAGAAACAGGCTTGTCAGGAACCTGAGTGGTGGTATGAAGCAGAGAGCGATGCTTGCGTGTGCGATGATACACGACCCCGAACTTTTAATTCTTGATGAGCCTACCGCTGGCGTTGATCCACCCTTGAGGATGAACTTCTGGGAGCACTTCCAGAGATTAAAGGATGCTGGAAAGACGATTCTTGTTACTACACACTACATGGACGAGGCGGAGAGGTGCGAGAGGATCGTTATGATGAGAGCTGGTGAGAAAATTGCTGAAGGAAGTCCTGAGGAGATAAAGAGATTCGCTGGAGAAGAGACCGTAATGCTCTGGGTTGAGGATATGAAAGGCAGTTTCAGAATCCTCTCCAAGTATTACGATGTCTCTTTGAACGGGCAAATTTCCATCTCTGTCAAAGATGCACCGTCAGAGTTACCTAAGATCATCTCAATTCTGGAAAAGGCCGGAATTAAGGTTTTGAAATCAGAAATTAAAAGGCCAAGTCTTGAGGACGTTTTTCTAAGGCTGATGGAGGAGTGAAAATGCTGGAAAGGGTTTCTGGTGTTTTTGTTAAGGAAATAAAGGTTATTTTCAGAGAAAAAAGGCTGCTTGCCATCTTGATACTTCNGCCAGTAATCCTTGTCTCTCTTTTCGGCTACGCCTTTTCGGGAGAGGTTAAGAATATCAAGGTGGCTGTTGTTGACGAAGACAGCAGTGATCTTTCCGAAATGCTCATATCATCGCTCCACAGCACCGATACCTTTAGCATATCCTACTTCACAGCAACGAGAAGTGAGCTCATGGAACTGATAAGGCTCGGCAAAGTCCATGCGGGAATTTACATTCCAAAAGGATTTCAGGAAAATACCAACAAGGCTATAGAGGTTTACGTTGACGAGTCTAACTACAACGTCGCGGCAACAGCAATTTCAAAAATCAATGCCATNACTGCAAGCCTCTCTAAGAAATTTTTTGGAGGCTTAGAGGTGGAGCAGAGGTTTGTATTCACCACTAAATCGAGGATGATAGACTTCATCGCTCCAGCCATCATTGGTGTTGTGATTCAGATGCTGACTTTAATTCTTTCATCAAGCTCGATTTCGAGGGAGAGGGAGGAGGGGACACTTGAGCTGATTTTCTCCACACCGCTTAGCAGTTCTGACCTAATAATAGGAAAATTCTTGGCGATAACAGCTTTAATAACGGTTGATGTGTTTATAGTCGTCGCACTCGCCCACTACGCCTTCGATGTTGAGGTGAGGGGCAGTTTGCCCCTTCTCCTTTTCACCCAGTTTCTNTTCCTGACGGGAACNATAGGNGTTGGGTTGATCATCTCAGCTTTATCTCAAACGCAGCTTCAGGGGATTCAGGCGTCAATGATCTTTGGTCTTGTTAGTATTTTTCTGTCTGGGTTTTTTTATCCGCTCGAAAGCATGCCTGAAGGGGCGAAGACTATCTCCTACTTTGTTCCTCTTACCTATGCCAACATCGCCTTCAGAGAGGTGATGGTAAAGGGGAACGGAGTAGAGGTGATTTTTCCACAGATTGTTGTTTTGTCGGTATACACACTTATGAGCGTAGCAGGAGCTATTTTAGCACTGAAAAAAGTAATGGGAGGTGGTTCAAGTGTTTAGAAAATTTTTTGCAGTTTTTCTGNTTCTTATTGCAGTTCAGACTGCTNTGGCNGTGGAGGCAGAGGATGAGCCGGAACTGGCAGCNTATTCAACGAACACNATTNTAAAGGCAGGAGAAATTAACGAACTCAGAATTGTTTTGATGAACACTGCAAAGCCCGAAAACGTAATGGGTGGGAGCTTGGAGAGAGAAATTATTCAGAATGCGACCTTAACAGCTTACAACCTCGAAATCTGGCTTGTGAGTGAGGATTTCGACGTCAAGAGCGGCAAAATTTACCTCCAGTCTCTTCCACCTTCGGCGAGTGTTACTTTGCCATTTCTCGTGTCTGTGCCTGCAACATTCTCTGGAGAGAGCGTTGTTAAGCTGAAGGTCAAGTACGAGAGGGTTAGAAGTGTAGATGTTGTTTGGAATGGGAGCAACTACACAGCTGAGTACGACTACACCGAAGAGTCAGAGGAGTTTGAAATAAGGGTAGAAGTCCTTGAGGTGCTAAAACCCGATTTAATGGCTGTGCTGCTGACGCCGGAAATTTACAGCGGAAACTTCAACAGACTGTCAATCCTTCTTGCTAACACAGGATTGAGGGAGATGAAAAGTCTGACTGTCAGGATTGAGGGTTTTGAAGATGTTAGTCCGTCGGAACTCTATGTCCCATCTCTCCCACCATCCTCTTCAGTGCAGATTGATTTCAGCGTTTTTGCAAAGAATGAAACGGAATTCAAGGTTGTGGCACACTACACTTACTTTGATGAGGGTAAACTTGTTGAAGAGAGCAGGAAGATAAATCTGTCAGTTGAGATTAAAAATCTCGGTGGAAGGGTTGAGATCATACCTGAAAATCCTGAAATCCAGAGAGGACGTGGAATTCTGGACTTGGCAGTCATGAACACCCACCTAAATCCGGTTTCCCAGTTGAAAATAAAAATTGAGGCTCCTGACGAATTTGATCTGAGTAGGGAGGAAGTTGTTGTTGGAACTTTANCAGCAGGTGGTGTTGTGAGAGTGCAGATTCCCTACTCCTTGGACGATGATGCGTTAAGCGGTAATAAGGTCTGGAATCTGAACCTGAGCTANATACTTAACACTCAGAAGCTTGAAAAAAGACAGGAAAGCAGATATATTGTCTTAAATCTTGGAGATGATCCGTATTTTGTTGTTACAAACAAACCCACTGTATATCATGGTGAGAACATAGTCAAGTTTGAAGTTGAGAATACGGGCGGTTATGCAGAGGACATTCACTTCAAACTCCTTCCAAGCCCTGGATTGAGGGTTAAGATGCCTGAAGCCTTCCTTGAGAGGGTGGGTAAAGGTGAATCCTTCAGCATCAGCTTCTACGTTGATGTTGATGAAGATGTTATTCCTAATGAGGAGTACAGAGTGGAAATCAGGTGGGAAGCAGAAAATCAGGCTGGAAAGGATGTTGAGGATAGTGTTTATGGATACTTAGTGGTTGAAGAGCGACCGTGGCTGGAGAAATACTGGGGTGTGNTGGTTTTGGTGATGGCGATCGTCATAGTTGTAGGAGTGGGGGTTTCAAGAAAAAGAATGGGCAAAACTTAAATTTTCAGCACTTAATTTCAAACGAATGATAGACAAAATCATATCAAGGCTCATCTCGATGGGAGCAGATTTAAGCTCTAAGAACGCGATAAAAGGAGCACTCAAGATTCTGGGAGAGGACGAGGGTCTTGCAGACCTCGTATACATCATAGTAAAGAACAGAGCATACAGAAAGGATTGGGAAAATTTGCCTCCTTCCAAAAGAGTCATATTTTTGCCTCAGTGCCTCAGGAATTCAAAGAATTGCCAAGCGGAGCTTACCGAAAAAGGTTATGTATGCAAAAAATGCGGCTCCTGCGATGTTGCAGAAATAGTGGAGTTTGCTGAAAGTCTCGGTTACAGGCACATTTACATAGTTCCGGGCGGAAGTATGGTTTATAGAATACTGAAAGAGGTGGTAGCTGAGCTGGACAGCTTTGCAACTCTTGGTGTTGCGTGCGTTCCTGAACTCTGCGAGGCGAGTGAGAGGCTTTCAATGAAGGGTGTGCCTCACCAGTGTATCCCCCTCAANAAGACAGGTTGCGTTGATACGGAGGTTGACGTGGATGAGGTTAAGAGGTTTCTGAAAACGGGATTTTCGGATGAAGAAGAGGGAGCTGGAGATAATCCTTGAAAATTTGAAGGGTTTTGAAAGTCCTAAAATCCAGCTTGAGCAGTATGTAACTCCCCCAAGCCTTGCTGCTTTTATTGCTGTAAATGCCAGACTTAACGGTGACCTAAATACCGTTTTTGACCTTGGATGCGGAACAGGGGTTCTTGCAATAGCTGCATCTCTGCTTGGTGCTTACTCTATTGGGTTTGATATTGATTTGGAAGCTTTGAAGATTGCAAAAAAGAACGCCTTGGAGGTTAACACAGATGTGGACTTTGTGCGTACGGACATTCGGAGACTGGAAACCAAAGTAAGGGGGACGGTTATAATGAACCCCCCTTTTGGAATCCAGAAAAGGCATGCTGACAGNCCTTTTCTAAAAAAGGCATTCGAGATTTCTAAGGTGGTTTATAGCGTGCATTCAGCAGGCAGCGTGGATTTTGTCAGAAAAATGGCCTTAAAGAATGGATTCAGGGTTACACACGTATGGATGTTTTCGATTCCGCTGAGAAAAACTTATTCTTTCCATGAAAAAGCATTTAAATATATACCCGTAGAGGTATTCAGGATTGAGAAATATGAAAATTGTAATGCCGGGGGATAGAGTAGGATCAACAGAAGAATACATCAAGGGTAGAGGTGTTTACGAGGAGAATGGAGAGCTTTTTGCAGCGGTTGCTGGTTATCTCGTTATAAAAGATAGGGTGGCAAGCGTTGAGAGTTTTTCCAATATCCCTGAAGTTATGAAGGGTGACGTTGTACTTGGCAGGGTTGTTGATGTCAGGAATACTATGGCTCTTNTCGAGGTTGTTAGTAAGAAGGGAGAGGAGAGAACTCTCACCACTCGCAGTCTTGGCTTGCTCCATATCTCCAATGTTGATGAGAAGTATGTGAAAGACATCTCGGAGGCGGTTGGTTATCTGGACATAGTCAAGGCGAGAGTTATTGGCGACAATCTAAGGCTATCAACAAAGGAGGAGGATATGGGTGTTCTGAAGGCTCTTTGCAGCACATGCAGAAGTGAGATGATCCGAGAGGGCGACATGCTTAAATGCCCTGATTGCGGTAGGGTTGAGAAGAGGAAAATATCGAGTGATTATGGAAAGGGTGAGTGGTAAAATGGAGGTTAAGATCGTTGAGATTGGGGACGACTTCGTAAAGCTGGTACTCAGGGGAGAGGGACACACGTATCTCAATCTTCTCCAGCACTACCTCTTGGAAGATGAAGACGTGATTGTGGCGAGGTACAACATCCCCCATCCTCTCGTGGGAGAACCACACCTTTATGTCCGGACAAAGGGTAAAAATCCGCTTGAAGTGATTAGAAGAGCAAATGAAAAAATTGTTGAGGCNTGTAANACTCTTATCGAGCAGATTTAGAGCAGATTTAGAGCTCAGAACTCAAAACCCTCATCACGANTCAGAGGGGCCCTTTCATCATCGCTAATCAGACTTTTTCTCGCGGCTTTTAACCTTATCACAAAGGTTGCACCATGCGGCTTAGTATCCTCAATCCAGACTTTTCCACCATATCGGTCAACAACCTTCTTGACGATGTATAGTCCCAAGCCTGTTCCCGCATCCTCACCAAACTTAAAACCTTCTTTGAAAACCTCACTCCTTATTTCTGGTTCAATTCCCAATCCGTAATCTACAATCTTTATCTCCGCTTCATCCTCAAACTCACTCAGCCATACGTCAATC
>MTMO01000061.1 GCA_002011235.1 Archaeoglobus sp. JdFR-27 | reverse complement strand
AACTTTTGCACCGGATTTAACCTCTAATTCTGCTCCGTTCGTGGTGTGAATATCCAAAAAATGTGACTCTCCCTTTGGAAGTGGTTGAATCACAATTTCGCNGTCTAAATACTTAACNTCAACNTTAGATTTTTCCCGTTTTTTCCACCATTTAGCAATTTCACAACATGTTGCAACCCATGCATCCCTATTAAGGCAGTATCTCACAATCTTTTTGTAAGTATCTCTCCATCCTGGAAATTCGAGATCGTTGAACACAGAATGATGCCAAAGAATAGTTAAAATTCCTCCGTATCTCTCAACTCTCTCAGCTACTTTCAAAAATTCTTGCCAGGGTTTTTTGTAGGAAAATAGAGCTATATCTTCGACCACAAGTGGTATTTCAAGAAGATTGAGTTCTCTACCTGATTTCGAATCTAAGGGATAGAAGGGGAAGCTTGTGCCCCATCTAAATCCAATACAATTGTTAAATCCAAGAGTAGTATCATAAAATAAACCAAGTTTTTCGTGATATCTCCAAGTTTCGGGAATGTTCAAATTCAGGTTATGCTGTCTTGTACCGCATACTTTCCCGTTCATTACTTCCTCCAAAATTGCCAGCTCATTCGCCAACTTGTCCAAATCTCTGAAAGAGAAAAAAGACCCGTGAAGACCAACTTCCCATCCTTCAGAAGTTAGTGTTTTCAGCAAATTAGCGATTTTTTCATGTCTGATGTCAAATCTTCTACCGTAGTGTCTCCACGTTTTCAAATCGAAAAGATTGACTTTTGCAGTTTCATTGAGGAAGAAAAATGTAGATTTTACTCCCAACTCTCTTTCAAGTTTCATAATTTCCTCAAAAGTCCAAAATGGCTCTTCACCACCCAATTTCTTAAAAAGAGAGACNATCTGATTTCTAAAAGCCTTTAAGTTTCTCCCCTTCAGATGTCTCAGTGAAAATGTAAGATACTGGTAGGTTTTTTTAACTTCATCAACATCATGGGTAAGACACACCGCAAACTTTTTCCCATAGGGCCAAAAGGAGTGATTAACTATTGCTCCCCCTCTATTTTCGTGCAGAATTAAATCGAAAATCTGCTGCTCTGCCATGTCAACAAAAGGTTCTCTGGAAATTTTTTCTCTCAAGTCTTTATCGTGGTAGTATTTTTCCAGATGCCCTGAAAGCACCCTCCCTATACAATCAAAAACATTGGACTGAGTATCGGGTAAAATCTGCCTGGGAGACGGGTTCAAAATATTTATCGAGTTGTCTATAATTGTGCGTGGGGGGAGGGTTTTGTATTTATCCTCAAAGTGCTTCAATCCGTAAAGTGTGTAAATGTCATTTCTAACCATATTTTCACCATCATCAGAATGGAGTAACGTTTGAGATTACAAATCGCCTTTTTCCAGACTCCGTAGGAGGAATTGAACTTACAATTTTGATAGTCAATTCTACATCATCTCCCAACTGACCTTTTATCCTCGAAGAAATGTAATCTTCGTCCGTCTCCCTGAACTTCTCATTGATAACGATTCGTACCTCAACTTTGTCTATTCGTTCTTGAATTATCTGAAACTGTTCCACACCTTCGATGTATTTGAAGAGGTTCGCAAAGAACTGTGCAACAATAAATCTACCGCTTGGAGTTACAATGATGTCTGTATTCCTACCCTCTACAGATTTCATTAGCGAAAGACCTCTTCCACAAGGGCAATCTCCTACTCCCTTTACACCCACATCGTTTATCTTGTATCTTATAAAGGGCATGACAAAGTTGTCCAAGTTTGTAAAAACAATGCTTCCAAGTTCTCCTGGGGCTACCTCCTCACCCTCCTTAAGAAATTCTACAACAACGCTTTCATCACAAAGATGATAATTAAAGTGTTCCTCGCATTCAAAGGCTATAGGTGTGCTCTCTCCTCCATAGCCATCAAATACTTCACACTCGAAGACAGATTCTATAACTTCCCTGTAGTGTGGAAAAAGTGTGTCTCCAGTCGTCATTATAGCGGCAGGCTCTGGAATTTCACGGATATTCTCCTCTTCAATCAACTTTGCAATGATGTAGATGGATGACGCAAAACCTCTTATTATTTTCCCTTTTTTCATAGTTTTCAACAGATTTGGCAGCGTTTCCAAACTCACATCTGAGAAAGGTATATAGTGGCAGTTCATTAAGATGTCCTGAACTTTTTTCTTAAAAGACGTTCTAACACTCATGCTTATTTTTACATACGGGTCGCCAAGATTATATCCTGCCCAACTCCAGCAACGAAAAGTATGCGCCCAACCTATACTGTATGATGTTTTGTCCAAATAATATTTAAGCGGTTCACCTGTTGAGCCGCTCGATTGGGTGCCCAATATTCGGGATTTTGGAATATTTTGCGCTAAAAGATGTTTTAGATTTTTCCTGACATCGTCTTTTTCTAAAACCGGTAGTTTAGAAAGCTCTTCTTTTCTCCTGACATCGTCGGGAGTTAACCCAAGCCTCTTAAAGACCCGATGATAATATGGGACATTTTTGTAAGCATGATGAATCAGTGCCCGTAGTTTTTTATTCTGTATCTCTTCAATTTCATTACGATCCAGCCATTGTGTTTTTTTAAGCCAAGCAAGATGTTTTCTTATTTCAGTTCCTTGAAAACTTTCCATCAATGGGAAAATTAAATTTCTGAATNCTGCTGAGTAACCTAACATATACATCTCCTAATTATCTAATATGACAATTCATAAAAGCTTTCTGGATATTTCTCCACAAATTTTGTCACCCACTCTGTAACATCAATTTTGTCTCTGGTCAGCTTATTCCTTTTTTTCTGCCACTCTCTTTTTGTAGTATCAGATTCAAGCAATTCAATGGCTTTTTCAACAGCAGTATCGTGGTCAGCAAAAAAGAAAAGAAGGTCATATTCATTCCTGAGTTCAACAAAGTTACCGCTGGTCTCTCCAGTAGCCTTACCATTCTCCTCCGACTCTACATGAATAGCTGGCGTTCCAAGTAAGGCTGANTCGACAGCCATCGTACCTCCTTCTCCAAAATAAAGNTCAGCGTAATGAAGAACTGAATGGATTTTCTCTGGAGAAATATTCAACGCATAGTCTCTTAGGTGCCCGTTAATCTTTCTCTCTGAGGTAATNAAAACTCTGCCANNCTTCTCAAAAAGTTTTATAGTCTCAAATAGTCGCTCGTGATCTAATCCTTTAAGCTTGCTATCATGATAAGCGCTCCATGAAATTAACCTTATCACAATAAATTTTTCCCCATTAATCCCAAGCTCGTCCAAAACCGATTTGTCCGGTTTAAAATACCTTGGGTGTAAATACGCCAGTTCCTGATATCCGTTGTATCTGATATTTTTCTCCACTCTTCCACGAAAACACTTTGGCGTACAAATTACCGAAGCAAAGTGAGTAACAAGTTTGCTGAATTTTACAAGTTCCGTATCATTGAAAATTACCGATGGCTTATTCATCAAAGAGCCGACCTGNGATGCATAGGGACTGAAAACTCCTGTAAAAACGTCTGGCTTGAACTTTCTTGCAATTTTTAGAAGCTTGATATCTTTTGCAGCCATATCTAATCCTTTCATAAAAAGTCCGTTTCTACTCCTGCCAATTTTAGTATGCTCAATTCCGNATGATTTTAGCAAATCAACTGTAAGGTCTTTGTCTCTCGCAACAACCAGAACTTCGTGACCCCTTTTTTNCCAATTTGTAACGGGATTCTTGTAAAAATGAACGTGTCCCGGATGCCCTACGTCAACTATTATCTTCATATTACTTCAAAAAATAAAAAATTGAGCTTATCTTTCTCTCCTTGTAAAGTAGTACACCGAACCAAGTAGAATACCTGCTGGTATCAGAATTGAAATGAACTCAGGTATACTTGGCCCCGAATCNTTTCCGCAGTATTCGGTTATCCAGAATCTCTTCACCGCAGTTGCTGGTTTATCTGGTAGTTCTGGACTTCCAATACAACTCTTGGGTATCGCCACTTCAAACGCATAGTTCGTTCTTCCAAAGTCATTTACACCCAAATCGGTTTCGCTGATATCTGCAACACAAAGATCACTCGCAGGATCAACACTTGAGAAGTTTATCTTATAGGGCGCATTCTCTGGAAACGGGCTTGGTATAGCCCAATCGTTGTCAGTTGGTGTCATGTAAACTCCCCCAAGAACTCCCTGTGTGTCTCCAGACCTATAGAAGTTTACTCCATACTCATACCCGTATCCTCCACCAGGTCCAAAATCAAGCGCCAAATCTCCTATAGCAGATTCAGTTGAGGTAATTATCAGCACGAATATGTAAGTATCATTCTCAGTAACATACATTGCCTCTATGTCATACATTTCGCCAAATCTACCACCTGTACCACCATAAGGTTCAGCTCTATTCCCAACGAGTAGGGGTTCACGGTAGGTTGCTTGCCATGTTGCATTGCCATAAATGTGCACTCCTGTATATGAAGCGTTGTAGTTTATCGCTGCAACGTTTAATGGGTCCTGATTATCTTCCACAAAGAAGCTGATACCATCCACTGTTGGAATCCAAGTTGCTGGATCACTCCAGTCGTCTGTCAAGATTTGGGATAAACCCCAATCACCCAAATCACCATCAACGGATACGTCAACGGCAAGAGTGGGGGTCATCGCCACTATCGCTCCAATTACTATCGACAGAATTGCCGACTTCAATACTTTCATTTCACATCCCCAAATATATTGATACTTGAGAGTATTTATAACTTTCTATTTAATAAAATTGTTATTATAGTTGTTACAATACTAACTATTATTGGATTACTATTATGAGAATATTTCAAGAAACCTGATTTTTTTTCAGCAAGAAAAATGCTACGGGAAGAAGAAAAACGGCAAAAAGTATCCAGCCAAGGTGAGAATGGACAGTCATCATGGTTTTAACACCATAAAAGTAGGTAAGATGAACGAGAATTGCCACTCTTAAGAGGTTGGCAATATATGATGCAAGAATAAGCAGTGCGAGGACTATCAACAACTTTTTCGTCCTGAACTTCTCAACTGTCTCGGAATATGCGATGACCAGACTGATTATTAATATCAGCGAGTACCATCCAAAACATGCAAGGTCAATCTTCAAAACTGTTCGTTCAACACCGCAAACCTCAATGAGCCGCATATCTGGATTGCTAAGATTGTAGCCCATGTTTTGCATTGTTGCCACCACAGGTAACGTAACGAAATAATGGCCGTAATAGTAGGGCAAATCAAAACCGACGTTCTCAGGTATCAGAAAAAGAATCGAGTAAAATACAAGAAACAAGAAAGAGAAATAAACTGAAAACTTGCCAATCTCTGAAAATCGGGGTATATTAGAGACTATCAAAGAAAAACCGAGCAGGAGAACCATAGAGTCCAAGGTTTGAATTTCGGAATTTTTGTATAAGTTATATCCAACTACAAGGAGAATTAAAGTAGCACCAACAAAAATCTGAAGTTTTGACGGTCTGATTCTGTCTCTTTCGGACTTTCTTGTAAGTATGTATATAAAAACAACTATTAATATAAGAAATATCAAACCGATATATAAGGAACCATAACTAAGCTCGATAAATGCTGCTATGAGGAGNAGTGCTGCCAAAGCTAACGTTAAACCCTCTCTTTTTTGAGTCACGATATCACTTTTTAAAACATCATAAAATCCTTTGCATCAGACTATCCACCGAATTACCTCAAACGCCTCTGCATATTCTGAATCAATCTGCACACCTCTCGTCCTTGCCAAGCTTCTGATGAATTTTTCCTCCATGTAAGCTTTATCCATCTGCGACTCGTAGCATTTTAAGGCTGCAATTTTTTTATCCACATGCCTCTTTTCAAGTCTGATGAANCANGTTGTGTTGAAAGTTATATTATTCCAAGGCTGTTCATAACCGAGAATNGTATATTTTTTAAATGCCCTCAGTGTTTCTTCNCTCGTAACCTTATGATCTTGATGGGTGTCGAAAGATGATGGCGTGAACACCCATTCCGGCTTTACTTCATCCCTTATTTCGATAAGGACATCCAAAATTTTTTGTCTGAGTGTAGGATATTCTCTCACTTCGAAATCGTAGAGGAGTAAATTGGATTCGTCAACTCCTAAAATTTTTGTGGCTTTCCTGACTTCCCTTTTTAAAATGTCTGGTGGATACTCTCCAGGCACNGATTTTTCACATGCGGAGAGTGCTACATAGTACACTTCTATACCCTCCTCCACCAATCTTGCTATACTTCCTCCNCAACCAAGCTCTCCATCATCTGTATGNGGACTTAANACCAATACCCTTTTCATGTTTAACCACCCAACAAGTTTGCAGGNTCNTCAACTTTACTCTCATTGGCCAATTTTATTATCCAATTGTAGTAATTTTTACCTCCGAAGTCCACGTCTGAAACGACAGAGTAAAACTCGTTCTTGCAAAT
>MTMO01000062.1 GCA_002011235.1 Archaeoglobus sp. JdFR-27 | reverse complement strand
ATTGCCGTAAACAATGTCTAAAATTTAGCTAAAAAGAATAAAAGCAAAGCAAAAAATCAAAAAATTAGTTTATGTGAAGGCCGCTGGTATTGCCTTCGTCAGCTTTATCAGTGCAACAACATCATGCACCATCGTCTCTGCAAGTGCTCTTGCATATGCCTGCAGTATTGTTTCACCAGCCTGATAGGTGTAGTTTGCGTCGGCCAGAACCTGAGTCTGGTTCTTGAAGAGCATTGCAAGGCCGTAATCGCCGTTTGGATTGCCGAAGACTGTTGAGGCGTTGCTGCCGAGGTAGCTGAAGGCAAGACCCACATACGTTAAGTCTGTGTTGTTGTTCGCGATCGCATCAAGAACTGTTGCTGTAATCTGGTTGTTCCACCCGGCAATCACCAAGCCTCCATATGCAATACCCCAGAGGTTCTGGAACACATACCATCCCAAACCTTGCACAGTTGCAGAGTCATTCGCTGCATTCAGCACATCAAGGAATTTATTGCCGAGTTCAAGATTTGAAATCGTATTCCTCAGCATCGCTGCAGCAAAGTCATTACCCTCCATCTGATAGTTATTCGCAGCCATCGCTGGAGCCATTATTATTATCAGTGCCAGAGCCATACCAACTACCACATACTTCATACTTCACACCTCCTAAACTTCTATCTAACAATAATTTTTGACGAAACCATTGTATTTAAATTTTTTGTTATTAATCAATAATAATGTCTTCAATAATGGTAATTATAATCATTAGAGAGAAGGTAGTAAATCTCTTTCCTGTTCTGAGAAATAATGCAGCCAGAAACTTCAAATTCTCCCCTGAAATCTGCTTCTTCCTTATCTCCAACCTTGTGAACAAACAAAACCTTTCCACCTTTTTTCAGTTTCGGCATAAACCTTNTTAGGGCAATTATGGATGATGAAAAGGGAAGGGTGAGGTCGTGAAGGATTAGGTCAAGCTCTGGAAGAACAGAGATGTCGAACGTGAAGGCATCTGCAATGAACACCTTCACGTTTGGCTTTTGCCTTTCAATTTCCCTCAATTGCTCCTCAAACTCCCTGCTATACTCAATGCCGTAAACCTCCCTCGCCCTCTCACTGGCATAGAGCAAAAACCCTCCGGCTGAACTTCCAATATCCAAAACAACTTCATTGCCAGAAAAGAGATTGAATTTTTCGTCAATCTCCCTGAGCTTCCAGTATCCCCTCGGCCTCTCAGGTTCGAGAACCTCTATTTCCGCATTGAAATCTACTTCCGCTGATGGTTTTGTAATTACAGACCCATTTACCACTACAAAGCCCCGCCTGATTGCTTCCTTCGCCCTGCTTCTCGATGTGAAAAAGCCCCTTTTAACGACCAGAAGGTCGAGCCTCATAGAATTTCAGCCACTATCTCCGCCACCTCCATCGGCGTTTTCCCAACCCTTGCCCCTGCAGATTCGAGAGCTTTAATCTTTGATCNTGCTGTGCCAACACCACCCTCTATAATCGCCCCGGCATGTCCCATCCTTTTGCCAGGAGGAGCTGTTAAACCGGCAACATAGCCAACTACAGGCTTTGACATCTCCCTGATAAACTCTGCAGCTATCTCCTCATCTCTCCCGCCAATCTCGCCAACCATAACCACAGCCTTGGTTTCGTCATCATCTTCAAACAGTCTGAGTATCTCAACAAAGTCTGTGCCAATGATTCTATCCCCCCCAATACCAATCACTGTTGACTGCCCTACACCAAGCTTCGTGAGATTGTAGGCTATCTGATAGGTCAGAGTTCCGCTCCTCGAAACGATTCCCACATTTCCGGGTTTGAATATCTGCACCGGCATGATGCCNAGATGCGACTTTCCCGGACTGATTATTCCCGGACAGTTTGGACCGATGAGCGTTGCTCCAGCCTCCTTAACCCTCCAGTATACCTTCAGCTCATCATGAACAGGAATGCCCTCGGTTATGCAGACTATAACACCCAACCCTGCATCTACAGCCTCCATCACTGCATCAGCAGCAAATGGAGCGGGAACGAAGATAACAGAAGCGTTCGCATCCGTTTCCTTTACAGCCTCCTTAACACTGTCGAAAACTGGCACACTGAGAACCTCCGTACCACCCTTCCCCGGAGTGACGCCTGCAACAATTCTTGTTCCATATTTGAGCATCCTCTCCGTATGGAATTTTCCCTGATATCCAGTTATTCCCTGCACAATAACTCTTGTGTTTTCATCAACGATTATCGCCATTTTATCACCCCAGACTAACCGCCTTCTCTGCTCCCTCCTCCATCGTCTCGACGATGTGGAAGTTGGGTCTGTCTTTTGCAAATTCCTCCATAATTTTCCTNCCCTCTTCCTCGTTTGTGCCTGCAAGTCTCACAACCACGGGAATCTTAACATCGCTCAGTGCCTCAACCAAGCCCTTAGCAACTTCATCACACCTCGTTATTCCCCCAAATATGTTGATGAAGACCACCTTAACGTTTCTGTCACTCAAAATCACATTCATAGCTTCTCTAACTACCTCTTCTGAGGCTCCACCCCCAATGTCGAGGAAGTTTGCCGGCTTCCCACCGTAGAGGTAAATCAAATCCATGGTTGCCATTGCCATTCCAGCTCCGTTTGCAAGTACTCCAACACTTCCATCGAGCTTTACGTAGTTCAAACCCTTCTCCATTGCTACTCTCTCCATCTGATCAGCTTCTGTGTAATCTCTAAGCTCTTCAAGCTCCTTGTGTCTGAACAGAGCACTATCGTCAATGTTCAGTCTTGCATCTGCCGCGACGAGCCCGTCAGGAGTTGCAACGAGTGGATTTATCTCAACAAGCTCCGCCTCGTAGTGAACCATTATTCTATACAGGGTTTTCAGGATTGAAGTAACTTCCCTCCAGTATTCCCTTGGCATTTCGGACTTTATCAAAAGCTCCCTTATCTGATAATCCCATANACCCCACTTCGGGTTTACTGTAACTCTCGCTATCTTTTCAGGATACTTAACNGCGATCTCTTCAATGTCCATTCCACCAACGGAGCTCAAAATGGCTGCAATACCCTTATTGGCTCTATCTATGGTCAAACCGGCATACATTTCTTGCCTAATGTCAACCATCTCCTCAACATAAATCTTATCAACCACATGGCCTTTGATTACAGAACCGAACATATTCTTGGCTTTTTCAACAGCCTCTTCAACACTATAAACCCTCTTTATTCCACCTGCCTTCCCTCTGCCTCCAACAAGAATCTGCGATTTCAGCACAACTTTCCCACCGAGGTCTTCTGCAATCCTCCTTACATCATCAATGGTAGTCGCAAGTTCTCCCCTTGCAACCTTTATACCATGCTTTGAGAAAATCTGCTTCGCCTGATACTCGTGAAGTCTCATGGAGTTAGTTGTCGAGAAGTAAATTAAATTTCCCATTTCAATCTTTAATTGCACAGGATTGNCAGGCAGAAAGAATTTTTATTGATTGACAAGAAAATCAGAACATGTTCAAAAGCCCCGTTGATGCAGCCATTGCTGCGAGTCTTTCTCTGTTGCTTGAGGTTTCCGGCAACCCCAAAGCGGGGAATGTGGATAGGGAGCATGACCTTGAAGATTTGAAATACGAGCACTTTATTGCCTCCTCGGTAGGAGCTTTTCCAGCTTTTCTGATGGTTGCTGAAAAGGGTAAAATCGGTGAAGGTGTATTTTTAGCGGTTAAGGAGAGCATGAGGTGGCATAAAGCTGAAAACGTTCATTTTGGGGCATTCCTACTTCTCATTCCTCTGATCGCATCTTGGAGAGNGGCTGGAATGAGGAGGATTGCAGAAANAGCGGTTGGAATGCTTAAAAATACAGGATATGAGGATAGTCTGAGGGTTCTTGAGGCTTTCAAAATGTGTGGTGCGAGGGTTGTAAGGGCTGAGAAGCTGAATCTTCAGAACGAGAAGACCGAGAAGGATATAAGAGAGAAAAAAATAAACCTCTACGAGTGGATGAAAATGGCTCCTGAAGAGAACCTGATAGCCAAAGAGCTTGTTGAAGGTTATAAAATCAGCCTTTACGGAGCAGATTTTATTCTAAACTCGAAAATGGATGTGAACGCAACCATCACTGCACTGTACCATGATCTTCTTTCCAAGTATCCTGATCCNCTTATCATGGCAAAGAAGGGAAGAGACTACGCACTGAAAGTTGTGGAGTGGGCAAAAAGTGCGAATGGTAATCTGGAAAAACTCAGAGAACTTGACGAAAGGCTCATAAGGGACGATGCAAACCCCGGAACGATAGCCGACCTTACCGCTTCGTCAATTTACCTCGCAATTTCAGAGGGGTGGAGAATTTGAGACTTGCAGATTTCGGATTCGTTGAGGGAATAAACGAGATAATCGCAATAACCAGAAATGCTGACGGAACCTGGAACACTGCACCGATCGGAGTTATGGTTGAAGACAGCAGTTCGACATCGGCAAAGGCAAGACTCTACAGGTCACATACGAGAGAGAATGTAAAAAGAGAGGGGATTATGTATGCAAACGTTGTATGGGACGCTGAAATCTTCGCCATCGCATCCTTTGACGATCTTGGAGAGAGCTTTTTCGAGAGTCTCAATCCACCAGTATTGAGAAACTCTGCGGGATGGTGCAAATTCAGAGCCATGCTGAAAGGAGCTTATGCTAACCTTGAGCTTCTCGATGGAGAGATTCTGAGGAGAGAAATCAGGACAGTCAATAGAGGATTCAATGCTGTGATTGAGGCTTTGGTTCACGCAACAAGACACGTCATTNTGAAGGANGAGAAGANNAGAAAAGANTTGCTTGAAAAAATCCTTTATTACAGAGAAATCGCTGAGAANTGTGGGGGAGAGAAGGAAAAAAAGGCATTTAAAGTAATTATGGATAGATTGCGCTAACTCTGCCCTTCCCCTTCCTCTCCCTTCTCCTCTCCCTTCTCTTCCTCCTTCTTCGGAGGCCATGGGTGAATCTTTATTTTGTGGTCACATAGCTTCTGCACTATTTCGAGCTTTGGTTCTCTGAATTCAGCATAGTCCTTCTCCCTGATGTAGTCAAGAATCTCCTTGGCTACATCTGTTCTGACCATCACCGTGGAAAAGCGGTTGGCACTGCCAACACTTCCTACGCTGACGTCACTCTCCACTGCTGCAAAATCCTGACAGACTTTGCAGCCTGAAGGTATTATTTCCTCAAAATCTTTGACGGGAATTCTCACCTTGCTTCCATCCTTCATTTCCACAATAAACTTGCCCTTTTTTATGTCAGTCTTAACGGCATTCCTCAAATCAGCGTTCGCCTTCTCCAGCAAGAAGTTGTATAGATCGTGATGATAGAAGTTTTCGGTGCAGAACAGACCGATTGCAAGTTTAACTCTTTCAAACTTCTTGAAGGCCTTTTGCATTTTTCTCACAGCAGATACCATGCAGGGAGTACCGACAAATCCAANAGCCTCAGATTTAAGCACCGCTTCTTTCAGAGCGGGCAAAACATCAGCATAGCAGTACTTCGTCCCTGTTATCTTGCGGTCGTAAAGTTGCTCTGCCGATTTTATAGTGACGATCTTTGTTCTCCAGTTGGAATCTCTCGCAACAAAAATCGCTCTCTCTATCACACCCATTTCAAGGGCTGAAGCTGTGAACTCAGTAACCATTGCTCCATCCTGCCCGACAAACCTCTTTGACCTTGCTGCCACAATTTCTTTGTACTCNCCAAGCCCACTTAGCGGAGTGTATTCCCATCTCGGGCATACCTTAATGCAAGCTCCNCAGTCAACACACTCCTTTATCCAGTTCGGAAAGTCAATGGGGNCGTCTCCGGCTGTTATGCCATCAACAGGGCATATTGATGCNCAGGCAGCGCAGTGGCAGCATAAACCTGTGTCAATTACCTCAGCCTTCAAATTACCAAAATACTTTTTCTTGTGCTTTTTCTCAGGCAATGGAAACTGCCACTCCCTCGCGATCATTCTCCCACCTCTTCAAGCGTCAGTATCTGCATCGGGCACTGCCTCACGCATAATCCGCATCCCGTGCACAGCTCTGTCTGAACTTCCAAAATACATCCGGTGCCCGTAACCTCTTCTTCTATAGTTATCTCACACCTCTCAACCTTTATTGCATTCTGCGGACAGACGTTTACACACAGCCTGCAGCCAAGACAGTTCTCTGGATCGGCACATGCAGCCTTTCTTGGCTTGACAACGACGGGTTTTGGTGCAACCTCCAGCTTATCCATCTCTTTCTTTCTTACCAGCTTCCAAGTGTTTCTGTCAACGTAATACTCTACCGTCTGAATCTCCTCCCTGACAATTTCAGGAAGCTTAGCTATATGCTTGGCGCTCAGCCTCATCTCCTCCATTGCCTTGAAGGCAATATCATGAACCTTGCTCGTGTTCAAAGCTCCGGTTGGACAGCTATCCACGCAGAAATGACAGAAAATACACTTCGCATAATCTATCCCCGGATAGGCATTTTCAAAGTATTCCATCTGAATTGCATTGGCAGGGCAAATCTGGGCACAGCGGAAGCAGCTTATGCACTTTTCCTTGTCAAAGACGATGAATCCTCTGAAGCATTCAGGATACTTTCTCCTCTCTCTCGGATACTCAACCGTGATTCTGTCGGGCTTGATCGCCTGCCTTACAGCCTCACCGAAGGCTTCAGCATGCCTTTTGAGAGTTTCTACCGGATCAGTCNTAACTTTCTCCAGCCTGATCATGATAACCACACTCCTACAGCCCCTCCAATAATCAGGGCGACAATCGAAAGGGCGAGCATTGAAGTCCAGCCTATTCTCAGAGCCTGATCGAGCCTGTATCTGGCGTAGATTGACCTAACGATTACAAGTATCGAGATCACAACGACTGATTTGATGAAGAGCCATAATGGTCCGTTGAGGTCGCCGAGAAGTGGACAGTAAATCCCACTCCAACCTCCGAGAAACAGTATCGTGAACAGTAATGTCATTATGTATAACTTCTCGTACGCAAGAACCATGACAAGCCCAAAGAGAATCCCCGAATACTCAACNAAAGGCCCAAAGGCTATCTCCTGATCAGCTTCGGGAATCTCAAAGGGCAAACGGGAGGTAGCCATTAACATAGCGATGATATAGACTACGAAAGCAATCGGGTTCAGCAGAACTCCCGGAATCGTGCTCTGTTTCTCAACAGCTATNTAAGCATCACCACTGCCGTATAGGAATATCATCGAAATCACNGCAATAATGAAGGGAACTTCGTAGGCAAAATACATGAAAGCCTCTCTAACTNAACCTATGTAGGCAAATCTGCTGTTGGCTGCCCATCCAATGGCAACNATTGTAATGGGGATCAGAGCAATGAAGGTAACAATTAGCTGGATTGANTANGGTGTGTATATCCCAACAGCACTGCCAGCAGGNATGAAGAGTATTGGCAACAGCACAGGAATGAAAGCAAGTATCGGAAGCTGGACNTAGTAGGGGCGGTGAGCTTCCCTGTGAACAATCGCCTCCTGGAAGAAGTATCTGATACCATCCGCCAAAGCCTGAATGGCTCCTCTGATCGGCCTCGCTACTTCAAGCGGACCGACTCTCCATTGAATCCTTGCGGTGAGCTTTCTTTCATACCAGACGATGTAAAGCAGGTAGAGTGTAAGCACACCCAAACCCGGCATTATCACAACGGCAAAGAAGGGTTTCCAGAGTATTAGAGCCACAAGAATGTTCAGCAAGGGAATCTGCATCAGATAATCTACTATCGGTGCTATCAGCGGGATGTCCATCATGTCCGATGAGAAGATTTCAAAGAAGTAATTCAGTATCTGGAANATGTCAATCATCTTATCACCTCACCTATCCGCTTCAGGCGGGAAGTATCCAAAGCTACCGTAAATCGCCTGCAAATCNGCCAGTCTTTCACCCTTCATGGACTCCATGAAGCCTCTCAGGTANAGCCATCCCGGAGTGACTATNCTAACCCTATANGGCACATTGGACTCGCCATCNCTTATTATGCTGTAAATTATCGTCCCCCTTGCTCCTTCTGTGAGTGTTGTGTACTCTCCCGCAGGAAGAACNAAATCATAAAGGCTGTCGTAGAAAGAACCTCTTATNTCCTCTCCATTCTCAGCTATCTGCTCGCTTATAACCCTACCTTCAGGCATCTGCTTGATGCACTGCCTAACAATGCTGAGACTCTGTGCAACCTCATTAAC
>MTMO01000014.1 GCA_002011235.1 Archaeoglobus sp. JdFR-27 | reverse complement strand
CATATAATGAGACACGCTCTTGGTTGTGTGGTAGATGTTGTTGAATGTGGTGTCCCCGGAAAGGTTGAAGAGGACAAATGCATAGATCAGGTGCTGTTTTTNCCNGTTGAATCNGGAGAAATNAAGAAAGGGGACCTTGTTGGTGTTTTGAAGGTCTTCTTCGTTAAGACCGGACTTTTATCCAGAATTTTAAATCTAAAGATGCCAAAAACTGAGATGAAAGAGGATATAGTTGAAGCGTACTTATGCTGGAGAGACAATGGAAATATCTACAGGGAGAAGTTTAAGACTGGAGTTCTTGGGTATACAGGGAGCAACATAGGCTTCTTGAAACCCATTCTTGCAAGTAGAAGAGTGAATGTGCGAAAGGGGGAAGTTACAAGAATCCCAATACGAGAAGTTAAGCTACCTCCAAACACGGTTGTAGTGCCACTTGGCATGATGCTGAACGCTTACGGTGCAATTGTTGATCTTGTTCAGATAGGAAAACCCCCAAAAGTGGAGGAGGAGAAGACAATACGCCAAGCAGTTTTCATGTCCATGAATGACGGTGTTATTGAAGCAGGAGACCTGCTTGGTGTCGTTTGCGTTTACTACGTTGACCTTAAGGNCGTCGAATCATTTGAAAAGGAACGTGAAAGGGTAATGATGGTTTACAGAAGCGGCGAGGGAGTAATCAGAAAAGAGGTTACCGTAGAATCAGTGAATTACAAGAGGAACAGTGTTGCCTCGTGGGAAGTGCTGATTTCCAATGAGGATAGAAAACTGAAACGAGGGGAACCGGCAATAATTGCAGTAAATCCAGTAAAACTGCCTAAGAACACAATAACTTATCCGCTAAGCATTATGAGGCATGCTTATGGTTCCTTTCTTAGTATATACATGCACGATCCACCCAAAAAATTTGATGAGGAGGGGAGGGTAATAGATAGAATCGTGTTTCTGCCCGTTCTCGACGGAGAGGTTAAAGAAGGAGAACTTCTTGGAATTCTAAACCTGTATCGGATTTCAAGACTGTAAATGACCTTTTCAACACCTGTTGTATTGTTTCAGAAAAAGACTATAAAAACGAACCCTACTCTTTTTTGTGAAGGTCTATCTTGGTGGAGAGGCTGAGGTCAGGATTCTTGAGGATGTGGTAATAAAAAAAAGAAAACCCAAAAGATACAGGATAAAAGAGCTGGACGACGAGTTGAGATTCAGAAGAACGAGAAATGAAGCCAAAATAATCTCTCAATCCCGTAGAGTCGGCGTTCCTACTCCCATTGTTCTGGACATAAAGAATGACACAATTGTAATGGAGAGAATCGAGGGTAAGCCCGTTAAGGAGTGTATGAGTGAAGAGGTAAGCAGAGAGATTGGAAAATACACTGCTAAACTGCATAGAGCCGGAATAATTCATGGAGACATCACACCTATGAATTTGATAAAGAAGGGGGATAGAATTTTCTTTGTAGATTTTGGACTTGCCTTTTACGACAACAAAATTGAGCCAATGGGCGTTGATGTGCATGTGTATTTTGAGTCTTTAAAGGCGAGCTTTGAGAACTGGGAGAGGCTGAGAGACGCCTTCATTGAGGGATACCTTGCTGCAGGAGGAAATATGGGGGTTATTGAGAGGGCGAGGGAGATAGAAGAGAGGGGAAGATACGTTGAGAGGGTAAGTATGGGATAGCTAAATCCTCTCGACGATCCCCCCTTCGGTTAAGACCAATGCTTTACCCTCGAAAAGTGCTCTGGCAATCTTTCTTCTCGCCGACTTTGTAAGTCTCCAGACTGTGGCTTTTGAAGTTCCCATTTTTCTCGCCGCCTCGTCAAAGCTCACATCTTCATAATCAACAAGCCTCAAAGCCTCTGCCTCTGCAAGATTCAGCATTATAACATCATCGCTCATCTTTGGGTGTGGTATCAGAGCTTTTATCTCAGGTATCANGCCGAGATAAACCCCTCTCAGTTTTCTTCCTCTGCACTTTCTCTTCCTCCATCTGAACATTAAATTTGAAACATGTCGCAAAATTTAAATACTTTGTTATTGAAACATATTTCAAAAGAGGTGGTGAAGATGTGGAGATGCTGGAGAGGTGGATGGGGAAGAGGCTGGAAATGGATGTGCTATGCTACAGGAGAGCCCGGATGGAGGAGGTTTAAAGAGTTTGGCAGGGAAGAGAGACTGAAGGCACTCGAAAGATTGAGAGATGAGCTGGAAGCAGAACTTGAAGATATCAGGAGAGAGATAGAAAGGTTAAGAAAGTGACTGCAGGAGACAGGCGATATTGGGGGATAAAAACTTTTATCTTCTTCGTGTCAAACATTTTTTATGCCAGTTTTGATAGTTTACGGGCCTGAGCTGGATGTGGGGAAGAAGAGGAAGCTTGTAGAAAAGCTGACTGATGTTGCGGCAGAGATTTATAATATGGACAGAAACACAATAACCATTCTAATCCATGAGCCACCTGCCGAGAATGTCGGTGTTGGAGGGATGCTAATAGCTGATAGAGAAGGAGAGTGAGATGAACACCTTTGGTTATTCGCTGAGAGTAACTACGTGGGGTGAGAGCCACGGAAGGGCTGTTGGATGTGTTATTGATGGATTTCCGGCTGGGATTGAAGTTGACATTGAGTATATCAACAAAGAAATGAGAAGAAGGCGACCGGGAGGGAAGTTTGCCTCAAAGAGAAAAGAGGAGGACAAGGTCGAGATTCTTTCTGGTATTTTTGAGGGGAAAACTATTGGCACTCCAGTATCTATGCTCATCTGGAACACGGATGTTGATTCAAGACCCTATGAAGAACTCAAGACGGTTTTCAGACCGGGACACGCGGACTACACCTACTGGGCGAAGTTTGGTATCAGAGACTGGAGGGGTGGTGGGAGAGCTTCTGCCAGAGAAACTGCTGCGAGGGTTGCTGCTGGGGCGATGGCGAAGCTTTTACTCGAAAAATTTGAAGTTAGGATTTTGGGATATTCCAAGGAAATAGCTGGAGTCGAATGCAGAATTGATGACGTCGAGAAGGCATTTGAAAGAGCGGAAAAAAGCCCGCTAAGAATGCCTGATATAAAAGCTGAGAAGGAAGCTGAAAGGAGACTGAAAGAAGCGATGAGTGAAGGAGATAGCGTTGGAGGTATCGTTGAGGTTGTAGCTAAAAATGTCCCGGCTGGTCTTGGAGAACCGGTTTTCGGAAAACTCGACGCTTATCTTGCCTATGCCGTGATGGGGATTCCGGCAGTTAAAGGGGTTGAGATTGGGGCTGGATTTGATGCAGCGAGGAAAAGGGGGAGTGAGAACAATGATCCAATCGTAATAAGGGGTGGAAAGATAGTCTTTGAGAGCAACAACGCCGGAGGGATTCTGGGTGGGATATCGAACGGTGAGGACATAATTGTAAGGGCAGCGATAAAACCAACGGCGTCAATCTCAAAAAGGCAGAGAACTGTTGATTACGAGAGAATGGAAGAGGTGGAGATTAGCGTTAAGGGTAGACATGACCCTTGCATTGTGCCGAGAGCTGTTCCCGTTGTGGAGGCTATGGTTGCACTGACAATTGCAGACTGCATGATGCTCCAAGGCATGATTCCGAGAAGCTTCAGGTAGTATGTATTGCGGCGTGGATGTTGGGCTGAAGAAATGCCACGCTGCTGTAATCGGTGATGGTGTTGAATTTCTCGGGGATTACGAGGAGCTGGACNTGNGNGGTGTCAAACTTGTGGGCATAGATGCTCCTCTTAGCTTTCCTGAAAGGGGGGCATTCAGGGAATGTGAACGACTTCTTTTGAAAATGGGGATAAGGCTGTTTCCCTCAGGTGCCCCTTTTTTCAGGAAAATTTCATTGNGAGGTATGGAGATCGCAGGGGAGCTTAGAAAGAGGGGGATTAAAGTATACGAGGTTTACCCTTATGCCACGAGGGTAATTCTTGACATAGCCCCAAAAGCAAAGAAGCGTACAAAGGATGGACTGAGTGAGATAATCCACAGTCTATCGAGGTTTGTTGAGGTTGAGAAGGCAAACCATGACGAGGTTGATGCGATAATCGCTGCTCTGACGGTCATGATGTATGATAGGGGCATGGGTATTTTGCTGAAGGGCTCTGATGGGGAGATAGTTGTCCCGAGGGGCAACCTTCAGCTTGGCCTGAGCGGTTTTGGGTAAAGTTAATAACCTCAACAACGAGGACAGCACATGAAAATTTCCCCCCTCTGCCCTTCATGCCTTCTCGGAAGGGTATACTATGAAGCGAAGCTTGTTACCGACGATGAGGAGGTTATTGCTAAATGTGTAGAAGAATCCCTCTCAATTTTGGCTGAGAACTTTCCGCTCAAACCTATCAATGCTCATCTCGCTACCAGAATTCACAGGAGGGTTTATGAGATTCTCGGCGTTGATGATCCCTATTTGAAGGTGAAAGAGAATGCAAACAGGGTTGCTCTGGAATCACTNCCTCTGGCNGAGAAAATAGTTAGAGGGTCTGAAGACCCTTTTAAGACTGCAGTTATCATTTCAATCGTCGCAAATACTTTCGATTACGGTGTTCAGGGTCACAAAGTTGTTGAAAGGGATTTTCAGGAATTCCTTCTCAGGAAAATTGAGGAGGGGTTAGCCATTGACAACGTATCGAGGCTGAGAAACCTCTGCAGCGGGAAGGTNGTTTATCTGACCGACAATGCGGGAGAAATAGTGTTCGACACCCTTCTGATGAAGGAAATTAAAAAATACTCTGAGAAGCTTACTGTTGTTGTGAGGGGGAGGGCAATCATAAGTGATGCCACCACTGAAGATGCAAAACTCGCAGGTGTTGAAAAGATAGCAGATGAGCTTCTGACGAATGGAAAAGGAGCAATTGGTATTATAAGGGAGGAGCTGCCTGAAGAAACGCTAAAACGTCTTGAAGAGGCTGATGTGATAGTTGCGAAGGGGATGGCAAACTACGAGTGTCTTTCAGATGCCGAATTCAAGCCAATTGCATTCCTGCTAACAGCCAAGTGTGAGCCTGTGGCGAGGGATATTGGAGTTGAAGTTGGAGATATGGTCGCAAAGGTGGTTGAATGAAGAACGAGAGGGAGCGAGCCCTTATTGACCTCTTTGCTGCAATGGAGGACTTTGCAGGCTCAGCTCTCGAATGCTACCACTATCCTTGTCACTTCGAGGGGCAGGACTGCTCTCTCTGCTACTGCCCTTTCTACCCATGCCTGATTTACCGGCTCGGTGGAGAACTCATCGTCTCATCCACCGGCAGCTATGTCTGGAGCTGCAAAAACTGCAGATGGATTCATGAGAAGGAGAGTGTTGAGGAGATAGTCACATATTTTTCAGCTTTCTCCAGGCAGTTTCTTGTGGAAGCAAACTGGCGTTTTTTCAGCAAAAGCCTTCAAGAAATTCTTTTCGGTATGGAACTTGGAAAAGAGGAGAAGAGTGGGGTATATAACCTGATGCCCGCAAACTTTTACGGTTGTGAATGCAAACCAGCAAATTCCGGAGAATTTCTCGATGTGATCATTGAGAATTTCATTATAAGCTCGGTAAAGAAAATAGAGAGTATGGATGAAGCTAAGGGAATCGTAATCCCTGAAAAATCCGGAAATATGATTCTTGGAATGATTGAGGACGGTTTTGTGAGATGTATATTGTAACAACGTCGAGAAAACCTGGCAGAAAGACGAGGAGATTTGCAAAGGTTATTGCGAGATTCTTTAACTGGAGATACATTAACAGAGGTAAGATGAGCTTAGAGGAACTCAAATCTATTTCAGAAAACTTCTGGATCATTTCGGAGGTTAAGGGTAATCCTGCAATAATGAGTNTATACAGAAAGGGTGAGGAGGTGTTGAGAATGGGCTTTACGGTCAGCAACATAAACAAAATTGAAATGGACGATAGTGCAGTGGTTTTTCAGGGCAAAACTCCGATAGACCCGCTTGTGTTTGGTGCCATACCGCAAAGCAGAGCGGGAATAAAGCTTGTGAGAAAATTCGATTTTCCAAAAAAAGTTATTGTCAGAGACAATATCTGGCAGCTTCTCTATCAGGACGAAGTTGTTTTCACGATGAGAATACTTTATATCAAATCCCGAAACCCTCACTAAAGTCCACNAACTCGGATGGTAATTCCTCACTTCCAGCCTCATCCATGACTTCATCCTCGACAAATATGGGACAGGCAAGTCTTAACGCAATTGCTATGCTGTCGCTCGGCCTTGCATCAATTTCTATCGTTTTATCGTTTTGCTTCAGAACCAGTCTTGCATAAAATGTATTATCTATAAGGTCATCAATCACAATCTTCTCAACTCTTGCATTTAGCTTGCTTATGACATCAACCATCAGATCGTGTGTCATCGGTCTTGGAGGAACATCCCCACGCAGTGCATAGTAGATTGAGAGAGCTTCTGCAAATCCTATATAGATTGGCAAAACCCTGCCGTCCTCTGTCCTGAGTACAACTACAGGAGAACTACCAAATACGCTTTTCACGGCAAATAACCCATACACTTCCGCCACGAGCACAAATCAATTTACGGTATGAAATATTAAATATTTTTTGCTATGAAACTGAAGTGTTAAAAGGTGAGTTCAAGTGGAAAATGACATGCGAAGAGGTGTCTGTCTCCCTCAAGCTCAGGTTCATCCTTTCTGCAAACATCCCTCGCAAAGGGACATCTGGGGTGGTATCTGCATCCCGGTGGTATATCAATTGGATTGGCTATNTCCCCAATAATCTCCACTCTTTTCCTCCTCTTCATGAAGCTGGGGACTGAAGAGAGTAAAGCAGCGGTGTAAGGGTGTCTTGGATTGTGTATAACCTTCCTCGTNTCCCCTATTTCGACAATCTTTCCGAGATACATCACCGCTATTCTGTCTCCTACCAGCCTCGCCACTGACAGGTCATGGGTGATGAAAATCATACTCAAATCATACTCCTCTCTGAATGACATGAGCAAATCAAGAATTGCCGCTCTGAGGCTTACATCAATCATTGATACCGGCTCGTCTGCGACAACGAACTCCGGCTTTAGTATCATTGCCCTTGCAATTGCAACTCTCTGCCTTTGCCCACCGCTCAGCTGGTACGGCATTCTGTTGTAAAACTGCTCTCCCGGCAGCCCAACTCTGTCGAGCATAGCCATAGCCATCTCTTTTGCCTCCTCACCTTCGGCAATTCCATGTACTGCTAAAGAGTCTTCAAGATGTTCTCCTATTTTCATTCTTGGATTTAGGGATGCATATGGGTCTTGAAATACCATCTGGATGTGTCTTCTGAGTCTTCTCAGCTCATCCTTTTCCATTGAGGTGACTTCCTTATCCTTAAAGTATATTCTACCATCTGTGGGGGTTTCAAGCCCGACAAGAATTCTGCCAGTTGTGGTTTTCCCACATCCACTTTCACCAACCAGTGAAAGAACTTCTCCTTTCTGAACATCGAAGGTTACACCATCAACTGCCCTTACGAAATCTCTTCTTTTTGTAAGCAGAACCTCGATGGAGGATTTCTGCACTGGGTAGTATTTCTTCAGTCCTTCAACTTTGAGCATTATTTCACCTCGAAAAGCCAACATTTTACGTATCTNCCGTCAACGTCAACACCCGGCGGTTCCTTCATGCACTTTTCCGTTGCTAAAGGACATCTTGGTCTAAATCTGCACCCCTCTGGTGGTTTGGCAAGGTCTGGAGGGAATCCGGGTAAAGGCTTGATCTCTCTGTCAACCCATACATCTGGAACCGATTCGATAAGACCTCTTGTGTAGGGATGCATGGGTTCTTTCGTTAGTCTATCAGCATCTCCCATTTCAATGATCCAGCCAGCATACATCACAGCTATTCTGTCACTTCTCTCGGCAGCGAGAGCAAAGTCATGGGTAATAAGCATTATCGCCCTTCCCTCTTTTCTCATTTCATTGAGCAAATCCATTATCTTTTCCTGAACGATTACGTCAAGAGCTGTTGTAGGCTCGTCAGCAATTAGTAGCTTCGGATTTAGGCTAACGGCCATTGCTATAACTACTCTCTGTCTCTGTCCACCACTCAGCTGGTGAGGGTAGGACTCAACTCTATCGGGGGGCAAACCTACCTTTTCGAGCATTTCTCTTGCAATCTGCCATGCCTCCTTTTTCGTAACATCAATGTGCTCCATCAAGGTTTCGGTTATTTGGTCACCAATTTTTTCGAGCGGGTCCAAGCTGGTCATTGGGTCCTGAAAGACCATTCCTATTTCCTTCCCTCTGACCTTTCTCATTTTTTCCTCGCTCAGGCTCGTAAGTTCTTTGCCGTCAAAGTAAATTTTACCACCTGCTATCTCTCCGGGAGAGTCTATCAGCCTGATTATCGAGTAAGCGAGGGTAGATTTACCGCATCCACTCTCGCCAACAATTGAGATAAAGTCTCCCTTTTCAAGGGATAGCGATACGTTGTCAACTGCCCTGATAATTCCCCTCTTCGTCCTAAAGAGCGTTGTCAAATTCTCCACTTCGAGCAGCATTATCTTTCCCTCCTCGGCGCATAAATTTCACTGAGTCCCTCTCCTACCAGTGCGAATCCAAGTGAAAGAAGCATCACCATCAGACCGGGGAAAGTTATCATCCACCAGTAGCCAGCTGGAAGGTAAGGTCTTCCTGAAGCAAGCTCGAAACCCCAGTCAGGCGTGGGAGCGCTGACAATAAATCCAAGGAAGCTCAGACCTGCCTCGGTAAGTATCGCATCTGCAACGCTGAGGGAGAAGACAACAACCAGTGTGGGGATAAGGTTGGGGAAGATGTATTTTCTCATAATTCTCCAGTCTGTAGCTCCGATCGCCCTGGCAGCCTCGACGAATAGAAGGGATTTGAGACTGAGAGTTTGGCCGCGTATCATTCTGAAGTATGTGGGGACGTAAACAACTGAGATCGCAACGACCGCATTGAAAACGCTTGGACCGAGAACGGCAGCAATGGCAATGGCAAGAATCAATCCAGGAAAGGCATACATACTGTCCATCAGTATCGAAAGAACTCTATCAAGCTTTCCACCGAAGTAACCGGAAATAAGTCCGAGGGGCACACCAATAATCATTGAGATGATAGAGGCTGAGAAAACAACAGCCAGAACGACTCTTGATCCGAATAGAATTCTGGAAAATACGTCTCTTCCAAGATTATCTGTTCCCATAAGATGCTTCGCACTTGGAGGCTGTAAAACATCTCCGCTCGACTTTATTGGGTCATAGGGAGCTATAAGTGGTGCAAAAATGGCCATAAGAGCGACCGTTATGACTATCCCCAATCCCGTCAAAACCATNTATCTTCCTTCAGCCTCTGGAAGGAAACTGAATATCGTTGTTGCAAGATTCCTAACCTCTGCCATTCGATCACCTCAGTACCTGATCCTCGGATCGAGCAGTGCGTATATCACGTCCACCACCAAGCTTATCAGCGCAACAAACATCGCGTAGAAAACTATTGCTCCCTGAACTGCAGTGTAGTCTCTGTACTCAATCCTTTCTATCAGAAAAGTGCCCATACCTGGCCATGAGAACGTGGATTCGGTCAGCACCGCACCCGCAAGAAGTATAGCGAACTGCAATCCCATCAAAGTAACAACTGGAATAAATGCATTCTTCATTGCGTGGAAAATTACCTTTCTTTCTCTCACACCCCTTGCCCGGTATGCCCTTATGAAGTCTTGGCTAAGAACATCAATGAGGTTGTTTCTCACCAGCCTCGTGTATGCCCCGGAGAGAACGATGCCGAGTGTTAATGATGGTAAGGCAAGGTGCGAGAGNGCATCCATCAATGAGGTTAAATTTAGCGTAAGGATACTGTCAAGAACGTACAAACCTGTGATGGTTTCAGGCGAATTTCCGGGTGTTATTCTGCCCCCTATTGGGAGCAGTTCAAGATAAACACCAAAAAGCATTTGCAAAAGCATCCCGAACCAGGGAATAAAGAGTGTATAGGCAATTATACTGTATATCCTCATTCCTGAATCAGTTTTTGAACCTCTTCTGAAGGCAGCAATCGAGCCAGTAATTATGCCGAGAAGAACGCTCAAAACAAATCCAAAAATTGTCAGTTCAAGAGTTGCTGGAAAATGATCCATTATTTCGGCAATTACTGGCCTTTTACCCCAAATCATAGATTTTCCAAGATTTCCCGTGAATACCCCTGTCAGATACTCAATGTATTGAATGTGATAGGGTTTATCAAGTCCCGCCTCGTGTCTCAACCTCTCCAAGACCTCCTCGGGGACTTTTTGGCCTACCATCGAAGTTATTGGGTCACCGGGGATAATGCGGAGTATCAGGAAAACCAAGGTCAGGAGAATTATCACTGTCGGAATTACCATTAAAAACCTTGTTATTATGTAAGCTCTCAATGATGACATCGGTTGCATGACATTGGTTTGATTTAAAAATTTATCTGTCTATGGAAAAATTTAAATTATTTAAAACATAGCAACAAAAGATGTTAGAAACAATAGTCGTCACCTCCGGCGGAAATATGGAAGGAAAAACCACATTTGTCATGAATTTAGCTGTCTTACTTGCTCAAAACGAATACGAGGTTACCGTTATTGACTTTGACCCCTCTATGGTTGCCCTTAACAACATTGCTCAAATAGAAGACATTCCCCTCACATTGAACAATTTTTTCAGTGGAGAGGTAGGACTTGACGATATCATCTACAGCGGATTAGCGCGTGTGAAGGTCATCCCCGCAGGAATGAAGTTGAAAGACCTTAGGAAGAGGGAGAGANTCAAGGATGTGCTTGAAAGAATCGCTGACGAATCAGATATTCTTATCCTCGATGTGCCCGGAGGTTTGGATGAAGAGATGATCATTGCCATGTCAGCCAGCCTTTCCCAAATAATTGTTCTTCAGCCAAAGGTTGCGTCAATTAGAAATGCAATTGCGGTAAAAATGGTTGGAGATAAACTCAACACAGAGATGATGGGTGTTGTTGTGAACAAGTATTATGAAAATCCTGAAGTAGAAATTGACGACATTGAGAAACTCTTTGGTGAAATTCTGGCACTGGTTCCTGAAGATGCATCTGTGAAAAAAGCCCTCTCCTACAGCCGCCCAGCTGTTGTCGCATCGCCGATGAGTGAAGCATCTAATGCTTTTAAAGAGGGGGTTGAGAAAATTTTGGAAAAGCTAAGTAGTTTTGGTGAGAGGGAATTGGACAAGAGAGATTTAATTTCGAGAAAGAGGTTGCTCGGTACATTTGTTGGGCGAGGCTGACGGGAAAATTACTTATATTGACAGGATAACTTTTTTTGAATGCGACAGAGATTTGTTCTGGATACCACAGCGATAACAGATGCTGGTTTGAGAATTAAGGAGGGCTACGAGTCTCTCTGCGAGTCGGCAACGGAAGTGCTTAATCTGATTGCCCTCGCAAGGTTAAAGCTCGACATTAGCTGTTATATCCCCTATCCGTCGGTTTACACAGAATTGACGAGCTTTTTAAAAAGGTATGAATGTGATGAGGACATTTTTACAAAACTGGATACTTGGCTCGTGAAAAAGACGCCAAATAGGTATGAGGTCAAGATACCTGCCGCCATCTTCTACGAGTACATCATAACTGTCCGGCAAAAGATGAACAGGGGTAGAAGGCTGGCGGAGGAGTACATCCTTGAGGCGTCGGCAATTTCATCGAAACTGGAGGATAGGAGCAACATTGAGGCGGAAATTGGAAATCTTGTTTCCAAGTTCAGAGATAAATTCAGGTCTGTCATGAGACAGGGGATTTTAGATAGTGCTCCAGACCTCGATGTGCTTCTTCTGGCCAAGGAGTTAGAAGCTGGAGTTGTGAGCAGTGATGCTGGAATCAGGAAGTGGAGTGAGAGACTTGGATTGAGATTTGTTGAAGCTTCGAAATTTCCGAGAATGCTTAAAGAATACTTGAAGCTTATGAGTTTAAAGGATTCCGAGATGCGAGAAGAGTTAGAGTGAAGGAAACCTAAAAGATAAAAAATAAAAACTCGAAAGAAAGGTTAAGGCTGAGGTGATAAAGTGCTGAGCATAAACGAAATTGCTGCAGAAATTGTTGAAGACATGTTAGATTATGAAGAGGAACTTAGAATTGAGTCTAAGAAGCTTGAGAACGGTGCTACGGTTGTGGACTGTGGAGTAAATGTGCCTGGAAGTTACGATGCTGGAATAATGTACACGCAGGTTTGTATGGGCGGTCTGGCTGACGTTGATATTGTCGTAGATACTATCAGGGATGTGCCCTTTGCATTCATTACAGAATACACAGACCATCCAGCAGTCGCATGTCTCGGAAGTCAAAAGGCGGGATG
Organism: Archaeoglobus sp. JdFR-27; assembly: GCA_002011235.1. Taxonomy (GTDB): domain Archaea; phylum Halobacteriota; class Archaeoglobi; order Archaeoglobales; family Archaeoglobaceae; genus Archaeoglobus_A. The sequence continues at coordinate 7,919 of MTMO01000014.1, read as the reverse complement.
GGCTATAAAGGTCGAGAAATACTTTGCTATGGGGAGTGGGCCTGCGAGAGCACTTGCCCTGAAACCCAAGAAGACCTACGAGCAGATTGAATATGAGGATGACGCTGATGTTGCGGTTGTTGCCCTCGAAGCCAGCCAGCTTCCAGATGAGAAGGTTATTGAGTTCATAGCCAAGGAATGTGAAGTTGATCCTGAGAGTGTCTACGCTCTTGTTGCACCTACAGCCTCTATTGTTGGAAGCGTGCAGATTTCAGGAAGGATTGTCGAGACCGCCATTTTCAAGATGAACGAAATCGGTTATGATCCAAAGCTCATTGTGAGTGGTGCTGGAAGGTGTCCCATATCGCCAATTCTTGAGAATGATTTGAAAGCTATGGGTTCAACAAATGACAGCATGATGTACTATGGCAGCGTATTCCTTACAGTGAAGCAGTATGATGAGGTTCTCAAGAACGTTCCAAGCTGCACAAGTAGGGACTACGGAAAGCCCTTCTACGAAATATTCAAGGCTGCCAACTATGACTTCTACAAGATTGATCCTAACCTCTTCGCACCAGCCCAGATTGCAGTTAATGACCTCTCAACTGGCAAAACGTATGTGCATGGAAAGCTGAACGCTGACGTACTTTTCCAGTCCTACCAGCTTGTGCTGGAAGAGTAAATTTCTCTTTCTTTTTAAACGGAAGATTTATTTTTCTGCGGACCAAGACGCAACTTGTTGCCCCCGTGGGGTAGCGGATATCCTGAGGGGCTGCGGACTCCTCGACCCGGGTTCAACTCCCGGCGGGGGCATCTCTACTTCCGGTTCTAATCCCTATCATAACTTTCCACCTGGCGTTGAACTTTATAACTCCTTTGCTTAGTTTTCTCAACTGATGTTTGGCTATACCAAACCCGGTTTATTCCCGGATTTAGAGAGCATCAGAGAGGCGATTGACAGCGTAAATACAGCAGAACTGCAGAACTGGATGCAGCAACTGCCAGAGACTGTTGTGGAGAAAGAACCGGCAGATGTGCTGGTTCTGGTTTTCGTGATTGAGAGATTGAGAGAGGTGAGGGAATGCTGATTGGCATCTCAGGCTGTTCTGGCAGTGGAAAAACTACTCTTGCAGCACTACTCACCACCAAGCTCAACGCTTACCTGATCGGAGAGGTTGCAAGCTATGTGGCAGGCGTATGGAAAAAGGAAAAAGGTATGAGCCTTGCAGAAATAAGGGCTTACGATGCAACCCGCTTCCAGCTTGAGGTTCTGGAAGAGCAGATAAGGAGGGAAAATGAGGCTCTGCAAAACCACGAAATTGTAATCGTGGACAGAACGATCTACGACAACCTCTTTTTTGCTTTACTTTACCACGACGATGTTAGCTTGCTGAACCGCTATATCAGAATTCTTGCCGAGAGGGAGAAGGAGCAGAGCTACGATCTAATTATACTCTGCGAACCTCTACTGAACGAGTCAAAGCCGGTTAGCCTTATCGAACATTTCACGATTTCAAAGCTGATACCTGCAAACATTCCATTATGCCATCTACCAGCCATCTCCCCACAGAAGAGGGTGTACATTGCAGCAAAAGTCATAAACGAGGTGCTGAACGCATGCTGATTGAAATAATCGGTAGCGTTGACGAGTTCCTTGCCAAGATCAACAGGAACTACGGCATTCACTACGAAACTGAAGGAAAAGTTACAGGAGCTGCCGGTGAAATAGCTTTGGTAAAACTTATCCTTTACGGCTTGGCAGATGATCGCATCATCATCTGCGAGATTGCGAAAATGGTGACTTGGAAGGACAGAGAAGTCAGGACTTTTGGCAGTAATAATGCAATGGAGAATCTCAGAGCTTGGATTGAAAAACAGGCGTTGGAGTTCGAGAGCTTGGCTGAGAAACTGGGAGCCACAAGGGGAAAGTATGAGTGGAAAAGCTGACTCATTTCATTTTTTAGGGTTCGCGGAAACACTCAACTCACGTAAAGGCGACCTTACCTCAGAAGACAGAATCCGAATGGAAATGATCTGCAGGAAAGCGAGTATAAAAAGAGTAAAAACAGAGTACTCTCTTTCTACTCTCTTAATACTCTTTTATTACTCTATTCATACTCTGTACGGAAGAAGAGGAATCGATTATGAGTAAAACAAACTATTCTAAAGGATCATCGGATTTTTATAAGACATCAAAAACTTCCTTCAGCCTAGAAAAGGTCCTCCAGTGCTTTTCGTTCTGGTTCCCGAAAGCAAGAGACTACGGCTATGTTGCAAGCGATCTGTACAGGATGGAGGGCAGTATTCTCGTTCTTCTGATTCCCATCCCGATCGTTGAGGATGGAGACTACAAGCTCTGGCTGTTTACTTTTTCAAGAGTTGGGAGAGTGACACCAAAGCTGAGGGACATGCTTGTTCTCGAAATCTGGGAGATCTTCAGTCTTGGCAGATTTCTCAACCTGATCCATTTCCAGCATCACTACATAATTTCCGACATTGTCAGAGGCAAAATAAGACCGAAAATATCCAGAAGGAGGTCAGTTTACGTCATTAAATCCGAACATGCATGGAAGGTTTACGATATAGTTGCCAGATCAATTGAAGGATTCGTGAAATCCTTCAGGCAGAATGTGAGGTACGGAGAGGATCTGCTTGAACTCTGCAATGAGATGGAGAGATTTGCAGAGATCATGAGGAGTGAAGCGGAGAGACTGAAGAGCGAGCTTGAAGGAAACACATCCACAACCCAGCCATCCCCCACCCACCACCCCGATGAACCTGAGAAAGTGAGAGAAGAGGTCAGAAGCCACCTCAATCTTCTCAGCGAGGCAGAGGTAATCAGATGAAAGCTTATCTTCTCTACCAGACAAGTTCTATCATCGAAGCAGTAAATAACTCAAGGACAATGAGTGAAGCAGCGAGAAAGCTCGGAGTTTCCGAGCTTGACTTTTTTGAAATCATTGGCCACCTTTACTCTTCTGGAGTGATAAGGGATTTCAGGTTCAAATGACTGAGGTGATGGTTTGAGATGGATATCCCATGTTGCAATTGCAACCCTCTTCATCAAGCTGGTGGAGATCTCATTGCTCATTGATCTCTCTTCATACTACCTATGGCCCGTCATAGCCCTGTATGCCGTCATGCCTGACTTCGACTCCATTGTCGGTATCAAGCATCGCACCTACACCCACACCCTCTATGCCCCCTTCATTGCTACGATCCCTTTACTCTTCAGCCCACCAGCCTTTATAGCAGCCCTAACCGCCTACCTCAGCCACATCTTCGCTGACCTTCTAACTCCAGCGGGCTTACCTTTACTTTACCCCAAGCCCACCGTATATCACCTGCTGCCAGCTGCATGGCGAATAAAGACGGGAAGTGGTGGCGAACTAATCCTCCTCGCTGTCGTTCTGCTGCTATCGGCATCATTCACAATGGCAGCCTCAACAACAGAAATGGACAAAATTTTCTACTATCACAGGAATCATGATATCTGGGTCGATATCTCATTTTATGAGAATGGCGTGCTCAAAACCTTCAATGAGGAGAAGGTTGTGTGGACTAACAGCAAAAGCAGAATAGGCATCGTTGAAGGAAAGAGGCTGAAAATAATCGGGAAAGACCAGATTATCAGCATTAAGATCGTCAGGATGGAATCAGTTGAAAGATACGAGCGAGAAATCAGAACGACGATGAAAAGGTTGCAGACAATGGATGGTTTGATCACAGCCTACTCAACCAACTACGTGTGGAGGGATTTTCTCGGTACAGGCAGAGACCTCTTTCTCAACCTGTTTGATGGCAACTGGAAAAAGAAGATTGAGGTAAGAGTGATAGCATCGACGAATTAGAGCTTCTGAAAGCCTTCAAAGAGGAGAGGAAACCCATCGAAGTATATTCCTCTGGTAATTGGGAATTTTCCAGAGCCACCTTTTACAGAAGGCTGGAAAAGCTGAAAAAGCAGGGATTAATAGAATGGCAGGCAGGAAGGGCAAAAATGACCGATAGGGGAGAACAGCTGCTGAGGATCTTTGATTCCGGTTTCGAGTCTGAGGTGATAAGAGTAAAGGAAAATAGCGAAAACAAATCAGAAGGAAATTTCTGCATCGTAGAATCCGAGAGGCTGAAGCAGCTTAAAGGTTTCATTTACATAACCTATCCCTCAGCCTCCTACATTCTGAAAACTCTTTTACTCTATGCTGGAATTCCAGCAAAAGGTCTGTCAACCAACGCTGAGAAGTTCAGGGCAATTGTGAAGTCTGATTTAAAAGTAAATCTGGCAATAGACAACTTCGAAAACGCCTCTCGCCAGACACTCGTTTTCCTCAGAGAGCTGATCAATGCAAAAAAGCTGGAGAAAGTGTATGTTGGAGTTAGAGATGAGAGAAAGGCTTTGAGAAATGCAAAACTGCTTGACTTCTTGCAAGAGTTTGGCTTTGAATCTGGAAGACTGAAGCTTGAATCGGATTCAGTCACTCTCTTCTCCATTCTGCTTGTCATCATGATCGGATTCGGGATTATCGTTGCCTATCGCCTGGGTGTTGAATATGCTCCGGTTTATGCGTTCTTCATTCTGATCTATTTTCTGAGATCTTCACTTTTCAGAGAAATACGGAAATAGTTACCTAATTTTAGGTTCAACCCTTTTTGTATCAGTTGTATCAAAATCGGAGTCGAAGCTGACGAGCTTGAGCGAGTACTTCCTCGCTAAAACTCTGATGCGCTGCATTCAAATTCGACGTACATCTAATAAGTTGAACAAAAAATTTAAGTATCGAGAAAACAATCAACTATTGTGATAACCCAACTGGTGTTTGTTGGCCATCATAAGGAGAGACTTCTGGAATCCGTAAGGGCACTGAGAGAGCTACCTGTGACGAAAATCATCCTCTTCGTGGGAGAGGAGGAGCTACCGGGAGAAAAGAAGGTTAGAGAAGTGGCTGAAGAGCTCAAAAAAGAACTTGAGGTTGTCTGGGATGTTGAAATTGCCAGAGTGGACAAGAAGAATGCCATTAGAGCAGCAATTCAGCTGATAGAGGTGGTAAACAGGGAAAGACAGGATAACAAAGAGGTTGTGATCAATGCCTCCGGATCTCTGCGAACTCTCGCCATTGCCGGCTATATCGCCGCTTGTGTAACAAACTCCAGAATCTTCACTTCCATACCAAAATACAACGAGAAAGAAGAAGAAATCGGAATAGAAGAGATCATAGAGATTCCCACATTGCCTATCGATTTTCCGGCTAAGGAGCAGATTGAAATCCTCTATGCCATAAATGGTGGAGTTGATGCACTGGATAAGCTGATAGCAAGGCTTAACCCAAAAATGGATAGGAGCAGCGAGGAGTTTTTCAAGGAGAGAAGCAGAGTTAGCCACCACATCGCCAAGCTTGAAAGGATGGGGGCAGTTAGAAAGGTGAAGGTGGGGAGAAATGTCAGAATCGAGCTCACACCTCTCGGTATGTTTTTGGTTAAAGGTGCTGACTTTGTAAAGCCAAATTTTGGAGGGGTTGGATGAAGATAACGGTCTATGACGGGGCGGAAACCATAGGTGGGAACAAGATATACGTTGAGGAAAACGGAGGCGTCTTTTTAGACTTTGGCATGAACTTTGCCAAGTACAGCAAGTATTTCGCTGAATTTCTGAACGAAAGAAGCACGAGAGGAATTCACGACTCCCTTTACCTCAACCTGATACCCGAACTGAACATCTACCGGACAGATCTGATTCCATCAGACGTTGACATCTCCAGATACCCGGAACTGAATGTTGAGGCCGTTCTGCTCAGCCACGCCCACATGGACCACTGCGGCAATGTGGGATTTCTGCACGAGAATATTCCGATTGTGGCGTCAGCAACAACCTTGGCAGTTCTCAAGGCGATGAGGGATTCTGGAAGGATGAGCGGTGGTGGTGAGATAATCTACCACTCTCCCCGGAAACCCCTTGAGGATGGCAGGGTTTTGAAGTCGAGCAACAGCCCAAAAGACCCCTACGTGGGGAGAAATGTTGTCTGCGTTGATAAGTTAAATGACAGAGTGAAAGATTTCCTCTGCTTCAAGCCCGGTCAGGAGTCAAACAGGGCTAAGAAGCTAAAAGCTGGAGAAGTATGCTGCATTGATGATAGAGAGCTTCCCTTTGACGTGAAAGCGTTTGAGATAGACCACTCAATATATGGAGCTGTTTCCTACATCCTTTACGGCGATACAGCAATAGCCTACACCGGCGATATAAGGTTGCACGGCAAAAGAGGTGAAGAAACCAGAAAATTCGTTAAGAGGGCAAGGGATGCTCAGGTTCTGATCATTGAAGGGACGAGGACTGGTAGAGAAGAGGACATCAACGTTTCGGAACAGGAAGTCTTTGAGAACTGCCTTAAAGCCGTTGAAGAAAGTAAAGGGCTGATTATTGCTGATTTCTCACCGAGAAACTTCGAGAGACTTGAGACATTCAGAGAGATAGCTGCTAAAACTTCAAGGCAGCTTGTAGTTACTGCAAAGGATGCCTACATGCTCCAGGCCATAGAGCTTGTGGATGGCGTGGACAGAATGAAGGGAGTTGGAATATACGGGGAGCTTAAGGACAGGAGGGAGAAATGGGAAACCGAGGTTGTTATGAACAGAGAAAACAGTTATGTGGATCCGGTGGAGATAAAGCAGAATCCTGAAAATTACATCCTATGCTTCTCCTACTACGACATGAAACACCTGCTGGACATCAAGCCTGATGGTGGAGTTTACATTTACTCAGCGAGTGAAGCATTCACGGAGGAACAGGAATTCGATTTTCTCAGGCTATATAACTGGCTTGAAACTTTCGGGTTCGAAATTTACGGGTTTGAGATGGTTTTTGAGGGTGAGAGGCCAAAACCAAGGTTCATCAAAGGCTACCATGCCTCAGGACATGCGTCAAAAGATGATTTGATGTGGATGATTGAGGAAATCGACCCCGACATTATCATTCCGGTGCACACTGAGAATCCGGGATGGTTTTCAGAGAACTTTGAGGGTGTGAGGTTGTTGAAAGATGGTGAGAGTATAGAGATGTAAGCTGAGCAAGAGCAGAAGATCGAAAATGAAGTGGAGAGATCACAGGAGGATTACTTTGGAAGTATGCAAATTCTACGGACTTGATAATGCTAAGGAAATTGCTGATGCGAGCATTCTACCAGATAAAGATCCGGATTACTACTGGAGTTATGGTAGGAGGAGGGCTTACCGAAGACATGTTCCGCATCATGATCACATGGCAATTGATATGGCATTCAAATACTTAAAGGAAGCGAGAAAGAATAAACTCACTGGCACATCCTTTGCAGAACCACTTGGTAGGGCATTACATTATTTGCAGGATTACTCGGTGGATCCAACAGAGAAACTATGGGTGTTCAATTACCGGTCCGACACAGCACATGAAACGAGAGAATCAGATCTGTCTTTATTACCTGTTGACTACCAAGCGATGAGAGCAGGAGCTTCTACACGCTGCTATCCTCACGAGTTCAAGGACGTGGTGTATGGCGTAGGAAGAGGCAAAACACCGAGGGATATAATGCAGATAAGCACATATCTGACCTCCCTCGCTGTAAAACTTGTTATCAACCCTGACAAGCCCGATAATCTGAAAGGAAAATACGAAAAGGCCACCATGATCCACTTTATTGTTATTGCAATTCCTTGGATCCTGACCCTCCTCAATACCAGTAACTTCCTTTGGTCAGCTATTGGAAGTTACATTCTGCACAAGCTTGATTTTAACTATTCAAAGTGGAAAACTGATTATGAATGGTTTGAGGTGGGAATTTGAAAATGTTAAAATATTAAAATGGTCTCTTTATGAATTGTATAGTCCCAAAAAATTTGACTTTAAATACCCTCAAACAACTGATGGGTTACGGCAGATTAACAGAGAGGAAGATAAGGTACATTGTAAGGCACAA